>NZ_QRWD01000022.1 GCF_003459505.1 Collinsella sp. AF20-14LB
TTCAAGAAAGGGCGGAGGCGGGGCATGCCCCGCCTCTTACACCACATCTCTGCGCGCTACCGCCGAAATGGCGATGAATGTACGATTTTGATCCAATTGTTAGTCCTTATAATGGACATATGTTGCGTAACTTAAGCAAATACTATCTTTTGATATGTTGTAAGCAAGGTGGCAGTACTCATTTTTGCCATTTTCTGGCCACGGCCTTTGTGACAGACGTGCTGGTGGGTTCGAATCCCATGCGTTGGGCCTGAAAAAAAGAAAGGCCTCCATCGCTGGAGGCCTAACAATTCAGTGGTGGGCGATGAGGGATGTCGCGTGCGGCTGACGCCGTCCGCTCTCGCTTCGGGCCTACGGCCCTCGCGTGCTGCGCTGGAAAACGCTTCGCGTTTCCTCAGCTCCGCACCCTTTCGGGTTCGAATCCCATGCGCTGGGCCCAAACAAAAACGGTCCACTTGCGAGGACCGTTTCCAATTCAATGGTGGGCGATGAGGGATTCGAACCCCCAGCCTTGTGCGTGTAAAGCACCTGCGCTAACCGTTGCGCCAATCGCCCGTGCGGAGAGAGTATAGCAAAACAATCGCCTCATTCACCTCATATCCATTAAAGGTAACCGACGCGTGTCACAGCGGAGCTGATTCAGTTGAGATTGCCTGAACATTCCGCCCCTCTTTACGCCCTCGGGTATACTCAAAAGCTACTGATTCGATTTGATGCCCAGCAACAGCAGAGGGGATAGTATATGTGCGGTTTTGTCGGTTTTGTCGGTGGGACGGATAACCAATCCGAGGTGCTCACCAAGATGATGGACCGCATCGTCCATCGCGGTCCCGACATGGGCGGTCAGTTTATCGACGGCCGCGTTGCCCTCGGCTTCCGCCGCTTGTCGATCCTCGACCTGACCGAGGCTGGCGCCCAACCTATGGCCAACGAGGACGGTAGCGTCGTCATTGTCTTCAACGGCGAGATCTACAACTTCCAAGAACTCCGTTCCGAGCTCGAGGCCAAGGGCTACAAGTTCCACTGCGGCGCCGACACCGAGAGCCTTCTGCACGGCTACGAGGAGTGGGGCGAGGCAGTACTCGATCGCTTGCGCGGTATGTACGCCTTCGTCATCTGGGACAAGAAGAAGAACAAGCTTTTTGGCGCCCGTGATATCTTTGGCATCAAGCCGCTCTACTACTATCCCATGGCCGATGCGGGCGACGGCGCTCCGGGCGTGCTCTTTGGTTCCGAGATCAAGAGCTTCCTAGACTACCCGCACTTCCACAAGGCGGTCAACAAAAAGGCCCTGCGTCCGTACATGACGCTGCAGTATTCGGCAACCGAGGAGACCTTCTTCGAGGGGGTCTACAAGCTGCCGCCGGCGCATTACTTTACCGTAGACATCCCGACCGGCAAGATGAACATCGAGCGCTACTGGGATTGCGATTACTCTGCCGTCGAGAAGCCGTTCGAGGAGTACGTCGACGAGCTGGACGAGGTCGTGCACGAGAGCGTCGAGGCCCATCGCATCGCCGACGTTAAGGTCGCGTCGTTCCTCTCCGGCGGCGTCGACTCCAGCTACATCGCCGCTTGCCTCATGCCCGACAAGACCTTCTCGGTGGGCTTTGACTACAAGAACTTCAACGAGACCAACTACGCCAAGGAACTTTCTGACAAGCTCGGCGTCGAGAATGTCCGCAAGATGATAACCGCCGACGAGTTCTTCGGTGCGCTCGAGGACATCCAGTATCACATGGACGAGCCGCAGTCCAACCTGTCTTCCGTGCCGCTGTGGTTCTTGGCCGAGATGGCCCGCAAGGACGTCACCGTCGTGCTTTCGGGCGAAGGCGCCGACGAGCTCTTTGGCGGCTACGCCTACTACGAGGACACGGTCCCAGTCCGCAAGTACAAAAAGATGGTGCCGCTGCCCATCCGTCGCGCGCTCGGTAACCTGGCGCTGCATATGCCGTACTTCAAGGGACATAACTTCCTGGTCAAGGGTGCCGAGATTCCCGAGAAGTCGTTCCTGGGACAGGCTCTGGTATGGCCGGAGCGCGAGGTCGACGGCGTGCTCAAGCCCGAGTACAACACCGGCGATGGCGCCTTCGAGCTTGCCGCTCCCATCTATGCGCGCGTGAAGGGTCAGCCCGAGCTGGTCAAGAAGCAGTACCTGGACATGAACATGTGGCTCCCGGGCGACATTCTGCTCAAGGCCGACAAGATGTGCATGGCGCACTCGCTGGAGCTGCGCGTGCCCTTCCTGGACCGCAAAGTCATGGAGTTCGCCGAGCACATTCCCGACCGCTACCGCATCAACGAGAACGGCAACAAACAGGTACTCCGCCACGCTGCCAACAAGTCGCTGCCCGATGAGTGGGCCACCCGTCCCAAGGTGGGCTTCCCGGTGCCGATTGTCTACTGGCTGCGCGAGCAAAAGTGGTACGACTATGTCAAGGAGTACTTCACCGCGCCGTGGGCAAGCGAGTTCTTCGATACCGACGAGCTCATGCACCTGCTCGATCTGCACTTTGCGGGCAAGGGCGATTTCCAGCGCAAGATCTATACGCCGCTCGTGTTCCTGGTGTGGTACAAGCGCTTCTTTATCGACGAGGACCAGCCCGCTGTTCAGGCTGCCTAGCCTCGGCTTACGAACGCCTGCGCGTAACGGCTCCTCCGGGAGCCGTTTTTGCGTGGGTGCGTTTCAGTTACTATAAAAACCGTCCCTGCCAAATGGCTGAGAAAGGCGAAAGATGCACCATTCGGATTCCGCGACCGTGACCACGGTCGATACGCTTGCCAAGCTTCTCGATGTGTGCGGCGAGCTGCGCGCATCAGAGCAGGTTGACGAGCGTGCCGTGACCGGCTGCTCGTTTGATTCGCGCGCGGTCTCGGCAGGTGACGTGTTCTTTTGCAAAGGCGCTGCCTTTAAGCCCGCGTTTTTGAGTATGGCGCTCGATGCGGGCGCCGTCGCATTTGTGTGCGAGGAGTCGCTGGTCGAGTCTCTGGAGCCGCTGGCGAAGGAGAACGGCGCGGCGATGCTGGTCGTGGACAGCGTCCGCACGGCCATGGCCCTGTTGCCGCCGGAGGTCTACGACCGTCCCGACCACGACGTCAAGATCGTGGGCATCACCGGCACCAAGGGAAAGACCACGGCCGCTTTTATGCTCCAGTCGATTATCAAAGCGGCGGGCGAGTCCTGCGGCATGATCGGCTCGGTGAGTACCGACGATGGTATCGAGTGCTACGAGAGCACCAATACTACGCCCGAGGCCCCCGAGGTCTGGCGCCATATCGCCAACTGCCGCACGTCCGGTCGCCAGTCCATGGTCATGGAGGTCTCGAGCCAGGCACTCAAGTACCAACGCGTCGAGAATCTGCCGTTTGACGTGGCGTGCTTCCTCAACATCGGCCGTGACCACATCTCACCGATCGAACACCCCACGTTTGAGGATTATTTTGAGAGCAAACTCAGGATCTTTGACCAGGCAAAGACCGCCGTGGTGAATCTGGGCACCGAAGAGGTTGACCGTGTGCTGGAGGCAGCGTCGACGGCCGAGCGCTTGGTGACCGTTGGCGTCGAGCATCCCGAGGCAAGCCTGTGGGCAAGCGATGTCCGCGTGGTCGGCTTTAACATTGAGTTTAACCTGCATGGCCTGTGTGCCGACGAGTCCGAGGCGGGGGAGAAGGTCCTGCTGGGCATCGCGGGCAACTTTAACGTGGAAAACGCGCTGGTCGCTATCGCCGCTGCGCACGAGATCGGCATCGGTATCGAGGCTATCAAGAAGGGCCTCTCCAAGCTTCGTGTGCCGGGCCGCATGGAGGTCGTGGAGTCGAAGGATGGCCGCGTGATTTGTGTTGTTGACTACGCTCACAACCAGCTTTCGTTCCGTTCGCTTTTCTCGTCGGTCAAGCACGCGTTTCCCACTAGTCCAGTCATTGCAGTGTTTGGTGCTGCCGGCGGCAAGGCGCAGGAGCGCCGCGAGCAGCTTCCGCGCGAGGCCGCACCATATTCCGACCTGATGATTTTTGCCAACGAGGACCCGGCTCACGAGGACCCGATGAAGGTCTGTCGCGAGCTTGCCGAGCATGTTCCCGACGATACGCCGAACGAGATCATCCTCGACCGTGAAGCCGCTGTGCATGCGGCGTTCAAGGCGGCGCGCGAGGAGTACGTCAACCCCGATGCCCCCACCATTGTCTTGCTGCTGGCAAAGGGTGACGAGGAGCTCATGCACGTGGGCGACGAGTTCGTGCCCATCGAGAGCGACCTTTCGCTGGCCAATCGCCTGATCGATGTTACCCAGTTTGACTAATGAACCATGATGGCGGCGGCGCCCTGAGTGCGCTGTCGCCATAAGCGTGTTCCCTCAATCAAAACATGCCGTCCAAGTCCAAACCCTTCTACGTAAACGGAGTAACCATGTCCCACAACACCTTGCCGACCGTTGCCGAGCTTTCGGGCGAGATGCGCGAGCGCTTGGCCAAGGTCAAGTACGTCTTTACCGACCTGGATGCCACGATGCTCGCGCCCGGCTCGTGCGTGCTGCGCGACAACGACGGCAACCCCTCGACCAAACTCGTCGAGGCCGTCGTGGCGCTCGCTCGCGCTGGCATTCAGGTGGTTCCCACCTCGGGCCGCAACCGTACCATGATCCACGAGGACGCGCGCGTGCTCGGCCTCAACTCCTACATTGGTGAGATGGGCGGCCTGGTCATGTACGACCTCAAAGCCAACGATTGGGAGTATCTGACTGGCGACATGCCTTACGACCCCGCCTGCGGCCTTACTCCGCACCAGGTGATCGAGCAGACCGGCGTGTGCGAGAAGATTCTTGCCCGCTGGCCGCACAAGATCGAGTATCACAACGACATGTCGACCGGCTACAAGTACCGCGAGGTCACCGTCGGCATGCGCGGCGATGTGCCCGACAATGAGGTCCAGGCCATCCTGGACGAGGCCGGCTGCGGCCTGGTGTGGGCCTGTAACGGTCACCTGACGCATCTGTCCAAGCCGACGACGCTCGAGCTCGATCGCGTCGAGGACGGTCGCGCGTTTAACATCAATCCCGCCGGCCTCAACAAGGGCGTTGCCATCGCGCGCTTCTGCGAGCACCTGGGGATCGAGCGCGAGGAGACGCTCGCGCTCGGCGATTCCGAGTCCGACTTCTACATGGCCGATCACGTGGGCACGTTCTGCCTGGTCGAGAATGGCCTGACGAGCGCCGGCGCGCCCGAGTTCCTGGACGCTTGCGATAACGCCTACGTCACACGCGGCAAGATTGTCGACGGCTGGGTGGCAACGGCCGAGCTGCTGGTCGCGGCTCGTTCGTAGCGCGGTCCTATCGCGCTGAGCCATATCTTTTCGAGAGAGAATCTGGTGAGGTAATGTCCGATATCGAGAATCCGGCAGGCGACACGCGCCCGATTGGCGTGTTCGATTCTGGTTTGGGCGGTCTGACGGTTGCACGTGCCATCGCGACGGCGCTGCCGCACGAGTCCGTCTACTACTTCGGCGACACCAAACGCTGTCCCTACGGCACGCGCACCGAGGATGAGGTGCGCTCGTTTGCGTTGCAGGCGGGCCGTTGGCTGTCGAAGCACGACGTCAAGATTATGGTCATCGCCTGCAACACGGCGACAGCTGCGGCCTTGCGTCTGGCCCAGCAGGTGCTCGACGTTCCCGTGATCGGCGTGATCGCGCCGGGTGCCCGTGCGGCAATCAACAGCACCCGTTCGCGTCGCGTGGGCGTGCTCGCCACCAACCTCACCATTCGCTCGGGCGCCTACACGCGCGCCATTCAGGATCTAGATGCCGGCGTCGATGTATACGGTTGTCCTGCCTCGAGCTTTGTCGAGGTTGTCGAACACGAGCTCGCCTCGGGCGCGCATCTGCAAGAGCAGTGGCTCGAGAACGAGGACATCTTCGATACGCCAGCCGTGCGAGCGCTGGTCGGCGCAACGGTTGAGCCGCTGCGCGATCGCGGAATCGATACCGTGGTGCTCGGCTGTACGCACTTTCCGCTGCTCGTGGGGCCTATTCGCCATGCGCTGGGGCCCGGGGTGCGTGTGGTGAGTTCCGCCGAGGAGACTACGCGCGAGCTGACCGATATCCTCACGCGCCGCGAGCAGCTGGCGGGCGACGCTGCCGAGCCTCAGCATCGCTTTGCGACGACGGCCGATAACATTGCCGAGTTTGCGGTGGCGGGTAGCTTTATCTTTGGCCAGCCGCTCAAGAGCATCGAACATATTGATATCGACGAACTGAAATAGATGTAGGGTTACCGTCCAAAGACTTGCCCTCTTCTTCTGCCGAAAGGATATTTCTATGGAGTACATGCAGGTCAACCGCGCCAACGGCCGTGCCGCCAATGAACTGCGCCCCGTCAAGCTCACCCGTGGCGTCATGAAGCACGCCCACGGCTCGTGTTTTGCCGAGTTCGGTGACACGCGCGTGTTGTGCGCCGCCACAATCGAGGAGGGCGTGCCGGGCTGGCGAAAGGGAGCTAAGGCCGGCTGGGTAACCGCAGAGTATGCCATGCTGCCGGCGTCGACCGGCAAGCGCTGCAAGCGCGAGCACGCCAACCGCAAGGGTCGCTCCATGGAGATCGAGCGCCTCATTGGCCGCAGCCTGCGTACCGTCGTCAACATGAAGGCGCTCGGCGAGTACACCGTCACCGTCGACTGCGATGTGATTCAGGCCGATGGCGGCACGCGTACAGCGAGCATCACCGGCGCCTGGGTGGCGCTGCACGACGCCCTCGCCATGTGGGTCGAGGCGGGCAAGATCGAGCGCATCCCGCTTACCGGCCAGGTGGCTGCAATCTCCATGGGCGTTGTCGACGGCAATACGCTGCTTGACCTCGATTATTCCGAGGACAGCCATGCCGAAGTCGACATGAACCTCGTCGCCACCGACACCGGTGAGATGATCGAGCTCCAGGGCACTGGCGAGCAGGCGCCCTTTGACCGTAAGCGCCTCAACGCCCTGCTCGACTTGGGCGACAAAGGCATCGCCGAGCTCATCGAGCTTCAGCGCCAAGCCATCGCCTAACCTGCCAAAAAGGGACAGGTTTATTTTGGCAGGTTTTATCTGGGAAAACGTCGAAGTATAAGACTGCCGTTGATTGAGAGGGGAGAGGCGGAGGCCCTCGTCGCCCTCGGCGCGGCATTGCTATAGAGACAAGGAGACCACTCATGGCACTTGAGAAGATCGACATCGACACCCTCGACCCGGCGGCGACCATCGTCGTGGCAACCGGAAACGCTCATAAGCTCACCGAGATCGAGGCCATTTTGGGCAAGGTCATGCCCGAGGTGCGCTTTGTGGCGCTCGGCCAGCTGGGCGATTTTGAGGACCCCGAGGAAAACGGCACGACGTTTTTGGAGAACGCCATCATCAAGGCGCAGGCTGCGGTCGAGGAGACGGGGCTCATGGCCATTGCCGACGATTCGGGCCTGGTCGTCGACGCACTGGACGGTGAGCCCGGTGTGTATAGCGCGCGCTACGCGGGCGTTCACGGCGACGATACCGCCAACAACGCCAAGCTGCTCGTGAATCTGGAGGGCGTGGCCGACGAGGACCGCACTGCGCGCTTTATGAGCGTCGTCGCGCTCATCGATACGGACGGCCTGGTCACCTATGGCGAGGGCGCCTGCGAGGGCGTTATCGCGCACGAGGGTCGCGGCGATCACGGCTTTGGCTACGACCCGCTGTTCCTGCCGGTCGATACGCCGGGCAAGACTATGGCCGAGCTCACGGCGGACGAGAAGAACGCCATCAGCCATCGATTCCATGCGCTCGAGCACCTATCCGCCAAACTGACGGGCGAGGAGTAAGCCGTGCGTGCGGTGGTGCAGCGCGTACTCAATGCCGGCGTGACAGTCGACGGCGAGTGCGTGGGCAAAATTGGGCGCGGCTATCTGGTGCTGTTGGGCGTGGGCCACGGCGACACGCGCGCCGAGGCTGATAAGCTGTGGGGCAAGCTCCGCGGCTTGCGTATTAACGAGGACGAGAACGGCAAGACCAACCTGGCACTTGCCGATGTCGACGGCGAGGTTCTCGTGGTGTCACAGTTCACGCTGTTCGCCGACTGCCGCCACGGCCGCCGTCCGTCGTTTACCGATGCAGGCGCCCCCGATGTTGCCAACGAGCTCTACGAGTACTTCCTGACGCTCGTTCGTCAAGATGTCGAACACGTGGCGCACGGCATCTTTGGCGCCGATATGAAAGTCGACTTGGTCAACGACGGCCCATTCACCATCGTCTTGGACACCGATAGTCTTTAGGTTACGCGGTTTTACCAAACCGCGTAACAACTGGTCATGCGAGGTTGTCGTCTGGTACGTATTTGGGACGGGGTTTATTTAGCTACTTGCGTATGGCGGCAGCAGGGTGCTATAGTATTAGAGTTTTGTCTATCTTAGGGGTATTATCCCCTTTTTGAATTGCATCTTCTGGAGGCCCTGTTCATGGAAGAGATGGAAGTCAATCACGTCGACGACATCCACGAGAAGCTGACCGATATGGTGGGCGATCGCGTTAAGGTGAAGGCCAACATGGGCCGCACCCGCGTCGTCGAGCGCATGGGCACCATCAAGAGCGTCCATCCGGCAGTCTTTATCGTCGAGGTCGACGAGCGCCGTGGCCGCAAGTCGCGTCAGTCCTACCAGTATATTGATGTTCTCACCGGCCAGGTCGAGCTGTTCGACCCCGAGAGCGGCGAGCACATTTTTACCCCGCTCGGCAATCAGCTCGAGGAGCACTAGCGGTGACCGATTGGTCCCTGACCCTTTCCGCGCCGGCAAAGATCAACCTCTATCTGGGGGTTCATACCGAGCGTGACGACCGCGGCTACCATAAGGTCGATTCCCTGATGGCAGCCGTCGGTCTTGTCGATACCGTGACGGTTACGCCGGCACAGGCGCTGACCGTCCAGACGATTCCGACATCCGACTTTCCCATGCAAAAGAATACGGCGTATCGTGCTGCGCTCGCTATGGCCGAGCATTATGGTCGTGAAGCCAACGTCTGCATCACGATCGAGAAGTGCATCCCGTTGTGTGCCGGCCTGGGCGGTCCTTCGACGGATGCCGCGGCGGTCATTGTCGCCTTGGCAGAGCTGTGGGGTATCGACCGTGCCGATCCCGCGCTGGACAACATCGCGCGCGGCATTGGCGCCGACGTTCCCTTCTTTTTGCATGCCAGCCCTGCATTTTACGTGGGTGGGGGAGACGTGCTGGCAACCGAGTACCCCGCACTTCCCGCGACACCCGTCGTGCTGGTTAAGCCGCGCGAGGCAAGCGTTTCAACAATTGAAGCCTATCGACGTTTTGACGAGACCCCAGCGCCTGCGGACAAGCCCGGAGCGATCGCATCTGCCCTTCGCTCGGGAGACGCAGAGGCGGCCTACGCGCTCGTCCACAACAACCTGGGTGTCATTTCCGCGCAGATGGAGCCGCGGATTCAAACGGTGCTCGACTGGCTTCGTTCACAGGACGGTACCATTGCCACAAACGTGTGCGGTTCGGGTGCCTGCTCGTTTGCTCTCTGCGATAGCGCCGCCACGGCAGCCAATCTTGCGGCGACGGCTCAACAAAACGGCTGGTGGGCTTATGCAACGGAGCTCGTTTCCGACACGGTTCGCATTGAAGCGCCAAAGAAATAAAAATTTATCTAGCACGCGGCGAAAATCTTTGTTACTATAGTCGAGCTAACGGGTTGTGGCTCAGTTTGGTAGAGCACTGCGTTCGGGACGCAGGGGTCGCTGGTTCAAATCCAGTCAACCCGACCAGAGCATGAGGAGGGACCGCTTCTTGCGGTCCCTTTTTTTAGCTATTGTTGTGATACCGCGATACCCGCGGTATACTCATTCGAGCTTGTCTCGCTGTATTGTGGAGGTCTACATGTTTGGACTGAGGGCTCCTGAGCTCATCATTATTCTCGTCGTTGTCCTGATTATCTTCGGGCCCAAGAACCTGCCGAAGCTCGGCAAGTCCCTCGGCTCTACCGTCAAGAATATCCGTGAGGGTATGGAGGGCGACGATAAGGCCGAGACCAAGCAGGCCGAGGAGGTCGTGGTCGAGCAGTCCGAGGAGGACAAGGAGATCGCTGAGCTCGAGGCCAAGCTCGCTGCTGCCAAGAAGAAGCAGGCAGAGGACAGCGACGCGGACGCAGAGTAGTCCCATCCCTTTGGGGTGAGCACCTGACCGGCTTGCCCGCAGGCTAGCCGGTCTTTTTCGTTTTGTTGACAGTTGATTGTTTGATCAGAGTTGGGGAGATATCCGTATGGACGCAAGCCAGATCGTACTGACCGCTGAGGGCCGCCAGAAGCTCGTCGAGGAGCTCGCTTGGCGTGAGGGCGATTACGCCAAGGAGATCGTCGAGGACATCAAGGAAGCCCGCGCGTTCGGCGACCTTTCGGAGAACTCCGAGTACGACGCCGCTAAGGACAAGCAGGCCCAGAACGCCGCTCGTATTGCCGAGATCCAGGCCATCCTCGCCAACGCTCAGGTTGCTGCCACCACGGGCGATCTGACCGTCTCCATCGGTTCCACCGTTTCTCTGATTGATCCCAACGGTGAGGTCATGGAAGTCACGCTTGTCGGTACCACCGAGACCAACTCGCTCGAGCACAAGATTTCCAACGAGTCTCCGGTCGGCCACGCCATCATCGGTCACGGCGAGGGCGACTCCGTCGAGGTCGTTACGCCTTCCGGCAAGACTCGCGTCTACACCATCGCCAAGATTGCACGCTAGACCACGGTCCCGCGTAAAGGTATGTTTTCGCTCCCTGGGACCGAATCCTGGGGAGCGTTTTAGTTTGAGGAGCTAACTTATGGCAGAGAACCAGAACGCCGCAGATCAGGCATCGACGCTCAACGACGAGCGCGCCACCCGCCTGGCCAAGCGCGCCGCCCTGTTCGAGGCGGGCCAGAACCCCTATCCCGAGCACTCTGAGCTTGAGGACTACGTTGCCGATATCGAGGCTAAGTACGCCGAGCTTGCCGATGGCGAGGACACCGAGGACGTCGTGAAGATCGGCGGCCGTGTGGTCGCCAAGCGCGGTCAGGGCAAGATCATGTTCATCGTCGTACGCGATGCGACTGCCGAGATTCAGCTGTTCTGCCGCATCAACGACATGGACGAGGCTGCCTGGAATACGCTCAAGTCCCTCGACCTTGGCGACATCCTGGGCGTGACCGGCGTGGTTGTGCGCACCCAGCGCGGCCAGCTTTCCGTTGCCCCTAAGAGCGCGACCCTGCTTGCCAAGGCCGTTCGTCCGCTGCCCGAGAAGTTCCACGGTCTTTCCGATAAGGAGACCCGCTATCGCCAGCGCTATGTTGACCTGATCGCCAACGACGACGTTCGCGAGACGTTCCGTAAGCGTTCGCAGATTCTCTCCACCTTCCGTCGCTTTATGGAGTCCGACGGCTACATGGAGGTCGAGACCCCCATCCTGCAGACCATCCAGGGCGGCGCTACGGCTAAGCCGTTCATCACGCACTTCAACGCGCTCGATCAGGAGTGCTACCTGCGCATTGCTACCGAGCTGCACCTCAAGCGCTGCATCGTCGGCGGTTTTGAGCGCGTGTTCGAGATCGGCCGTATCTTCCGTAACGAGGGCATGGACCTTACCCACAACCCCGAGTTCACCACGATGGAGGCCTATCGTGCCTTCTCCGACCTCGAGGGCATGAAGGCGCTCGCCCAGGGTGTCATTAAGGCGGCTAACAAGGCCATCGGCAACCCCGAGGTCATCGAGTACCAGGGTCAGACCATCGACCTTTCTGGTGAGTGGGCCAGCCGTCCCATGACCGACATCGTCTCCGACGTGCTCGGCAAACAGGTCACCATCGATACGCCGGTCGAGGAGCTTGCTGCTGCTGCGCGCGAGAAGGGCCTGGAGATTAAGCCCGAGTGGACCGCCGGCAAGATTATCGCCGAGATCTACGATGAGCTGGGCGAGGACACCATCGTCAACCCCACGTTCGTGTGCGATTACCCCATCGAGGTCAGCCCGCTTGCCAAGCGCTTTGAGGACGACCCGCGCCTGACGCACCGCTTTGAGCTGGTTATCGCCGGTCACGAGTACGCCAACGCGTTCTCCGAGCTCAACGACCCGGTCGACCAGGCCGAGCGCTTTGCCGCCCAGATGGCCGAGAAGGCTGGCGGCGACGACGAGGCCATGGAGTACGACGAGGATTACGTGCGCGCCCTCGAGTACGGTATGCCTCCTGCGGGCGGCATCGGCATCGGTATCGATCGCGTGGTCATGCTGCTCACCAACCAGGCTTCCATCCGCGACGTGCTGCTGTTCCCGCACATGAAGCCCGAGAAGGGTTTCCAGTCCGGTGCCGCTGCCGCCAAGGCTGCCGAGGCCGGCAACACCGCGAGCCCGTTCGTCAAGCCGCTCAAGCCCACGGTTGATTATTCCAAGATTGCCGTCGAGCCGCTGTTTGAGGAGTTCGTCGACTTTGATACCTTCTCCAAGAGCGATTTCCGCGCTGTGAAGGTCAAGGCGTGCGAGGCCGTCAAGAA
The DNA here is from genome assembly GCF_003459505.1 of Collinsella sp. AF20-14LB. Classification (GTDB taxonomy): domain Bacteria; phylum Actinomycetota; class Coriobacteriia; order Coriobacteriales; family Coriobacteriaceae; genus Collinsella. The sequence continues at coordinate 12,524 of NZ_QRWD01000022.1, forward strand.
GTCCAAGAAGCTGCTGAACTTTACGCTCGACGACGGCACCGGCACCGATCGTACCATCCTCTCCGGCATTCACGGTTATTATGAGCCCGAGGACCTGGTCGGCAAGACCTTGCTCGCTATCACCAACCTGCCTCCGCGCAAGATGATGGGCATTCCCAGCTGCGGCATGCTCATCAGCGCTATCCACGAGGAGGAGGGCGAGGAGCGTCTCAATCTGATCCAGCTCGACGCTTCCATCCCCGCCGGCGCAAAGATGTACTAACTAGTTACGCGGTTCTACGAACCGCGTAACGGCTCGACGCTGCGCGGGCCGCATTTGGACAATCTGACGCTCAACTTCAAGGGCGCGACCAGAAGGTCAGCGCCCTTTCGTTTCACGTCACCTTGTCTCAAATGCGACCCGCTCGCTGACGTCGCCAATACATCGGCGTTGCCTTGGCCGTCAATAGTCATTGGGGACGTTCTTAAACGACTACCCAACGGCTATTGAGCACATGGCTCGCATGGCAGCCGTCTCTTTTATGTTTCCTTTAGCCGTTGCTGCCTAGGATGGGGGTTAGTCGGTAGGAAGGGAGCGTCTATATGGACGACGCAAGCGAGCGTGCAATCGAAGAGGACATGCTCGATCAGTTCAATTACTTTGACGATGAGGATGAGGAGCTAATCGATCGTCGCGAGCCGGCATCGCTTGACTCATTTGATCTGGTCGATGAAGAGACTGATGAGGTTGAGGACGAATCAACGGAGCCCCCACAGTCTTCGCGCCTTGACTCGCTGCTTTCGAGAGCCCCCATGCACCACGGTGTTCGTGCCGGCGCACTCCATATGAAAACAGACTGGCACCAGATCGTGACGGCAGGCGATGAGCTTGCCGTCGATGCGCCGCTCACCGATAAGTCATCCATCATCTGCCGCACCGGTATGCTTATGCTCGCGAGCGGAACGGGTGCCTGGCGTGTACGCGATACCATGAATCGCGTTGCCGCCGTACTCGGTGTCACCGTCCACGTTGACTTAAGTCTTCTGTCGTTTGAGTGCACCTGCATCGAAGATGGCCACTGCTTTAACGAGGTTGTCAGCCTGCCCACAACGGGAGTCAATACCCATCGCATTTGGATGATGGAGAGCTTCCTAAAGGAAATCGAGACGTATGGGCGCCGGTTTACCGTGCACGAATACCACGAGATGCTCAAGACCGTTGAGAGTTCAAAACCCGATTACTCTCCCTGGCAACAGGGCCTTGCGGCAGCTTGTGCTTGCGGCGCCTTCGTCTTTTTGCTCGGCGGCGGCCCTATCGAGATGGCCTGCGCATTCGTAGGCGCTGGTGTTGGCAACTTTGCTCGCTCTCATATTCTCAAGCAGGGTCTTGGCCAGTTTAGCGCGCTGACGATTGGCGTTGCGCTCGCTTGCGTTTCGTATCTGCTGGCATTGCTCGGCCTTGGCCAGGTCGTACCGGGGGCAATGTCGCACCAAGAAGGCTATATCGGCGCCATGCTCTTTGTGATTCCCGGCTTTCCCCTCATTACGGCAGGCCTCGACATCGCTAAGCTCGATATGCGAAGCGGCATTGAGCGTCTTTCGTATGCCGTGTCGATTATTGTGATGGCGACCCTTGTGGGCTGGATGGTTGCCGAGTGTGTGGGGCTGGCACCGGATGATTTTGCTCCGCTCGGCCTTTCGCCGCTTGCCCTTACGCTCCTGCGCGTGGTGATGAGCTTCGTTGGCGTATTCGGCTTCTCGGTGATGTTCAACAGCCCGGTAAAGATGGCCGCGGCAGCTGGGCTGATCGGCGCCGTGTCCAATACCTTGCGCCTTACGCTCGTCGATGCGCCGACGCTGTTTCCCTTTCTGGGCCTGAGCGTAGGTATGCCTCCCGAGGCGGCAGCGTTTATCGGCGCGCTGGTATCGGGGCTGCTCGCGAGCTTAGCCGAAATCAAGCTCACCTACCCACGTATCGCCCTCACGGTGCCATCGATTGTCATTATGGTGCCGGGCTTGTATCTGTATCGCTCGATGTATTACATGTGCACATTCGACACGGTCAATATGCTCGGCTGGTTTGTGCGTGCAGTGCTCATCGTGGCGTTTTTGCCCGTTGGCCTGGGTGTGGCGCGTACACTCACCGACCCTCGCTGGCGCCACACCAGCTAATTGGAGCAAATGAAACTGATCCGCAAAACATGAACGTGGATAATCTCCCGTTTTTGGCTTGTTTACGGGCTCAAAACGGGAGATTATCCACGCTCGTGGAATGGGTGTCCGAAAATCCACGCTCGTTGGGCCGATGCAGACGCACCTGGCAATTCCTTTTTTGTAGACGTTGTCGTATGGCTGCATGCGGAAAAGGCCCCAGCGATTAACATATACTCCATATGGGTAAAGAGACCAAAGCGCCGCCACGAGTGGCGCTTTGCGTTTGAAAAAAACTAGCTCGTCTAAGAGGAACTAGCATGTTAGACCGTTTTACCGATCGCGCGCGCAAGGTCATGTCCATGGCCAAGCAGGAGGCGCTCGATCTTCATTCAAATAAGGTGGGTACCGAGCATCTGTTGCTCGCGCTCGCCAAGGAGGACGAGGGCATTGCCGCTGAGGCGCTGCGCTCGCTCGATATCTCCTACGACGACATCATGGATACCCTCAAAGAGGTCCAGACCACGGTTCCCGAGCCCAGCGAGGAGACCGAGGCTGCCAAGCTTGCCTTTACGCCGCTCGTCATTAGCGTGATGGAGCGCTCCTTCCGCGTGGCACGCGAGAACAACCAGACCTACGTTTCGACCGAGCACTTGCTGATCGGCATCGTCGAAGAAGGCAACGGCATGGCCATGGACATCCTCATGCGCCTGGGCGTGTCGTCTGCTTCCATTAAAAAGGCCATCGAAAAGCTCACTGCCAAGGATCAGGACAAGAAGCGTCCGCTCGCTGGCGCTGGCGCTGGTCGTCCCGGTGCGGGCCTGCCGTTCTTTAGCGGCTCGGATGCCTCTCAGCAAAAGGGGGGCGGCACCGACACGCTCAAGCAGTTCGCCACCAACCTCACGCAAAAGGCGCGCGACGGCGAGCTCGATCCCGTGATTGGCCGCGAAAAGGAAGTCCAGCGCATGATGGAGATCCTTTCGCGCCGCACCAAGAACAATCCGCTTATCTTGGGCGATCCCGGCGTGGGCAAGACGGCTATCGTCGAGGGCCTGGCGCAGCAGATTGCTGCTGGCAACGTGCCCGAGAACCTCATGAACCAGAATATCTGGACGCTCGACCTGCCGGGCCTCGTGGCGGGCGCCAAGTATCGCGGTGAGTTTGAGGAGCGCCTCAAGAACGTGATCCAAGAGGCCACCGAAGCCGACGACGTCATCCTGTTTATCGACGAGATGCACACCATCATCGGTGCCGGTTCTGCCGAGGGTTCTATCGATGCGAGCTCTATGCTCAAACCCGTGCTCGCGCGCGGTGCTTTCCAGATCATTGGTGCCACCACGGCTGAGGAGTTCCGTAAGTACCTCACTAAAGATCCGGCCTTTGAGCGCCGCTTCCAGACCATCGATGTCGAGGAGCCGAGCGTCGAGGACACGGTCAAGATCCTGACCGCGCTCAAGCCGCGCTACGAGGAGCACCACCATGTGCGCTATACGCAGGGTGCTATCGAGGCCGCCGCGAACCTTTCCAACCGCTACATCCAGGATCGCTTCCTGCCCGATAAGGCCATCGACCTCATCGACGAGGCCGGTGCCCGCGCTCGCATCGCCGCGAATCGCGCGCCCGAGCCGGTGCGCGAGGCCGAGCATCGTATAGAGGAGCTCAAGGCCGCCGCGCAGGAGGCCACCGAGAGCGATGACATGAACAAGGCCGCCGAGATCACCGAGCAGCAGAAGGCCGCCGAGATTGAACTCGCCGAAGCCAAGGCCGCCTGGACCGCCGAGCTCGACGCCAGCCCGCTCACCATCGACGTGAGTCAGATTGCCGACATCGTGTCCGTGACCTCTGGCGTGCCGGTTTCCTCGCTCACCGAGAGCGAGAGCCGTCGCCTGCTGCAGACCGAAAGCGTGCTCGAGACCCGCATTATCGGCCAGGACGAGGCCGTCGAGGCCGTCGCCAAGGCCGTGCGCCGCAGCCGCTCGCCGCTCAAGGACCCGCGTCGTCCCGGCGGCAGCTTTATCTTCCTGGGTCCCACCGGCACGGGCAAGACCGAGCTCGCCAAGACGCTCGCCGAGTATCTCTTTGGCAGCAAAGACGCGCTCATCAGCTTCGACATGTCCGAGTTCGGTAGCGAGTTCGAGGTCTCCAAGCTCATCGGTAGCCCTCCGGGCTACGTCGGTCACGACGAGGGCGGCCAGCTCACCAAGGCCGTTCGTCGCCACCCGTACTCGGTCGTGCTGTTCGACGAGATCGAGAAGGCGCACCCCGATATCTTCAACATCTTGCTGCAGGTGCTGGAGGAGGGCCGCCTGACCGATAGCCAGGGCAAGACGGTCGACTTCCGCAACACCGTGATCATCATGACGTCCAATGTGGGCGCCCGCGAGATTGCGCAGGATGCGAGCGTGGGCTTTGGCACCACCGGCGAGCAGGGTCTCACGTCGAGTGAGATCCGTGGTCGCGCGATGGGCGAGCTCAAGCGCCTGTTCCGCCCCGAGCTGCTCAACCGTATCGACGACATCGTGGTGTTCCAGAAGCTCTCGGGCGAGAATCTCACCAAGATCGCGCACCTGCTGGTGGACGACCTGCGCCAGCGTCTGATTGCCAACGGCATGAACATCAAGCTCACCGATGCGGCCTATGACAAGATCGTGGCCGAGGGCACCGACCTCACCAACGGTGCGCGTCCGCTGCGCCGTGCTATTCAAAAGCTCATCGAGGACCCGCTGTCCGAGGAGCTGCTGGCCGGCGAGTGGGGCGAGGGCGATACCGTCCTGTGCGACGTGGCCGATGGCAAGTTTGTCTTTAGCCACGGCACGGGCGAGATCCCGGCACCGCGTCCGGCGGGCACGCTCGGTGGTGATACCGCCCCGGCGGCACCGCGCACTGGCAACGCCGCGCCCGTGAGCGGCGGCGTGACCTCGGGCCCCGGCGGCATGATGCAAGCCGGTTCCGGCGCGCTGTAAGGCGTGGCGACAATTTGATACGCGCAATCGAGGCGCTCCGGAAAGGGCGCCTCGATTTGTAGAGCTGCGGAAGTTGTGACCGTTACGCTATACGGTCCACCGTTAGCCGATGATGCGAGGGCGCTCGGCGTTTTCGACTGGTTTATGCACGCAAAGTCTGGGAATATACAAGGCGCATGTCTTACTGTCTAACCAGTTGCGCCAAGGAGGCACCATGGATTACAAGATCACCGGCTACGAGCCCGCCCAGCTGTTCCATTTCTTTGAGGAGGTCAGCGCGATCCCCCGTGGGTCTGGCAACGAGAAGGGCATCAGCGATTTCCTGGTTGCGTTTGCCAAGGAGCGCGGCCTCGATGTGTACCAGGACGAGGTCTACAACGTCATCATTCGCAAGCCCGCTTCTGCCGGCGCCGAGAATGCCCCGACTGTGATGCTGCAGGGCCACATCGATATGGTGTGCGACAAGTTGGGCTCTGTTGAGCACGACTTTACGACCGACGGTATCGACCTGGTCGTGAAGGACGGCGTCCTCACCGCTAACGGCACCACCCTGGGCGCCGACAACGGTATTGCTGTCGCTCTGATGCTTACTGTGCTCAACGACGATTCGATTGCTCACCCCGCCCTCGAGTGCGTATTCACCACCGATGAGGAGACTGGCCTGGTCGGCGCCGAGACGCTCGACAAGTCCCAGATTAGCGCCCGCACCATGATTAACCTTGACTCCGAGGAAGAGGGCGTTGCCACCGTCAGCTGCGCTGGCGGCGTCGTTGTTACCTACACCTGCCCCATCGTGCGCGAGCACAAGACCGGCAGCACCCTCACGCTCGACATCTCCGGCCTACTGGGTGGTCATTCCGGCAACGATATCAACCTGGAGCGCGGCAACGGCAACCTCATCATGGCCCGCATCATCGACCGCCTGATGGTCGCCGGCGAGCCCGCCATCGTTAGCTTTAACGGCGGCACTAAGGACAACGCCATCAACCGTGAGTGCAAGGCCGAGCTGGTTTACGCCGACCACGCTGCCGCCGAGGCCGCGGCCCAGATCGCAAAGGACATCATCGCCGACGTCACTGCCGAGCTCGAGGTCTTCGACCCCGGCTTTACCTGCACCGTCGAGATTGCCGACGACGCCGAGGTCGAGGCCATGGATCAGAAGTCCGCGCTTGCCCTCATCCGCGCCCTGCGTCTTGCCCCTAACGGCGTGATTCGCCGCAACGTCGCCACTGACGGCTCCGTCGAGGTTTCCTCCAACATCGGCGTGGTCGCCACTTCCGACGACCAGGTCAAGATCATGCTGTCCCCGCGCTCCTCGATCACCTCGCTGCAGAACGAGTTCAAGGACCGCCTGCAGACGCTGGCCGATGTCTTGGGCTTCGACGCCAAGTTCGAGTTCGAGTATCCCGGCTGGAGCTATGCCGAGCATTCGCCGGTCCGCGACGTTTTTGTCGAGAGCTATCGCGAGCTCTTTGGCTCCGAGCTGCGCATCGAGTCCATTCACGCTGGCCTTGAGTGCGGCCTGTTTGCTGAGGCCCTGCACGGCCTGGACGCCATCGCCGTGGGCCCGACGCTCTCCGATGTCCACACCCCGGACGAGAGCATGGAGCTCGCTTCTGCCGAGCGCTTCTACGAGCTGCTCATCGACGTCCTCAAGCGCCTTGCCGCGTAAGGGTCGCGCTAGCAGCAGTTCGAGCCACGTGCTAGCGGATTGCAAATGACATTACGAGAGGGGGCATCCGAACTTTTGCGACGGGTGCCCCCCTCTTCTTTTAAGAAATGTGGATTGATTGGCGCCTAGCCCATATCCGCCTTGATGAGGTCGAGGGTGCGCTGGCAGTTTTCGCGGACGGGGCCGAGCATGTGCTCGCGCAGGTCCGCCATGCCGGGCAGGTCGGCGTATTCGTCCATGATCTCTTCCATACAAATGGGCACCTCGTAGGCGAGGTCCATCATGGTCGCAAAGCAAAACTTCTCGGATAGCCCGGCATCGGTGAGCGCCGCCTCCAGCGCGGGGTCGCCCATACCGTGGTATCGGCGGATAGCGCCTGGACCGATGCGCCCCACTCGATTTTCGCCGCCAACGCTCATGGCAAGGCGCGCCCGGCGGCGCATACGTTCGTACGCCAAGCCCGATGCGACATCGTACATGGGTGCGAGCGCTGCGTTTGTGCCTTTGCCTAGGATGAGCGAGTAGTTTTTAGCGTGTGCGTCAGGCGCTCCGATAATGGCGTTATAGAACAACATATAGGTAAAAAGCACAAGATTCATGTGGTGGGGGACTGTGTTAATCAGTCGTTCTTGGATGTCTCGTGTGGTTGGTCCTCCGTCGGCGGTGTATTTCTGGCTTGGCAATACACCGAGCGCCTGGCAAAAGTCCTCCTGATGCAGCCTTTCGATATTTCCGCTGCTATTGACCATTCTGTCGTACCGTTCAACGACGAGCGCGGCTTCGTCTTCAAATGTGCAATAGGAGACGTTGGCAGTTGGAATGCCAACACGCCGAGCCGTTTTCATGCAGACGAATTCGTTTAAGGCCTGATGTTTGAACCCAACGACACCATTTTTGAAGATATGGGTAGTGGGGGATGACCCTAGACATTCGCACCATTGGCCATCATGCCAAGCTAGTGCAAATTTGCCTTGGTTGCCGCCCAGGGACCAGCTTTCGTTGGAGCCCATCCATGTCTCTCTTTCGTCATCGCGAATTGCTTTGAGCTTGTGAGCGATTTGAGAATTGGTAAGCGGGCGGTATGCCGAGACCCTGCCGCGGGCGGCGCCTAATTGATCGGTTCGACAAAACTGAACGGCCCCTGCGCAGTCAAGACCGATATGGCACAAGAGGGCGACGGGGTTGTTGGATGCAACGTCATACTCGGCGGCAATAGCGCGACGCTGCTCTTGGCTGTCGGGCAAAAGGCCAAATAGGAACGGGCGGACGATGTTATGGCCATACGTGCGATTGGAAAGCGGCATTGTAAGCGATAGTGGTGCTCCGCGATAGGTTGGGGCGTATACAAAGCTGCAGAGTCCATGCTCGTCTTGCCGGAGAGTGCCTGCGATTTCGCCACAAATGAGGGTCGCAAGCTCCATCTCTGCCATTTATTTCACAACCTTACAGCCAAAGGAGAGGTCTGAAGTGTCGGAAAGGCCTTGCTCGGCTGCGATTTGGGCCAGCAAGGCACCATAGGAAGATGGCGTTCCCTGTCGAGCGGGTCGTCTGCCTACGCTTGGCTTTGGCAGGGCATTCGAGTTCGCGATAGGGAGGTCCGCTTTCGTCGTCGGATGTTCGGAGGGCGATGCGATGGAGTCGTTATCGCTTTGCGCAAAGAGACCTATGCCGAGTGCGTTAAAGACGGACAGCAACTTGTCGAGTCGAATGCCGGTGGCGTCTCCTAGCTCGAGCGATGCGAGCAGGCGCTCCGAAACACTGGCCGTTTTGGCGAGGGCGGCACGGGTGAGACCCTGAGCCTCGCGTGCCTGGCGCACGTAGATGCCAGCTTGGCGCGGTGTGGTGATGGGAAGGGTATTCACGGCGATCTCCTAACATGCAGACTTTTGCATATCAGTATGACATGCAAAAGTCTGCACGAAAAGGCCTCATGCAAAACTTTGCATGAGGCCTTATACTGGCGTTGAGTTTTGAGCGATTGTGTTTGGCGTTACAGCGCCAAAATCCCCAGATGCTCAAGCAAGATCTTAAGTCCGATGAGGATGAGCACGATGCCGCCCACGATGGTGGCAGGTTTTTCGTAGCGCGCGCCAAAGGTGTGGCCGATCGCTACGCCGGCGACGGAGAAGATAAACGTTGTGACGCCGATAAGCGATACGGCGGGAACGATGTCGACCGAAAGCGCGGCGAACGAGATGCCCACGGCCAGGGCGTCGATTGAGGTGGCGATGGCGAGGATCAGGTACTCGCTCAGTTCAATCTTTTCGGCATTCTTGCCGTCGCCTTCATCCTCGTCCTCGGTAAAAGCCTCCCACAGCATTTTGCCGCCGATGAAGGCCAAAAGGATAAAGGCAATCCAATGGTCGATGGGGCCGATGATGCCTATAAACTGGCTGCCAAGCGCCCATCCGATCACGGGCATGCCGGCCTGGAAGCCGCCAAAGAACAGGCCGAGCACTACGGCGACCTTAAGGTTGATCTTCTTCATGCCAAGGCCCTTGCAGATGGATACGGCAAAGGCGTCCATCGAAAGGCCAATGGCGAGCAGCACGAGCTCTACGAGTCCCATGGTTTGGCTCCCTCCTTGCGGGCGAACCCGCGTGTACTTCTGACAGGGGAGCAACAAAAAAGACCCGTGGCGTACGCGCTGCGCGTACAACCACGAGTCTCGTTCATTAAGGCAAGCCAGGCCGCATCGGCCAGTATGTTGACTTGCCGCGCCACCGGAGGCGAACCCGGTCACGCGACTACTCCCTCATTCATGTGAATCCCGATGCTACCACATGAACAGCTCATTTGGGTTGAGGCTCTCAGCGGTGTTCGCTCATTCTGTAAGCATCGGATTTCGCGAGCGCCGCGGGGACAAACCGTGAGAAACTATTTAGCGTTTATGGAGCGTATGCGATGGGAGCGATGCCTTGGATAAGAACGAGCTGCAAAAGCGTATGGAACAGGCCATCCGCCTGACGGCACCTGGTCAGCCGATCCGCACCGCCCTCGACATGATCATCGCCGGTCACCTGGGTGCCCTTATCTGCGTCGGCGACACCGAAAACGTGCTCGCTGCCGGTAACGACGGCTTCCCACTCAACATTTCGTTCACCTCGAACCGCCTGTTCGAGCTCTCCAAGATGGACGGTGCCATCGTTATCGACGGCGACCTCACCCAGATCCTGCGCGCCAACTTCCACCTCAATCCCGATCCCTCGCTTGCCACGAGCGAGACGGGCATGCGTCACCGCACTGCCGCTCGCATGTCGGTGCTCACCGATGCCATCGTGATCTCGGTCTCGGCCCGTCGTGCCGTCGTCAACGTGTACGTTCACGGCAAGAGCTATGAGATCCAGCCCGTCACCACCATCATGAGCTCGGTCAACCAGCTCGTCGCCACGCTTCAGACCACCCGTCAGTCGCTCGACCGCTCCCTGCTGCGTCTGACGGCCCTCGAGCTCGATGACTACGTTACGCTCGCCGATATCACCGGGATTTTCTCGAGCTTCGAGATCATGCAGCAGGCAAAGACTGAGCTTAAGGATTGCATTGTCAAGCTGGGCAACCAGGGCAAGCTCGTGCAGATGCAGCTCGAGCAGCTCGCCGGCTCCAGCATGGATACCGAGTACGACCTGATGATTCGCGACTATGCGAGTGATTCCTCCGAGGCCAATGCCGAAAAGATCCGCGCCAACCTGAGCCGTATGACGCCTAAGGACCTGTCCGACCCACAGCATGTGGCGGCGGTTCTGGGTTACGACGACCTGGACGAGGACTCCGTCATGACGCCGCTGGGCCTGCGCACGCTTTCGCGCGTGTCTGTTGTGCGCGACGGCGTGGCCGAGAAGATCGTCGACGAGTACGGCTCGCTGCAGGAGCTCATGGATGACATCAGCGAGGATCCGGAGCGCCTGGGCGACTTTGGCGTCAACAACCCTGCCATTCTTGCGGACTCCCTGTACCGCATGAAGGGCACCAAACAGGGGAACGCATAATGGCGCCCGTATGCGCCGTGGTCGTTGCCGGCGGCAGCGGCCAGCGCTTTGGAAATCCCGGCGGCAAGCAGCTCGTTAACGTGGCGGGCCGTCCGCTCATGAGCTGGTCCATCCGCGCGTTCGATCGTAGCAACAAGGTCGGCCACATCGTGGTGGTGTGCCCTGCCGAGCGCCGTGCCGAGATGCGCCGCCTGGCCATCAGCCCGTATTCGTATGACACGCCCATCAGTTTTGCCGATGCCGGCGATACCCGCCAGGATTCCACCCGTGCCGGCGTGCATGCGGTTCCGGCGGGTTTCGAATATGTCGCCATCCACGACGGCGCCCGTCCGCTCATCACGACCGAGGCCATCGATCATGCGATCGACGTGCTTGTGGGCGACCGCTCGCTCGACGGTGTCGTGTGCGGTCAGCCCGCGATCGACACGCTCAAGATCGTCGACGGCGATAATATCGTGGAGACGCCGCCGCGTGAACTCTATTGGGCTGCACAGACGCCGCAGATCTTTGGCGTCGACGCTATGAAGCGCGCTCACGCCGCTGCTATCGCCGAGGGCTTTATCGGTACCGACGATTCTTCGCTGGTCGAGCGCATGGGCGGGCGCGTTCGCTGCGTCCAGAGCCCGCGCGATAACCTTAAGGTGACGGTGCCCGAGGACCTGCGTCCCGTAACCGCGATTCTGCTCGGTCGCATGGCCGAGGGAGAGGACCTTCCCCATGTTCAGTAACCTGCGCATTGGCCACGGCTACGACGTCCACCGTTTGGTGGAGGGGCGTCGATGTATCATCGGCGGGGTCGACATCCCCTACGAGCGCGGCCTGCTGGGCCACTCGGATGCCGATGTGCTCGCGCATGCCTTGGCCGACGCCATTCTGGGCGCCTGCCGCGGAGGAGACATCGGCAAGCTATTCCCCGACACCGATCCCGCCTACGAGGGTGCCGATTCGATGGTGCTGCTCGCTCGCGTGATGGACTATGCGCGCGAGCTGGGCTTTGAGTTTGTCGATGCCGATTGCACCATTGCCTGTCAGCAACCCAAGATCACCCCGCACCGCGATGCCATGCGCGCCAACCTTGCCCATGCCCTGGGCGTTGACGTGGAAAACGTGGGCGTCGCCGCCACTACGACCGAAAAGCTCGGTTGGGAAGGTCAGGGCGAGGGAATCGGTGCCTGGGCCGTCTGCCTGCTACAGAAAACCGTTAAGGAGTAACGAATGCGTATCTACAACAGCGCTACCCATAAAAAGGAAGAGTTCCAGCCCATCGAGTCCGGCAAGGTCCGCATGTACGTGTGCGGCCCCACGGTCTACGACAACATCCACATCGGCAATGCCCGCACGTTCATCAGCTTTGACGTGATTCGTCGCTGGCTCATCGCGAGCGGCTACGAGGTCACGTTCGCCCAGAACCTCACCGATGTCGATGACAAGATCATCAAGCGCGCCAACGAGCAGGGCCGTACGGCCGCCGAGGTCGCGACGGAGTTCTCCGACAAGTTCATCGGCGTTATCCGCGCTGCCAACGTGCTCGATCCCGATGTGCGTCCCCGCGCCACCAAAGAGATCGGTCCCATGATCGCCATGATCAAGACGCTTATCGAGCAGGGCCACGCTTACGCAGCCGATAACGGCGACGTGTACTTTGCCGTGCGCAGCGATCCCAACTATGGTCAGGTCTCGGGCCGCAACATCGACGACCTTATGGTTGGCGCGCGCATCGAGGAGAACGAGGACAAGAACGACCCGCTCGACTTTGCCCTGTGGAAGGCCGCCAAACCCGGCGAGCCCAGCTGGCCGAGCCCCTGGGGCGAGGGCCGCCCCGGCTGGCACACCGAGTGCGCCGCCATGGTGCACCGCTACCTGGGCACCCCGATCGACATCCACGGCGGTGGCTCCGACCTTGCCTTCCCGCATCACGAAAACGAGTGCGCCCAGGCTACCTGCGCCTGGCACCAGGGCTTCTCCAACACCTGGATGCACACGGGCATGCTGCTGGTCGACGGCGAGAAGATGTCCAAGTCGCTCGGTAACTTCTTTACGCTGGCCGAGGTGCTCGAGCAGCACTCTGCCGCGGCTCTGCGCTTGCTGATGCTGCAGACGAGCTATCGCTCACCGCTCGACTTTTCTTGGGAGCGCCTGGAGGGTGCCGAGAACTCGCTCACGCGTATCGCCGGCACGGTCGAGAACCTGCGCTGGGCCGCGAACCATGCGACGGCCGATGCCGATGAGGCAGCATCCGAGGCGTTTGCCGCCAAGGCCGCCGAGACCCGCGCCACCTTTAAGGAGTGCATGGACGACGACTTTAACACCGCCGGTGCCATGGGCGCTGTCTTTGGCTTTGTGACCGAGTGCAACCAGTACCTGGAGCAGGCGGGCGACGCTGCCGACAAGGCCGCAGTCCTGGCTGCCGCCGATACACTGGCCGAGCTGCTCGATACGTTTGGCGTCGAGCTTCCCGAGCCCAAGGTCGAGCTGCCGCTGGGACTGCTGGGCGTTGCCGCCGGTCTGGTCGCCTACACGGGCGACGACGTGGATGAGGCCGCTGCCAAGATTCTCGAGGCTCGCGCCGAGGCCCGTGCCGCCAAGAACTGGGATCTGGCGGATGCCATCCGTGATCAGCTCAAGGACCTGGGCCTGACGATTGAGGATACTGCCGCCGGCACTCGTATTAAGACTCTCTAGTATTTGTCGACCGTTCGAGGTGCGGCAGATTGCCTTGAAAGAGGAGGGCATAGACCTGGTGGTCATGCCCGACGATTGAAAGGCAAGGTGCCGTGGCTCGGACGGTCGATTCTTGTTCGTTATCTATTTAAGGAGGTCGCTATATGGCCGACAATCGCAAGCGTGCGCCTCGTGGCGGCAAGCAGGTCGCTTCTGGCTCGCGTCCGATTCGCCGTAATGACCGCGCTGCCGCTTCCAAGGGCCAGCGCGAGCGCTCCCATGCCCAGGCTGCGCGTCCGCAGCGAGATCGCAACCGCGACAACGTTCAGGTGCCCAAGGGCGAGTTTATCGAAGGTCGCCGTGCTGCCGCCGAGGCACTGCGTACCGGCTTTCCCGTCAAGTGCGCGCTCATCGCCGAGGGCGGGGAGCGCGATGCCGCCTTGTCGCGTCTGGTCGACGACCTCAACGTCGCAGGCGTCCGCATTAAGTATGTGCCGCGCGCGCAGCTCGATGCGCTGTCGAGCCATGGCGCTCACCAGGGCATTGCGCTCGAGGTGGGTAATTTCCCCTATGCCGATGTTGCCGATATCCTCGATCGCGCGGGTGATGGACCGGCGCTCGTCGTGGTGCTCGACCATGTGACCGATGACGGTAACTTTGGCGCCATCGTGCGCTCCGCCGAGGTCGTGGGCGCGGCGGGCGTCATCATCGCCAACAAGCGCGCCGCCGGCGTGACCGTGGGCAGCTACAAGACCTCTGCCGGTGCCGTCATGCACCTGCCCATCGCGCAGGTTCCCAACATTGCCCGAGCGCTTGACGACCTCAAGGCCGCTGGCTTTTGGGTGGGCGGCGCTTCCGAGCATGCCGAAGGCAGTTGCTGGGACGCTCCCTTCGAGGGCCGCGTGGCGCTCGTCATGGGCTCCGAGGGCGACGGCATCTCGCGTCTGGTGCTCGAGAAATGCGACTTTTTGACCAGGCTTCCCCAACGCGGCATGACCGAGAGCCTCAATGTTGCCCAGGCGACTACCGCGCTGTGCTTTGAGTGGTTGCGCCGCAACGCCGGCGAGCTCATGGGGGAGGAGTAGCGCATGTCCAAGAAGAACCGCGCCAAGTCCAAGGCCAAGCGCTTTGGCGAAGGCTCGGCCAAGCCGATTGTTTCGGCCGCGACCTATGGCGTGGGCGGCAATGCGTTTGCGCAGGCCATCGCCGACCCGGTCTCGACGGTGCACTCCAACAAGCCCGAGCTGCTGGTGGTCGACGGTTACAACGTGATCCACTGCACGCCGCGCTACGAAAAGCTCGTGTACGACCATTCCGACGATCCGTATTCCAGCGACGTTCACGATATGGCGCGCACCGCCCTCATCAACGACGTCGCCGCCTTTGCCCAGGGCCGCTACGAGGCCGTAATCGTGTTTGACGGCGCGGGCAATATCTCCAGCGAGCGCCCCAACCTGCCGGCCCGCGGCGTGCGCATCGAGTTTTCGCCGACGGGCGTCTCTGCCGATACCGTGGTGCAGAAGCTCTGCATCGAGGCACGTGAGGAGGGCCGCGCGTGCTCCGTGGTATCGAGCGACGGCACGATCCAGGCCGTCGTCATGGGCAAAGGTGTTACGCGCATCTCGAGCCGCATGCTGGTGGACGAGATCAAGCAGATCGATAACGACGTTCACGAGGCAGAGGAAGCTCCGCAGATCAAGATGACTCTGGGCAGTCGCCTGAGCCCCGATGCCCTGGCCAAGCTCAAGGCTCTGCGCGGGAGGTAGGTAAACCTTCTATGGGGAGCTGCTTTCTCGATTGACCAACCAACTGGTTTGTAATCAATGGGTTGCGGCTTGGCATCGACAAAACGAATAGTTTTGGTTCTGGCGAACAGATAAAACTATTCGTTCTGACGAATAGTTTTGAGATGTGGTCGGTCAAAGGGTCTGTTGCGCCTCGTCAGCAATTCCTTTATTCTTAACTGGCTTCGCGCGAAAGCGCCAAGTGTGCCAGTGTGGCGCAACGGTAGCGCAACTGATTTGTAATCAGTGGGTTGCAGGTTCGATTCCTGTCACTGGCTCCATGAGAGTTTCGGGCTCTGTCTCTATATGGGACAGGGCCCGTTTCTATTTATGTTGACATGTCAGCGGGTTTGACTCCCACCAGGCTTTAGGTTTGTCTCGATCTGTAACACGGGCGGGCTGAAGACCCTCCTTATTGTTACAGATCGAGACATTGCCAAGGGACGGACGATAACATCTCGGTCTGTAACACGAAGAGGCTGAAAACCGTTCTTACTGTTACAGATTGAGACGTAAGCTGGGGTCTCTGCGTAATATTTCGACCTGTAACAGATAGGGGAGAAAATGTTCTCTATATGTTACAGATCGAGACAAAAGCCGTGTCGAGCTCGGCTGCCCCCCCCTGAGCGTGGATTATCGGACGTACGAGCGTGGAAAATCTCCCGCTTAGTGAATGATCGTGGATAATCTGCCACTTTGGCCTTGGGGGCACGCCAATAGTGGGAGATTGTCCACGCTCGATTTCAAACGGAAGAAAATCCACGCTCGAATCTGCCACGGAAGCCCGATCTCGACCTATATATAGGTGCAAATAGGCTGTTATCGAAGTTCGATCCTGAAGGTGTACTCCACTACGCCAAAGTGTTACCTTGGGAAATGTCACCTCTGTATCCAAAACCACCGTCCTTCATATCCAAACTCAATAAAACCGCAGGTCACGGCTATATAGATACGCCCGGAACCGTGTATCTAGAGGTTTTCGTTGACAGCCCCCAAGGTTGCATCGTATTATCTTTTTCGTTCGCGGGGGCGGCGGTCCAAAAGACCAAAGGACCTGCGGATACTTGAACGATTGGGAGTTTGCCCGAGTGGTTAATGGGGACGGGCTGTAAACCCGTTGGCTTTGCCTACATAGGTTCGAATCCTATAGCTCCCACCCGTCAAGTGCCTGTATAGCTCAGTCGGTAGAGCACTTCGTTGGTAACGAAGAGGTCACCAGTTCAAGTCTGGTTGCAGGCTCCATCCGGCGGTGTAGCTCAGTTGGTTAGAGCACACGGTTCATACCCGTGGCGTCACTGGTTCGAATCCAGTCACCGCTACCATAGGTAACACGGTGGCTTCTCAATAGTATGTTGAGAGGCCACTATGGTATAAAGGCAAAGTCCCGTCCGGGGACGACCTGTTAAGAGGAGGGCTTTATGGCCAAAGAGAAGTTTGAGCGCACTAAGCCGCATGTTAACATCGGCACCATTGGTCACGTCGACCACGGCAAGACCACGCTGACCGCCGCCATCACCAAGGTTCTCTCCGAGACCGAGGGCTGCAAGGCTGACTTCACTGCGTTCGAGAACATCGACAAGGCTCCCGAGGAGCGCGAGCGCGGCATTACGATCTCCGTCTCCCACGTCGAGTACGAGACTGCTGCCCGTCACTACGCTCACGTTGACTGCCCGGGCCACGCTGACTACGTCAAGAACATGATCTCCGGTGCTGCTCAGATGGACGGCGCTATCCTGGTCATCGCCGCTACCGACGGCCCCATGGCTCAGACCCGCGAGCACATCCTGCTCGCCCGTCAGGTCGGCGTTCCCTACATCGTCGTCTTCCTGAACAAGTGCGACATGGTCGACGATGACGAGCTCATCGACCTCGTCGAGATGGAGACCCGCGAGCTCCTCTCCGAGTACGATTTCCCCGGCGACGACATCCCCGTCATCCGTGGTTCCGCTCTGGGCGCTCTCGAGGGCGACGCCAAGTGGATGGACGCCATTCGCGAGCTCATGAACGCTGTCGACGAGTACATCCCGACGCCTGCTCGTAACAACGACCTCCCGTTCCTGATGGCCGTTGAGGACGTTATGACCATCTCCGGCCGTGGTACCGTTGCTACCGGCCGTGTCGAGCGCGGTGAGCTCAAGCTCAACGAGCCCGTCGAGATTGTCGGCATCAAGGATACCCAGAACACCGTCGTTACCGGTATCGAGATGTTCCGTAAGTCCATGGACTTCTGCGAGGCTGGCGACAACGTCGGTCTGCTGCTCCGCGGCATCAAGCGCGAGGACATCGAGCGCGGCCAGGTTCTCTGCAAGCCCGGTTCGGTTACCCCGCACACCAAGTTCACCGGTGAGATCTACGTTCTGACCAAGGAGGAGGGCGGCCGTCACACCCCGTTCTTCGATGGTTATCGTCCTCAGTTCTACTTCCGTACCACCGACGTTACCGGTACGGTCAAGCTCCCCGAGGGCACCGAGATGGCTATGCCTGGTGACCACATCACCATCGAGGGCGACCTCATCCACCCGATCGCCATGGAGGAGGGCCTGCGCTTCGCTATCCGCGAGGGTGGCCACACCGTCGGTTCGGGCATCGTCTCCACGATCATTGAGTAAATTAGCTCTTTGATATAGCTGACTTAGAGAACCCGGCACTTATATGGGTGCCGGGTTCTTTTCTGCAATGGATATTCAGCCGTTGCTGGTGTCGAGAGGATCGATAATGGTCCTGGATGCACCGTCGATTAGATCTCGATGGCTTCATTGATGTGTTCCAAATATGAATGGATCCATCGAGAACCAATTGACTCGAGGTTTTCATTGACAGCACTTACGTGGAGCTGATAAAGTAATAACTCGTGCCCGTACGGGGCGGAAATGAAAGGTTCAGGATACATGCGTACTCTAGTTACTCTTGCGTGCACTGAGTGCAAGCGCCGCAACTATACGACCACCAAGAACAAGTCGACCATGCCTGATCGTATGGAGATCAAGAAGTATTGCCCCTGGTGCCGTCACCACACGCTGCACAAAGAGACTCGCTAGTCTCTAGTCATATACGCCAGTAGTTCAATTGGTAGAGCATCGGTCTCCAAAACCGAGTGTTGAGGGTTCGAGTCCTTCCTGGCGTGCCAGTCATTATTCCGTAAGCTCCCACTTGGGGGCTTACGGTTTACTCATGTATAAGCGCATTGCGCGGAGGTAACCCAAATGGCCAACAAGAAGAACAAGAAGAAGGCACAGCAGCAGGCGCCTGCCAACAACGCTGCCGCCAACTCCAAGGTTGAGGCCAAGAAGGCCGTTGCCAAGAAGAGCGAGAAGGCTGCGAAGTCTAAGAAGAACGAGAAGCCTGGTTTCTTCGCCCGCACCAAGAAGTATTTCGCTTCGGTGAAGTCCGAGATGAAGCGTGTCACGTGGCCCGATAAGAAGGAGCTCGTGAACTACTCGGTCGTCGTTTGCGCTTCTCTGATCGTCGTCGGCGTCGTCATCGCTCTGCTCGATGCTGGCTTTGGCGAGGCTCTTGCTCTGTTCTCTGGATTGAGGGGCTAAACCATGTCTAAGCGTTGGTACGTCGTTCACACTTACTCTGGATACGAGAACCGCGTTAAGTCCGATCTCGAGCATCGCATCGAGACCATGGGCATGCAGGACCGTATCTTTGATATCGAGATTCCTATGGAGCGCGTCACCGAGATCAAAGAGGGTGGCAAGCGCGAGACCAAGGATTCCAAGATCTTCCCGGGTTATGTCCTGGTCCGCATGGAGATGGATGACGATGCTTGGACGTGCGTTCGTAACACGCCTGGCGTCACCGGTTTCCTGGGCGGCAACGGCAAGCCCGCTCCGCTTTCCCGCGACGAGTACAACAAGATGACTCGTCGTCCCGGTAAGGGCGATTCGCCCAAGCGCACCTCGGTTGATATTCAGGTCGGCACGTCCGTCCGCGTCACCGATGGCCCGCTTACCGACTTTGATGGCAAGGTCTCCGAGGTTAACACCGAGGCTGGCAAGCTCAAGGTCACGCTGATGATCTTTGGCCGCGAGACGCCGGTCGAGCTCGACTTTAACCAGGTCGCTGTCATCGCTTAAGTTTTCGTCCGTTCGCGCGAGCGTGCTTCTTCTGTGACTGCTCATCTCAGGAGTGCTTCTAACACGTGCGTGCTTACGATATAGCAAGTACTTCACACTCGTGATTCGAAAGGAATGACCATGGCTGAGAAGAAGGTTGCCAACGTCATTAAGCTCCAGATTCCTGCTGGTGCAGCTAACCCCGCTCCTCCCGTCGGCCCCGCCCTGGGCGCTGCTGGCGTGAACATCATGCAGTTCTGCCAGGCCTTTAACGCCGAGACGCAGGACAAGAAGGGCGACATCATCCCCGTTGAGATCTCTGTCTACGAGGACAAGTCCTTCTCCTTCATCACCAAGACCCCGCCGGCGGCTCACCTCATCAAGAAGGAGCTGAACCTCAAGTCTGGTTCCGCTAAGCCCCAGGCCGACAAGGTTGGTCAGCTCTCTCAGGAGCAGCTCACCAAGATCGCCGAGATCAAGATGCCGGACCTCAATGCCAACGACATTGACGCCGCCAAGAAGATCATCGCCGGTACCGCCCGTTCCATGGGCGTCACCATCGCTGAGTAGCGATTTCTTTAGGTAATGACGGGTGCTCCGACCGGGGCGCCCGTTATATGTGTGCAATAGGGCACACGATACGATGTGGGAGGGCTCACGCCCGTTTAACCACAGGAGGTAATGCACATGGCTAAGCATGGTAAGAGCTATAACGCCGCTGCCGAGAAGATCGACCGCGCCACGCTCTACACCCCCCTTCAGGCTGCCAAGCTCATCAAGGAGCTCGACACCGCCAAGTTCGACGAGACCGTCGAGGCCCACTTCCGTCTGGGCATCGATACTCGTAAGGCTGACCAGAACATCCGTGGTTCCATCTCCCTGCCTCACGGCACCGGCAAGACCGTTCGTGTTGCTGTCTTCGCCGAGGGCGAGAAGGCCCGCGAGGCCGAGGCTGCCGGCGCCGACATCATCGGTTCCGACGAGCTCGTCGCCCAGATCCAGAAGGGCGAGATCAACTTCGACGCCGCTATCGCTACGCCGAACATGATGGCCAAGGTTGGCCGCATCGGTAAGATCCTTGGTCCCCGTGGCCTCATGCCGAACCCCAAGCTCGGCACCGTGACCATGGACGTCGCCAAGATGGTCTCCGAGCTCAAGGCCGGCCGCGTTGAGTATCGCGCCGACCGCTACGGCATCTGCCACGTGCCCCTGGGCAAGAAGTCCTTCTCCGAGCAGCAGCTCGTCGAGAACTATGCTGCCCTGTACACCGAGATCCTGCGCGTCAAGCCCTCTTCTGCTAAGGGCAAGTACGTCAAGTCCATCTCCGTGTCTTCCACCATGGGCCCTGGCGTCAAGGTCGATCCCGCTATCCAGCGCGACTTCCTGGCTGAGTAACTAACAGTTACTGCCTGAGCAAAGCAAGCATTGCTAAAGAGACCCGGTTCTGCCTCGTGCAGGACCGGGTCTCTTGCTTTTGAGTCAACGAAACCACCACGAAGGGGACAGGCACCCTTGTGGTGGTTTTACTTGTGTTGTACTTTAGCGCGATGTAGTACTACCCGAGGCCGAAGGGAGCCCAACATGTTTAAGAACACGCAACAGCTCCTAGGCCTAGCGCTACTAGATTGGATAGCGCGCTAGGGTTGTAATCTCGCTATAACGATTTGTTGTACCCGGGTGCGCTATCGTCTGCCGCTTTCAGGCGTGATGAGCGACACGGGTATTTTTCTATCTCTAGGCCTTCTCTCTCCTGAAAGCCATCTGTCATAAAACGGTCAATCAGGAGGAACATATAAGCCGCAAAATCACAATCTTTGACGCCACCCTGTGCGACGGTGGGCAGTCGCCGGGCGCCAGCATGAATACCGAGGAAAAGCTCTTCATCGCCCGCCAGCTGGTGCGCATGAACGTGGACGTTATCGAGGCGGGCTTTCCCATCTCGAGTCCTGGTGACTTTCGCTCCGTACAGGAGATTGGCAAGATTGCGGGCGACCGATGCACGGTATGCGGCCTGACGCGCGCTGTCGACAGGGATATCGAAGTGGCTGCAGAGGCGCTCAAAACGGCCCAGAGGCCCCGTATCCATACAGGGCTGGGTGTGAGCACCAGTCACCTGCGCGACAAGCTCCATATGACTGAGGAAAGGGCAATTGAGTGAGCGATCCATGCCGTCAAACATGCTCGCAAGTTCGTTGACGATGTTGAGTTTTATGCCGAGGATGCCGGCCGCTCCGATCAGGAGTTTCTGGTGCGCATTATCGAGGCGGCCGTAAAGGCCGGTGCCACGGTCGTGAACATCCCCGATACGATGGGCTACAACATGCCGTGGGACTTTGGCGCCCGCATCCGTGACCTGCGCGGGCGCTGCGGGTGCGGCCGGTCAGCGTGCGGTCGACGTGATGGAGTATCGCGAGTACGAGATTGAGCGCATTGCGCGCCAGGCATTTGAGGCGGCGCGCAAACGTCGCGGCAAGGTGACGAGCGTTGATAAGCGCAACGTGCTGGAGACGAGCCGCATGTGGCGCGAGATCGTGCATCGCGTGCAAGACGAGGAGTACTCCGACGTGGAGCTTGAGGACCTGCTCGTCGACAACGCCGCCATGCAGCTCATCAGTCGACCGGCAGACTTTGACGTCGTGGTGACGGAGAACATGTTCGGCGACATCCTGTCCGATGAGGCGGCTCAGATTACCGGATCGCTCGGTATGCTTGCCTCTGCCTCGCTGGATGATGGCGTATCGCTGTTTGGGCCGAGCGCTGGCAGCGCTCCTGACATCGCGGGGCTCGGCGTGGCCAATCCGCTGGCTCAAATCTTGTCGGTGGCGATGCTGCTGACCTACGCGCTCGACATGGGCGAGCAAGCCGCGTGGATCGAGAGCGCCGTGGCGCGCGTGCTCGACGAGGGCTGGCGCACCCGTGACATCGCCGATGTCAACACCCCGGCAGATAAGATCCTCGGCACCACGACGATGGGCGACAAGGTCGTCGCCGCGCTGTAGGCGATGCCGATTCAAGCTGTCAAATATCTCAATCTGTAACATCTAAGGGGCAAAATCGTTCCTACCTGTTACAGATTGAGATTTTCGGCCGAGCATCCGTGGTCTGTCTCGATCTGTAACAGCTAACCGATTATTTGGGCCCTACCTGTTACAGATTGAGACAAACCGTTGGGACAGGTCGGACGAGTCAGCAAAACCACCACAAAGGTGCCGGTCCCCTTCGTGGTGGTTTTTAGCGCAACGAGGTGTTCCCAGCCGACCATACGGGCGGCCTTGCGCTCACGCTGCTCGATGACGGCGCATCTTTAGACGCGAAGTGCGGAACCGGGTGCATATACGAGCCGCGTAGCGTTACGAATTCATGGGAATGACCGTATCGCCAATTTGTACGCTTGCAATCTTGTCTGTGTCACAAACTTGCGAGAACGGCCAGGTCTTGTGGACATCAGTGGTGCCGTTATCCAGTTTATTTGCGAAATAGCCGCTGTGGCTGGTTGCGTCCTCAACATGACCGTCTTTGAACGTCACGATGAGGGGTATGTTGCCAACGGCATCCATAGACTCCTCCATGTTTTGAGACATCTTGCCGCTGTTGTTGTCGTGTTCGATGGAACGATCTATGTTGTAGCGGACTGAAACGCCAACGCAGGATACGGTGGCCTCTTGAATCGTCGCCTTGGTGCCGTTAAAGTTGACCGATTTGGGCGCGGGAATCGTAACGGATGTATCTTCGTAATTCAGCTGGAACTTAAGATCCCATGGGCCCGTAAGTATTTTCTTATACTCGGGAAGCTCTTTGCCAGCACGTGGCACAACGAGAGAGTTGATATGCGTGCGGACGGTCCTGCCCATAAGGCCGGGTGATTCAACGCTGAACTGTGCAAAGTATTGAATGCTGGAGTCATTGGGGTTCTTGTCAATGAGCCATGATTGGCCTTGGCCGCCATGCTCGCCATCAACGTATACGTTTCCATCGACACTTCCGGCGATAGTTCCGTTCTCGCCCGGCTCGGAAAGCTTTTTCAGGGCAGCGGGATCGTCGAACGTAAGCGTATAGGCGATGGTAACCATATCCTTGTCGCCCATGATGGCGTCGGCGGTCACGGTGACTCCGTTGTTGGAGCAGCTAGCACCGACGGGCCGGCCAATACGGTCGATGATCTCGGTTTGAGAAGCAGGTCCGTCAAAGATGTCGGAAAGCATGTCAGAAGGAAGCGGCAGGACGCCTGTTGCCATAGCCGTGCCAGCGCCTCCAATGACGATAGCGAGGACTGCCGTTACAGCGGCAATGCGAGCGACTGTTCTTACGGGATGGCGGGCGATGCGCGGCTTGCGTCGCGTGCCATTAAAGTTGCTTTGAGCGGTCGCCGCATCGCTCGAGGCGACGGACTGAGCAATCGAGTTTGCCATGTGCTGCTTCGCATTATCGGTAAACGAAATGTGCTCCAGGGCGTGGCGATAGTCATTCGAATTCGTAGTCATTGTGGTCTCCTTTCAAGGAAAGCCGAAGTGACGCACGTCCGCGGCTAAGGTGCTGGGCGGTTGCAGCTGGCGTCGCGTGAACGGCGTCTGCGATTTCCCTGATGCTCATGCCTGCGTAGTAGTGCAAAAAGATGGCGATGCGCTGTGCTTGAGGCAGGGCCGTGACAGCGGAAAGAATGGCGCAGTCGCGTTGCGCGAATTCTTGCTCGGTATGTGTTACGGGTGCGCAGAAATCGGGGAGCGAATCGAGGTCGACAACCGGGTGATTCGCGTGCGTACGGCCGATATCGCGACATGCGTTCAGTGCGACTCGGATCACCCAAGCACGTTCGTGTTCGAGCGAGTCGAACGGTTGAGTGCGTTGGAGAATCTTGATCAGCGTGTCCTGGCAGATGTCTTGAGCGTCGTCAGCGGATCCAAGGGCCGAATAGCACAATCGAAGGATGAGGTCGGAATACGTGTCGACCAAGCGCTTTGCTTCCCGCTCGATCTGATCGGCATCGCATCGGAGCGTGCTATTGCGGTTACGGCGTGCAGGCATAGTGTCACCTCCAATTGGTCGTGGTGGATATAGGGAAGGCGTCTCGCGAGGTCCCTCTACATACAACACGGTCGAGACTGCATAAGTTGACAAAAAAAGACGGCACGTGAGCGCCGTCCTTACAAAACAATGAGTGTTCTCGTTAATTACACAAGCACCGTGATGGACAGGTCGGACGAGTCAGCAAAACCACCATAAAGGTGCCTATCCCCTTCGTGGTGGTTGTTGGCAGTTACCAGGGGGTTCTGGCGGTTGAAGACTCGATTGCTTCGTGGCGTTTGAGCTCGCGGCGCATGGTTTGCGAGTTGAGCCAAGCGGCCTTCCAACCGCGCGTGGGGTAGCGCGCCTCGTCAATTTCGATCTTGGTATAGCCGCAGGCGTTGACAATCTTCGTTCCGCATGGGTGTTGGCGCTCGCGTTGAAAGTTGGGGCCGTAGCTTTGGTGCACATGCCCGTGAATCATATAGTCGGGACCCCAAGACTCAAGAGCCGCATTAAAGCACTCGAATCCTCGATGCGGCAGGTCGTCCAGGTCGCCCATGCCTGCGACGGGTGCATGGGTAAGTAGAATATCGCATCCGTCTACCAGTGCGATTTTTCGCGATAGCTTGCGCATGCGTTTTGCCATCTCGCGCTCGGTATACATGTTCGCGCCGTCGCGGTAGCGCATGGAACCGCCCAGACCCGCAATGCGAATACCTCGGTACACATATACGCTGTCCTCAACACAAATGCACCCGCCCGGTGCATGGCGCGCGTAGCGGTCGTCGTGGTTGCCACGAACGTACACAAGCGGTTTGTTGATGACAGTGACCAAAAACTCAAGATAGTCCGGATCCAGGTCGCCTGCGGATAGAATCAGGTCAACGTCCTCAAAGCGCTCCTTGCGAAAACATTCCCACAGGCAGCGCTCCTCTACATCGGCAATGGCTAGGATATTCATAGGGCACGGACCTCCGGCTCGTTATCGAGCTGCGGAATCGAGCCTATAACGTTGTCAGCCAGCCAGTTCATCTCGACAATCTGCGTACTCGGCAGGGGAGGGAAGCCCTCAATCTGAACCACGCCGTCCTGGCTGTGGAGCTCGCCGCCAAATGGGTTGATGGAGCCCTCGACAATGCCGTTGCGAAGCAGCTGCACAAGTTTACGCGTCTGATAGGGTAGGCCCGGAGCGTAGCGAATATCGATGACGCCGGAGCTCATACCGTACCAGTAGTTGACGGCGCGCACCTGCTGGTCATCGGCGGTCTCGTCCCATGTGCCGTGCAGTAGGCTGCGTACGATGAGTTCGTAGTAACGGCCCCAGTTCCATACCGGCATAGCAATACCGGTAACTTCCTTGCCGTTTACCAGACGGTGAAGCCCGTAGGCGGTGGGGTCCTCGAGAGACTTGGACATATCGGCGCCGGTCATGACGCTCACGCTCTCGCGACACATGGCTTCGGCAAGACCGCCGGCGGGAACATCTCCCCAAGTGAGGATAATCTGCGCACGAGGGTCGAGCAGCGAGGCACCGATAGCGAAGGCGTTGATTTCGCCCAGCGCGCCCGAGGCGAAGACCGACGCATGGTAGCCAATACGGTGGTTGTCGGCCATGCTGGCGGCAAGGGCGCCCAGTAGGAACTTGGCCTCGTACATCTTTCCAAAGTACGAGCGGACGCTTTGGTGGGGAAGGCCGATTGAGCAGTTAAGGAACCGCACCTGGGGATACTCGACTGACGCCCTGAGCGTGTATTCCATGAGCCGGTGTGAGGTCGAGAAGATGACGTTCGCCCCGTGCTTTACGGCTGTCTCGACGGCGGCGTAGAACACGTCCGAATCGTGGCAGTCCTCGAACGCCTCGGTGCGCACGATGCCGCCAAAGTGCTCATCAAGATACCGGCGGCCCTGGTCGTGTAGGCTGTCCCAGCTCGACGTGGCACAGGGAAACTCGTGGATAAAGGCGATTCGCATGGGATTGGCAGTGGAGTAGACGGTCTTGCTCATAAAGAAGTTGAGCACGCCCGAGGTAGCTTTTGTCGGTGCGCCCTCTTTCTCGTTGGGCTGCGGCGCTTCGACAAGATCGACTTTGTCCTCGTCGCTTTTGCCGGCAATGACAAGCTCGCGCCAAATCTTGCACAGACGGTTGACGACGATATCCGTCGGCGTATCCAGCAGACGGTCCTGGTTGTAGACGTTGAGGTAGACGAGCATGGCATCGGCAGGCGTAATGTCCAAGTGGTCGCCGCCCGCGCGAAGATAGGCGCGCTTAAAGAGCAGGAAGGTGTGACGTAGGTAGTCGACCTTCTTTTGAGGCCATTTTTCGACAAGATCTTGGCCGAGCATTTTGGCAAGCATCTCGTAGCTGCCCTCGCGCGAAAACTCAATCTCGTACAGGGGGCATACGTACCAAAAGGCGCAAAACTCACCGTACAGGCGGCTCTCGACGGAATCCCACTTACCGGGGTACAGACGCGTCACCTTGGCCGAAACCGTCGGAGCGTCAAGGAATTTAAGGACGCTGACACGCTTGTTGCCCTCTTGGACGTAAAAGCGGTGCATGAACTCGGTGACGATGATGGGGTCGCGGTAGCCCTCGGAGATTTGGATATCGTAGAGGTTGGACCATTTGCGGGCGAATTCGGTATTCCAGGGGAGCAGCGGCATAAAGTTACACGAAAAGGCGGACTGGCGACCTTTGGTAACCGTTCCGACGACCATTTCGAGCGGAATGTCTCTTAGGCCGACATTCTCTCGCTGACCTAAGGGGAGCTGGGCGACCAAGCTATCGAGGTCCGTGAGGTACGGATGCTCGCTTTGACTAATGGCGCGACGGCGTCCCTGCTCGCCGCGCTTGCGTGCTTGACGATAGGCCTCTTCCATGGTGTCTACTCCCTTAGTCGTTTAAACAACGATATGAACCATGTTACCACGATGCGAAACCACCACAAAGGTGCCTGTCCCCTTTGCGGTGGTTTTAGGCGATGATGGGGGCGATGGCGCGGATGCAGGCGTCGGCTGCCGTAAAGGTGGTGCTGTCGTCACTGACGATAAAGATGATCTTACCCTTAATGCCAAAGTCGCCGATCTCGCTAAAGAGCACGTAGGGTTCCTTGTCAAAGCCCGAGATGGGTGAAACGGCGACCTTGGTGGCACAGGCGAGCTCGTCTGCCAGCGCATCGAGCGAGTCCCACTTTGACGTGTCCTTCACCGCGACGGGAACGACAACGCGTCCAAAGGGCATGAGGTGCACGAGTGTGTTCTTGGAGATGTTGGAGTTGGGGACGATGATGGTCTGTCCGCAGGCGTCCTCGATGGTCGTGTGGCGCCAAGTGATGTCCTGGACCACGCCCGACACGCCGCCGACCTCGATATTGTCGCCGGGCTTGATGATGCCCATAAAGGTCACTTGCATGCCGCCGATAAGGTTTGATAGCGTGTCCTGAAAGCCGAGCGAGATGGCGATGCCGCCGACGCCAAGAGCGGCGACGAGCGCGTTTGCGTTAATGCCAAAGCAGTTGTCGAGGATAAAGCTGCCGCCGATCATCCAAATGACGGCACGCGCGATGTTGATGAAGATGCTCGATGCGGGAAGCGGGTTGTCGTCTCGGTTGAGTAGGTGGCGCAGGGTCTTGGATGCCACCTTGGCGGCGATGGCGGTGACTATTACCAAGATGACGGCCCAGATGATGTTGTGGACCCAGCGCTGCTCAAAGAAATGAAGAATCGGTTCAAACAATTCCATGTAGGGAAAACCTCCTAATGATCATTCAACCATGATACCCACCAAAAAGCCCGTCCGATCATGAACTGCCTCCCATTTCTTGGACATGAGAAATGGGAGGCTTTCTTTATGCGC
>NZ_QRWD01000023.1 GCF_003459505.1 Collinsella sp. AF20-14LB
ATTGGTTATTGAGCGTTGGTCAAAATGGTTGTTTTTACAGTAGCGCTAACAGGGGGTCACCTCGCCGCCGTAGGAGCTGTAGGCGCCGGCCCCCCTCCTCATCCACCTCGGGACGAGCCCCTCCTCGCGCATGATGCGCCGGACGACCTTCTCGGAGACGCGCACGGGGTCGTCGAGCTCGCGGAGCCTGCGCACCACGAACCGGTAGCCGCGCGCGCCGTCGCCGTCCTCCAGGAACACCCGCCGCACGACGTCCCTCAGCGGCGCCAGGCGGTCCGGCCTGGCGATCGCGCGGCGCTGGTAGTCATAGGAGCTCCTCGATATCCTCAAGAAGCCGGTGAGTTCTCTCAAGGACCACTTCCCCGCAGGCCTCAGGCGGTCTATCACCAGGGTCTTCTCCCTGTTCGACATCCCGTCGAGGCTCTCGGCTTTTAAAACGTCCTGCACCGCCCTCAGCACCGCGTTCTCGAGCCTGAGCCGCTCGATCAGGGCGTCCTTGTCCTCCGGGTCGATGTCGGGGTAGTCGGGGCCGTCCCCGACGAGTCGCGGCAGGTCCATTCCCCCACCGGCCCTTCCCGCGGGCTTGCGCACGTCCCTGATCCAGCGCCAGACGGACGTCTTGCCGGGCCCGCCGAGTATCTCGGTTATCTCCATGACGGTGAGCCCGGCGCCGCGGAGCGCCCTGGCTCTCTCCACCATTCTCCTACTGTATGCCATGCGGACTCCGTTCCGGACCTCAACGGTCCAACTTTTTGTCCGCAGTCCCGAGCTCGCAATGGGACGTCGTTTCCCAAACCTATCATTACTTTGTCACATTGCAGAAAAAGGGGACGCTACCTGGGAAAGGATAGCGCCCCTAGTGCTGTTTAGCAGCGGCCGCAATATGCGTCGCGGGCAATGTTGACCAAGTCCTGCTTGGATACGGCACGCGGGTTGGACGGCGTGCAGCGATCGCGCTGGGCCGCCTCGGCAATACCGGAGAGCTCGGCCTCAAATGCCGCGGGGTCAAACTGCGAACGATCGGACAGCGCATTCTCGACATCTAGGCACTCGCGTAACTCAAGCACACGGGCCAGCAGTTCGTCGGCATCTGCCAGACCCAAATCATGGGCCAGCCGATCATACGGCTCGCGATACTTAGGCTCGCTCATATGGAATCGCATCACATAGGGCAGTAAGATGGCATTTAGACGACCATGAGCCACGTGGAAGCGTCCACCCAGAGCATGTGCCAGCGAATGGTTGATACCCAAACCGGCGTTGGTGAAGGCGATGCCCGCCAAGCAGGAGGCCTCGATCATGCGCGTACGGCTACGCATGGCAAGACCGTCGCGATAGACCACCGGCAGGTCCTCGAACACGATTGAGGCGGCCTTTACGGCAAGCGCATCGGTAAAGGGCGTGGCAGCCTTGGAGACATAGGCTTCGATGGCGTGTGTCAACACGTCAAGGCCGGTATCGGCCGTGATCATCGCCGGCACGGTTTTAGTGAAATCGGCCTCGAGCAGGGCGCCGTCCGGAGCCAGAAAATCGTCAATCAGCACAACCTTGTTCTCGCCGCGCGTGATGACGGCAAAGTTGGTAACCTCCGAGCCCGTACCCGCCGTGGTCGGAATGGCCAGGAAATACGGCTTGTCCATTCCATTCTCGTGAGCGAAGTACAAAACAGCCTTCGTGGCATCGATACACGAACCGCCACCAAAGGCGATGACCATGTCCGGCTGAACGCGCTCCACCACAGCGACGCCTGCGTCAACGAGCTCCTGGCTCGGATCGGGCTTGACGTCGGAATACGTCTGGTAGCGTGCGCCCGCGGGCAGGTGTTGAGCCATCTTAGCGACCATGCCCGAGGACTCCAAAAAGCCGTCGGTGATAATCAGCACGTTGCGGTAGGTCAGGCCCTCAAGATGATTGATGGCCTGCGACCCAAAAAACAATTCGGTCGTGAGTTTAAAGCCCTGCATGAGAGCCCCTTTCGATTATTACGTGAGAGTCGTCGCGTCGTTACCGCTCAATGGGCAAAATGACCTCCGCGACAAAAAGATCCTGATTGTATGTGGTCCAGTAGTCGGTCACAAAGCGCTCGAACACGCCGCCGGCCGGCCTGAAACCGTTTGCAAGCGCATAATCGCGCACGCGGCGATGCGCCTCGCCAATATTCTCAAACGGACCAGTATGATACGTAGAGAGATACATTCCGCTCTCCACTGTCATGCGATTCTCCTCTGCGATGGGACGCAACGCATGCTGTACAACCGTGACATCGAATTGCCCCCGGGCATGGCCGGGCTCGCAGCACGCGTCAAAGTTGCCGTGATGCAAGATCACGGGACCAGTAATCACGTTATCGTGCTCCTCGACAAACGAGGTGAAATCGAGGTTGATAATCGCATCAGCGTAGTTGCCCCAAAAGTGATACGGCATGGCCAAAAACTCCTGGCCGGAGAAGTATTTAAGGCTCACATCCTTTGGCTTGACCGAAAGGACAAAATTTGCCTCGTCGATAAGTCCCATCCAATCCCGAATGGTATGGCGGCGCTCTTCAAGACGGGTCATCTCGCGCGTGCATGCGTCGGCATGAGCGCCAAACAATTCCTTGATCTTGTCGAAACTCTGCGTCTCAAACAATTCGGAAACCTCGTCGAGCGAGAAGCCCATCATCTTGAGATAGTTGATGATGGGAATACGCAGAATCGTCTCAAGCGAATAATAACGATATTTATTATCCCCTATGCAATCGGGCTGGAGAAGATTGAGCTTGTCGTAATGGCGCAGCGTGCGAGACGTGATGCCGCACAGCTGGCTCGCCTCGCCAATACCCAAAAGCTGACCGTTGCGCAGCTCGTCATCGCTCATACGAGTCATCCTTACGCCTCCAGAACACGTTGAATGAATACAGCATTCACATAGGTATCCAAAACGGGATTCACGTGGTTGCCCAGCTGGTGCCGCAACCCGTCACGCAAACACTTGAGCGTAGACAGCGAATAGCTTTGAATTTCACAGACATAGTAGCCAATCGAGGAGATTAGTTTTGGCTGCGTTATCGATCCCCTCACATGCTGCGCCGTTGCGGGAAGCTCGCCTTGCGCAGTATCGAGCATACTTCGCAGCGCGCTCTCAATCTCGTTGAGCACGCAGCGCTTAACCGGCGAAGGAGCCTCCAGGCGCCCCGACCAATCGCGCGCGAATGCCACAGGATCGGTCATCTCCATCATGCGCGCGTACTTCTCGCGAATCACGTTGCGACCCGCCGCATCGGCAGCCACCACGTCATCGCGCACGCCCATGATGGACTCACGAGGAAAACTCAGATACTGGGCAACGCGATGGACAAAGAATCCCACCGCATCGTCTTGGCAAGCAGCGCGACCGCTCATACCCTGAACAGTATCGAAATGCACCCATTCAAGTTGTACGAGCTCACGCAATGCAGAGATTTCCGCATGAGCAAGGCCCTTATCTTCGAGCAACTTCTCAACTTCCGGCATGTTGAAAAACGCCGACATGCCTTGTCGAAGTGCGGAACATGACGTCTTGCAATCTCCCAATGCCAACCCCCCCCTATCGGTATCCGCCGGCCGCAAGCGGGCAGACAGCAAGATATGAATCTCTCAACGAACTCTGGATATCCAAGGCGACATCGAGCAAAAAGCCGCTACCGCACGACGTCCAGCCTGCCAAGCGAGCAGACGCACCGACCGTCTGGCAAAGCGCCTCGACATCATCTTGATCCACCTGCTCTACCGGTGTCGCGGCGATGGAGCGCACGGCGTCGAGTACCGGCACCGGCGCACGCACATGCTCGACAAGCGAACGATACGCCCACTTGTAGTAAGGCATGTACGTATGCGCGAGCAGATGAAACGCAGCCATTACGCTGGCCAAAAACTCACTGCGCGCCGCCTGAGCAGCGACGACATCTTTGCGCTTAAGGCAGCGCGGGAGGTTGTACTGACCCGCCTGCGCCATGGAGGCGCAATGGGCGGCGCACTTCTTACGCATGACCTCGTCTGGGTAAAACCCCTGGTACACCGTGCGCATAACGGAGAACTCGCCACTCGGATCAGCAAAAACCTCACCGGAGGTAACCTGAGCGAGAAGCTGCTCGGGAATGGCGAGCCACTCCTTTGCACACTGCGGCGCACGAGAAAGACCGGTGTAGAAACGATAGAACGCCTGAGTCTCAAAGACGCCCACGCGCTTGCCCGCCATCTGCGTCTGCCGGCGCGTAAAGCCTTTAAAACTCGCAGGCAAAAGGTCGTAGCGACGCTGAAGCTCCGGCCCCCACTCCTCATACACATCAGCAGAAAGCCACACGCAGAAGCCGGGACCGAAGTCGTGGTCGCGCGAAATCTCGTCGTCGAAACCTAGACATTCCGACCCTTCTCCAACGAGGCCCAGCGCGGCGCGGTAACGGACGTCGCTCGGCAACCCTTCGAATAGGGATGGCGCATAGAACTCGCAATACGAACGAGAAAGCTCAAGACCTGTCACAACTTCACCCCGCTTCCACGCGCTTGGCTACAAGAAATACTAGATGCCCTTGAAGGCATTCGTGAGCTCGTGAATCATCTTCTGGAGCTCGTCGGCGTCGATGACGTCGTTGGGCTTGGCACCCGCAAGTGCATCGGGAGACACGTCGGTGCAGTTGCAGCCCACCGAGTAACTAATGCCGGAAACCGGGTTGGATGTCGATTCGCAGCAGCTCGTAGCGGGCACAGCATCGCAGCAACCGGTAGTGGGAGCCGCGGCCTCGGTGTGATGAGCAGCCAGGTCGGGATGCCACTTGGCAAACAGCTCGTCGTGGGCCACAACCTCGTCGGGCTCGATCAGGCCGTTGACCACGCGCTTCACGTTGATGAGATGCTGCGGCCCCACGTTCTCGGAGATGGAGCTGCCACCCCAGGTGCCGCAGCCCAGCGTGAGCGCGACGTCAAGACCAGTAATGACGCCGGTGCCGCCCTGGCTGCCCCCGGTATTCACCAGGATGCGAGAGGCCGGCTTGATGGAGAACTTACGCACCATATCCTTATCGGTGGTGTGGATGCTCATGGTATGGCCGATGCCGTTTTGCAGCAGCTCGATAGAGAGCTCGCAAGCCTCTTCCCAGTTGGAAACGGTATAGAAGCCCAAAACGGTGGTAAGTTTCTCGTAGGACAGCGGCCAGGCATCGCCCACGCCACCCTGCTCGCCGATAAGCACGCGGGTGCCCTCGGGGATGCTGATACCCGCGGCCTGCGCGATGGACTGCGGGCTGTGGCCCACAAACTTGGGGCTCATAGAGTGACCGTTACGGAAGAGCAGCGCGCAAACCTTCTTGCACTCCTCCTCATTCATGAAATAGCCACCCTGAGCGCGGAACTCGGCCATCACGGCATCGCGGTTGCAGGCCTCGCAGATGATGCTCTGCTCGGAAGCGCAGATAGTACCGTAGTCAAACGTCTTGGAAGTAAGGATGCGACGAACGGCGTCGTGCACGTTGGCGGTGCGCTCAATGTAGGCAGGCGAGTTGCCAGCGCCCACGCCCAACGCGGGCTTGCCGGAGCTGTAAGCGGCCTTGACCATACCGGGGCCGCCGGTAGCAATGATCATGGCGACCTCGGGAGCATGCATGAGCTCGTTGGTGGCAGCCATGGAGGAAAGCGTGATGCCCTGGATCACGTTCTCGGGGGCGCCTGCCTCGACAGCCGCCTGGTTCATAAGCTGGATGGCCATACCCGTGCACTTGGCGGCAGCGGGATGCGGCGAAAAGACGATAGCGTTACGCGCCTTGAGGGCGATCATAGCTTTGTAGATGACCGTAGAGGTGGGGTTGGTGGAAGGAACGATGCCCATCAGCAAACCAACCGGCTCGGCGATGGAGATGACCTGGTTCTTCTCGTCGGCATCGATAACACCGATGGTCTTCTTGTCGCGGATCTCCTCATAGAGCAGGGCGCTGGCGATATGGTTCTTATACACCTTGTCGCAAACCTTGCCAAAGCCCGTCTCCTCGACAGCCATGCTGGCGAGCACCTGGGCGTTTTCCTCGGCAACCTTCACCATATTACGGAGGATGCGGTCGATCTGCTCCTCGTCGTAATGTGCAAGCTGGTTCGCGGCGATCTTACCCTTGCGGGCGAGGTCGCGCACCGCCTGGATACTCTGAAGATCGAAATCGTAGTCGCGCATGAGACTCCTTTCGAATCATTCGGATAGAACAGCACGTACGGACGCGCGATTACGCGACGCCGCCGGGCAGGATGGACTCGACGGAGCCGTCGGGTCGCGGGATGACGTGCACGGAGATGAGCTCGCCCACGCGCTGGGCGGCAGCCGCGCCCGCGTCGGTGGCGGCCTTGACGGCGCCCACGTCGCCGCGGACGAAGACGGTCACGAGGCCGCCGCCGACGCGCTCCTTGCCGACGAGGGTGACGTTTGCGGCCTTGACCATGGCGTCGGCGGCCTCGACGGAGCCGATCAGTCCACGGGTCTCGATCATGCCGAGGGCCTGGGTTGCGTTAGACATGGTTCCTCCTTAATGGTGCAGGCGCTGTGCCCGCATGAAGTGTTGCAAAAGCCGAAAATAGCCGGCGTGCCCGCCCAGACGCGTATGGCGGCAGGCGCGCAGGCATTCGCGGCGAGGGAAAGTGACAACGGGTGACACAAAGAGTGCCAAGTGTTCCGATCGGGGCCGCAAACATGCACGGGCGGCCCCGATCGGATGGCTAGCCTTTTTACAAACGCGCGATTACGCGACGCCGCCGGGCAGGATGGACTCGACGGAGCCGTCGGGTCGCGGGATGACGTGCACGGAGATGAGCTCGCCCACGCGCTGGGCGGCAGCCGCGCCCGCGTCGGTGGCGGCCTTGACGGCGCCCACGTCGCCGCGGACGAAGACGGTCACGAGGCCGCCGCCGACGCGCTCCTTGCCGACGAGGGTGACGTTTGCGGCCTTGACCATGGCGTCGGCGGCCTCGACGGAGCCGATCAGTCCACGGGTCTCGATCATGCCGAGGGCCTGGGTTGCGTTAGACATTCTTGTTACCTCCTGGGTAGTCTTCTTGGGCGCAGATGCGCTTGCTGTTTTGGTAGCCGGAGCTTCCTTTGCAGAAGCCTCGGCCTTAGAAGGCGCGGTGTGTTCTTCCACCTCGCGCTGTGCCTTAGCCTCGTTCTCGTTAAGCATGGGTGCTGCAGGTTCCGTCTTGGGCTTTGCGACCGTTTTCTTTGCAGCAGACGTCTTTGCCGCCGTGGGCTTTGCCGCAGTCTCCTTCTTGGGAGCGACCGCTGACTCTGCGGACGCCTCCTTCCGAGCGGCCGCCGGCTCCGCCATGGGCTCCTTCTTTGCGGCGGGAGCCTTTGCGGGGGCTTCGGTCACCTCAGGAGCTGCCTTGTTGGCACTCTCCTGGAGCTTCTTGCTCCCGCCGGTACCGGATCTGCGCGTTGCCATGGCTTACTTAGGCCTTGGCGCCGGGCAGGATGGACTCGACGGAGCCGTCGGGTCGCGGGATGACGTGCACGGAGATGAGCTCGCCCACGCGCTGGGCGGCAGCCGCGCCCGCGTCGGTGGCGGCCTTGACGGCGCCCACGTCGCCGCGGACGAAGACGGTCACGAGGCCGCCGCCGACGCGCTCCTTGCCGACGAGGGTGACGTTTGCGGCCTTGACCATGGCGTCGGCGGCCTCGACGGAGCCGATCAGTCCACGGGTCTCGATCATGCCGAGGGCCTGGGTTGCGTTAGACATTCTTGTTACCTCCTGGGTAGTCTTCTTGGGCGCAGATGCGCTTGCTGTTTTGGTAGCCGGAGCTTCCTTTGCAGAAGCCTCGGCCTTAGAAGGCGCGGTGTGTTCTTCCACCTCGCGCTGTGCCTTAGCCTCGTTCTCGTTAAGCATGGGTGCTGCAGGTTCCGTCTTGGGCTTTGCGACCGTTTTCTTTGCAGCAGACGTCTTTGCCGCCGTGGGCTTTGCCGCAGTCTCCTTCTTGGGAGCGACCGCTGACTCTGCGGACGCCTCCTTCCGAGCGGCCGCCGGCTCCGCCATGGGCTCCTTCTTTGCGGCGGGAGCCTTTGCGGGGGCTTCGGTCACCTCAGGAGCTGCCTTGTTGGCACTCTCCTGGAGCTTCTTGCTCCCGCCGGTACCGGATCTGCGCGTTGCCATGGCTTACTTAGGCCTTGGCGCCGGGCAGGATGGACTCGACGGAGCCGTCGGGTCGCGGGATGACGTGCACGGAGATGAGCTCGCCCACGCGCTGGGCGGCAGCCGCGCCCGCGTCGGTGGCGGCCTTGACGGCGCCCACGTCGCCGCGGACGAAGACGGTCACGAGGCCGCCGCCGACGCGCTCCTTGCCGACGAGGGTGACGTTTGCGGCCTTGACCATGGCGTCGGCGGCCTCGACGGAGCCGATCAGTCCACGGGTCTCGATCATGCCGAGGGCCTGGGTTGCGTTAGACATTCTTGTTACCTCCTGGGTAGTCTTCTTGGGCGCAGATGCGCTTGCTGTTTTGGTAGCCGGAGCTTCCTTTGCAGAAGCCTCGGCCTTAGAAGGCGCGGTGTGTTCTTCCACCTCGCGCTGTGCCTTAGCCTCGTTCTCGTTAAGCATGGGTGCTGCAGGTTCCGTCTTGGGCTTTGCGACCGTTTTCTTTGCAGCAGACGTCTTTGCCGCCGTGGGCTTTGCCGCAGTCTCCTTCTTGGGAGCGACCGCTGACTCTGCGGACGCCTCCTTCCGAGCGGCCGCCGGCTCCGCCATGGGCTCCTTCTTTGCGGCGGGAGCCTTTGCGGGGGCTTCGGTCACCTCAGGAGCTGCCTTGTTGGCACTCTCCTGGAGCTTCTTGCTCCCGCCGGTACCGGATCTGCGCGTTGCCATGGCTTACTTAGGCCTTGGCGCCGGGCAGGATGGACTCGACGGAGCCGTCGGGTCGCGGGATGACGTGCACGGAGATGAGCTCGCCCACGCGCTGGGCGGCAGCCGCGCCCGCGTCGGTGGCGGCCTTGACGGCGCCCACGTCGCCGCGGACGAAGACGGTCACGAGGCCACCGCCGATCTCCTCTTTACCCACGAGGGTGACGTTCGCGGCCTTGACCATGGCGTCGGCGGCCTCGACGGAGCCGATCAGTCCACGGGTCTCGATCATGCCGAGGGCCTGGGTAGTGTTTGCCATTTTTGTTACCTCCTATTTCGTAGGGATCTACTTGATGATCTCTACAACAGAACCGTTTTTTATACCGAAGGCATTTGCCTCTTCGGTGTCGATATGACAATCGAGGGCGCTCGTGCTGTTGGCGCGCACGACCACGTTGTCAAGACGTCCACCGCGCTCGCCGCCAAAGGCAATCGACACGACCTGGCCGTCGTGAAGCCCGCGCTGAGCCGCCTCGTCGCACGTCATATGGATGTGACGCGCGGCAACGATGACGCCTTGGGGCAGGGCAACGGTGCCATGGGGGCCGGCGAGCGTGATGCCCGGCGTGCCCTCAAGCTTGCCGCTCATGCGTACGCAAGCAGGAACGCCCAGTTTGAACGTATCGCCGCGCAGCACCTCAACCTGAGTAGACGGGCGCACGGGACCAAGCACGCGCACGCGCTCGATAACGCCCTTGGGACCCACAAGCGTCACCATCTCCTTGGCGGCAAACTGCCCGGGCTGGGAGAGCTCCTTGATGGGAGTGAGCTCGTAGCCAGCTCCAAACAGAGCCTCCAGGTTCTCCTGGGACAGATGGACATGACGACCGGACACGCCAACGCTCACGGTCAGCGGGGCGGCATGTCCAAGAAGGTCCTCGATCTGCTTCTCGCTCCAAATGCCCAAGTCAAGGGCACCGCGAATAAGACGCTCGATCTCCTCGGCACCCATAGCCGCCTCGTGCCCCTCATGGTGCTCGGGCTCATGCGCTGCAGGCGCCTCATGATGCTCGGGCGCGGGTGCGCAAGCCTTGTACTGCGTCGCTGCGGGCGCAGCACCAAAGACCAGCTCGACGCCCAGCTCGGCGGCCTCGTCTTTGGCCTGCGGGGTCACGATAGTGTTGCCATCGATTGCCAGCACGCCACCGTTCGTGGCCGCCGCCTTCACGTCCGCTGCACTGATCAGTCGTTTCATCTCTTCCTCCTTTCCTACAGACTCACGTCTTCGTCGATAATTCCTACGATGGCCGCATCTACGGGCGCATTCTTACCAAAGGTCTCGCGCATGAAGTGGTAGGCGGCCGAACCCGTTGCCACAAGCACACGGTCGCCGGTGCCTGCGCTGATGGTGTCGACGCACACCAGGCGACGTCCGGATTCCGGGCCGTCGATGACCTCGACACGCATCAACTTCATGCCGTCGAGTTCCTCGTACTTACGGGTCGCCCAGATAGAATCGATGAGCTTACAGATGAGCATTGGCGCCGTCCCCTCCTTCCTTGATGCGTTCCAAGCACTCCATGACCTCTGCCGTGTCTCCGGCGATGGCCAGAAGAATCATGTTTTGCGGGCAGCTCCCGCGAATATCCGTGACCTCGACACCTGCCGTCTTCTCGGCAATGTCGCTCGCAACAACCATGTCGATGAGCTTTCCCTGCACGAGGCCCACGGCCGCCGGCAAGTACCCCTCGCTCCAACGACGGCCCGAACGCTGGCGCAAAATCGCCATCGTGCCGGGTGCTGGTGCCTTGATAACCTTGATATCAAGCATCGGGGTCACCCTCGGCAGCGACCTGGCAGCCCAAGGCAATGCCCAAGGGCGTCACGAACATGGGGTGGTTGGGCTTGTGCACCGGGATGCCCAGAGCCTTCTCTACCGGAGCCTCGATGCCCGTAAGCTCGGCCGTGCCGCCCACCAAAACGATCTCCGGCACGTCATAGCCGTCAATGGCACGCGCGATGATGCTCGCTACCTTGTCGATCGTGGGCTTAACGACCGGGAAGATCTCGCGGTGATGGGCGGGATCGCGCTTGTAAAGCTCAGCCTCGTCAAAGCTCATGCCGCGGGCGCCGGCCAGCACGAGCGAGAAGTGCGTGCCGCCCGTGGACTCGTCGATGCATTCCGCCACGCAGCCGTCCTGAATAACGGAAATGCCGGTGGTGCCACCGCCGATATCCACCACGGCACCGTCGCGCGCGCCGATGAGCAGATTCGCTGCAGTGGGCTCGTCAAAGACGGCAACCACGTCGAGGCCCGCTCCTTCGGCGACGTTTTTTACCACGCCGCCATCGAGGCCTTCAGTTCCCGGGGGAAGGGCCACGGCACAGGGCTCGAGTTCGCGCCCGAGCTGCTGCTCGAGCTCATCTTTGAGCTCACGCGCGATATCGACCGCGCCCATGTAGTCGACGACCATGCCGTCCTTGACCACACTGGCGAAGCGATACGCGCAGGCCACGGCCTCACCCGCGGCATCGACCACGGCGAGCACGATGAATGCGGTGCCCACATCGAGTCCGCAGTACAGGGGCTCGCCGGCACTCACCGGTCGGGGGTTGCCCACACGGTCGAGCAAATCTTGCAGACGAGTGTTAGCCACCTCGAAATCAACCATGGCGCACCTCCCCTGCAACCTTTTCCAAACACGTAGCCAGGCACGCGCGGCAGCGAACGACGCTTTGTGCCCAAGCATCCACGCTGGCGTGGCCCTCGGCCGTCATCTCGCTTGCAGCCTGCGCCCAAAAGCGCTGCGTGCGCGCGAGCTCGGCATCGAGCAGCGCCATCTCGTAGTAGAGCGGGTGCACCGCCGCGGAGAGCGGCGGGAGCACGGGCGCCGCCGGCACCTCGCTTGCGGTCTCGCATTCGGAAAGGAGACCGCCCAGGTCGGTGTGGGCTTGCCACAGGGTTCCCAGCGTGTCGCACACGTGGGCGATATCGTTCTCGATTCCCAGGGCATTACGGCCCAGCATGCGCAAGCGAGCGCCCAGGACGGCGATGTCGTCGTAAAACGAAGCCAATGTATCCTCAGCACGTGCCGCTGCAAGAGCCGGGTCGGGTGCAGTGGTACCCGCAGCGCCGGAAGCAGCTCCGTAGCCCTCGCTGAAATCGATGTAGAAGTCGATGAGGAACTGGCGCGCGCTCGGGGTGAGTTTGGCGTCCTCGGGCAGCGTATAGGTCGAAAAATGCTCTCGGTTGTATGCACCGCGCAGCTCGTTTTCGGTTACGTAGAACATAGGTGTCTCCTCCTTTCTGGTTATCGGTCACTCGTTGGGCGCGACGCTTCGCACCCAGTCCAACAATTCGTCTACGCCTTCGCCGGTTGTTGCCGAAAGGCACAGGGCCGCATCGACGCCGGCATCCGCGAGCCTTGACAGCCCACGCTCGCGTTCGCCTTCGTCCAGCTGATCGCACTTGGTAAGTACGCCCAGACAGGGCTCGTTGAACGCACGGGCAAAACCGCTCGAATAGAGCGTCTCGCCGCTCGCTCCGTCGATCAAAAGGAGCACCCCGGAAGCCTGGTTTTGCGACAACATGATCACGATGCTGTGCATCCAATGGTTCTCGATGTAGCCCCCCGGAACCTCGAAGCTGCGCGTGCGATAGAAACAATCCTCCCGATGCCGATGGTCGGAGGGCGCCCCTTCCACCAGATCGGAGATTGTCGACTTTCCCGAGCCGGGCAAGCCGATGATCATCAGGCGGTCCCCCATCACGACCTCGTGACCTCATGGGCACGAAATCCCAGGCCGTCATGGAGAACGCGGACGACCTCCTGCATCGACGTCTCGACGCTTTGCACGTCGCCCAAGACCACCACGGCGCCGGTAAAGCGATCGAGAAACCCGATGCTCACCGGAGCCGCCTTCGCGGCGATATCGGCCGCGATAATAGAGGTTTCCTCCGGCGACAGCGTGAGGATGCCGATGGATTGGCCATGAGGCACGCCGATGCGGTCGTAGATATCCGGCGCGGGAGACGCGATAACGTGTGCCAACACGACTTCCTTGCCATCGACCGACTCTTGGATGATGCGCTGAAGATGTTCCATGCCCCACTCCTAGTGTCGAACGAGGTTGACCTTGAAATCGGCCCCGGAGATCCAGCCTTCGATGTGATTCAGGTCGTCTTCCGAAAGCGACGGGTCGCCTTCGATCTCGTAGTCACGGCCAAGCTGCGCATACTTGCCCACACCCAGCTTGTGGTAGGGCAGCAGGTCCACGCCGTCGAAATTCTTCTGATAGCGATACGGTGTGAAAAACTCGATCATGGCGTCGATCTCGGCCTTGTCGTCGTTCACCCCGTGGAGCAGCGGCATGCGTACGCGCACGTTAAAGCCGTTTTCCAGCAGAGCGCGAATATTGGCAAGAATCTGCTCATTGTTCACGCCGGTCCAGCGCTTGTGCTTGACCGGGTCCATCTGCTTGATGTCGAACAAGAACAGGTCCACGTAGCGTGCGATATCAAGAATCGTCTCGGTCTTGGTATAGCCGCACGTCTCGATGGCCGTGTGATAGCCGCGGTCCTTGCAGGCGGCAAGCAGGGCGCGGGCGGCCTCGGGCTGCGCCAAGACCTCACCGCCGCCCAGGGTCACGCCGCCGCCGGACATGCGATAGAAGTCTGCATCCTGGTCCATAAACGAAACCAGATCGCAGATCTTGCGGTCCTCGCCCATGATGGAGAGCGCCTTTTGCAGACAAGCCTTCTCACAGGCACCGCAGCCCAAGCACTGCTTGGTGCGGTCCACCACATGCTCGCCGTTCACGAACTGGTGAACCCCTGCGGGACATGCGTCAACACACGCCCCGCAGTTCACACAAGCGGTCTGCTTGAACATGACCTCAAAACCACGACGCTGGCTCTCGGGATTGGAGCACCACTTGCAGCGCAGAGGGCATCCCTTGAAGAACGCGATGGAGCGAATGCCCGGACCGTCGTACATGTTGTACTTCTGCGTATTGAAGATGCGCGCACGGCGCTCAAGGCTCTCTTCCAGCTGCTCGCTCATATGCGTCCTCCTTTCTGTACGGGTTGCGCCCATTTGGGCTTGAGTGGTTACATGCTTAGAGCTTGGTCAGCATCGTGCGGCTGATGATCTCGTCCTGAACGTCCTTGCACAGCTCGACGAAGAACGCGCTGTAGCCGGCGACGCGAACTACCAGGTCGCGATGCTCCTCGGGGTGAGCCTGGGCGTCGAGCAGCGTCTGGTTGTCCAGATAGTTGAACTGCATCTCGCCGTTGCCGTACATGCAGGCCGTTCGCAGCAGCGTGACCAGGCCGTTTTCGCC
The DNA here is from genome assembly GCF_003459505.1 of Collinsella sp. AF20-14LB. Classification (GTDB taxonomy): domain Bacteria; phylum Actinomycetota; class Coriobacteriia; order Coriobacteriales; family Coriobacteriaceae; genus Collinsella. Next base: position 14,164 of record NZ_QRWD01000023.1, read on the forward strand.
CTCGGGGGTATCCAGCAGACCGGCCATGAGCTTGAAGTTGTGCACCATGCCGATGTTCATGCTGTCGTTGCTCATCTTGGAGACCGATTTGATGATGGCGGTGGGGCCGTTGTGGTCAGCGCCCTGGGTGGGGCTGATGCCGTCGGAAAGCGGCGTCCAGGCCTTGCGGCCGTTGGCGGAGGCGCCGGTCATCTGACCAAACGGGGTGTTGTTGGAGATGGACAGCGTGCCGTGGGACAGGCGCGAATACAGGGTCTTGAACTGGCTGTGGATATGCTCGGTGAAGTAGACGATGTCGGACACGAACTGATCGGCGTAGTCGTCGTCATTGCCGTACTTGGGAGCATCCAGGCAGTCCTGACGCATTCTCTCGTAGCCCACGAAGTCGGCCTTGAGGCCCTCGTTGAGCTCGCACAGCGTGTACTTGTGGTCGTCGAAGACAAGCTTCTTGATGGCAGCCATGGAGTCGGCGTAAGTGGCAAGGCCGCTCCACACGACGCCCGGTCCGAAGTTGTACATGGCACCGCCAGCAGAGACATCCTTGCCAGACTCCATGCAGCCCTCGAACATGATGGACATCAGGGGCTTAGGAGCCATGTCGCGGTGCACGCGCTGCGAGATCACCGTCATGACGCTCGTCCACTTGGTGATGTAGTAGATGGTGCTTTTGACCGCAGCCTCGAACTCCTCAAAGGTGTGATACTGATCCAGGTCGCCCAGGTCGGGGGTAACCTGCTTGCCATACCACAGGGGCACGCCGTGGTTGAGCGTAAGCTCGATGGCGATGGGCCACTGGGTGTATGAGGTGGAGGTCCACTGATACAGACGGCCGGACTTTTGCGGCTCGACGCAGCCCATCATGCAGTAGTCGCGTGCGTCCTCGACGGAGACGCCCTTTGCGAGCATCATCTTGACGTGCGTGTCGTCAAAGTGGCAGGCGGGGAAGCCCATGCCGGAGCGAACGACGTCCACGATCTTGCGCAGGTACTTCTCGGGGCTCTTGTTATGAATACGGCAGGCCAGGGAAGGCTGGTAGATCTTGACGTGACGCACGGCGTCCATCAGCAGGTAGGTGAGGTCGTTGGTGGCGTCGGCACCGGAGCGGGTCACGCCGCCGAGCGTCATGTTGACGAACGGCTGGTAGCCAGCGAAGAATTTGGAGGCGTCCTCGGAAGTGGCCCACATCATCTCGCTCATCTTGATGAGCATGCAGCCGGCGATATCGAAGGCCTGGTAGTCGGTCAGACGGCCAGCCTCCTTATCGGCCTTATAGAAGGGATACATGTACTGGTCAACACGGCCGATGGACATACCGGTCTGGTTCTCCTCAACCGGTAGCAGGCTCTCGACAACCCACACGGACTGCACGGCCTCCCAGAAAGTGCGCGGCTTGTGAGCAGGCACGTTCTTGAGGTTCTCGCAGATCTGCAGGAGCTCGGCACGGCGCTTGGGATCGGCGCACTCCTGGGCCTTCTGGCAAGCGAAGTCGGACAGACGACGGGCGTAAATCATGACGCCCTCGGTGGTGTCGATGACGGACTTGTAGAAGTAGATCTTGTCCAGGTCCTCGGGGTTTGCGTAGTCAAGGTGCTTGAGGTGCTCGCGAGCCTCGTCCTGAATGTCCTGCATGCCCTTCTTCATCAGGATGACGTCGTAGCCGGGGTTGGAGTCGCCGCCGCCGTTCACCTGATGATACGAGCAGTCGGAAACAAAGGACTCACCGGAGAGCTCCCAGCCGCCGCACTCGCGGTACTGATCCTCGCACACTTCGTCGAGCGACTTGCCCTCCCAAAACGGGAAGAGCTCCTCGCGCATGTACTTCTTATCCTCTTCGGAGATATAGAAGGGGTCTTGAGCGCGCGTGCCAATGGTGTCGAGCTCGTCGCGCAGCCAACGCCAGGCGATATCGGGCGAGAAGGCACCGGCGCGCGGGGCACCCGTGGGGTTGCCGACGATAAGCTCGTCGTCCTGGATGATCAGCGGGGCGGTCTCACAGCAGTAACGGAAGCACTTGGCGCGCAGCTCAATCTTGGGCATGCCCGGGTTCTTGCGAGTGAACTCGGTGACGGCGCGGGCGCGGTGGGTGGTGATGGAGGGGACCTGCTTGAGGAAATTCTGCTTCAGGCGCACGTGGCGCTCGGTAGGGCCATCGGGGGTCTCGGTGCCCTCGACATGGGCGGGCACGCTGTCCAGCGGACGATCGAGCTGATCGGCAACCTTGCTGAACATGGCGCGGACGCTTGCACGCTGCTCTTCACTCATGTTCTTGGTGGCATCGGACAGCTGCTTGGCAAACTCTTGAATATCCATCGGTACTCCTTTTCTTCTAATCGGTCATGATTTGAAGCAGGCTCGCAAACCACGCGTCGGCTTGATCGGCAACGGGGGTTTCGGTCTGCTGTTCGGTCATATGTGCGGCAATCTTCCAATCTGGCGCTCGGTTGAGCCCTGCTTCCTCGAGAAGAGAAAGATCAGACGAGTCGAGGTTGCTCCCAACCTGGCGCCGGCGGATAAAGTCGCGATAGGTCACGCCCAGATTCGAGGTCGTCGCGCTCTCCCATCCGGTAACGGTGAGGGTCTTGGGCAGTGTGGAGTGACAGCCTGTGGCTCCCATGCCTGTCCCCACATTCACGAGAATGCGTCCCACCGGTTTTTTGAGAACAAACTGGCGAACGACTTCGCCGTCGCGCGAGAATATCGAAAGCGCGTTTCCCGAGCCGCTGTTCAAAATCAGCTCGATGCACTTCTCGCAGGCATCGCGCCAGTTCTCCTCCACGTAGTAAGACAGCACGGGGCCGTACTTGGTGCGCGAGAAGTAGCTGCGCTCCGAGACATAAGGCTTCTCGGCCACAAGCACACGTGTCGAGGCGGGCACCACGATATCGGCACGGCGCGCAAGATCACACGCCGACTTACCGATAGCCTCGCGATAGGAACGACCGTCGTCGCGAAAACACACGCGATAGAGGCGTTGACACTCCTCGTCGGTGAGGAAGTAGCAGCCGCGATGCTTGAGCTCGGCCTTAAAGGCCTCATCCACAACCTGCTCGACCACAACCGATTGCTCGGCACCGGGAAGCATGCCGTAGCAAAACGATTTACCGCATACGACCTCCTCGGCACATAGGGCCAAGTCGGCGGTTTGCTCCACAAAGACCGGGTTGTTGCCAATCGTGGCACAGTACACGTCTTTACCCGTGGTGTTGACCACGTGGATGTGTTCGCACTCACGCGAGTCGATGAGCACGCGAACAGCCGACTGAGCGCCCAGCCACTCCTCGCCCTCAGGCGCATAGAGCTCCAAAAACGTAAGGGCATCGAGCGGGTAATGGCACTCATGGGCCACCTTGCGCACGTCCTCGATCACGGCCTTGCACGTTGAATGCGTGCGCTGACGTGCCGAGAAGATGATCGGGCTCTTGGAGGCAACGGCGCACACAAGTTGCGAGAGCATCGTGGGAACGCACAGCCAGTCAGGCAAAAGCGAGACGACCGTGCCCTTGGAGATGCCCACCTCAACAGAATGCGTGGCGTTGCGCGAGTAGAGCTCTTGCGTGGGCGTCTGGGCGCACACATCATCCAAAAGATCAGTGAGCACCCACTCGATAAGCGCCTGTTCGTCTTCCTCGTTGCCGTAGTCGCTTTCGGCAACCGCCAGCTGGGCATAGGCGCCGCAGTTGGGCAGCAGGCGTTCGCGTAGGGCCTTCAAAAAACCATCGACAAGCGTGCCGGGCAGACCCTCGAGAACTTCCTTCGACTCCTCGGCGTGCTCCAAAAGAATGCGCGCCTCCTGAACTGAGCGAAGGTCGGTATCAACAAGGGACATGGCACACCTCCTTAGTAGGGAAGCAGGTTCTCAAGACGATAGCGGCCGGTGATCTTCTTCAGATCAGGATGCGGACGCGGGATAACAACCGAGCTGTACACCTCGGCGCCCAGGGCCTCGACGGCTTCAACGCCGGCGTGTACCGCGGCCTCGACGGCGGAGACATCGCCCTCGACAAGAATGGAGATGTAGCCGGATGCGGTGTTCTCATAACCAATCAGGCTCACATCGCCGGCCTTGCACATGGCGTCGCCGGCCTCGAGCACCCAAACGAGGCCAAAGGTCTCGATGGCACCGAATGCGTTGCCTTTGCTTTCAGGCATCGGGACCTCCTAAAAATCCACGTCGTGAACGGAAACGACATCACCGATAGGTGGAACAGGACGCTTCATGACGTTTTGAGCCGTAACTTTGCCAATGGCCGATGCGGCCTCGACGCCCGCTTTGACGGCGGACTCGCATGCAGCGACATCGCCCTTGACGATAACGGTGACGAGCGTGGAACCAACGTTCTCATAGCTCACGAGCTCACATTCGCCCGCCTTGAGCATCTTATCTGCGGCTTCCAGAGCCGGAACCATGCCGATGGTCTCAATGAGGCCGATGGCTTCTTCGCCGGTATAGCGCATGAGGTAGCTCCTTTCCTATTTGATATAGGAATTGATGGTGTCACGCTGCTCTTGGCCAGCGCTGTAATAGACGCGGACCTCGCCCGCATCGTCCAGATCAAAATGGCACTCGCTGATCAGACCGTTCTTCTCGGCGGTCATCAGAGCTTCCTGCATCTTGGGCTTGGTAAAAGCGCTAAACGAGGAGTAGTCGCCCTTGAGAGCCTCCATGACGTCGTCGGCGCAAGCCCTGTCATGGCAGGTAAAGTACTTGAGCATGGCGTAGTTCAAAGGCAGCACGCTACTCACCGTCCTTCTTCAAGAGGTCCATCGGGTTCACGGCGATCAAGAAGATGCCGATGAGGTTGACGATGGCGGCAATCCAGGCGATGGGAGCCAGCGCATAGCCGTCGAAACCCATAATCATGCCGAGGATGATCCAGGTGACCAGCGGAGCAGTGAAGGTGTAAGTACCATTGATAGCCATGCCCAGGGCGGTGCCGCACATAGCGTTAGCGCGGTACCAGCTCATGAAGGAGAGGTAGGCGGCAGCGCCGGAGACGGCAAAGAAGATAACCGATGAGCCGTCGGTCAGAGCTTGGGCAACGTAGGTGTAGCTCTGGGCAAGGGTGCCACCGCAGACAAGGGTGAGAATCGGCAGGACAACGACCAGGTTGCCGATACCGGAAACGAGCTGACGAATATTGATGGCAATCTGCGAGTCAATCATGCAGGTGGCATAGCCGCCCACGCAGCCTTCGATGCCCCAGCACAGGGCAGCGAGAAGGGCCAGGCCCAGGCCAAGCGCCATACCCGGCGCAGCCTCACCGGTAAGACCGGTGCTACCGATCATGACGCCTGCGATGACGCAGATCACGATACCGGCGATGACGCGGGGGCCAAGCGGCTGCTTGTAGAGGATACGAGCGAGAATCGCGCCGATAGCGGGATTTAGAGCCGCGATGGGCACGGCTAGGGTGCCGGCCTGAGAAAGCGCGATGACGTAGGCAGCAGAGGCGATGGGGCCGCCGATAAAAGCGGCGGCAATCACGATGAGGCCAGGCTTGGAGACGACGCAGCGACCCAGGTCGGCAATCTTGCCCTGCTTAAGGGTAACGAGGGTTGCCCAGGCGGCGCTCAGGGCATCGTTGATGCCCGAGGCGATCGTAGGCAGGATAAAGACGACGATCAGGCTGGTAGAAGCAAATGCGCCAAACCAGTTACCCCAAACGCCAAAGAGCTGACCACCGGTCACGAAGGCGGTGTATAAAGCGTACATAATGCTGGAGAGCGCCGCGATAGCGATGCCCTTCTTGAAGAAGTTCGCGTCGAGCGCCTTCTTCTTTTTGATCGCAAGCGCGCGATCAGTTGGAGCTGTTGCGGTTGTATCCATGCAAGCAGTCCCCTTTCCATCATCGTTCATTTGTTGGACACAGGCGTCGACTCCCATGGCAATCAATGACTGAAATGCTAGAAATTGACGCAGGCGTGAAAGAAAGAGACATACCGTTGGCGCTCGGTAAACGGCATTCGCCGGTACTTTTAGGCTACTCGGCACGCTCGAACGGTCGAAATGTTCCCGCGAACGGCTTTTAATGCCACCTCTCATATAGCATTTGTTGACATAAATGGCTTTCTCCGCGGCGCATTAGACATTTGTTCAATCCCCTGCCGCCGTCCGTAGTGGCCTTAAGCTTTTTTCAGACTTTTCCCAGCTCAATACAGTTTTAGCTGATCCTCAAAGGGCGTTTCCCATCCAGCATGCGAAGTATTTTGGAAACAATTACCTAACGTTAAGGTCTTAGTTATCGAAACATAAAAAGGCCGCACCGCCCTCGGTACGGCCCCATGTGACAAATAGTTGACAGTTTTTGTCACATTCTGCTGATGAGATTGATAAAACAGACGTTCACCTTGCGGCGCCAAAACGGGACGTAGTTTCCGCATTGGCATTGGGAAACCGTATCCCGGAATTCACGCTCGAAATGGGACACGGTTTCCCAATGGAGCCTCCCGGACAACCCGCCGCAAGCAATTCGAAAATCTAGAAACCGTGGCGCTCCAGGAAGCGGAAGGCTAGGCGAATCCAAGGACGGACCGCCACCTGCTTGTCCTCGTTGTCGACCGCGGTATTGGCGTTGCCGAGCGAAAGGCCGTGGCCACCCTGGTCAAAGACGTGCATCTCGCATGCAACACCCTCCTCGGCCATGCGCTGCGCAAACGGGTAGACCTGCGCGACCGGCGCCGTCTTATCGTCCGAAACGCCCCACACAAAGGTCGGAGGCATCTGGCGCGAAACGTGCGTGGTAGGGCAAATGTCGGTCAGGTGCTCATCGGTCGCCTCGCCGCCCGTCACCATCGACAGATAGTCGTTGAGCAAATCGCGCCCTGTCTTGCCGCCCGTCTTGGGCACGCGCAGGTCGATGCGCGGGTCACGCGTCTGCATATCGCGCACATAGGCAAGGTCGAGCAACGGATAGCCCAGCACCACGGCGTCGGGACGAATATCCTCCGGACGAGCCCCGGCAAGGCCCGCGAAGGGTCCGGTCTTCCACTGCGTTGCCAACGAGGCGCAGATCATGCCGCCCGCCGAGAAACCCACGATGCACACGCGCTTGGGATCGACATGCCACTCGTCGGCGTTGGCGCGCACGGTAGCGACCATCTTGGCGAGGTCCGCCTGCGGGTGCGGAAAGCTCACGTCGCCCGTGGCGCTCGTCACATAGTTGAGCACAAAGGCCTGGTAGCCGCGGTCCAAAAACGCAAACGCCACCGGGTCCTGCTCGTGCGGAGCGATATGCGTAAACCCGCCTCCGCCGCAGATGATCACCGCGGGGCGGCGGCCATTGGGCTTGTCGGGCAGCGGCTCGGCACCCAGATACGTAAACGTCGCCGGATAATCCTCGGTCGGCTCCTCGCCCCACAGCGCATGGTTCTCAATAATCATAGGTGCTCCCTCCGTGCGATTCGTGCGCACTCGTTTTTCGCACCTTAGCGTACCCCACTTGAGCCCGCGGCGCAGAAACACCCCCGCAATAAGTTGGCCTTCAACTGATATATCACAAAATCGCTGTTCAGAGGTATCGTTGGGCAGCGTAAAATAGGAGCGCTGACCGTGCTGGGAAACACGTACGAAACGTTTCCGGCAAACCACACGCGTGCAACATGCACGCCTGATACGTTGGAGGCATCTATGGGTCTGCTCGATTCGCTCAAGTCCACGTTCACTTCGTCGGGCGAGGCGTCCGTTCCGCCCGCAGCAAGCTTCGCCACCCGCGAAGGCGTCATCTACGCTCCCGTCAACGGCGTGCTCGTCAATCTGAGTGAGGTTCCCGACGAGACCATCGCCTCGGGCATGCTCGGCCAGGGTTACGGCATCGAGCCCATTACCGGCACCATTTACGCCCCCGCCAACGGTCGCATCGGCGCCACCACCGTCACCAATCACTCCATCGGCATGATCACCGAGGACGGCCTGCGCGTGTTCATCCATGTTGGCCTGGGCACCGTGGAAATGAACGGCAAGGGTTTTGCCCGCTTTGTCGAGATGGGTGACACGGTCAAGGCCGGCCAGCCGCTCATCAGCTTCGACCGCAACGCTATCAAGGCCGCCGGTCACGAGGACATCGTGACCGTCATCATCTCTGAGCTCGACCGCCTCAAGAGCATCGACCACGTCGGCGAGTCTGGCACGCTTATCGGCGGCAATCCGCTCGTCAAGCTTGGCGATCCGCTGCTGGTTGCCAAGACCAAGTAGCCGATCATCATCGCATAAAGGCTCAACCACCCGTGCATCTTTGCCGCATCTGTGTTGTTGTTTTTGCCTATGTAGAGGTTCTGAAACGTTTCTATATAGGCAGCTGAGCATCAACGCAGGTGCGGCTTTTGCGTAGCGAAGCATCGCCCCGCGGCATGTTGTTCAACCGCACGAACCCCCTTCCTTTGTCTGCACACAGCGCTAGACTGCTAGGTCGACATTGGAGGAAAGATCGATGCAAAACACACCCACGGGCGCCGCACATGCCGCGCCTCAACGCAACCAACGCATCGTCGCGCTCGACGGGCTTCGCGCCCTCGCCATCGCCGGCGTCGTCCTATATCACCTTCGCCCCAGCCGCCTGACCGGCGGTTTTTTGGGCGTTACACTCTTCTTTACGCTGAGTGGCTATCTCGCCACCAAAAGCATTATGCGGGCCACGGCACGCGACGGATTCTCATACCCGCGCTATATCTGCCGCCGCGTTGCGCGCATGATGCCGCCGATCGTCGTGACCATCGCGCTTACCGCCGTCGCCACCTACATCGCGGCCCCGAGCCTACTCCCCAAGGTGCAGCAGGATGCACTGCCATCGGCACTCTTTTTGAGCAACTGGTTCTACATCTTCCGCAACGTCTCGTATTTCGCCGCCGCGGGGCTCCCCTCGCCGCTCACGCACCTGTGGTTCTGTGCTGTCACTATGCAGTTCTATCTGGTATGGCCGGTCATCCTTATGGCGCTGTGCAGCAAAACCAGGTCTCGCAACACCGCCATCGGCATCACGATCGCATTCGCGCTTGTATCGACGGCAGCCATGGTCCTCATGTTTAATCCCACCGCCGACACATCGCGCGTCTACTACGGAACCGACGCCCGTGCCGCCGAGCTTCTATGCGGAGCCTTAGCCGCCATCGCCGCGCCGCGTCTGCGCGAGATACTGAGCGGTGACATCCATACCCCCGGCGCCAACAAGGGCATCTCAAAGGTCAACGCGATTTCTATCGCGTGGCTCGTTGCCGTTATAGCCGGCGCACTCATGCTGACCGGAGAGAGCGCCTGGCTCTACCGCGGCGGCTTTTTGCTGCTTGCCCTCGTCACCGGACTCCTCATCATCTGCGTGCAGAATACGGAGTGCATCGTGCGTCGCCTGTTGTCGGTCAAGCCGCTCGTCTGGCTGGGTCAGCGCTCATTCTCGGTCTATCTGGTGCACTATCCCCTACTGCTTCTTATGAACCCCGCAACCCGCACTACCCGCATCGCCTGGTGGGAGCAGGCGCTACAGCTTGTGGTGATCCTTACGGTTGCCGAGGTCTTCTATCGTCTCGTCGAACGTCCTTGGTCCCGCAAGCCCGCCCAGCAGGGCAACACGGCAAAGACGCACGTCCTTTCGCCCGCCATGGCACTTTCTGCGCTTGGCGCCGTATGCGTCGCCGCACTTGCCTTCGCGCCGCTTGACTGGGCAGGTATCGCCACCGCCCGCGCCGAGCAGCTCCGCCCCGAGCTTGCCCAGAACCCGACCTCATCCCAGGACAACGGAGCCAACGACAAGGGCGCCGAGCCCGCATCCGGTAAAGACTCCCAGCCCAGCGACACCGCATCCGATGACGCCACCAAGCAAAAGCCCAAAGAAGGTCCTATCGCCGAAAAGATCCCCAAGAACTTGGACTGGAAGAGCTTTACCTACGACGAGGCGACCGGGACCTGCGATGCCCGCGTGCTGATGATCGGCGACTCGGTCACTGCGGGCGCACAGTCCGGTATTCAGGCGGCACTTCCCAACGCCTACATCGACGGCGTGGTGAGCCGCCAGTTCTACACCTTCCAGGATGTCTATGCACAGGACAGTGCCAACTACGATCCAAGCGTGGTCATCTGCGCACTTGGCACCAACGGCCTCATCCGCGACCCCCAGCAGGTGCAGGACGTGATTAATGCCGTGGGCGGCAAGCCCATCTACTTTGTGACCGTGCGCGTGCCGCTCGAGCTACAGGACCGCAATAACCAGACGATTCGTGACGTCTGCGCCCAAAACGACAACGCCGGCGTCATCGACTGGAACGGTGCCTCGGAGGGCCACAGCGAATACCTCGTCGACGACGGCACGCACCTCACCCAGGCGGGAATCGACACCTACGCCGCCCTCATACGCCAAGCCATCTGCGGGCACTAGGCGCCGCAAAATCGGCGCTTGCGCGGTGCCCACGTCGCGCCCATACATCACACCTGACGTTTTGCTACGCCCCCGCTCGCGGGTTAGAATGGTTAACTGTTTGGAAATAATCCGTACAACCGCTCTGGGAGGATACGTGAACCGCACCAAAATCGCGCAGCTCTATGCCGATGCCGAGTCGCTCGGTGGCCAGACCGCCACCGTTGCCGGCTGGGTCAAGTCCGTCCGCGACATGAAGAACTTTGGCTTCGTTACACTCAACGACGGCAGCTGCTTCCGCGACCTGCAGGTCGTCATGAACCGCGAGGCGCTCGACAACTACGACGAGATCGCCCATCAAAACGTCTCGGCCGCCCTCATCTGCACCGGCACCGTCAAGCTGACCCCCGATGCGCCCCAGCCCTTCGAGCTTTCTGCCGCCTCCATCGAGGTCGAGGGCACGAGTGCCCCGGATTACCCGCTGCAGAAGAAGCGCGCAACCGTCGAGTTCCTGCGCACCCAGCAGCACCTGCGCCCGCGCACCAACCTGTTCCGCGCCGTGTTCCGCATCCGCTCTGTCGCGGCTGCCGCCATCCACCGCTTCTTCCAGGAGCAGGGCTTTGTCTACGTCAACACCCCCATCATCACCACGAGTGACTGCGAGGGCGCCGGCGAGATGTTCCGCGTGACCACGCTCGACCCCCAAAACCCGCCCCTCACCGAGGCCGGCGAGGTCGACTGGAGTCAGGACTTCTTTGGCAAGCATGCGAGCCTCACCGTTTCCGGCCAGCTCAATGCCGAAAACTTTGCCATGGCCTTTGGCGACGTGTACACCTTTGGCCCCACCTTCCGCGCCGAAAACTCCAACACCACGCGCCATGCCGCCGAGTTTTGGATGATTGAGCCCGAAATGGCCTTCGCCGACCTCAACGACTACATGGACAACGCTGAGGCCATGCTCAAGTACGTCCTTAAGGACGTCATGGCCACCTGCCCCGACGAGCTCAATATGCTCAACAAGTTTGTGGACAAGGGTCTGCTCGAGCGCCTAGACCATGTCGCCAACTCCGACTTTGCCCGCGTCACCTATACCGAGGCCGTCGAAATCCTGGAGCAGGCCGTCGCCGCCGGTCACAAGTTTGACTATCCCGTGAGCTGGGGCATCGACCTGCAAACCGAGCACGAGCGTTTCCTGACCGAGGAGCACTTTAAGCGCCCGACCTTCGTAACCGACTACCCGGCCGAGATCAAGGCTTTCTACATGCGCATGAACGAGGACGGCAAGACCGTCGCCGCCGCCGACTGTCTGGTTCCCGGTATCGGCGAGATTATCGGCGGCTCCCAGCGCGAGGAGCGCCTGGATCTGCTCGAGGCCCGCATCAAGGACCTGGGTATGAATCCCGAGCAGTACAAGTACTACCTTGACCTGCGCCGCTACGGTTCCTGCAAGCACGCCGGCTACGGTCTGGGCTTCGAGCGCTTGGTGATGTACCTCACCGGCGTGGGCAACATCCGCGACGTCCTGCCGCACCCGCGCACCGTGGGCAACGCCGACTTCTAATCGTCGGGCACTAGCTCGCGTCGCCACGCGCAACGCTCATCGCACAAGCGCCTCTCGACATCGGCCGAGAGGCGCTTTTTTCAACAGCAGCCGTCAAGCTTTTGGCAAGGTTTTGGTCAGTTAGGCAGGGTTGTTGAAAACTCGACCCGCCGTTTGCCGGCAACCATCGACCGTCCAAGGCGCCACGTGTCCTTGGCCAGGTTCCGCGCCCTAGGCTCTGATCTGCCATCACCAAAAAGAAAGGACGTGGGCACTATGACCGAAGCCGTTGTTGAAAACTACGAGACCACGACCAGGGGCTCCGCCTCGATGGCAGCCTATCGCGCCGTACGCATCCTGCAGCTTTTGAGCGAGAACACCGGCGAGGACAAGGCGCTGCTTTCCGACGAGCTGGTCGAGCTCCTCGCCCATCCCGACGACCCCGCCCGCATGCCCATCTCGGCGGCACGCCGCAGCATCTATACCTCGATATCCGCACTTCGTCACGCCGGATACGAAATCGACTATAAACGCGGCGTGGGCTATCGGCTCCTCACCCGCCCGCTTGCTGACGAGGAGATCATACGGCTCCATGGCATGGTCATGCGCAACCGATCGACGCCCATAGCCATTCGAAAAAGCATGGCGCAGCACCTGGTCGCCATGGCGAGCGCCGATGTTCGCGGCTATCTCGATATGCCCGAACCGACACCGGCCGCCAACGACGTGCCCATCAAGACAGCGCGTCCGCACGCCAAGCGTATCGACACGTGCGAGCTCGTCGAACAGGCCATCGACCATGGAACAACTGTCAGCTTTGATATCTCAAACGTCCTGACCCGAGGCGAAACCGAGGTGGTGCGGATGACGGTCCGGCCCTTTGCCATCAGGCAGCGCGATGGCGTCTCGTATCTGCTGGGAACGGTCTACAACACCCGAGGCGCCGACGATACCCTGCGCACCGTTGAGGTCAGCCGCATGAGAAACGTCAGCACGCGTTTGCTCGACGGCAAGAAACTCTTTGCCGCGCTAGACGAAGAAGACAGCCCCGCGCCCGCAGCGTAAGCCGCAGCGTAAGCCCCGTTACCGTCCGTCGTTCCTCAGCACCGCCCATCCGGTTCAGTATTAAAAAACCCGCCAGGTTATTGTAAAAATGGACATCGGCGTTACTATAGTCCCACTTGCACTTTTTCCTAGTGCAGTGTTTCCAGCCATTTTTACACTGGGGGTAATGATATGAAGGACATCACCATCAGCCGCAGGAGCCTTCTTGTCTCCGCTGGCCTGCTCGCGCTCGCTCCGCTCGCCGGATGCGGCGGCAACTCTGGTTCCGGCTCCGCTGCCGCCGGTTCCGACTACACCATCGGCGTTCTGCAGCTCACCGAGCACTCCGCGCTCGATGCCGCCAACGACGGCTTCGTCAAGGCCATCAAGAAGAGCGGTCTCAAGGTCAAGATCGACCAGAAGAACGCCCAGAACGACCAGTCCACGTGTAAGTCCATTGCCGACAAGTTCGTAGGCGACGGCGTCGACCTGATCTATGCCATCGCCACGCCCGCCGCGCAGGCTGCCGCCGGCGCTACGGCCGATATCCCCATCGTTGGCTGCGCCATCACCGACTACGCCGCCTCCGGCCTGGTCCAGGACAACGACAAGCCCGGCACCAACGTCACGGGCGCTTCCGACCTCACCCCGGTCGCCGAGCAGCTCGAGATGATGCAGAAGGTCCTGCCCGACGTTAAGAAGGTCGGCCTGCTCTACTGCACCGCCGAGTCCAACTCCGACGTCCAGATCAAGGCCGCCAAGAAGGAGCTCGACAAGCTGGGCCTGGAGTACACCGACTTCACCGTCTCGAGCTCCAACGAGATTCAGTCCGTCGTCGAGTCCGCCGTGGGCAAGGTCGACGCGCTGTACTCCCCCACCGACAACACCATCGCCGCGGGCGCTTCGCAGGTCGGCCAGATCTGCAAGGAGAACAAGCTCCCCTTCGTGACTGGCGAGGAGGGCATGTGCAAGGCCGGCGGCCTGTTCACCCTCTCCATCAACTATGAGGACCTGGGCTACGCTGCAGGCGAGATGGCCGTCAAGATCTTGAAGGGCGAGGCCAAGCCCGAGGATATGCCGATCAAGCACCTCTCGAGCAAGGACCTGGTCGTCGTCAAGAACGACGAGATGGCCGAGGCTCTGGGTATCGACCTTTCCGCTCTGGACGAATAACGCCATGCGCGGTGACGCGTCTAGGGCCCGCACGCGCGCCACAGCTGCGTTATTCAATATCTGAGTCATTGGGGCGAACGCTAAAGACCGGCGTTCGCCCTGCTTGTTTCGGATAAGACAAAACATCCGTCCGCAGCTCTTTTATGCATTGGTACCGCTATTATGGAAAATCACGTGTCCACCCTATCCTAGGAGGTATGAAGCATGCTCATTGCATTGCAGGGCGCCGTTTCGCAGGGCGTCCTCTGGGGCATTATGGTGCTCGGCGTGTTTATCACGTTCCGCCTGCTCGACATCCCCGATATGACCTGCGACGGCAGCTTTGCCCTCGGCGGCTGTGTTTGCGCCGTGCTCATCGTCAACAATAACATCGACCCCTTGCTCGCCGTGCTGGCCGGCATGTGCGCCGGCGCCATCGCGGGCGCCGTCACGGGCATCTTGACCACCGTTTTTGAGATTCCTGCAATCCTCGCCGGAATCCTTACACAGATCAGTCTGTGGTCCATCAACCTGCGCATCATGGGCAAGTCCAACACGCCCATCCTTGCCAAGGGCACTATCTTCTCATCCGTCAGCCACATGACGGGCCTGCCGCAGTCCACCGTCGCCATCATCCTGGGCATTGTGCTGGCCGTGGCCATCGTCGCCATCCTGTACTGGTTCTTTGGCACCGAGATCGGCTCGGCGCTGCGTGCCACCGGCAACAACGAGTACATGATCCGCGCCCTGGGCGTCAACACCAACTCCACCAAGATGATCGCCCTCGTGCTCTCCAACGCCCTTATCGGCCTTTCGGGTGCGCTCATCTGCCAGAGCCAGAAGTACGCTGACATTGGCATGGGCACCGGCGCCATCGTTATCGGTCTTGCCGCCATTGTTATCGGCGAGGTGCTCGGCCGCCTGCTGCCCGGCGGTCTGACGCAGTTTAGCGTCCGTCTTGCCTCTGCCGTCTTTGGCTCCGTGGTGTACTTCCTCATCCGCGCCATCGTGCTGCAACTGGGCATGGACGCCAACGACATGAAGCTGCTCTCCGCCGTGATCGTCGCCGTGGCCCTGTGCGTGCCCGTGGTTTGGGAGCGCTATAAGCTCCGCAGCTCCTACACGAAGGGAGATGAGGCAGATGCTTAAGCTCTCGCACGTCAAGAAGACCTTTAACAAGGGCACCGTCACCGAGAAGCGCGCGCTCACCGGCGTCGACCTCACCCTCAACGATGGCGACTTTGTAACCGTGATTGGCGGCAACGGCGCCGGCAAGTCCACGCTGCTCAATATGATCGCCGGCGTGTATCCGCTTGATTCGGGTGTTATTGAGCTCGACGGCACCGACATCTCGCGTCTGAGCGAGTCGCAGCGCGCCAAGTACCTGGGCCGTGTGTTCCAGGACCCCATGCGCGGCACCGCAGCCGACATGCAAATTGCCGAAAACCTGGCCCTCGCCAAGCGCCGCGGCCAGCGTCGCGGTCTTTCGTGGGGCGTCACCAAGGCCGAGAAGGACGAGTACGTTGAGCTGCTCAAGCGCCTGGACCTCGGTCTGGACACGCGCCTCAACGCCAAGGTCGGCCTGCTCTCGGGCGGCCAGCGCCAGGCACTCACCCTGCTGATGGCCACGCTCACCAAGCCGCGCCTGTTGCTGCTCGACGAGCACACGGCGGCCCTCGACCCCAAGACGGCCTCTAAGGTGCTCAACCTGACCGAGGAGATTGTCGACGAAAACCATCTGACCACGCTCATGGTTACGCACAACATGAATGACGCTATCCGTCTGGGCAACCGTCTGATCATGATGCACGAGGGCCATGTGATCTACGACGTGGCCGGCGACGAGAAGAAGTCGCTCACCGTAGCCGACCTGCTGCAGAAGTTCGAGGAGGTCTCGGGCGGCGAGCTCGCCAACGACCGCATGCTGCTGAGCTAAACCTACCAAAAAGGGACAGGTTTATTTTGGCAGGTTTTATCTGCGCAAACGTCAAAACCGCCGCAAAGGAACAGATACCTTTGCGACGGTTTTCGCATATCATGTCGATAATCCAGCGTCAGCAGGAACCACTGGTTAAGAACTAAGGAAACTGCCATGAGAAGACTCCTTCCCCGTCTTGCTTGACCGCCGCACTCCTTGCCGGCGTGCTCGCCGGCGGCCCAGCTTACGCCACCGCGGCCACCCCATCTCAAGTTATCGGCCCGTCCGATGTGATGAACTGCGTCCCAAATCTTGGACGCCCTAAATAGCGACTAGGCCGCGAGGG
>NZ_QRWD01000024.1:0-15577 GCF_003459505.1 Collinsella sp. AF20-14LB
GGGCGGAGGCGGGGCATGCCCCGCCTCTTACACCACATCTCTGCACGCTACCTTGAAACTTCCTAATCACCGTCAGCTAGCGCCAAATTGGAAGTCGATGGTCACTCATTAACGTACAGTTCTTATAACTTTGTTCATTATTTTCCGCACCTAAAATGATACGCCGTTTGTGACAGTACTCACAAACGGCGTTTTTTGACCACTGGCGTGTCTGGCAGGCGGCAAGCACCGCCCGAATCCGCATTTTGAACGCGCCCGAATCGGTTCTGGAGCCGGTTTTCGCGCTCTTACTCGTCTTTGGGCGAGGGATGCTTGCAGACCACGCTCATGTAGATCATGCCGAGCACGGCTGCGGTGACCGAACCGGCGAGAATAGCGGCCTTTGCGGCCAGGACCTCAAACTGGGCCGTCGGGAAGGCGAGGCCGCTGATGAGGATCGACATGGTAAAGCCGATACCGCCCAGAATGCCCACACCGGCAATCATGTGCCAGTTAACGTTATGCGGCAGCTCGCAGGCCTTAAGCTTAACCAGGGCAAACGTCATGCCAAAGATACCGATCGGCTTGCCCAGCAGCATGCCAAAGTACACGCCGAGCGTCACCGGGTCGGTGAGCAGCGTGCTCATGTCCACGCCCACTAAACGAACCTGAGCGTTTACGAACGCAAAGATCGGCAGGATCACAAAGTTGACCGGCGTGGAGATCAGACGCTCCATGCGGATAAGCGGCGGGGTCACGCGGTGCATGACGCGCTCGACCTTGGTAGTCGAGACGGTAAAGTCATGCTGGCCCAGGATGTGTGCCTCGTCGTCGTAGCGGTCATCGAGCAGCGGCAGGCACTCGCCCAGCCAATCGGTGAGACTATCGAGCTTGACGCCGCACTTGGCCGGAATGGTGAAGGCCAGGATGACGCCAGCAAGCGTGGCATGTACGCCGCTCTTGAACATGCAGAACCACAACAGCAGACCCAGTACCGAATACGGGGCAAGGCGGTAATGCTGCGTCTTGTTGAGCCACACGAGCGCGCAGGTCACAAGTGCGGCGGCGCCCAACCAAAACGGATTGGGGCTCTGACCGTAGAAAATGGCGATGGCGGCGATGGAGATCAGGTCGTCGGCGATGGCGAGCGTCGAGAAGAACACGCGCACGCCGTTGGGCACGCGATTGCCCAAAAGCGACAGCACGCCCAGCGCAAAGGCAATATCGGTTGCCATGGGGATGGCCCAACCGTTACGGGCACCGGCATGGTTAAAGATCAGGTAGATGCAGGCGGGAACGACGACACCGCCCACGGCCGCCAGCATGGGAAGCATGGCCTGACGCGGATTCTTGAGCTCGCCGACCGTCATCTCGTACTTAAGCTCAATGCCCACCAACAAAAAGAAAATCGCCATGAGGAAGTCGTTGACGAAAAGCTCAACGGTGAGACCAGCCGTAAGGTTGCCCAGACCCATATACAGCGGGGTCTCCAAAAAGTGATGGATGGCCTCGTAGGCATCGGTATTGGCGCAGATGACGGCGGCGATAGCGGCGATCACCATGACGGCGGCAGAAATGGTGCCGTTCTCGGCAATGCGCTCCCAAATGTCGTGACGTTCAAAGCGCTTGCGCTCACGAACGTTGAACAGCTGCTCAGTTGCTGCCATGGGCGGCTCCTTTCTCGGGAAAGCTCCCGTCTTAAAAAAGCACGGCCCGCCCAAGTGGCGGCGCCGCGCTCTAACGTATTACGCTTGCATCTAGCCTACCCTGCACGACAAGCACGCAGGCGTGGCCGAAAAGCGGAACCACAGGTTGAACATTATTTGCTCAACGGCACGGGCGCGCCTGCCCAAGAGACGACGCGGCGCCGTGCACAAAAACGACCGGAGCGCGGGGCGTCCGCGATCCGGTCGTGGCGTTCGGTCAACTAAACCTAGCAGGCGGCCATGATGGGGGCAGCGACCTGCTTCTTACGGGAGAGGACGCCCGGCATCCAGACGCCGTCGTGCTCGTCGGCAATGCCCAGGCCCTTCTGAGCGGCCTCGGTCTCGCCCTCGAGCAGGACCTGCGAGCCCTCCTCCATGATGTCGGTGATGCACAGGACAATGCCATCGGCACCCTTCTCGGCGGCGTAGGCGCGCATGGCCTCGCGAATCTCGTCGATCATGCCGAGCGCACGACTCTTGTCGACGGTCTCGTACTGGCCGATGAGCAGCTTCTTGCCGGCGGGCTCGAACATCTTGATGTCGTTGCCGACCATCTCGGCTGCGGTGAAGGAGCCGGACGGACGGGTGAGGAAGACCTCCATGCCAAACTTGACCGGGTCGACACCCACCTGCTCGCCGAGCTTGGCGGCGACAGCGCGGTCGAGATCGGTGGTGGTGGGGCTCTTGAGCATGAGCGTGTCGGTCATCATGGCCGAGAGCAGCAGCTTGGCCTGGACGTCGGAAAGCTCAACGCCGAGCACGCCGGCGAGCTTGGTGACGATGGTGCAGCTGGAGCCCCAGGGCAGGCAGATGTAATGCAGCGGGCCGGCGGTCTCGAAGTCGCCGATGCGGTGATGATCGACAACGCCAAAGACCGTGGCGTCCTTAAGGCCGGCGACGGACTGGGCAGACTCGTTGTGGTCGGTGAGGACGACGAGCTGACCGGCCTCGACGGACTCGATCACGCGGGGCTCGGCGATGCCGGCGTCGGCAAGCAGCTTGGCGGACTCGGCCGGAAGCTGACCAAGGGCGCAGGCCTCGTAGGTGTTGCCGGCATACTCAACCTGGTTGAGCAGCTGGGACAGGACGACGGCGCTCATGATGGCGTCGTTATCGGGGTTCTGGTGACCAAAGACAAGAACGTTTGCCATGGATATCCTCCACTTGATATGTGTACTTGGACGTAGCTATGGTAGCACGCCGATGCCGAGCCTTCGCAGACGGAAGGGCCACGGCATATTTTGGGGCGCAGGCACGGGGGCCAAGGCTGTCCCTTTTGCACCATGTTGGTGCAAAGTAACCTGTCCCCCTTGCACCAACTATTTGCCGGCGGCGCGCAGGGCTACGTAGGCGGCACCGATGATGCCGGCGTCGTTTTCGAGCGAAGCGACCTTAATGGGCGTCTCGCGCGAGGCGGAAAGCGCGTACTGCTTAAAGTGCTCGCGGACCTTGTCGAGGTAGACATCGGCCGAGGCGGAGGCGCCGCCGCCGATGAGGAACATCTCGGGATCAACCACGTTGGCGATAAGCGCCAGTGCGCGGCCGAGATAGTCGGCCATGGTATCGGCTGCGGCCAGCGCGAGCTTGTCGCCCTCGCGGCAGGCCTGGAACACGTCCTTGGAATCAGAAGGCCCAGTGAGCTCGATGGGCTCGACGCCGGCCTTTTTGCACTCGGCAAGGTAGTTGCTCACCACGCCGGTGGCGCTGGAATACTGCTCCAGGTGGCCATGTCCGCCGCAGCCGCAGGTGCGCTCCTCTTCGGGGTTCAGGCACATGTGGCCAATCTCGCCGCCGGCGCCCACAACGCCCGACACCACGTCGCCGTTGACGATAACGCCGCCACCCACGCCGGTACCAATGGTGACCATCACCACGTTCTGTACGCCCTTGGCAGAGCCGAGCCAGGCCTCGCCCATGGCAGCGGCGTTGGCATCGTTCTCGTATTTAACAACCGCGTCGGGGCAGTGCTCCTGAATGGCGACTCTTAGCTCGGGCAGGTTAATGGCAATGTTGGCCTTGACCTTGGCATCGCCCGATGCCGGGATGGGGCACGGAACGGCCAGGCCAATACCCGCCACAAAGGCGCGCGGAATCTGGGCCTTGGCGACCACCTGGTCGATAGCCTCGGTCACCGCGGCAAAGCCCGCGGCGTCAACGATAGGCGGCGTGGGCACGCTGGCCTTGGCCAGCAGGTTACCATCCTCGTCGAACAGGCCCTCCTTAACCGAAGTGCCGCCGACGTCGATGCCGATGTAATACTGCTTAGGTTCCATGGGAGCCCGCCTTTCTCGTTTAAACATTGCCTGTATGGTACCGCTCCCAAGGCAAAAACCTGCCAAAAAGGGACAGGTTTGTTTTGGCAGGTTTTATCTGGGGAAACACGCGGTACCAGCCAACAGGCCGCGTAAACCTTTGCCAAAAACAACGAGCGCCGAGAGGCGGAGGCTCCCGGCGCCCGTGAAAGGGACTGTATTGTCTGTTGGACCGCACGGTCCGTCGCGGCGATAACGCCGACTAGGCCTTAAGTGCCTGCAGCTGCTTGTGGATCTCGATGAGCTCCGTCGCCATGACGCGCATGGTCTCGGTGCCTGCCATCTGGTCCTCGGCATGCAGCAGAATCAGCGGGGCCTCGCCGTTACGCTCGCCGTTGGCCTCCTTTTTAAGGAGCCCCATATGGACATCGTGGCCACCGTTATAGGCCTCGTCGCCCTGCTTGATAAGCTCCTCGGCAGCGTCAAAATCGCCCTCCTTGGCCTTTTGCACGGCATTGATGTACATGCTCTTGGCGGTACCGACGTAGCTGATGATCTCGAAGCAGGTCATCTGCAACTCGTTCATATCCTCCATGCGGAGCACCTAGCCCATCACGCTGACGCAGTGGTCGATGATGCCGGCAGCGTTCATGCGGCCATAGTCGACCATGTTGATGACCTCGACCGGGAAACGACCGGCGGCCTCCTTCTCAAAATCGCCCTTGGTGTAGCCGATCTGCGGGCCAAGCAACAACATGTCGCACTCGTCCAGGTGATCGTGGGCCTCGTTCATGGGACGAGCCTCGATCTCGATATCCAGACCACGGTTTGCAACCTCGGCCTGCATCTTCTGGACCAGCAGGCTCGTGGACATACCGGCATTGCAGCAGAGCATGATCTTCTTCATGGTTTCCTCCTTATAACTGCGCGGCGCGCAGACGACGACTGGTTTTATTCCTTGCGGCTATTGTGCCCAACCCCTGCGTCTTTACACAAGGGAGAGAGCTGCGGGCACCGGCACCGCGTACCGGCGCCCGCAGCGGTGAAAGGGACGAACGTTAGGCGTTCTACTCGGCGAGAGCCTCCTGCTTGGCGATTGCCTTCTCGGAAATCTTCATAAAGGGCAGGTAGACGGCCATGCCAATGACAATCTCGAGAGCCTGCCACACGCCGGCGCGCCAGTCAAAGCCCGTAGCGAGCAGGGCATTGATGACGGGAGGCATAGTCCAGGGCACCTGGGCGATGCAGGGGCTGATGATGCCTGCGCAGGTAAGGCCATAGGTGATGCCGATGAACAGATCGGGAAGAAGGACAAACGGAATCATGAGCGGCAGGTTGTACACGATGGGGTAACCGTAGATAACCGGCTCGTTGATGTTGAACAGACCAGGCAGGATAGCCATCTTGGAAACGGTCTCGGAAGCCTTGTTCTTGGAGAACAGGAGCGTGTCGAGCAGAAGCATGAGGGTGCAGCCCGAGCCGCCGATGAGGGCGAAGCTGTTAACGATCTGCATGTTCATGTAGTGATCGGGCTGGATGGTGCCACCGGCGGCAAAGGTAGCCATGTTGTCGACGATGAGCATGGTCAGGATCGGCTCGACGGTAGCGCCAGAGATGGTGGACTGGTGAATACCGACGCAGAACAGCAGGTTAGCAAGGGTGTAGATGAGGATAACAGCCCACGGACCGGCGTTCATGATGCTCTTGAGCGGGTTGGAGATGCACGTGGAGATGATGGTGCACAGATCGGTGCCGGCGCACACGGCGAGCAGGGCTGCGGCAAGAGCGAAGATCGCGAGGTTGAGCAGCATCGGGATCATGACGTTGAAGGAGTTGGAGACCGCGGGAGGCACGCCCTCGCCCAGCTTAACCTTGAGCTTCTCGACGCCAGAAATCTTGATGAAGAGCGAGACGGAAAGCAGGGCGATGATAATAGCCGAGAACAGACCGTTGGTGCCGGTGTTGGCAGTCGAAAGGGCGCCCGTGACCTCGGCGGAGGTGATCTTGTCGGTGAGCAGCGGGCTCGTGGCGGCAAGCGTGGCGGTGACCTGCTGCGGCATCATGATGACGAAAGCAGAGATAGCGACGACCACGCAAGCAAGCGGGTTATCGAAACGCTTGTTCTTAGCGAGGCTGTAGCCAATCAATCCGGCCAAGATAATGGCAGAGACGTTGAGGGTGCCCAGCGTAATTGCCGAACCCCACGTCTGAAGATTGGCAAGGCCCGCCGCATCGAGCGGGAACAGGGGGAACACGACGTTGTTAATAAGAACCGCGATACCCGCAAGGATATAGAGCGGCGTGATGGTCGCGAAGGCGTCGCGCAGGGAACGCAGGTGAACCTGGTTTCCCACCTTCGCAGAGACCTCGGCAAACTTGTCGAGGAAGCTCTTTCCGTTGTCACTGGCCATGATTGCTCCTAACTTTCAAATCCGGCCTTTTCCTATGCGCACGGTGGTCTGTCGCCCTCTGCCACCAGATGTGCCATGTGTTGCGCGCGGCGGCGCGCGGTCTGGGCGTTCGCCCGATCGCTAATCAACCACGTGGGTCGTGGCGACCTGTTTGAGCCAGGCCGCCGACTTCTTAAGACGGCGCTTATAACCATCCATCAAATCGACCTCGACAAAGCCATAGCGATTCTTAAAGGCGTTCGCCCAAGACCAGTTATCGATGACGGCCCAATAATGGTATCCGCGGCACTTGGCGCCCTCGGCAATTGCCTTGGCAACCCACTCCAGGTGTTGACGTACAAAGTCGACGCGGTAGTCATCCTGGATGGTTCCTTCGGCGTCACGGTTCTTGTATTCGTCCATGATGCCGATGCCGTTCTCGGAAACGAACCACTCAAGATCGGGGTAGTTCTTGGCGCAGTCCATGCCAAAGTCGTAGAGGCCCTGCGGGTAGATCTCCCAGCCGCGGCTCTCGTTCATAACGGCGTCGGGCCACACGTACTCGTCGGCAAAGTGCGGCAGGCCGTACTGGTCAATCTTGCTCGCCGGCGCCTGAACGCGCGTGGGGTGGTAGTAGTTGCAGCCGAGCCAGTCGACAACACCCTGCTTAAGAATCTCTTGGTCGCCGGCGCGGAACGGGAGCTTAACGCCGCCCTCGGCCAGGCTTTCGAGCACGTCGGCAGGGAGCTCGCCCTTGGTAATGAGGTCAAGCCACCAGCGGTTGTTGATGCCGCTGGTCATACGCACGGCCTCGAGGTCTGCCTCGCTGGGGTTCTCCTTGGTGTAGACCGGGGTAAAGCAGTTGATCATGCCGATCTTGGCATCGGCGCGAATAGCGCCCTCGTCATAGGCGCGACGATAGTTGGCCACGGCCAGCGCGTGCGCCAGCGAGATGTGATACTGCACGGTGCGGGCGCGGTTGAAGTCGTGGAGCTGCGGGAACCACACACCCTCCTGATAGCGCTGCTCGGGCTCGACGATGGGCTCGTTAAAGGTGAACCAGTACTTAATCTCCTGGCCAAACTCGTGGAAGGCGACGTCGGCGTAATGCGCGTAAGCCTCGACGACCTCACGGCTCTCCCAGCCGCCGCGGTTAAAGAGGTAGGTGGGCATGTCAAAGTGGTACAAGTTGACAAACGGCTCCAGGCCGGCCTCGCGAGAGGCGCGGAACAGCTCGTGATACCATGCAGCGCCCTCCCCATTAAGGTTGCCGTCGGCATCGAGCAGACGACTCCACTGGATGGAAGTGCGATAGGTATTCAGGCCCAAGTCCTTCAAAATGCGAAAGTCTTCCTGGTACTTGGCCATAAAGTCATTGCCGGCATAAGAGCCAACGCAGTTGTAGAACGAACCCAGATCCTGGATGGACCAGGTGTCCCACAGGTTCTCGAGCTTGCCGCCCTGGTTCCACTGACCCTCAGTCTGCGGGCCGGACATAGCAGCGCCAAAAAAGAAGTCACGGGGCAGCTGATACTGTGCCATCAAAGTCCTCGCTTTCGTGTTCTAGAGCTTCCGGTTGGAGACGGGTTTGCTTTGGCAGGTTATCCGGCGCGGGCGCGCACCGGTCATACCGATATCCAACCCGCCAAAACAAAGCCGTCCCCAAACAGTACAAGGAAACGCCAATGCATCTCGCTTGTTGTCTGTAACTATAGCGCTCTAATTTTCTATGTAAAGCGTCTTTTTCATTTTTCTTTATCGAACTTCTTTCATGAAAGCCATATGGATGCTTTCTAAGTAGGTATACTTTCTAAATATCGACGCAAATATGAAGGGAGGATTGCATGATTCCCAAATACGAGGCGATAGCTGCAGATATCCGTCGAAGCATCGAGGACGGCGCACTTAAACCGGGCGATAAGTTGCCCACCGTCGTTGAGTTCTGTGAGCTCTATGGCGTTTCCAAGATCACCGTCAAACGAGCGATTGAGCAGATCACCGAGGAAGGCCTTATTACCAGCCGGCGCGGATCGGGCACCTACGTCAAGGACACGGCGGGACTTCCCGGCCAGGTGTTTTTTCAAGGCAAGAACGACCGTGCCCAGGGCTTTTCGTATGAGCACCGCGGGGAAAAGGTGACCTCGGTGGTCTACGATTTCTCGATCGTCAATCCGCCGGCAGAGGTTGCGACCCAGCTGGGAATGGCCGAGGATGACTTCGCCTATCACATCGTGCGCGTGCGCCAGGTCGACGAGAAGCCCATCGTCATCGAGTACACCTATATGCCGCTCGAACTGATCCCGGGCCTTAAAAAGAAGGACCTGTACGGATCGGTCTACGGCTTTATCCGCGAGCAATGCGGGCTGAAGATTTCGAGCTTCCATCGCACCATTCGCGCTGTCGCGGCAACTGAGGAAGAGGCTGAGCGCCTGGATACCAAACCCGGCTCTCCCCTGCTCGAACTCAACCAGATTGGCTTCTTGGATAGCGGCACCGCGTTTGAATATTCTATCTCGCACAACGTAGGCGACCGCTTTGAGCTGCACAACGTAACGCTGGCCTAGTTTTGTAATCCGGTGGGTGCTCGTTTTGAGCTGTCTTACGCGGCACCCGCACAACCTTATGGGAGTATGCACATGTCCGACTTGATTAAACTGACGCCGATCTTCCACGAGAAGATCTGGGGCGGCCGCCAGCTCGAAACCGTATTTGGTTACGACATTCCCGAGGGCCCCATCGGTGAGTGCTGGGCCATCTCGGCCCACCCCAACGGCGACTGCCAGATCGCGGAGGGCCCGTACGCCGGTCACACGCTGTCATGGCTGTGGGCCGAGCACCGTGAGCTCTTTGGCAACTGCGAGGGCAAGGAGTTCCCGCTGCTCATTAAGATTCTGGACGCCAAGGACGACCTTTCAATCCAGATTCATCCCAACGACGAATACGCTGCGAAGCACGAGAACGGCAGCCTGGGCAAGACCGAGTGCTGGTATGTGCTGGACTGCGAGCCCGGCGCCACGATCATCGTCGGACAACGCGCTAAGGATCGCGCTGAGGCCGCACTGATGATCAAGGACGGCCGCTGGGACGACATGCTCAACGTGCTGCCGATCCACAAGGGCGACTTTTTCCAGATTGATTCCGGTACCGTGCACGCCATCAAGACCGGCACGCTCATTTTGGAGACGCAGCAGTCGAGCGATGTGACCTATCGCCTGTACGACTACGACCGCCCCGGCACCGACGGCAAGCTGCGCCCTCTGCACATTGAGCAGAGCCTCGACTGCATCGATTTTGATGTCCAGGCTCCGACCGACGGCACCGTGACCGCGCCCGAGGTCGACGGCGTGACTGAGCTCGAGTCCAACCCCTGCTACACCGTCGATCGCGTTCGCGTCGACGGCAGCAAAACCCTCGACCAGCGCTGGCCCTTCATGTGCCTGTCAGTCATCGACGGCGAAGGCACCGTCTGCGGCGAGGCAGTCCACAAGGGAAGCCACCTGCTGGCCCCCAGCACCGTCACCTCCATCGACCTCGAAGGCAAGATGGAACTGATCGTCAGCCACCTGTAAGCTACCGGTCCCCGAGCGCTCGCCGGGATGGGGCGCGGGGTTTGGTCGCCCGCTCGGACAGTCCTGCTCGCACGGAGAGCACATTAAGTGCTCTCCGGCTCGTGCGGAACTCGCGATCGACCAAACCCCGCGCCCCATCCCGGCGAGCCTTTGGACAGCAGCAACAACCTAAAAGCAACAAGGGGCTCCCCCGTTCATCAACGGAGGAGCCCCTACTCATATCAATTTATCAGCCCACCCGGCTCTCCAAACCAAAAAGCGGACGAGCAGAGCGACGCCAGCAAGCAACGTTATCTAAGGACCTGGGCGGGCGTATAGGGCAACATCGGTCGCGAGTTCCGCACGCAAAGGAGAGCACTTAATGTGCTCTCCGTCTTGCGCAGGACTGCCCGAGCAGGCGACCAAAGCCCCCGGCGCGCCCGCCTAGCCGGATGTACGGGTTTTCCAGGTGCGGCAAATCGGCCTGAAAGAGGAGGGCATAGGCCTTGAGGTCATGCCCGACGATTGAAGGCCGAGGTGCCGTGCCTGGGAAAGCCGCCTAGGTCAGTTTCACTATAGGCGCAAAGCCCTTCATAAGCTTTTTGGTCTGGCCGGTCTTTTCGAATTGAACCTCGATCATGTCTCCGGCGACCGAGATCACGGTACCCGTGCCAAAGGTCTTGTGACTCACGGTATCGCCCGCGGCAAAGTCCTGCGACGCGCTCGCGCGATCGACCTTGCGCTCCACCGTCGGCGACACCTTGGACGACGGCTTTTTAGCTCGCGGCGCGCCCGACCCAAAGGTCGAGGCAACACGGCCAGCGTCGGGCGAGACCCCACGATGGCGCTCGGTCCCGTAGCTGCTGCCGCCAAAGAAGTCGTCAAAGCTCGATCCGCCGCGCGAACCGGAGCCGCCGGTCGAGCGCGTATGCGAACCGAACACCTTGCCGCCATACATATCCGAGCCCATGCCCGAGCCAAAGGTGCCATGACGGTCGCCGCGCTTCTCCCAGCCCGTGCCCTCAAAACCGGCAGAACCGATACCGCTGAACTCGATATCCTCAAACGGAATCTCGTTGAGGAAGCGCGAGCGCGGGTTGGCAGACGTTGAGCCGTACGTGCGGCGCGTGGCCGCATAGGTCAAGAACAGGCGCTTACGGGCGCGCGTGATGGCGACGTAGGCCAGGCGACGCTCCTCCTCGAGCTTGCCCGGATCATCGCTGCCGCCAAAGTCGTGCACATGCGGGAAGATACCCTCCTCCATGCCGGCCACGAACACCGCCGGAAACTCCAGGCCCTTGGCGGAGTGGATGGTCATCATGGTAATGGCATGCGTCTCGCCGGCCAGAGAATCCAAGTCGGAGCGCAGGGCCAGCCACTCCATGAGCGCAGGCAGGGCCTTGCAAGTGAGCGGGCCGTAGGTGCGCTCGATCTCGTCGGCATGCACGGCGCCCGCCGGCAGCTCTGTCGGCGCGGCATAGGCGTTGCCCGCGATGGCGGCAGCCAGGGCATCCTGTGGAGACAGCGCCGGAGCGGCCAGGCTATCGAGCGGATTGGTGCCCGCGGCATCGCGCGCGCCGACAAGCGCCTCAAACGAAGACACAGGCGCGGACGGCCCCGGCTCGGGCGCGGGCGTGCTCACCACAACGGGCTCGGGCTCGGCGCCGGCAGGCACGTCGGCAACGCCGGCGGCGCGCAGCTCTTCCAAGCTCTCGAGCGTACCCTCGATATCCTCGTGCGTCTCCTCAAATTCGGCGGCGACGCCCAGGAATTCCTGGATGTTCTCGGCGCGGCTCTCGGACTCCATGGTGCCCTCGGCGCGGAACGCCTGCAGCAGGCCCGTCTTGTCGACAATCATCTCGACGACGTCCTTGAGCTCGCCGTCCATGCGGCGGCCCTCGCGCACCAGCGCCACAAAACTCGACAGGCCGTTGCGCACCTTCGCGCTAAACATGCCCGTCTCGGCTGTTGCGATCTCGCAGGCCTGGAAGAACGAGCAACGGTTGTCGCGTGCCAGCTGCTCAATCTTTTGGATCGAGGTGGAGCCGATGCCGCGGCGCGGCGTGTTGATGACGCGCTTGACGCTCATCTCGTCGGCCGGGTTCACGATCATCTTGAGGTAGGCCATAACATCGCGGATCTCGGCACGGTCGAAGAATCGCGTGCCGCCCACGATCTTGTAGGGCACGCCCGCGCGCAGGAACATATCTTCGAGAATACGCGATTGGGCGTTGGTGCGATAGAACACGGCGATGTCGTCGTAGCTCGTGCCCTTGGAGTGCAGCTTTTCGATCTCGCCGGCAATCCAGCGGCCCTCGTCGCGCTCATCGCTCGCCTGGAAGGCCTGGATCTTCTCGCCGTCGCCCTCGGCCGTAAACAGGCGTTTGTCCTTGCGTTGCGAGTTGTGACGCACCACGGCGTTGGCGGCGCTCAGGATATGACCCGTGGAGCGGTAGTTCTGCTCCAGCTTGACGGTCTTGCAGTTTTTAAAGTCCTTCTCAAAGTCCAGGATGTTGGTGATGTCGGCGCCACGCCAGCTGTAAATGGACTGGTCATCGTCGCCTACGACCATAAGGTTTTGGTACTTGGCGGCCAGCAGGTTGGCGATCTCGTACTGGACGTGGTTGGTGTCCTGATACTCGTCGACGCTAATGTAGCGGAAGCGCTCCTGGTACTTGTCGAGCACCTCGGGGCGGGTGCGCAGCAGCTCGAGCGCGCGTACGAGCAGGTCGTCGAAGTCCATCGCGTTGGCGGCGCGCAGGCGGCGCTCCAGCTCCAAGTAGACCTGCGCGGCCTTTTTGTCGTTGGGGCTATCGGCGGACTTGAGCATATCCTCGGGACCGATCATGGCGTTTTTGGCCGAGCTGATCTTGCTGCGGATCATGTTGATGGGGAACTGCTTTTGCTCGATGCCGAGCGCCTGCATAATATCGCGCACCATGCGCTTTGAGTCGTCGTCATCGTAGATGGTGAACTGCCCGGTGTAGCCCAGCAGATCGGCGTCCTCGCGCAGCATACGCACGCACATGGCGTGGAACGTGCACACCCACATGCCGCGGGTGCCGCTGGGAATGAGCGCCGCCAGACGCTCGCGCATCTCTGCCGCGGCCTTGTTGGTAAACGTAATGGCAAGAACCTGCCAAGGCTTAACGCCCAGGTCGCCGAGCATATGTGCGATGCGGAAGGTCAAAACGCGGGTCTTGCCCGAGCCGGCGCCGGCGAGGACCAGCAACGGACCCTCGGTGGTGAGCACCGCCTCGCGCTGGGCGGGATTAAGGCTGTCGATGTCGACAAACGGCTTTGCGGGCGCAGGAGCCGGCGCGGGAGCGTCGTAGATGTCGAGCGGAACGAGCTCGGGCTCCGGCGCAGCGGGGGCGGTGTATGCATCGAGCGGCACGGGTTCCGGCGCGGGCGGCACGGGCGCGGCAGTGTTCTTTTCCCAGGGCAGGGGCTGGGTCATGGGCGACTCCTCATCTGACGGACGGCGCGCCTGCGGGCAGCGCCATAGTTTGAGCCGTACCAGTATACCGAGCCGCGCGGACACCGACGCAAATCACACCACGACTCCGTGCGCCGCCGTCAGGCCTGCCCCAGCGGATTTGGCGCAATGGGGTCAGGTTGGTCTGCACCAATCTATTGACAATCACGAAACCGCCGATGTCATGGCAGCAGCAGCGAGCGACGGTCAGGGCGAACAAATTGGCATGAAAAGGGGGCGGCATAGACCTTTTGGTCATGCCACCCTCTTTGAATGACAAGCTGTCGCTCTGGCCGCCGCGCAGCGTCGACTAAGTTAAAGGCCGAGCATCGGCTCCAGAACGAAGAAGTATGCGAGCACTACGATGCCCAGGATGATGCGGTAAACACCGAAGCACTTAAAGTCGTGACGGCGGACGAAGCCCATGAGCCACTTGATGGCGATGAGCGAAACCACAAAGGCAACAACGCAGCCCACGCCCAAGATGGCGATCTCGTTGGTGCCGAACGTGCCGCCCTTGATGAAGTACTTGACCAGCTTGAGCGCACTCGCGCCAAACATGACAGGAATGGCCAGGAAGAACGTGAACTTAGACGCCACCGAGCGCGTGCAGCCCAAAAGCAGGCCGCCGATGATGGTAGAACCGGAGCGAGACGTACCAGGCACCAGCGAAAGCACCTGGAAGCAGCCGATACCCAGCGCAGTCTTCCAGCTGAGGTCCTCGAGCGTGGCGATGGAACCAAAGTCCAGGTTCTCGTCATCGTCCTCATCCTCAGCGGTAGCCGTGGCGGGCGCCGCAAAGTGCGCACCGGCGGGACGTCCACCCGACACCACAGCACGCGAACCAAACGAACCGGCAACGGCCATTTCCTCGCGCTTGCTCGCGCGCCAGTTCTCGATCACGATAAACAGCACGCCGTACACGATGAGCGCCAGCGCCACGACGGGAGCATTGTAGAAATGCTCCTCCATCCAGTCGTTGAGCGGCAGGCCGATCGCCGCCGCAGGAATGCAACCGAGCACAATCTTGCCCCACAGCACCCAGGTGTCGCGACGGCCCTCCTTGCCCTTGCTAGGCGAGAACGGGTTGAGCTCGTGGAAAAACAGCACGCAGACGGCCAGAATGGCGCCGAGCTGAATCACGACCAGGAACATATTCCAGAACGTCTCGCTCACGTTCATCTTGACGAACTCGTCCACCAAGATCATGTGGCCCGTCGACGAAACGGGCAGCCATTCGGTGATGCCCTCGACCAGGCCCATGAAGGCAGATTTTAGAAGCTCGATAATATCCAAAGGGACCCCCTCGTTAGACACCCGCCGGTAGATGTTCTGCGGACGATGCGGGCGATGTCCCATTATCAACCGTTGGCGGTGCGACCGCGCCTACCCTTACCAAAAAACTCGCCCGTTCACAGAATTGCGAGCAGTTAAACCGAAATCCTTGGGTATAACTGCAACAAGATAAAGTGTCCGGCGGTCAACGCACCCGCGCCCGCCCGACGCACGAGCCCCGCGCCCGTGCGATAGACCAAGGAGGAAACCATGAACGAGGGCTACACCAAGGTATTTGTTTCACTCGACGGTACTGAGCAGCAGGATTTTGTGCTCGCACGCGCCATCAAAGTCGCCGCGAACAACGGCGCTAAGCTGATCATCGGCCACGTCATCGATTCCACGGCACTCGAGAGCGCCGGCTCCTATCCGGTCGACCTGGTCAACGGCCTAGAGGAGGCATTTAAGAACTCCATCGCCAAGCAGCTCGAAGAGGCCAAGGCCAATCCCGACATTCCCGAGGTCGAGGTCATGATTCGCGCCGGCCGCATTCGCGAGACGCTCAAGGACGAGATGCTCGACGTGGTCAAGCCCGACCTGGTGCTCTGCGGCGCCCGCGGCCTGTCCTCGATCAAGTATGCGCTACTGGGTTCAATTTCGACGTTCCTGCTGCGCAATACGGACTGCGACATTTTGGTTGTGAAGTAGCGTTGCTCCCACCGGCCGCGGGGCCTGCGGGGTTTCCACGGGCACGTCCTCGCCGCGTTGCGGCTGCGGGATGTGCCCTTAGGAAACCCCTCCCGGCCTCGCGGCCTTCGCGGCCTTACTTCAGCGAGTTGGCTGATAAAAGATGGCGTGCCGCCCCGTTTGGGGCGGCACGTTTTGTTTGGGCTGCACGTTTTTGTTTTGGGAGATCCATTTGAGCCTCATAGTTATGTTCACGTTCGGG
>NZ_QRWD01000024.1:15587-23677 GCF_003459505.1 Collinsella sp. AF20-14LB
CCATTTGAGCCTCATAGTTATGTTCACGTTCGGGAACATAACGCCAGTTGCCTTAGTCAAGTTCACGTTCGGGAACATAGCCGTCCGCACCGCAAGACGGCCCGGCTACTCAAAGTATTGGAACTTGTTCGTTGAGAAGGAAAACGTTACGACAAAGCCTTCGCCGGAGTCGGATGCTGCGGTGACGTCGATGCCCATCTTGGAGCACAGACGCGCCACCAGGTAGAGGCCGATGCCCGTTGCGCGCTTGGTGGTGCGGCCGTTGTCGCCGGTAAAACCTTTCTCGAACACGCGCGGCAGGTCGGCCGCGCTCACGCCGCAGCCGTTGTCGGCAACGGTAAGCTCAATGCGCTCACTCGCCAGGCCCTCATCCAGCAACGCGCCCGAAAACACGATCTTCGCGCCGTCCTCGCGCGCATATTTAATGCTGTTCTGGATGAGCTGACCTAAGATGAACTCCAGCCACTTCTCGTCGGTAAAGACCTCGAAGTCGAGGTTTTCGCACACCGGAGCCACGTGCGCTGCAATGAGTTCGCGCGCGTTGGCCTTAATCGCACCCGTCACCAAGGTCTTGAGATCCCAGCGGCGAATCAGGTAATCGCGCTCCACGACTTCCGAGCGCGCATAGTACAGTGCCTGGTCGATATAGCGCTCAACGCGAGCCAGCTCGCGACCCAGGTCATCCACACGCGACAGGTCGTCTTCGCTGCCGTCTAGGTTTTCAAGAATCAGATGGGCCGCCGCCAGGGGCAACTTGGCCTCGTGGACCCAGCTTTCGATATAGTCGCGATAGTCGTCGGTTTGACGTCGCCCTTCCGCTACCTCATCGCAAGCCGCCTTGCCCACGCGGCGCAGGACTTCGTATTCGAGCTCGCCCTCGGCATAGGTCGGACACTGCACCATCTCCTGCACCCACGCAGGGCTTTCCAGCTCCTCGGCCGCGCGCTCCAGCTGGTGCAAAAATCGACGACGGCGCGCGTACTCGATCACGATGCCGAGCATGCCAAAGATAAAGGATACGCCGACCGCCACGACCACGATAGAAACGGGTGCGCCGGCGACCGTCAGCACAAAGCAGCTCAGCAGCACGCCGCACGTCCACACGGCGACGGGAAGCAGTGCATCTTTAAAGAACTTGCCAAACGACATAGCCGGCCCCTAGACCGAATAGCCTTGGCCGCGATGCGTGGTCAAATACCCCTTGATGCCGATTTTTTCGAGCGTGGTGCGCAGGCGGTTGATGTTGACGGTGAGCGTATTGTCGTCCACGAAGGCGTCGGAGTCCCACAGGTCCTGCATGATGGCCGAGCGCGAGACGATCTTGCCCGCGCGGCTCAGGAGCAGCGAGAGGATACGCAGCTCGTTTTTGGTGAGCTCGGTGCTGTCGCCGGTCGCCGTGTTGGTGACCATAGAACGGGCGAGGTCGAGCTCCAGCCCCTTGTGGACGAGCGTGCTGCGCTCGCCCGCCGCCGCGGTGCGACGCAGCAGTGCGTTGATGCGCGCCACGAGTACGCGCGCGCTATAGGGCTTGGGAACAAAGTCGTCCGCGCCGAGCGTCATGGCCATGACCTCGTCGATCTCGGTCGTGCGCGAGGTGAGGACGATGATGGGGACCTCGGATTCGCGGCGAACCTCGTGGCAGATATGCTGGCCGTCCTTGACGGGAAGCGTGAGGTCGAGCAGCACCAGGTCGGGCGCGGCGGCGAGAATATCGCGCGAGACATGCTCGAACGATTCGCAGGCCTCGATTTCAAACCCGGCGCGGGCAAGGATGTCGACAAGCTCACGACGAATGGGCTCGTCGTCCTCAACGATATAGATTAGCGCCATGGATTCCGCTCCCCTCTTGGTTGTCTTGCCACCATTATGGCTGCGAAACTGCAGGTGCGTGCCACGCACGTCGCCAAGGTGACAGAACTGTTCGCGAGCGGGGGCGTTTTGTCCGCCTCGCACTCGCAGCGGTGGCGGGAACCAAAATGATTCTTTAATCCCCGTCCCAGAATAATCATTTAGCGGCGGGCGCGAAGCTTTTCGTAGCCGTCAGCGAAGAAGGTGACCATAGCAGCGTCCGCCTCGGCGGCATCGGTATCGTCAGCGGGGACCACGCCGTGCTCGTCGCTCACCAGGAACAGCGCGCCCTTGAGCTGAGCGGGGATGTCTACGCGCGTGACCGGGATGTCCTTGGTCTGGGCCAGCTGCTCAATGAGCGTCGCCGTGCCGCACAGGCACTCGTCCGCCGGCACCACAAAGGCCAGCTCACCGTTGTTGACGGCAGCGAGCAGCTCGGGCGCCACGCCGGTCTCGTCGGCCTCGGAGCGGGCCTCGGCGGAGCGGGCACGCAGTGCCTTGGCCGACGTATCGGCTAGCGGCTCGTACTCCCCCACTGTCATGGCGGCATTGCCGTTGATATCGATCACCAGCATGAGCACACCGTCATGTGCGGTGTAATCGCCCTCGGCAAGCGACCACTCAACGTGCTGTTTGGCCCAGCTGAGCATGTTATGGGTAAGCGGCTCGCCCTGCACCAAGCGCTCGGACAGTGCGCGAATGTGGCGGTTGAGCATGGGCACCTTTTTATTGGACATGCGCCAACGGCAGACAAGCGCGGGCTTGTCGAGCGTAAACTTCTCGACCGCCTCCTGATTGGCGCAAAAGTCCTCGTACGCACGCTGATCCTCGGCATTGCCAAACAGCTCGGCATCATCAATCTGGGGCATGGTTGTACCTTTCGTGTTAGTCATTCCGTCCTCTTATACCAAAAAGACGGCCCTCCAAACGGAGCAGCCGTCTTTTGCAGAGATTATTTTGACGATATGGTCAGGCGACCGAACAGTTTAATGGGATAGAGAAACATCCCATTAAGGGTTTTCCAAGTGCCCGAGATTGCCCCGAAAGAGGAGCGCCGCGTACTAAATGTACGCAAGCGACGGTTTGAGGGGCAAGGTCGGGTGCTTGGGAAAGCCTCTAGTGCCTAAAATGCCTGGCTCCGGTGAAGACCATCGCAATACCATGCTCGTTGCAGGCCTGGATGCTCTCGTCGTCGCGCTTGGAGCCGCCGGGCTGAATGATGCAGGTCACGCCATGCGCGGCAAGCACGTCGACGTTGTCGCGGAACGGGAAGAACGCGTCGCTTGCACAGGCAAAGCCGCCCTTCTCCACGCCCTCGCGCTCGCAGAAGTCCTCGGCACGCTCGCAGGCAAGTAGCGCAGAGTCAACGCGGTTAGGCTGACCCGGGCCCATGCCAATGCCGGCCTTACCCTTGGAGACCAGGATGGCGTTGGACTTAACGCCCTTGCAGACCTTCCAGGCAAACTCGAGCTCGGCCATCTCGGCGTCGGTGGGCTTGCGGTCGGTGGGGAACGTAAAGGTCGCGGGGTCCTCGGTCACGTGGTCGACCTCCTGCACCAGCATGCCGCCGTCGATGGAGCGCAGCTCCACCTGGGCGCCGTGGTCCACGCCACCGGTAGCCAGCACGCGCAGGTTGGGGCGCTTGGCCATGCGCTCGAGCGCCTCGGCAGTGTAGCTCGGGGCGATGATGACCTCGACGAACTGCTTGTTCTGATCGGCAAAGTGCTCGACCAGCTCATAGGGAACCTCGCGGTTGCAGGCGATGATGCCGCCGAAGGCGCTCTTGGGATCGCAGGCGAAGGCGCGGTCGTAAGCGGACGTGATGTCCTCGGCAACGGCAGAACCGCAGGGGTTCTGGTGCTTGAGGATCACGCAGGCAGGCTCGTCGAACTCGCGGACCAGGTTCCAAGCGGCATCGGCATCCAGATAGTTGTTGTAGCTGAGCGGCTTGCCCTGGATCTGCTCGGAGCCCACGAGCGGAAACTGCGAGCTCGCGGTGTTCTCGCAACCCTCGGCAAAGCGGTAGACCGTAGCCTTCTGCTGAGGATTCTCGCCATAGCGCAGGTCGTCGACCTTCTCCAGCGAAATCTCGAGCTTGGCAGAGGTATCCGCCACGTCACTTGCCTGGGCGGCAAGCCAACGGGAGATAGCCGTGTCGTAGGCGGCGGTGGTCTGGTAGACCTTCACCTGCAGACGACGACGGGTGGAAAGCGTGGTGCAACCGCCGGTCTCGCGCATCTCGGCCAGGACGGCGTCGTAGTCGGCCGGATCGGAGATGACGGTAACACTCGCGGCGTTCTTGGCGGCAGAGCGCAGCATGGAGGGGCCACCGATGTCGATGTGCTCGATGGCGTCCGCAAAGGTGACCTCGGGGTTAGCGACGGTCTTCTCGAACTCATACAGGTTGACGACGACCAGGTCGATCAGCTTAATGCCATGCTGAGCCGCCTCCTGCATGTGCTGCTCGGAATCGCGGCGGGCCAGCAGCGCGCCGTGAACCTTGGGGTGCAGGGTCTTAACGCGGCCGTCCATCATCTCGGGATAACCCGTGAACTCCTCGATGGGGGTTACGGGAACGCCCGCATCCTCGATAGCACGAGCCGTGCCGCCCGTAGAGATGATCTCGACGCCAAAGTCATCGACCAGCGTCCGTGCGAAATCGACGACGCCCGTCTTATCGGTAACCGAGATCAACGCGCGTGCGATCTTCACATCAGATCCCATGCAGTCCTCCTGTCTGGTACGCCGCCGTGCTCTGTGAGTCGGTGATACGTCGATCTGCAGCGCTCGCGCAGCGGCATTGAAAATACTGATTCAATGTAGCGCATCGAGCGCGTCGATGCACCCCGCAACGGTCGCATGTGCAGAAAAAGCTTGCGAGCGGAGGGCATGGGCGCGGCACCGGGCGCGGTGAGTTCATGGAACACAGGGGCACCATAATTCGATGCCAATGGCGTGGTAGAACTGTGCTCGATATGCATCCGCAAAAGAAAGAGGCGCCATGGTCTCGCGGGTTCTCTACCGACCGTTTGATACCGAAGACTTCGACACCATCGCGCTGATTCTGCAGCAGCTTTGGCATAACAATTCGGATAACGATGAGTACAACCGCCTTGAGGCCGCGTGCGACCTTGCCTACTGCCTTTCGTCGTCGACGTTTTCGCAGGTTGCCGTCATCGACGGCCAGGCGCGCGGCATTGCGCTCGCGCGTGCGGGGCAAAGCTCCGGCGCCACCGTCAATGAACATTGGATGGATACCGAGCGCGCGCTGCTATCGCAGATGCGCGAGCTGGAGCCCGATGCCTGCGCCGAGTATCTCTCGTTTGTGCGCGCAACCATCCGCACCAACAACCGTCTGCTCGAAAGCAGCCCCCTGCCACACGACAA
Source organism: Collinsella sp. AF20-14LB (assembly GCF_003459505.1). Lineage (GTDB taxonomy): Bacteria > Actinomycetota > Coriobacteriia > Coriobacteriales > Coriobacteriaceae > Collinsella. Next base: position 20,823 of record NZ_QRWD01000024.1, read on the forward strand.
CGAGGTCACGCTGCTTGCCGTGGATCGCGATGTCCATGGCCTGGGCGTTGGCTCGGTCTTGCTCGACGCCGCGGTCTCGCACCTGTCCTCGCGCGGGGCGACAAGAGCGCACCTGTACACCGACTCCAACTGCTCATGGAAGTTCTACGAGCTGCACGGCTTTAAGCGCACGGCCACGCACCGCGCCAACCGCGAAGAGCGCCGCCACGACATGCCGCGCGAAAGCTTCCTCTATGAGCTCGATCTAACAGCCTAGCCCAGGCAGCCACACCTAGTCATTTAAGAACGTCCCCAATGACTGATCCCCAACGACTGGTCATTTAAGTCTGTCCCCAATGAGTAGCCGAAGCCCTCGCCGGCATCACCCTATAGAGGGTCTGCAAATAGCTGTGGTCAAAAAACATCAAATATGAGTACTGTTACCTTTTTAGTAGCAGCGCAATTCGGCTTTTTCGGGTCTCTTAGGCGTCTCGACGCGTCGGATGAACTAACGTATCTCCCCAAATGTACAATAAAATGGACTCCTAACGAGAAATAATATCGTTAGGAGTCCATTTTTTAGTACAAACAAATGTGACAATCTAGGCAACAGTACTCATATTTGGCATTTTTTGTCCACTGCCCCTTGCGCGAAGGTCCTCAGCGGAAAGTTTGGCCCGTTTCGATGCACAAAAATGGGATGAATCTTCCCTGGCAACCGCCCAGAAAGATCCACCCCAAAGCAAGCGCTCACTAGAACGTTCCGCCGCCGCCTCCGCCGGCGCCGCCACCACCGCCGCCAGAGAAGCCGCCGCCGCTGCCGCCGCTCGAGCTGTCGGAGCTCGAAGCCAGCTCGCGGATGGTCTCGTGGTACACATCGTTGAACGAATCGAGTGGGGACTCGTTGCCGTAGTGATGGTAATACCACCAGTAGCAGGGGTAGTTGTCGTAGAAATCGTCACTGTTGCGCAGGTCCGCAGGCACGGCTTCGGCCAGCTGTCGCAGCACTTCTTTCGAAACGCCCAGAGCAACGCCCATCACCAGCAGTTTGTTCCACAAGATCAGGTCGCTGGGAATGGCCTCCTTCAGGCGCGTAAAGTCCTCGAGCCAATGCTTGAGCGCCTTGCAGCGAGCCGCCACCTCGGCGCCCTCCGGCGTGTAGCGACGGAAGGTGCAGCTCAGAACAAAGCCCACGATCGTGACGGGGATCGAGATCATAGCGGCGCCGACATTGGCATCCGCAAAGTCGGTATAGATCAGAGAGCCCAGAATGCCAAAGACGATGATGATGCCGAGAACCAAGCCGGCAACCAGGGCGATGGTGCCGTCCGAGGCGATAAGCTCGCGCGTCTCCAGCTTGCCCTTAACCGTGCTCTGATAGTCCTCGAGCTTGTCGCCAACAGATTCAGTACGCTCGCTGGCATACTCCTCCAGCTCGCTAAACGTGCGTGAACGGACGCCGTCTTTATCGGGCTTAACGCCGGCGAAGAAGACCTTGAGCACATCGCGATCGATGCCGTCCTTCTTGGCAGCCTTCCAGGCCTCGTCGGTCACTGTGATGCGATACGTCTGCTCCTCTTTTTCGCGACGGAGCAGACCCTTCTTCTTGGTCTCGGTCGCTTCTTCCAGCTTGATCACGCGGTCGTCGGTGAGCTTCATAAGCGTGGCGATATATGCCTGATCGGGCACGTCGTTCCAGCTCATGAGAGCTGCAAGCACCGCGGGATGGTCGGCCGAGGGCACATCGCGGAAGTACTCGTCCTGGAAGAGCGGCTTGGGCTTGGGCCTGCGCAGCTTAAGCATCACGATCACACCGGTATAGGCAACCGCCACGACAACACACACCACGGCAATCGCGCTGGCAACCGCACGCGCGTGCTCACGGCGGGCGTTAGCTTCGTCGGCCCATTCCTTCTCTTCGCTCAGGATCGTTGACATGCGCTCTTCGCCCGAGGCGGCAAGCTGCGGCACCCAGTCGCTGGGGAAGGCGATGCGTGCCTCGGCGAATTCGCCCTGATGCACGCAGGGAATGGTATAGGTGACCATGGGCTCGTCCTCATCGAGCGACACGTCGCCCGTCAGCGGACCGTGGCCCCATGCGCGGAAGTTATCGCCCTTGACGGCAGCCGTCCCGGCAGCGGCATTTGCGAAATACACTTCCATCTCGACGTCATCGGAATCCGCCGACCAGCCGTCACCCACAAATTTCCAGTAAAGCTCGGCGGTATCGGCCCAGTTCATAACCGCACCGGTCATGGAATAACTCACGTAGTAGATTGCGCTGTCGCCGCTCTCGTGGGGGCTGAACACCTTAATCTTTACGCCGTCGTCGGACTGTTCCACCGTGTAAACGCCGTCGTCGCCTTTGTTTGCGTTGTCGACCTTGTTAAACGCAGTGTCGTCTTCCTCGACGCTTAGCACATTGACGACCACCGAGCCGCCTTGCTGGTTAGAGCCTGTATTGATATCCCAATACACGCCGTTGATGTCGTCGTCGAAATCGAACTGGCGTCCCTCGACAACGGTCAGCGAGCCATCGGCCTCAACCGTGGCGCCGATGTAGGTTTGGCTCATGGAGTAGCCGTCGGCGTGCGCGGCGGCAGGCAGCAGCAACAACGCAAGCGCGACGAGTGCGCAGACGGAAGCGAATCGCGCAAACAGGCGGCGCTGCCGACAGGGCTGGGCAACGGGGGCGTTCATAGGCACATCCTTTGTCTGTGGTACCAGTAGCGTCATTGTCCCACGTTTGCGGGCTCATGTGACGAACATCTAGGCCAGCGGAGTATCAAACGGGACGAAAGTCACGTCCACGGCCGGCACTTGGGGACGTTCCTTTTAATATGAGCAGGACATTGTCAAGAGGCAAAATCGGGCCT
>NZ_QRWD01000025.1 GCF_003459505.1 Collinsella sp. AF20-14LB
TCACCAAGCACAACCTCAAGTACCGCCGCTACTACCACCAGTTCGACTACTAAGAGCTGGTCGCAGGTCCGATATCTTGGCTGGTTGATATCTCGACCCTACACAAGGGCGTCCGCATTTGCGCGGGCGCCCTTTTTGCGTTGCTGTCGGCGCAGGGTGTCTTCGGCGGAAAGTTCATCCCGGGCTTGCGGCTCGGAGTGGGACGCGCTTTCCTGCTGGGCTGGGGGAATCGCCAGATTGAGCTGAGGGCCCGCCCCTATGTTTCTAAATGAATACGCTGTGAGCCGAGGGAGACGAATTTCCCCGCAAGCACTCTAGTATGCTAAAGTACCCAGAAGACCGGCGGAGCTATGCCGGTCTTCTGTTCTATATGAAACACAGCATGAGGAGGCTCACCAGATGACGGCCACACCGTGGGGATTCCGGGACATATTGCCCGAGGAGGCTCAGGCACGCGAGGAGATCGCATGTACGGTGAAGGGCTGCTTTAGGGAGCATCATTACCTGCCGGTTGAGACGCCGCTGCTCGAGGACAAGGGTTCGCTCGAGGAAGGTGGCCGCATTGCGGACACGCCGTTTAAGCTCTTTGACGATGATGGGCGTTTGCTGGTGGTCCGTCCCGACAACACGTTGCCGATCGTGCGCTTGGTTTCGACCCGCATGCGCGCGGCCGACCTGCCCCTGCGCCTGCGCTACGAGGCGCCGGTGGTTCGCGAGTGCCAGCGCAATGCCGGCGGCTCGCGTCAGTTTACGCAGCTGGGCTTTGAGCTCATCGGTGCGGGCGACGCCGCGGGCGATGTCGAGATTGTCTCGCTGGTAGCCGAGGCCGTGCGCAAGCTGGCGTTGCCCGATGCGCGCATTATCGCAGGTAGCGTGCGTCCTTTTAAGGAGCTGCTCGCGGCGTGCGAGGATCGCGAGCTGGCTGCCGAGGCCCTGCGCTGCGTGCACGCCAATGACTTTGTGGGCCTCGATGCCCGCGTGGCGGCAAGCGCCGAGCCCGAGGCCGTCAAGGCCGCCATTAGCGAGCTGCCGCGCTTGCACGGCGGTGCCGAGATACTCGACCGTGTGGATGCGCTGCTGGAAGCTGCCGGTATCGTCGCGCCGCTGACGCGCGAGCTGCGTGCCCTGGTCGAGGGCCTGGCTCCCGAGGACGCCCAGGTGCTGTCCTTCGACTTCTCCATCATGAACTCTTTTTATTACTACACGGGCCTGGTCTTTAAGGCCTATGCCGGTGGCCTGCCCGATCCGGTGGGTTCGGGCGGTCGCTACGACTCCATCTTTACCGGCGCGTTCGGCGATGGCATCGAGGTACCGGCGGCGGGATTTGCCTTTTCGCTCGAGCGTCTGGAGGCCGCGCACACTTCGGCTGAGGACGCCGCTTCCGACGGCGACCACGCCGCGGGCCGTGGTGCCGAGGGTCCGCTGCGCATCGCCGTTCCCAAGGGCTCGCTTAAGGCCGACACGCTCGACGTGCTCGAGGCCGCGGGCCTGGACGTCTCCGAGCTGCGCGACCCCGGCCGTCACCTGATCGTGCGCGGCCGCGATACGCGTGCCGGCGAGGGCGCGGTCGGCGATATCGAGTTTGTCATCGTGCGCCCCAGCGATGCGCCCGCTTTTGTGGGCTGCGGTGGGGCCGATTGCGGCATCTGCGGCTGGGATTCGCTTATCGAGGCCGACCTCAACCTGCTGCAGCTGGTCGATTTGGGTTACGGCCTGTGCACCTTTATTGAGGCTGAGCCCGCTTGGCGCGCCGGTCAGGCCGAGCGCAACTATGCCCGCCGCGGTTCGCTTCGCGTGGCAACCAAGTACCCGCGCATCGCGAGTGCCTGGTATGCCGAGCGCGGCGTGAACGCCGACATTGTTTCGCTGCACGGCAACATCGAGCTGGGACCCATCGTCGGTATGACCGATCGCATCGTGGATATCACCGCCACGGGCGCCACGCTGCACGACAACGACCTGGTCATCACCGGCCGCATTATGGACTGCACGGCCCGCTTCTTCGTCAACCCGGGTGCCGCGCGCCTGGATCCGCGCGTTCGCAACCTGGCCGATCGCCTGGCGGCTGCCGTGAAGGACAAGCATTTTGAGCCCGTCGCGGGCTCGGCACAATAGCGCGAGCGCGCACGGGCGCCCCCATATCCGGACTGCGGGCCGATTGGTGCCGCTGCCCGGCATCTCGTTTTCCAAACGCAACCTCGACCGATAGGGGATACCGATATGAAGACCATCAAGCTTGCTCCCGGTGAGCGCCTCGTTACCAACCAGCTCAACCGCAAGGGTGTGCTGCCGCAAAACATCGTCGACGCCGCCCGCGATATCGTGGCCAACGTGCGTGCCAACGGCGATGCTGCGGTGCGCGATTACTGCCAGCGTTTTGACGGTGTCGAGCTGCAAAGCTTTCGTCTGCCGCAAGAGCAGATCGATGCTGCGCTCGAAGGCCTCGACCCGGCCTTTGTCGCCGCGCTCGAGAAGGCTGCGCGCCAGATTCGCGAGTTTCACCAGCGCGAGGTCGAGCAGGGCTGGTTTACCACGCGTCCAGACGGCACGATGCTCGGCGTTAAGGTGACTCCGCTCGCCGCGGCCGGCATCTACGTGCCGGGCGGTCGCGCGCAGTATCCCTCCACCGTGCTCATGAACGCCATTCCTGCCAAGGTGGCCGGCGTCAAGCGCGTGGTCATGGTGACGCCGCCGCAAAAGGACGGCCTGATCAGCCCCTATACGCTCGCCGCGGCCAAGCTCGGCGGCGTGGACGAAATCTATATGGTGGGCGGCGCCCAGGCCGTGGCCGCGCTGGCATACGGTACCGAGACCATTCCGCGCGTCGACAAAATCACCGGCCCGGGCAACGCCTTTGTCGCCGCGGCCAAGCAGATTGTCTCGGGCGACGTGGGCGTCGACATGGTCGCCGGCCCCTCCGAGGTTTGCGTGCTGGCCGATGCCACGGCCAAACCCATGGTGGTCGCGGCCGACCTGATGGCCCAGGCCGAGCACGATCCGCTGGCCGCCTGCTATCTGGTGACCTGCGACGAGCAGTTTGCGCGCGAGGTCGAGGCGGGTGTCGACATTCTGGTGGCGCAGTCGCCGCGTGCCGAGATCACGCGCGCCTCGCTCGACAACGAGGGCACCATCGTGGTGGCCGCCGATATGGCTGCCGCCGTCGAGGCCGTGAACACCGTGGCGCCCGAGCACCTGGAGCTGCACTGCAAGGATGCAATGGGCCTGCTTGGCGGCATTCGCAACGCCGGCGCCATCTTTGTGGGCGCTTGGAGCTCCGAGCCGCTCGGCGATTACGTTGCCGGCCCCAATCACACGCTGCCGACCGGCGGCACGGCCATGTTCTCCAACCCGCTTTCGGTGGAGGAGTTCGTTAAGCGCTCAAGCGTTATCTGCTATACGCCCGAGGGCCTGCTCTCCGACGCTCCCGCTACGCAGCGTTTGGCCGAGGCCGAGGGCCTGTGGGCGCACGCGCTTTCTGCCGCCCTGCGTCGTCGCGTGCTGGAACAGGGCGAGGATTCCGTGAGCGCCGAGTCGCTGGCGGCGGCCGACCTGACCAAGGTTGCCTGGCCGGGCGACGCCGCGGCGACGGTCGCCGAGGGTGTGGACTTGGCGGCTGCGGGCGCGGATGGCGCTAACGCGACCGGCGGGGAGGCCTAATATGGCCGAGCTGACGCCTCGCATGAAGGAACTCGTCCAGCCCTACTTGGCCGGCATTGAGCCCTACGATCCCAACTTTACGCCCACGCGCATCAACCTTTCGGCCAACGAGAACACCTATCCCGTGCCGGCTGGCGTGCGCGAGGCGGTCGACGCGGCACTCGCCGCCACGCCGCTCAACCGCTATCCCGATCCCATGTCCAACGAGCTGCGCGACGAGCTGGCCGCTTGGCATGGCGTGACGCGCGAGAACATCTGCGTGGGCAATGGCGGTGACGAGCTGCTCTATAACTACCTGTTGGCGTTTGGCGGCGCGGGGCGGACCCTGCTCAACTGCCCGCCGTGCTTTAGCGAGTATGCGTTCTTTGCGTCGCTCTGCCAGACCGAGGTGCGCGACGTGTGGCGCGATCCGGTGACCTTTGAGCTCGATCAGGCTGCCGTGCTTGCGGCAGCGCCCGAGTGCAACCTGGCGATTGTGACCTCGCCCAACAATCCCACGGGCGACGTGGCGCCGCTCGACTTTATCGCGGCTCTGTGCGATGCGTGTCCCGGCATGGTGATGGTCGACGAGGCCTACGTGGAGTTTGCTGACGATTCGTTTGGCGCGGCCACCACGGCGCAAGGGCTTATCGCCGAGCATCCTAACCTGGTGATTCTGCATACGCTGTCCAAGGCGTTCGGCGCCGCCGGCACGCGTCTGGGCTATGTGATTGCGTCACCCGAGGTTATTGACGTGTTCGCGGCGATTCGCCAGATCTATTCAGTCAGCGTGCTGAGCCAAGCCGCGGCGCTTGCCTGCGTGCGTGCCCGCGATGCGTACGCGCCCGTGGTGGCACAGGTTGTATCCGAGCGCGAGCGCGAGCTGTGCGCCCTGCGCGCAATGGCTGCCGAGGGCCTGCCCGTGGAGGCGTGGCCGAGCGCGGCGAACTTTGTGCTCGTGCGCACGCCGCACGCCACGCGCGTGCGCGAGCGTCTGCGCGATGAGTATTCGATTTTGGTGCGTGACTTTAGCTACGCGCCGGGGCTTGCGGACTGTCTGCGCATTACCGTGGGTACCCCGCAGGAAAACGACGAGGTGCTGGCAGCGTTTGCCGCGCTGGTGAAGGAGGAGATGTAGATGGGCCGTTATGTCGAGGTGACCCGCAAGACGGGCGAGACCGACATTGTCGTTAGGCTCGATCTGGACGGATCCGGCGTGTGCGATATCTCGACCGGCGTGCCGTTTTTCGACCACATGCTCAACGCCTTTGGCCGCCATGGCCTGTTCGATTTGACGGTACATGCGATGGGCGATGTGGAGGTCGACGCGCACCACACCGTCGAGGACACGGGCATTGTGCTGGGCGAGGCGTTTTGCCAGGCACTGGGTGACAAGGCGGGCATTACGCGCTTTGCCGATGCGGCGATTGCCATGGACGAGACGCTCGTGATGGCCGCCGTTGATATCTCGGGTCGCGGGCAGGCCTATTGCGATCTGCCCGTGCCGACCGAGCGCGTGGGCAGCTTTGATACCGAGCTGGCCGTCGAGTTCTTCTATGCCTTTGCGCGCGATGCTAAGCTCACGCTGCATGTGCGCGAGCTGGCGGGCGGCAACTCGCATCACATTATCGAGGCAGCCTTTAAGGCCGTGGGACGCACGATGCGCCACGCCTGCGAGCTTGATCCCCGCGTCCAAGGAATCCCCAGCACCAAGGGCTCACTGTAACCGCCATATAGGCAGAAACCACCACAAAGGTGCCTGTCCCCTTTGTGGTGGTATTGGATGATGGAAAAAGGAGGGTCGCGTGGGCGAACCGAAGATCGTGGTGGTCGACTACCACAAGGGCAACTTGTCGAGCGTCGTGCGCGGGCTTGCGCGCGCCGGTGCCGCTGCCTGCACATCGGACGATCCGGAGCAGATCCGCAACGCCGACGGCCTGGTCATCCCGGGCGTGGGTGCGTTCTATGACGCGATCGCCTTTATGCGCCAGAGCGGCGAGGAGGCGGCCGTGCTTGACGCCGTTGCCGCCGGAACTCCTCTGCTCGGCATCTGCCTGGGCCTTCAGCTGTTTTTTGAACGCGGCGACGAGGGCGTGCCGGCGGACGAGGGCGCGGACGACGATGCCTCCGAGCAGGCCGGCGGTCCTTGGGTCGATGGCCTGGGCATTATGCGCGGCTCGTGCACGCGCTTGGAATCGAGTCGCCTGAAGGTGCCGCACGTGGGCTGGGACCAGGTGCACATGACGCCCGCCGGCGCGGCCGATCCGTTGCTCGCCGGTTTTGCCGAGGGCGCCAACATGTACTTCACCCACAGCTATGCGGTGGCCGACGATGTCGATGCCGCCGATGTTCTGGCGCGCACGCACTACACGCGGAGCTTCCCGTGCATCGTGCGCCACGGCAACGTGTGGGGCTGCCAGTTCCATCCCGAGAAATCCTCCGCGCTGGGACAGCGCATCCTTAAGAACTTCGTCAACATCGTCGAGGAGGCCGGCCGATGATCCTGTTCCCCGCAATCGATCTGATCGGCGGCAAGGTCGTGCGCTTGGAGCGCGGCGATCGCAGCCGCTGCAAGGTATATTCCGACGACCCCGTGGCCGTTGCCCGCTCGTTTGCCGAGCAAGGTGCAAGCTGGGTGCACGTCGTCGATCTGTCCGCTGCCTTTGGCGAGGATGAGGACGCATGCGCTGCCAACTCGACGGCGATCAAGGCTATCTGCGGCATCGACGGTCTGTCTGTGGACGTGGGCGGCGGCGTCCGCTCGCTCGCGCGCATCGACGAGTTGGCCGGCTACGGCGCACGCCGCATCGCACTGGGCACCGTGCTGGTGACCGAGCCGGGTTTTGCCGAGGTGGCGGCCAAAGGCTTTGGCGAGCTGCTGGTGGCAGACATCGCCGCCCGTGACGGCCAGGTCAAGGTGAACGGCTGGCGCGATGGCGCGGGCGTGGCGCTCGATGATGCGGTGGCGCAGCTTTCCGAGTTGGGCTTTAAGCATTTGGTGTACACCGACATCGCGCGCGATGGCATGCAGACGGGCATCGACGTGGCGGCGTATCGCCATGTGGCCGAGGTCGCGGGTTTTCCCGTCGTGGCTTCGGGTGGCATCTCGACACTCGACGATATCTGCGCGCTTGCCGCGGTGGGTGAGGATGCTATTGAGGGTGCGATCACCGGTCGCGCACTCTACGAGGGCAACTTTACGCTGGTACAGGCGCTCGCCGCCGCCCGAGGGGAGGAGTAACCCATGCTTACCAAGCGTGTGATTCCCTGTCTGGACGTTAAGGACGGCCGCGTGGTCAAGGGCGTCAACTTTGTGAGCCTGCGCGATGCGGGCGATCCGGTGGAGCTGGCGCGCGTCTACGACCGCGAGGGCGCGGACGAAGTCGTGTTCCTGGACATCACTGCGACGAGCGACAACCGTGCGACGACCATTGAGATGGCGGCGCATGCGGCCGAGGAGCTGGCCATTCCCTATACCGTGGGCGGCGGTTTTCGTGACCTGGCGGGCATGCGAACCATGGTGGCTGCCGGTGCCGATAAGGTGTCGCTCAACTCTGCTGCCGTGCGCGATCCGTCGCTGGTCAGCCAAGCTGCTGCTGCATTTGGCAGCCAGGCCGTGGTCGTGGCGATCGATGCCAAGCGTGTTGGTCTGCCCGGTGAGCCGGGAGCCGACAAGTGGGAGGTCTTTACCGCGGGCGGCCGTAACGCCACGGGTATCGATGCGGTGGCGTGGGCCGAGGAAGCGGCTCGTCGCGGCGCCGGTGAGATCTTGCTCACCAGCATGGATCGCGACGGCACCAAGGCTGGCTTCGACCTGGCACTCACCCGCGCCGTGGCGCGCGCGGTGCCGATCCCGGTGATCGCAAGCGGCGGCGTGGGCACGCTCGAGCATTTTGCCGAGGGCGTGATCGAGGGCGAAGCCGATGCCGTGCTGGCAGCAAGTGTCTTTCACTTTGGGACCTTCAGCATTCGCGAAGTCAAAGAATACATGGCCAGCCAGGGAATACCTGTGAGATTGGACTTCTAAATGGAGCAAGTGACAACCGCGGCAGAGCTCAAATACGACGACCGTGGGCTGATTCCTTGTGTGGTTCAGCAGTATGACACCGGTGAGGTGCTTATGGTTGCTTGGATGAACGAGGAATCGGTGGGGCTGACGCTCAAGACCGGTACCACGTGGTTTTGGAGCCGCAGCCGCCAGGAGCTCTGGAACAAGGGCGCGACGAGCGGCAATATGCAGGAGGTCAAGGAGCTCTGGGCCGACTGCGATAGCGATACGCTGCTGGTCAAGGTTGACTCGCCGGGTCCTGCCTGCCATACCGGCAACCGTACCTGCTTCTTTAAGCACGTAAAGGGGGAAACACGATGAAGGTCGTGACGCCGTTCGAAGTCGCTGACTGCAACGCCGAGCTCCTCCGCGTGGGCGTGCCGTGCCGCGTGCACCTGACCGATGCCTGCGGGGCGCAGTCGCTTTGGCTCGAGGCCGAGAAGGAAAGGCTCGATGAGGCCCATGCCGTCATCGTTGAGTTCTTTGAGAAAAAGGGCGCAAAGCCTCGGTTCGATGAGACCGGTAATTACTTTACGCTGCAGTAACGAGAGGAAATAACCATGGGAGTCAGAACAGCTAACGTGCAGCCGGGAAACATCGGTGAGACGCTGACGGGACTGGCCGAGGTGATTCACGGTCGTCGCGACGCATCGCCGCAGGAGAGCTATACCGCGCGTCTGCTGACCGACGTCGAGGACGAGCTTCTCAAGAAGCTTGCCGAGGAGGCGAGCGAGGTGATCATGGCCTGCAAGGATAACGACCACGATCACATCCGCTACGAGGCCGGCGACCTGATCTACCACCTGCTCGTGACGCTCGAGCGCTACGGCATCACCCTCGACGAACTGGCCGGCGAACTCAACGCCCGCCGCCACTAGTCATTGGGGACGTTCTTAAACGACTAGTTAGGCGAGGGGCGTGGATTCCCATTCGCCGGTGGGGTGGGGGATATCGAAGGCCCGGTAGCCGCAGTCGTAGGCGTGGGCCTGGGTCTCGCGGATGTTCCAGCAGATGTCGCAGGCGCGGTGCGCGTCCGAGCCAAAGGTGATGGGCACCTCGGCATGGGCGAAGCGGCGCAACAGCCCGGTCGCGGGGTAGTAATCGTCGAGCCCCTTGCGCGGTGCGGCGGTCGAGACCTCAACGCGGCGACCCGTATCGTGGGCGCATTCGGCCATCTGCTCCCAAAACGGCGCGGGGTCAAAGTCGGGTGCAAAGCCGTCCTTCGAAAAGCGCATGACCAGGTCGGGATGGGCCATCGCGTCAAAGTTGAGTGAGCTTTCGCAAGCACGGCACCAGTCGTCGACGTAGCACTCCCACACGCCGCGCACGCCTAAGTTTTCCCAAACATGCAGGTTGGTATCGTCGTCGATCCAACCGCAAAGGGAATCGGGTGTATCGGGGCGCGCGACGTCCTCTGTCCCTGCCGTGCCCGCGGCGCCTGCCGCAATATCGCCCGGGTTGCCAATCCAGTGCACGCTGCCCAGACGTACGACGGCGCCCTGGGACCAGTGCTCTTCCAAGGGCTCGCAGCCCTCGTACCAATCGCATTCAAAGCCATAGATAAGCTCGAGCTCCGGCGCGATTTGCGCGGCAAGCTTGCGGGCGTCCTCAAATGCCAGGCGATGCGCCGTCAGGTCGTCCTCGACAACCTGCACTTCGCAGTTGGCGTCCATGCTGGCGGGCAGGGTGAGGTGGTCAGTCGAGACCATGACGCGGCAGCCGGCCGCAGCAGCGGCGCGGACGTTGTCCTCAAACGAGGCATGGCCATCCGAAAACGAGGTGTGGGTATGGCAATCGACCAGCGGGCAGGCGGACATGGCGACTCCTTTGCATTTGGCGAATCCGTTCCATTGTAATGGCGCAGCCTCGGCGCGGCGGGAACGCTGCAAGTCGAAACCGACTGGAAAGGGCAGGCGGCGCGTGCCGGCGCCGGCGACTACTTGTTTCGTGTCGCCGCTCGTTTGGACTGCACGGTTATAATCGCGTGCCGCACGGCGGTGACGGGACGATAGCGGATCATACGCGGTCCTGACCAGCGCATGACCTCGCGGATCTTCTCGCGCATGGCAGGCCGGTAGCAATGCGAAGGACAGGCCGAGCAAAATGTCTTGGTGCCCATGTGCGGGCAGTGCTCAATGCGCGCGATGGCGTATTTCTGCAGCTCGGCGCATTCAGGGCAGAGCGTAATGGTCCGAAGGCCGAGCTTCACGCGCACGGACTCATCGTTGCCAGCCTGTTCGACCGCATGCCCGCCGCCATGATGCCCGCGGCACCACAGTGCAATCATCTGCGACACCATCTGGGCCTCGCGTGCACGTTTGCGCGCCAGCTCCGGCGTGTCGGCGGTGCGCGCCATTAGCTCAGCCTCCCGTGCTCGACCGAAAGCGAGAAATCGGCAAACGCGCAGGTGCTGGCACGGTGGCTTACGAGCACAATGGTCTTGCCGCGGCGCTTGAGCTCGTCAACGGCCTGCATTACGGCTGCCTCGTTGAGAGCGTCAAGTGCGCTGGTGGGCTCGTCGAGCAAGATGAAAGGCGCGTCGTTGAGGAAGATGCGCGCAAGGCCGATGCGCTGGCGCTCGCCGCCCGAAAGCGAGTCGCCCAGCTCGGCAACGGGCGTGTCGAGACCCTGCGGCAGGCGGTCGATGAGGGCGGTAAGCGAAGCGGAGCGGCAAGCGTCGAGCAGCTCGGCATCGGTGGCGCTGGCGTGCGCAACCAGCAGATTCTCGCGTACGGTGCCGCAGAACAGATGTGTGTCCTGGGTCATATAGGCCTCGTGGCTGCGCAGGCTCGCCGTGTTGATGTGGCGGGCATCGACGCCGCTCACCGTGATGGTGCCAGCTGCGGGGTCCCAAAAACACATGAGCAGCTTAAGCAGCGTCGACTTGCCCGAGCCCGAGCGCCCCATGATGCAGGTCATGGTACCGGGCGCAAAGGTGCAGGTCACGTCGTCGAGGATGAGACTCGCAGCGGTGTCGTTCGCGACCTGCTCTGTGGCGCCCGCACCGCCCGCGTCCACGCCGCCCACATAGCTAAAGCTCACATGCTCGGCTGCGGCGCCGGCAAACTCAACGTTCTGTCCATCGGCGACCTCGGCGCACTGGGGCTGCTCGTCGAGCAAATCGAGCACGCGTGCGCCCGAGGCGAGCGTCTCCTGCAGTGAGGCGCCCAGGCGGCTCACGGCCATCACCGAGCCAAACGACGACACAAAGGTAAAGACGGCGACAAACGCTGCGGCAAAGTCAATCGTTCCCGCAGCCACCAGCTGCAGCGCACGCCCGAGCATCACCAGATTAGCCACAAGAATAAGCGCATCGGCTACGGCCTCGCTGACCGCCTGGCGGCGCTTGAGGCGCGCGTCCACGGCGCCGACTTGCTCGGTCAGCTTGCCCAGGGCACGGCTGCGATCGGTGCCACCGGCAAACTGGATGGTCTCGCCCGCGCCGCGCAGACTGTCGAGTACAAAGGCGCCCAGCTTACCGGCGCCCTCGCGGCTCTGGCGGCCGGTGGTGCCGCATGCCTTGGCCGAGGTCAGGGGCAGCAGCACGCCCAGGACCGCGTAGGCCACGAGCGCGATGCCCGCGAGCTCGGGGCTCACAGCCAGCAAAAAGCCCTCAAACACAACGGTGCAGACCAGAGCTATGGCAATGGGCGAGATGGTGTGCGCGTAGAAGACCTCGAGCAGCTCGATATCCGAGGTGACCAGGCTCACGAGCTCGCCCTTGCCGCGGCCCTCGAGCTTGGCGGGGGCGAGCTGGCGCAGGGCGCCAAACACCAGGTCGCGAATGTGTGCGAGCAGACGGAATGCGATGTAATGGTTGCAGAGCTGCTCGCCGTAGTGGAGCGGCCCGCGCGCGATGCCGCAGGCGGCGCAGGCCGCGCATGCTGCGATAAGACCAAGCCCCAAGGCGTTGCGGCCCAGCGCGGCCATAAGGCCAAGGGCGCCAAAGGCCGGCACGAACGCGGCGGTGAGCATGCCGATGCTGCCCAGCGCGACGGCTAGCACAAGCCAGCCGGCAAGCGGTCGGACGAGCCCCATCATGCGCCACATGATGGACGGCGCCGAGCGACGGGCGCGGCCGGAGTCAGGCGCCGCGGCAGCGGAAGACGAACTAGTACCGTTGAGGCCATCGGCACAGGCGGCGCTGCCGTCAACAGCCTCAACCGCGCCGGCATCCTCAGCATCACCCTCTGCATACGCATATGCCGAGAGCTGCTTCTGGCTGTTCCACATGCGCGCATAGGCGCCCGCGGCGGCCAAGAGCTCGCCGTGAGTCCCGTGCTCGGCAATGCGGCCGCGTTCCAGCACCAGGATCTGATCGGCGTCCACGATCGTCGACAGGCGGTGTGCCACCACAATTACAGTGTGCCCGCCGGCAAGCGACGCGATGACCTCGCCGATCGCGGCCTCGCTTGCGGCATCGACGTTGCTCGTAGCCTCGTCAAACACATAGATCGGCGAGTCGTGCAGCAGGGCGCGGGCCATGCACACGCGCTGGCGCTGACCGCCCGAAAGGTTGGTGCCGCCCTCGTTAATCACCATGTCGAGCCCGCCGTTGGCCTGCACAAAGGCCGCCACGCGCGTGCGGTCGAGTGCGCGCAAAAGCTCGGTATCGGTGGCGCTGGGCTGGGCGAGCAGCAGGCTGTCGCGCAGGGTGCCGGCAAACAGGTAACCGTTGATGGGCACCAGGGTGACGGCGCGCATGAGTGAGGCGGCCGTGGCGTCGCGCAGCTCGACGCCGCCGATGCGAACGCTGCCACGGTAGGCACCCTTGCGGCCCGCGATGATCCCCGCGAGCGTGGACTTGCCGCCGCCACTTTCGCCCACGAGTGCCACGAGCGAGCCGTGTGCAATGGTCGCGCTGGCGCTGTCCAGCACCGTGCGGTCGCCGTATGCATAACTCACGCCCGCGAGCTCGACATCGCCGCGACCGTCAAGCTCGACATCGCCGCGCTCGGGCTCGGGCGTATCCAAAATGCCAAACATGCGGCGCGAGGCGGCCATGCCGTTCATGGCCGTGTGGAACAGCGATCCCAGGCGGCGCATTGGCAAAAAGAACTCCTGCGACAGAAAGACGATGAGAAAGGCCGCCTCAAAGCCAATCTTGCCCGTGGCGAGCTGCAGCGCGGTTACGATAATGCCGAGCGCGGCGCCCATGTAGACGACCAGGTCCATAACGCAAATGGAACGCAGCTGCATCACCAGCAGGCGCATGGTCGCTGCGCGGAAACGCTCGGACTCGGCGTTGATACGCTCGTGCCAACTGCGATCGGCCTGGTAGACCTTAAGGGTAGTGAGACCCTGCACGGCTTCCAGGAACATGCCGCCAAGATCGACATAGCTGCCCCAGTACTCGGCACCGATCTTTTTGGCGTTGCGCATGACCATCATAATGGAGACGGGAATGACCGGAACGCAGGCGAGCAGCAGCGCGGCGGGAAAACCCGCCTGGCCCACGAGCAGCACAAACAGCGTGATGGGCGCCAAGCCGGCAAAGAAGAGCTGCGGCAGGTAGCCGCCAAAGTACACCTGGAGTTGCGTGGCGCCCTCGACGCTGGTCTGGACGGCCTCGGCGGTGGGGACGGTCTCGGTGTAGGAGGGGCCGAGTGCG
Organism: Collinsella sp. AF20-14LB; assembly: GCF_003459505.1. Taxonomy (GTDB): domain Bacteria; phylum Actinomycetota; class Coriobacteriia; order Coriobacteriales; family Coriobacteriaceae; genus Collinsella. The sequence goes on from NZ_QRWD01000025.1 coordinate 13,296, forward strand.
GTGAGCTTGTCGTAGACGAGTGAGCGCACGCGGCGGACGGCCTCGAACGCGGCCTTGTCGCCGGCGCGTTGGGCCAGGTAGATGGAGGCGGCGCGCACGATGATGGCGGCGGCGAGCGGCAAGGCCGCCTGTGCGAGGGCATCGACGGCGAGTGCGGCGGAAAGGCCGTCCGTGACGATGCCGCCCAAGATGCGCGCAAGCACCCACATCACCGTGATGTTTGCCATGAGCGCGATCCACTTAAACAGGACGCTTGCCATAATGTAGGGCGTTGCCTGCGGAACCAGGGAGAAGAGCCGCTTCTCGAACATGAAACCTCCTATGCCGTAACGGTGCCGGGTGGGGTCCTCGGCAGCCGCTTAGTTAGCCAAATGCAACTAGAGTAACATCGTGCAGCGGGTAAGTATGCCGAGGGTAATTTTTGGTCGATGAACTGCGTAGAAAGTCCAAAATTGTTGAGTGCGGCGAACTTTGTGGTGGACGGAGTGCGGGCGCAATTCTGATCGTGTGCGGCCTCGCTCCAAAACGTGTACGTCAGCCTCCAAAACCGACAAAAAATGACATGTTTGGAGGCTGACGTACACGTTTAGATAGGGGCGAGGGCGGCGACGGACGAAAGTCACGCCTGCGCCACGTCCGATGTGCTAGCGTTTGGGTGAACAAAACGAGCCCGCGCGGAAAGGATCCGGACCGTATGCAATGCGATAGCACATCCCCGCTGTCTCGCGAGACCGATGCGCCCGAAACTATCGTCAAGCTGGAGTGCGACATCGATGACGCGTCGCCCGAGGTGCTCGCCTACGCCGCTGACCGCCTGCGCGAGGCCGGCGCCCGCGAGGTGCACTGGCTGTCCCTCTACTGCAAAAAGGGCCGCCCCGGATGGCAGTTGCAGGTGATCTGCTCGCACGAGGATATCGAGCGCCTACAGACGATTATCTTTTTGGAGACCACGACCAACGCCGTTCGTCGCCAGGTGATGGAACGCGTCTGCCTGCCGCGTCGTTTTGAGCAGGTAGCGACGCCTTGGGGAGAGGTGGCCGTCAAAGTAGCCACCCTGCCCGACGGCAGCGAGCGCGCGGCTCCCGAGTACGAGGATTGCGCCCGTCTTGCCCGCGAGCACAACGTGCCGCTCCAGCGCGTGATGCAGGCGGCACAAGCCTCGGCACTGCGATTCGAGTAACACGGTAGATGGGCTCCACATCCGCCGGACCCCGTATTCAGCTCCCATCAACCCCACCCGAAAGGACCACCATGAAATACCTCATCGCCTCCGATATCCACGGCTCGGCATACTGGACCGAGCGCCTCTGCTCCGCCATCGAATCCGAGCAGCCCGACCGCATCGTGCTGCTGGGCGACCTGCTCTACCACGGCCCGCGCAACGACCTGCCGCGCGACTACGCCCCCAAGCGTGTGATTCCGCTGCTCAACGCCCTGGCCGACCGCATCATCGCGGTGCGCGGCAACTGCGACGCCGAGGTCGACCAGATGGTCCTCGACTTCCCCGTCATGGCCGACTACGCCACGCTGTTCGACGAGGCCGGCCGCGAGCTGTTCCTGACACACGGCCGCGTCTTTGGCGCCGGCATGCACAACAGCGTCGACCACGCGCCCGCGCTGCCCGAGGGCTCCGCGCTCGTCTACGGCCACACGCACATCAAGGTTAACGAGGCAAGCGAGGCGCACCCGGGCCTGTGGCTCTTCAACCCCGGCAGCGTGAGCATTCCCAAGGACGGTACGCACAGCTACGGTATCTACGAGGGCGGCGCGTTCCGTCACGTGATTCTGGAGGAGGAATAACCATGGCGCAGCATATGGCTCAGCAAAATGCCGAGGGTTCGCGCGACCTGTCCACGCTGGTCGACGCGTCGGCCGAGCTGCAGCATTTGGTGCAGACCATCTGGCGTCTGCGTCAGCCCGATGGCTGTCCGTGGGACCGCGAACAGACGCATCAGAGCATCGGCAAGAACATGATCGAGGAAGCCTACGAGGCGCTCGATTGCATCGAGGCGGACGACGTGGCGCATTTGCGCGAGGAGCTGGGCGACGTGCTCATGCAGGTCGTACTGCATGCGCAGATTGCGGCGGACGCCGGTGAGTTTACGCTGGCCGATGTGGCACGCGATATCGACGCCAAACTCATCCGCCGCCACCCGCACGTGTTTGGCGATGCGAATGCCGACAGCCCCGACGAGGTACTCAAGATCTGGGACGAGGTCAAGCTTGCCGAGAAGGCTGCCAAGGACAAGGCCGTGGCAGCGGGTGAGGCTGCGCCCGAGGGCCTGCTCGACGGCGTGCCCGCGCACCTGCCGGCGCTGATGCAGGCTCAGAAGGTGTCGCGCAAGGCAGCGGCCGTGGGCTTTGAGTGGGAGACGGTCCAGGACGTGTGGGACGAGGTCGCTGAGGAGCGTGCCGAGTTTGAGGCCGAGGCTCCCGGCTCGCCCGAGCGCGAGATGGAGTTTGGCGACCTGCTCTTTGCCCTGGTCAACGTTGCGCGCAAGGAGGGAATTGACGCCGAGAGCGCCCTGCGTGCCAGTACGGCAAAGTTCCGCCGCCGCTGGGCCGCGATGGAGCAGATGGCGGCCGACGCCCACGTGGATCTGGCCGAGCTTTCGACCCACGGCCTCAATGACCTCTGGGATGCCGCAAAGGCAGAGGAGTAAGACTGCGGGGGCGACGGGACGGACTTGTCCCATCGCCCCTATTATTTTTAAAAAGATTGTATCCCTTGGCTAACTTAGGGCATAATGCAAAAAGTGCGATAAGGCTAACTTATGAACCTGCGCGCCGCTGTAGCGTGCAAGCCGTGTCGCCAAGCATTCAACCCGTTTCCAAGTGAGAGGGAGACAACATGAGCGATATTTTGGACGTCTACGGTCGCGAGGTGCTCGACAGCCGCGGCAATCCCACCGTCGAGGTCGAGGTCGTGCTCGAGGACGGCAGCTTTGGCCGCGCAATGGTGCCTTCGGGTGCTTCGACCGGCGCCTTTGAGGCATGTGAGCTGCGCGACGGCGACAAGGGCCGCTATCTGGGCAAGGGCGTTTCGCAGGCCGTCGAGCACGTCAATAACGAGTGCGCTAACGCCGTCGTGGGCCTCGACGCCTTCGACCAGCGCGCCGTCGATGCCGCGCTGATTGCCGCGGACGGTACCCCCAACAAGACCAAGCTCGGTGCCAACGCCATCCTGGGCGTGTCGCTGGCCGTCGCCCGCGCCGCTGCCGAGTCGGCGGGCCTGTCGCTGTACCAGTACCTGGGCGGCGTCAACGCTCACCTGCTGCCCACGCCTATGATGAATATCCTCAACGGCGGCGTGCATGCCGACAACAACGTTGACTTCCAGGAGTTCATGATCATGCCCGTGGGTGCTCCGAGCTTTGCCGAGGGCCTGCGCTGGTGCGCCGAGGTCTACCACACCCTCAAGGGCGTGTTGCACGAGGCCGGCCTTGGCGGCGGCGTGGGCGACGAGGGCGGCTTTGCGCCCAACCTCAAGACCAATGCCGAGCCGTTCGAGTACATCACCAAGGCCGTCGAGAAGGCTGGCTTTAAGCCCGGCGTTGACTTCATGTACGCCATGGACCCGGCCTCGACCGAGTTCTACAACGCCGAGACCGGCATGTACGAGCTCAAGGGCGAGGGCGTGGAGTACACGAGCGCCCAGATGGTTGATTACTGGGAGAAGCTCGTCGACACCTATCCCATCATCTCCATCGAGGACGGCATGGCCGAGGAGGACTGGGACGGCTGGGTCGAGCTTACCCGCCGCATTGGCAACAAGGTGCAGCTGGTGGGCGACGACCTGTTCGTCACTAACACCGAGCGCCTCAAGAAGGGCATCGAGCTGGGTGCCGCCAACGCGATCCTGGTCAAGGTCAACCAGATCGGCACGCTCACCGAGTCGCTCGAGGCCATCGAGACTGCCAAGGAGGCCGGCTACGCTTGCATCGTGAGCCACCGTTCCGGTGAGACCGAGGACTCCACGATCGCCGACCTGGTCGTGGGTGTTAACGCCGGTCAGATCAAGTCGGGCGCCCCGTGCCGCAGCGACCGTATCGCCAAGTACAACCAGCTCATCCGCATCGAGGACGAGCTTGAGGGCAGCGCGCGCTACGCCGGCAAGGCCGCGTTCTACAACATTCGCTAGGCAGCGGCGTGTGCGGGGGCGGGGAAGACTCGGATTCGCCTTGCTCCAGCCGGGCGCTGTTGAGCACCATTGGGCGCTGGGCCATATGGCTCAGCGCCTTTTTTATGTCGAGCAAAGGCCGCCGAAGGCGTTGCGTGTGCTCGTGCTATAACTAGAATACTTAGCGCAAACAAACCTCAACCGCACAAGGCGCACATGGATCAGATTTACGACAACAGGTATTATTCCGCCGGTTCGCGCGAGCCGTCGTCTCGCCGCGCACCTACCGTGCAGCTCGGCGGGTCCGACTACGCCGGCGTCGATCGCCGCGCACAGCGTCCGGCAAGTGCCTCACACCCCCGTGCTCAAATGAATACGTCGACGGGCCGCCCGCCACACTCGACGCATGCCCAGCGTCCCTCGGCTCAAGCGCACGAAAAGTCGTCCAGGCCCTCGAGCCGTCTTTCGGGCTCGGACTTCATGCATTACGCCAACGATAACGCGGTGGTCAAGGCAATCTACGACTTTACCCACGGTCCCCAGCGAGGGCTGTTTGTTGGCATTGTCGTTGCCCTGGTGCTCGTGAGCCTGTATTTCCCCGTGCGCGATCTGTACGTGGCAAAGCGTTCGAGCGATATCTTGGCCAAGCAGGTCGAGATTCGTCAGCAATACAATGATGAGCTGCAAAAAAGCGTCGACAAGCTGCTCTCGGAGGAGGGTATCAAGGACGCGGCATCCGAGGACCTGGGCCTGGTGATGCCCGGCGAGAAGAGGATTGAAGTGCAGGGTCTGGACGAGGATTCGGATTCGTCGTCGAGCAAAAAATCCTCGAACGCCAAGAAGGCCAGCGAAGTAGCCAAAGAGATCGAAAAAGTCGGCAAGGACGCGCCGTGGTACATCCAGGCGTTCGATATGCTGTTTGGATTTAACGGCGTCGAGGGCCAGACGGTCGTGTCCAACGGCAAATAGCGCCCGGAGGGGAGCCTGCAATGACGCATTGCAAACGATATAAGGTGGCGGCGATTGACCTGGGAACGGTGTCGTCGCGACTGGTGTTGGCCCAGGTCGAGGGCGGGGCGATCGTGAAATCGTCCAAGCATACTGAGATTACCGACTTGGGCGAGGGCGTGGACGCGACGGGGCGCTTTTGCGAGGCGGCCGTTGAGCGCGTGCTCGCTGCGTGCCGCATGTTTGTGGACGAGGCCCGTGCCTTTGGGGCCGCGTGCATCTGCACCACGTGCACGAGCGCCGCGCGCGATGCCTCCAATGCCGCGCTGCTGCTGGACGGCCTGCGCGAGTTGGGGCTCAAACCACAGGTGATTCCGGGCGAGGTCGAGGCGCGCCTGACGTTTTTTGGCGTGGCGCACGACTTTGCCGGCGAGCGCATCATCGTCGCGGATTCGGGCGGCGGGTCCACGGAACTCGCGACGGGCGTATACGCTCCGGAGCGCGGCGTCTTTGCGCTGGAGGGAACGCGCTCGCTGGACATCGGTTGCCGTCGCGTGACGGAGCGCTTTTTCTCTGCGTTGCCGCCCGCGGATGGCGAGCTTGCTGCCGCTGCCGCGTGGGCAGGCGAGCAGTTCGCCGCCTATTTTGAGGGCCTGCCTGTCGACTTTGAGCGCGCCGAACGCTTAGTCGCGGTGGGCGGCACGGTGACTACGCTGGTGGCTCTGGTCCACGAGCTGGAACCGTACGATTCGAGCTTTGTGCACCTACGCGAGCTGTCGCTGGAGCAGGTCTCGGCCGCTATCGAGCGCATGTCTGTGTTGGACGCGGAAGGCATCGCCGCGCTACCGGGTGTACAGCCCAAACGCGCGGGCGTGATCTTGGCTGGTGCCGTGGTGATTCGCGAGCTTATGCGAGCCGGCGGCTACGACACGCTCACCGTAAGCGAGAACAGCCTGCTTGCCGGCATGGCCGCCACCATTAACGAGGTTCTCGACGGCGCGACTCCCACCATCGCCTGGACCCCGAGCCTGAGTGCTCTTTAACCGTCTTCCTCTGAGTTGCGGTGAAATGCGGACTAAAATCGCCCTTTCGGGCCCCAAACAGTCCCTATTCCACCGCAACTCAACAGCCGGCACCTAGGGATGTTTCTTTTCCGTCGGCACCTGGGGACAGTCCTTGTTGAGCGCCTCCGCAGCCTTTATGCCAGTTTGTCGATTTGCCCAATTTCCCAAAGCGGAATATTGACGAGCGTGCCCTCGTCTCTATATGCCGCCAGGGAGCTCCTCACGCAACGCTCGAGTTTGAATTTTTCGCAGGCTATTTTCAGACTCTTCGCTTTAAGGTTCTCTGCCGCCTTGACCTCAAGCGGGAGCACGGTTCCCGCATGGTCGATGGCAAAGTCGGTTTCGGCATTGCCAGAGGTAGAGGACCAATACACGGGAGTTTTGTCCTGGAGCAAAAGCTCCTGCGCGACGTATTGTTCGGTCAGCGAACCTTTGAACTCGGTAAAAACAGCGGATCCGTTAAGAACGATGGCCGGAGAGAGACCGGAGAGCGCTCCGAGGATGCCGGTGTCGATGCAGAACAGTTTGAAGCCCGAGAGGTCTTCGTAGCTCGAGAGCGGTGTCTTTAGAGCGGAAACACGTGGCACCTTATGAACGATTCCGTAGTCCGTGAGCCACTGGAGGCTTTCCTCAAAATCGCGTGCGCGCGCTCCGGGGCGAAGGGCGCCATAGACAAACTTCTTGTTCTCCTTGGCAAGCTGGCCGGGAAGGGATTTCCAAACCAACCTCATGCGCTCGACGATGCGGGCGGGTGCATGTTTGCCAAAATCGGATTCGTAAGCCTCGATGATTTGCTGCTGAAGCCTTCGGGCTTCAATGAAGTCGCGTGTCTCGGCGAAAGCGGAGACAACTTCGGGCATACCACCGACAACAAGGTATTCCTTGAGCAAGTGCACGAGCTTTTCGGTGACGTTTGCTAGAAGGTTCATGTCTGCGGCAAGGATGGCGTCGGCGAGCGGGTTGCCGTCGACGGCGCGAACGAACTCGGCAAACCCCATGGGACGCATGGTGAGCTGGTCGATTTTGCCGACGGGAAATGACTCGTTTTCGCGTCGGAGCGCGAGGCCCATATAGGAACCGGCTGCTACGATGTGGTATTCGGGTGCAAGCTCGTTGAAGTACTTGAGCGAGGTGATCCCGCGTGGCGCCTCTTGGATCTCGTCGAAGATGATGAGCGTGTCTGTCGGCGTTACGGTTTGGCCACGTAGGAGCTCTATCTGGGAGATGATGCGCTTGGGGTCGAGGTCCCCATCGAACAGCGAGCGTGTGCTCGGCTCGAGCATAAAGTCAAAACGAATGACGTTTCGATACTGCTGGCTTGCGAATTCGTTAAGAAGCCAAGTCTTTCCTGTCTGGCGGGCTCCCTTAAGCAAGAGAGGTTTGCGATTCGCCCTTGATTTCCAAGCGATAAGTTCACTCATAAGCTGTCGTTGCATATTGCCTCCCAACCCTCTCGGCTAGTATAAGGCCATTTGGGCGTTTCCATCGGAAAATGTGTGAGACAACCACGTTTTTCCATCGGAAAATGTGCGAAATAACCACGTTTTTCCATCGAAAAATGTGTGAGGAAACTCATTGGGTGAGTGGAAAAAAGTAGTCAAAAAAGCCACGTCCCAAATTAGCTGCCCTGCAGTTGACGGCATCTAAAAGAAACGGGCCCGCATCCCAAAGGGATACGGGCCCGTAAACAATACGTGGTAGGGGCGGTGGGACTCGAACCCACAATCCTTGCGGCGAGAGATTTTAAGTCTCCTGCGTATGCCAATTCCGCCACGCCCCCGTGAGACTAGAAGTCTAGCACAAGCCGTCCGTTACGCGTTGACGGCCATCGAGTGCTGACCCGACATTTCCAAGTACTCGGTATACTTTGCCTCGTCGCCCTTGTTTTGGTACTGCAGGGCCAGCAGGTACTCCAGGCGGCAGCGCTTGACCGGGTCGTCGCCGACATCCTCGAGTATGCGCTCCAACTCGGGAATGTCGTTGTGGCGCTTGAGGATCATCGTGTCGTACATCAGCTGACACTCGTGTGCAACCGCCTCGGCTTGACCGCCCTCAAAGCCCTTGATCTCGCGCAACAGCTCTTTGGACTTTTTGCGGTCCTCCTGGCCAACATAGTAGTTAAAGGCCTTAATGACCAGGTCGACGCGCTGCATCTTGGGCAGGTTGAGTCCCAGCAGCAGGTCGAACATCTCGCTGGCGCGCTTGTGGTCCTCGCGCAGCAGATAGGAGTTCAGGCGCAGGTAGTCGCGGTTGTAGCGCGGGTACAGCATGCTGGTGAGTTTGCCGTCGAGCAAGCGATCGAACTCGTCCCACTGCTTAGCGGCCATGAGCTGCTGCAGGCGTTTAAACGTGGTGCGTTTTTTGACGCTAAAGAACACCGACACGGCGATACAGATGATAACGACGGCGGTCCAGAGTGTGCGGGAATCGGGCATATTAGGGTCCTTAGTCGCTCATAAAGCGAGCGGTTTGACAACACGTACTGGATGTATTATACGCAGCGCGCAAGCAAACTGGCATAAAAGCTCATCGAGGCCGAGTGCCATCGCTCGCTGCGGTACACTTACCTAAAGTAAACCATGAAGGGAGACATTACCTATGAAGAAAATCGTTTTGGCTTGCGGTGCTGGCGCTGCTACTTCCACGCTCGTTGCCCAGAAGGTCGCCACCCTGCTCGACGCCAACGGTTATGCCGGCAAGTATGAGATCGTGCAGTGCGCCATCTCTGAGGCCAAGGACGCTTGCGACGAGGGCGCCGACCTGCTGATCGCCACCACCGTTGCCCCCGAGGGCCTCACCTGCCCGTACGTGAGCGGCGTGCCCTTCATGACCGGCATGAACCGCGTCGCTGCCGAGAAGGCCGTTCTTGACGTCATGGCTCAGTAGGCGCTGCCTGCATGAGTGAGCAGAACGCCAATCCGGTAGAGCTCTTTGGTATGCGCGTTGCCCATGTGGGCATTAACGCCGCCGACCCGGCAGACGCCTTGGAGATCGCGGAGCTGTTCTCGACGATGATGGGCCTGCCCGTTATCGAGACCCCGGTTTCGTACTTTAACGATTCGCTGGTCGAGGTTATGAAGCAGAACGGTCGTGGCACCAAGGGCCACATTGGCTTTGCCGTCAACGACATCGATGCGGCCGAGAAGTGGTTTGCCGAGCGCGGGCTCGAGGTCAACGAGGAGTCGCGCGCGCTGCTGCCCGACGGTAGCACCAAGCTCGTGTACTTTAAGCGCGAGTTCGCCGGCTTCGCCGTGCACCTGTGCCGCGAGTAGCGCACGAGCTGCTTTAGTTAGCAAAAAGGGATAGGGCCGTATGGCCTTATCCCTTTATTTCAAGACTTTAGTCTGCTGGCCGCGCAGCGCCCAGCTTTAAACCACCCGCTACGCGGGTGGAGACAAACGGCTTTACAAAGCCACCCCTCCGACCGATATTGACGATTGTTCAGGCCGTCAAGAATTCGAGTCGAAGGGGTGGTCGCCATGGCCCAGAAGGCCTACAGCCTTTCCCACGCGAAGTGGATGTGCAAGTACCACATCGTGTTCACGCCGAAGTATAGGCGCAAAGTGATCTACAACCAAATCAGGAGCGACATAGGGGAGATCCTCAGGAAGCTGTGCGAGTACAAGGGGATCGAGATAATCGAGGGGCACCTGATGCCCGACCACGTGCACGTGCTGCTGGCGATCCCGCCGAAGTACAGCGTCGCGAGCGTCATGGGCTACCTGAAGGGGAAGAGCTCGCTGATGATATTCGACAGGCACGCCAACCTCAAGTACAAGTTCGGCAACAGGAAGTTCTGGGCGGAGGGCTACTACGTGTCCACCGTCGGCCTGAACGAGGCGACGATCGCCAAGTACATCAGGGAGCAGGAGTCCCACGACATCGC
>NZ_QRWD01000026.1 GCF_003459505.1 Collinsella sp. AF20-14LB
ACTTAATGTGCTTTCCGTCTTGCGCAGGACTGTAGAGCAGCAAACTTAACCCCCGCCCCCAGCCCCGGAGACCCTCCCGGAGGGACCGAAAAATTTTTTCAAAAAAGTTGTTGCGCGCCGGACAGACTTCTGTGTATACTAATCCCCGCAGCGCACGCGAGCGGAAACAAACGCGAACGTCTGCCTGGGGAGTTAGCTCAGTTTGGTTAGAGCGCCGGCCTGTCACGTCGGAGGTCGCGGGTTCGAGCCCCGTACTTCCCGCCAACGCAATTAAAGCCACGTCTTCGGACGTGGCTTTTTGCGTTTGATGCACTTTGTTTCGATAGAACGATCGCTCTGGCGCATCTTCGCCCAGAATCCCCGCCCCTTCGGGAACGCAAGTAAAATCTAATAAGCATATCTGTCTAAACAACAGCTTTGTTGCGCAACACCTGTTCAACGAGACAGGGGGTTAGGTTATACTAAATTGCACTGTAGGCCGCATCTGATGCATTTCGCTCCAAGCGCGGCACTCAGTGGATACCCGATTTACCATTTGGATGTCCTGCGGTCATTTAGCGTCTCGACACAAGCTCGGCCCCGGAGCTCGTTCGAGCTGTTCGTATTCCTTGAAAGGGGAAAAATGGATATATCGAGGAAGACTGATTACGCCCTTCGTATGCTGGCGATGCTTGCCGAGGATCCGGAGCGTTTGCTTTCTGTTCGCACCGCTGCCGAAGAGGTCAATGTCCCGTATTCGTTTGCCCGCTCGATTCAGCACGGTTTGGTCCAGGCCGGTATTGTGGAGAGCCTGCGTGGCGTCCACGGTGGCATGCGTCTCAAGGTCAGTCCGGACGACGTCACCATCCGCCAGGTCGTCGAGGCCGTTCAGGGCCCTATGGTTATGAATGATTGCACCGCACCCGATGGCGACTGTGCACGCATGGGCACGTGCTGCTATCATCCCCTGTGGGCCGGAGCTCAAGCGTTGATGCGCGATTACCTCGATTCCGTTTCGCTCGGCGACATCGTCGCTCACCGCCAGTTCCCGGCCGTCGATCCCAAATTCGCCGACCGCGAAGCGTTTCCCGAGTACGCCACCTGCGCGTGCGCTTGCCGGGAGGAATAGCGCCGCATAAGGAGCATAGATATGATTCAGGACCCCTTTCGTTCGATGATTCGTTCGGAAGGGGTCCTGCGTTATCGCGACCTTCCGTGGCGCCGCACGCGCGATCCGTACATCATTTGGCTTTCTGAGGTCATGCTGCAGCAAACACAGGTACCACGCGTGGAGACGCGTATGCCGGCGTGGCTCGATCGCTTTCCGACCGTGCAGGCGCTTGCCCAGGCCGCGCCTTCCGATGTTTTGGACGCTTGGCAGGGCATGGGCTACAACCGACGCGCTCTGGCGCTTCACGGGGCCGCTCAACGGGTCGTAGAGGATTGGGGCGGGGAGTTTCCGCACGAGACGCGTGACTTGGTCGCTCTGCCTGGTATTGGCCCGGCAACGGCGCAAGGTATCCGGTCGTTTGCGTTTGATCTTCCGGGCGTGTATCTGGAGACCAACGTGCGCACGGTCTTTCTGCATCACTTCTTTCCCGATGTACCGGCTGTTCCCGATCGCGAGCTGGTGCCGCTGATTCAGGCGGCCTGTCCGGCGGCCCCCGGTGCGGCGACCGACGAGATCGCTCCCTTTGCCGTGCCGCTCGATGATGCCGATACGCCGCGCGCGTGGTATTACGCGTTGCTAGATTACGGCGCATATCTAAAAAAGACGTTGCCCAATCCGTCCAGGCGCTCGGCGGGCTATAGCCGTCAATCAAAGTTTGAGGGCTCACGTCGCCAAAAGCGCGCGCATATCGTGCGCATGTTGCTGGCAGCGCGCGATGGCCAGCCGGCGGGGATTACGCTTGCTGATGCCGTGGTGGGCGTTAACGAGATGGAAGCGGCGGCTGGGCGTGGACCGGTCGAGCGCGAGCTTGTCGCGGGCATTCTGGCCGACCTGGAGCGTGAGGGCTTTTGCCGAGCCGAGGACGATCGTTGGTTGAGTGTGTAGCCCGCTCAAATCTGAAGAACGGGATTGTAAGGTTTAAATTCTCGGCTTGAGGGGCATCCTAAAGACGAGGCCGCTCGGAGCCTACGGGCGGCATGCGTTGAAGGGAAGTACACCTATGGATTTTGAGAACTCCCAAACCAAGAAGAACCTCGAGACCGCTTTTGCCGGTGAGTCCCAGGCACACACCAAGTATCGCTACTATGCCTCCAAGGCCAAGAAGGACGGCTACGTTCAGATCTCGAACATCTTTGCCGAGACGGCTGGCAACGAGTCCGAGCACGCCAAACTGTGGTTTAAGTATCTGCACGATGGCGCCGTCCCCGATACCCTGGACAATCTGCGCGATGCCGCCGCGGGTGAGAACTACGAGTGGACCACGATGTACGACGAGTTTGCCAAGACCGCCGAGGAAGAGGGCTTTGCCGAGATTGCCGCAAAATTCCGTGGTGTCGCCGCCGTCGAGAAGGCCCACGAGGAGCGCTACAACAAACTCGTCGAGCGCATCGAGTCGGGCGAGGTGTTTGAGCGTGAGGGCGTAAAGGTGTGGAAGTGCCTGAACTGCGGGCACCTGCACGTTGGTGCCGAGGCGCCTGAGGTGTGCCCGGTGTGCAACCACCCGAAGGCGTACTTTGAGGAGCAGGTGGTGAACTACTAGCGCTTGGCGCTGGCTGCTGCGGAGCGCAGGGCGGGAGGCCAGATCGCCTTCCCTCCCCGCTCACGGCTCCGCAGGGTCGCGTTGAGGGAAGGCGATCCGGCCTCCCGCCCTGCGCTCCGGCTTCGGGTCGTCGCGTGCTCGTTACTGAAAAGCTGATTAGAAGTTTGTGTGCCGCCCCTTTTGGGGCGGCACGTTTTTGTGCGGGGTCCCTGTCCCCACAATTTTCGTCAAGCTTTTGGTTAGATTTTGGTCAGTTGGCGTAAGGGTGGAAGGCCAAAAGATTGTTGGCGAAAAAAGCTCAGAGAAAGTGCTGGTAGGGGAGTTGTTGAGGTTTTCGACAGCTTTTGTCAACAAGAAACTTTGCGGCTATTGCTACGGATTGCGTTGTCGCGGTCATGGCGGTGCGGGATGCTGGGCGTAAGCGTCGAATGCTCCGATTTTGGAGGCCAGCATGGATTTGTTTCTTGAGACTCCGCAGCAACAAGCTGAGCGCATGCTGCGTCAGCAGCAACGACTCATGGAGATGCAAATGCAAGGGGCGGCAGTCCAGCCCTTTGCGCAAAATGTCGTGCCCGCTGCTGTACCTGCAGCTGTGCCCGGGTGTGAATCGGCACCAGAGGCCTATTCCGTACAGCAAGATTCATATGCGCAGGAGCTCGCGTTCGACAAGCGTCGTGCGCGTCGTCGCCGCGTGGGCCAGCGCCTGCGCACCTTGGCGATGATCGTGCTCATCCCGCTGGGGCTTGCGGCCATCTTTCTGGCGTCGTATGCCCTCACGTGCATCCTCAACGGCGCATCGCCCAACGAGGTGCTCCAGCATCTAGCGGCCCTAGGCCAGCGCTTAGGTGACGTCATAACAACCATCCGCGCCGGCTGGGAGAGTTAGCGTTTGTCACATTAGGACTTCTAGGGTGTAGGGATTCTCGCCACGAGTAGGATTCTTGCATCCTGTGGGTCCTGTCGTGCGACTGAATAGTATTATTGAAGATGAATAAAAATAGGATTTGCTATGTATAAGCAGGATTTAGAGCAGACTCTTTTGGATATTGACGAAGAGGCGGAGCTGGAAATAGGTCCAAGAGACGATAGGCCGAGCGTTGTATTGGTGGGAGGAAGCGCCTTCATGCTAAACGATGTGACGAATCGGTCGGTTACACATGACATTGATGTGTTTGAGGCAGACAGGTGCCTCCGCGAGATCATAGCTCGATACCCCGAGGTGAATGGCATGGTAGTGGCATATTGCAACCAGATGCCATTCAATTACGAAGATCGACTGATCCCATTGGAGATCGGGGCGCATTTTATCAGGTACTTTACGCCATCTTTGGAGGATCTGGCGGTGATGAAGCTTTATGCCTATCGTCCGAACGACATCGTCGACCTCCATAGTCGAACATTTATCGACCGACTTGATTGGGATCTGCTCGAGCGGCTTATATTCGATGAAGGAGAGGCGTTGGCCTCGTCGCCTTCAGAGCGGAGTTATCAAGAGATGGTCTGTGCATACAGGCAATACAAAAAGGAGGTGCTCGGTTGAATCTGACTTTTGAGGGATTTTTGAAAGGCTATTGCCGAGAGCTGTCCGGACAGCAGTCGCTGAGTTTTAGGAAGCTTGTAAAGCAGGCAACAACGGTTGAGCCGCGTGTGGCGGAGCCTCTGTTTTTGCTCGCTTTGGCGCAGGGTAAGGCCGAATACGTTCTGGGTTTATCCGAGGGCTCGTGGATGGAAGAGGGCTATCGAGGTGTTTTGTCTCTGTATGGCCAAGCGAGTAGCCTGGCATCTCTATGCTCCGAGGATAAGCTCCCCAATCGTTACGCCAACGTTTGGCGTGCGTATAGAGGGGTGAAAGAAAAGCCAGCGGCCGACAGAAGGGTGAACGCCCTGATGAGAAAGAGAACACTTAAAGCATTGGAGGAATCGGGTGTAACGCGCTACGGTCTCTGCCGCGATTTGAATCTGAATAAGGGAAACGTGTACGCATACTTAGCCGGTGATGACTCGAAGGTGAGCAGGAAGACAGCGCGTCGCATTATGGAATATGCGGAGGAGAGAAGCACCCAAGAAGGGGCCGGGCGCCCGGTGCGTGTGGCGGGGTAAGATTGATCGCGGTTTTGATTGATAATCGATTGGGTTTGTTGGGCGGAGTTTATGTCTGCTATTGATATTGTGCTTGTTGTGATTGCCTTGGTGGCGGTGGGGGTTGCTGTGGCTTGCGCCCTGCAGCTTAAAGGTCTTCGTGCCGAGCTGCGGGAGCGTGGCGACAGCGACGCCGAGACGCTCGCGGCGCTCGAGCAGGCCAACAGTACACTCGATACCCTCAACGTCGCGTTGGCCGAAACCCGACGCACCGCAAACGCCATCGCGCAGCAGCAGACGACCGATGCGGCCGTGGAGCAGCAACGCTACCTGACCATCGCGCGTGAGTTCTCGCAGGCCGGCGACCGCATGGACGACCTGCGCCGCGAGACGGCCCAACAGCTTGGCGCCAACCGCGAAGGCATCGAGCACCGCTTGGACAAGGTGCGCGAGACGGTCGATGCCCAGCTGGGCGCCATCCGCAAGGACAACAACGCGCAGCTCGATCAGATGCGCGCGACGGTGGACGAGAAGCTCTCCCGCACGCTCAACGATCGTCTGTCGGCATCGTTTAAGCAGGTGAGCGACCAGCTCGAGGCTGTGTACAAGGGGTTGGGCGATATGCAGTCCATTGCCACCGGCGTGGGCGACCTTAAACGCGTGCTGGGCAACGTGAAGGCGCGTGGCATTTTGGGCGAGGTGCAGCTGGGCGCGATCCTGGCGGACATCCTTACGCCCGACCAGTATCTGGAAAACGTCGCCACCAAGCCCGGCGCCTCGGAGCGCGTTGAGTTTGCCGTCAAGCTGCCGGTAGACGAGGGCGACCCCGTGCTGCTGCCAATCGACTCCAAATTCCCGGGCGATGCGTATGAGCATTTGCTCGACGCCCAGGAGTCGGGCGACGCGGAGGCCGTCGCCGCCGCGCGCAAGACGCTCGACACCATGGTGAAGCGCGAGGCAAAGGACATCTGCGAAAAGTACCTGAGCGTGCCCGCGACCACCAACTTTGGCATTCTGTTCGTTCCGTTTGAGGGCCTGTACGCCGAGATCGTCACGCGCCCTGGGCTTATCGAGACCCTGGGCCGCGACTATCACGTCAACGTTGCCGGTCCCAGCACCATGGCGGCCATCCTCAACAGCCTGCAGATGAGCTACCAGACGTTTAAGCTGCAAAGACGCACCGACGACGTGCTACGCGTGCTTTCCGCCGTCAAGGCCGAGCTGCCGCGCTATCAAGCGGCGCTGCGCCGCGCCCAGCAGCAGATCGAGACCGCGGGCAAAACGGTCGAGGGCATCATCACCACGCGCACCAACGTTATGGAGCGCAAGCTCAAGGATATCGACGCGCTGGAAGATGCCAAAGAGGCCGACGAGATCTTGGGACTTACGTCCGCGGGCCTGCTCGCAGACCAAGAAGACGAGGACTAGCGGCACTTGACGGCGGGGCGTCTGCGCAGGCGCCCCGCCGTGTTTCACAACGCACTTGCCTAAAGCGCACTTTAATGTGCAACAATGGCCTTTCGCCCTATCAGACGCGAAAGGAAGCCCATGTCTCAGAGAAGCACCAGCCCGCTCAAACGCTCAACCGTGCGCCGCACGCTGCAGCGTTTTTGGGATGTCACGCGCACGCAGCCGCTGATCGTCTTTCTCTCGGTGTTCTCGTCGGCGGGCTACATCTTTTTGCTCACGTTTGCCAACACCTACGTTATGGCCCTCATCGTCGATCGTGTCCAGGCCGGCCCCGTAGCGGGCGACCAGGTGTTTGAGGTCTTCGGTCCCTACATTTTGGCGCTCGTGCTCGTCAACCTGGTGGGTCAGATTCTCTCCAAGCTACAGGACTACACCGTCTACAAGCTCGAGATTGCGGGCAACTATCACCTGGCGCGCCTGTGCTTTGACACGCTCTCCAATCAATCCATGACATTCCACACCAGCCGCTTTGGCGGATCGCTCGTGAGCCAGACGAGCCGTTTTATGAGCGGCTACACGGGTCTGGTCGACGTGACGGTGTATTCGCTCATTCCCACCATCACCTCGGTTGTCTGCACGGTGACGGCGCTCGCTCCGGTGGTGCCCACATTTACCGTGATCCTGGTGGGCATCATGGTCGTCTACATCGCGTTTGTCTGGCTTATGTACAAGCACATCATGCCGCTTTCGGCCGCGACGTCCGCCGCGCAAAACAAGCTCTCGGGCGTGCTGTCCGACGCGGTCACGAACATCCTGGCTGTCAAGACCTGCGGGCGCGAGGACTTTGAGCGCGACCTGTTCGATGCCGCCGACCGTGCCGCGCGCGATGCCGAAACGGTATCGATGCACGCCATGATGCAGCGCAACTTTACGACCTCGGGCCTTATCGTCATCACCATGGCCGTGGTGAGTGTGTTCGTGGCGGGCGGCAACGCGTGGTTTGGCATCTCGGCCGGCTCGCTCGTCATGATCTTTACCTACACGTATAACCTCACCATGCGTCTGAACTACGTGAGTTCCATGATGCAGCGCATTAACCGCGCGCTGGGTGACGCCGCCGAGATGACGCGCGTGCTGGACGAGCCGCGCCTGGTGGCGGACGACGAGCATGCTCCCGAGCTCAAAGTGACCGAGGGCGCGATCGATTTTGAGCACTTGAGCTTTGCATACCGTGACGCCGCGGCGGGCGATAGCGTGTTCGACGACCTGACGCTCCATGTGCCGGCGGGCCAGCGCGTGGGCCTGGTGGGTAAATCGGGCTCGGGCAAGACGACGCTCACCAAGCTGCTGCTGCGCCTGGACGATGTTCAGGGCGGCCGCGTACTCGTGGACGGTCAGGATGTCTCGCGCTGCACGCAGCAGAGCCTGCGCCGCCAGGTTGCCTACGTGCCGCAGGAGGCGCTGCTGTTCCACCGCTCCATTCGCGAGAATATCGCCTACGGCCGCCCCGACGCCACCGACGAGCAAATTCGCGAGGCGGCGCGCCTGGCCAATGCCCTGGAGTTTATCGACCGCCTACCCCATGGCTTTGACACCATGGTGGGCGAGCGCGGCGTCAAGCTTTCGGGCGGCCAGCGCCGGCGCGTGGCCATTGCCCGTGCCATCCTCACCGACGCGCCGATTCTGGTACTCGACGAGGCGACGTCTGCCCTCGATAGCGAGTCCGAGGCGTTGGTGCAGGAAGCTCTCGAGAACCTGATGCGCGGCCGCACCTCCATTGTGGTGGCGCATCGCCTGTCCACCGTGGCGGCGCTCGACCGCATCGTGGTACTGGCGGATGGCGAGATCGTCGAGGACGGCACGCATGTGCAGCTCGTCGAGGCGGGCGGCGAGTACGCGAGCCTGTGGAGCCGTCAGACCGGCGCATTCTTGGAGGCGTAAACGTCTCGGACGTGGGACAATTGTGCCCATAAGTTTATTGTGCCGTTGAGCCGAGGAGTCGTTATGCCACGCGAGACCAATGCCGCCAAGCGCGAGCGCGCCATCGAGGTGTGTGAGCGCCTCAACCGTCGCTATGGCCCGGTCGAGTGCTTTTTGGACCACGAGAATCCCTTCCGCCTGCTGATCGCGGTGCTGCTTTCGGCGCAAACGACCGATGCGCAGGTCAACAAGGTGACGCCGCGGCTGTTTGCCCAGTGGCCCACGCCCGAGGCCATGGCCGGGGCGAGCGTAGCTGACGTGGCAGACACCATCAAGTCGCTCGGCTTCTACAAGAGCAAAGCCAAGCATGCCGTCGAGGCCGCGCAGATGATCGTCGCCGACTATGACGGCGAGGTGCCGGCCGACATGAAGGAACTCGTGAAGCTGCCGGGCGTGGGACGCAAGACGGCGAACATCGTGCTCAACGTGGGGTATGGCATCGTGGAGGGTATTGCGGTGGACACGCACGTCAACCGCATTGCGCACCGCCTGATGCTGAGTCCCAAGACGCATGCCAGGGAACCGCTCAAGACCGAGCAGGATCTGCTCAAGATTTTGCCGCACGAGTATTGGGAGTCGGTCAACCATCAGTGGATCACCTTTGGCCGCGAGATCTGCGACGCCCGCAAACCCAAGTGTGACGAGTGTCCGCTGGCAGATTTGTGCCCCAGCGTGCGCGTTTTGGGGTAGCTGCCCGGTGCGCGCCGGCGCGTCCGCCCCATGCGTTACCATGACAAACAATAGTTTTGATGTACGACCCGCCGAGCTTGCCCCGGCGGGCTTTTGGCGTTGCGATGCCGGAGGAACAGCATGCTCATTCACCGTATAGCCGCGCAGCTCTACACTGCCGAGGCGCTGCAGACCGTCGAGGCCGGACTCGATGCCGGCGAGGACGTGACGTTGGCCGTGTCGCAGTCGGGTCGCACGCTTATGGCGGCCGCCCAGTTTGCGCGCCGTCCGCGTCCCACGGTCTATATCGTGAGCGGCGAGGACGCTGCCGATCGCGCCGCGCGCAGCCTGGCCGCCTATGTGGGCCTGGCGCACGTGTGCCGCTTTCCCGAGCGCAAGGACTACCCGTGGCGCGAGCAGGCGCCCGACGATGCCGTGGTGGCGCAGCGCTGCGAGGCCCTGGGACGCATCGTGCGCGGTGACAACTGCATTATGGTTGCCTCGGCCCGCGCGTTGCTGCGTTGCGTGCCGCCAGTCGAGAGCCGCTACTGGGAGTCCACGACCTTTGCGGTGGGCGAGGAGATCCCTTTTGACGAGGTGCCGCAGCGCCTGGTGGGCATGGGCTATACCAATGCCGGTGCCGCCGACGCGCCCGGCCTGTTCCGCGTGCACGGTGATACCGTCGAGGTGTTCCCCGCGCAGGAGAAGGCACCCGTGCGCATTGAGTTCTTTGGCGACGAGATTGATCGCATCCGCCGCATGGTGAGTTCCACGGGGCAGACCATCGGCAACGAGGACAGCATCGAAATCTTCCCCTGCCGCGAGCTGGCGCTCACCGACGAGGCCGTTCACAACATGCACGTGGCGCTCTACCGCGCCAGCCAGGACGACAGTAAGCTGGCGGCGCTGCTCGAGATGGTGGATGCACGCATCGTCACGCCCGAGCTCGACCGCTTTTTGCCGGTGATGTACGGCCAGACCGTGAGCCCGCTGTCGCATGTGAGCGGCCAGGCGCTCGTGGTGCTGTCCGAGCCGCGCTCGCTGTTCGACGACTGCCTGCGCGCCTACGAGGATATCGAGGCACGCGCCGGCGAGGCGGGGATTGACCGCTTGGACGGTCTGTACGTGCGCGCCCAGCAGCTCGACTTTGGTGCCCAGCAGCGCTTGAACTACGTGAGCTTGATTCGTGCCGGTGGTGCGGTGACGGCAGAGCTCAAGATTGAGCAGCCGGCCATCGCGGGCTCGGACAATCGCTTTATGACGCGCATCCAGGAGGTCGTGGGCAAGCGCTATGCCTGCGTGTTTGCCATCCCCGACCGCGGTGCACGCGAGTCGATGGAGCTCACCTTTGGCGACGAGGGCATCACCTTTGAGGAGTCGCTGACGGCCGCCCCCGAAAACGCCGGCGTTATCGGCGACCGCGTGCGCGTGGCGGCGGCGGATTCTGCCGACCGTGCTGTCCGCCAACAGGCCCATGCCTCAATTCGTGAGCGCCGCGCCGACGCGCTCAACGCCCGCTCGCTCGAGGCGGGCGCGGCCCAGGCTGCCGCCGGTGCCGCTGTGCCCACCATCTCGCGCGGGCGCGTGACCTTTGTGGATGCCGCCCTGCCGCAGGGCGTGGTGGTGCCCGATGCCAATCTGGCCGTGTTCTCGATCGCCGACCTCAACGCCCGCATGGACGCCAACCGCGCCCGCAGCCGCCGCAAGGTGGACATTACGCAGATCACCTTCCCCTTTAAGCCGGGCGACTACGTGGTGCACGCAACGCATGGCATCGCGCTCTTTAGCGAGATCGCGCGCCAGGAAGTGGGCGGCAAGGAGCGCGACTACTTTTTGCTGGAATATGCCGATGGCGACAAGCTCTACGTGCCGCTCGAGCAGGTCGACCGCATCACGCGCTATGTTGGCCCCGACGGCGACAAGCCGCGCCTGACCAGGCTCAACACCGCCGACTGGACGCGTGCCACCAACAAGGCGCGCAAGAACGCCAAAAAGCTGGCGTTTGACCTGGTCGATCTGTATACGCGCCGCTCGTCGATTACCGGTATCGCCTGCCCGCCCGACACGCCCGAGCAGATCGAGATGGAGGAGAGCTTTCCCTACGACGAGACGCGCGACCAGCTAGAGGCCATCGCCGATATTAAGGCCGATATGGAGGCGCCCAAGCCCATGGACCGCCTGCTGTGCGGCGACGTGGGCTTTGGCAAGACCGAGGTCGCCCTGCGCGCGGCGTTTAAGTGCGTGGACTCCGGCCGCCAGGTCATGGTGCTCTGCCCCACGACTATTCTTGCCCAGCAGCACTACGAGACGTTCTTTGAACGCTTTGCCCCGTTTGGCCTTGAGGTCGAGGTGCTCAGCCGCTTTCGCACGCCGGCGCAGCAAAAGCGCGCACTCAAGGCGTTTGCCGAGGGCACGATTGATGTGCTCATCGGCACACATCGCCTGCTTTCGGCCGATGTGAACCCCAAGAACCTGGGCCTGGTGATCATCGACGAGGAGCAGCGCTTTGGCGTGCAGCACAAGGAGCAGCTCAAGAACCTGCGTGAGCAGATCGACGTGCTCACGCTTTCGGCAACGCCCATCCCGCGTACCATGCAGATGGCAACGAGCGGCGTGCGCGACATGAGCCTGATCACCACGCCGCCGACCGGGCGCCGTCCCGTGATCGTGCACGTGGGGGAGTACGACCCCGACGTGGTGAGCGCGGCGATTCGCCTGGAGGTGGGTCGCGGCGGACAGGTGTACTACGTGTCCAACCGCGTCAAGACCATCGATGACGCTGTGGCACGCGTGCACGAGGCCGCGCCCGAGGCGCGCGTGGGCGTGGCGCACGGCAAGATGAGCCCGCGCGAGGTCGAGGACGTGATGATCGAGTTCGCGACCAAAAAGATCGATGTGCTCATCGCCACGACCATCGTGGAGAGTGGCATCGACAACGCGACCGCCAACACGCTCATCATCGAGGACTCGCAGCGCCTGGGTCTGGCACAGCTTTACCAGCTCAAGGGCCGTGTGGGCCGTTCTGTCACGCAGGCCTACGCGTACTTTATGTTCCCGGGCGAGCTGCCGCTCACCGAGGAGGCCACGGCGCGCCTGACTGCACTTTCCGAGTTCCAGGACCTGGGCAGCGGCATGCGTATCGCCATGCGCGACCTGGAGATTCGCGGCGCCGGTTCGCTGATGGGCGCTGAGCAGCACGGCAACCTGTCGAGCGTGGGCTTTGACCTGTTTACGCAGATGTTGGGCCAGGCCGTGGCCGAGGCGCGCGGCGATGACGATGCCGGCGTGGAGGCGGCGAGCGTGGGCATTAATCTGCCTGCCGATTACTTCTTGTCCGAGGAGTACCTGCCGGCGGTGGACCAGCGCGTGCTCGTGTACCGCAAGCTCGCGGCGGCCGAGGACCTGGAGAGCATCGACGAGGTGCAGGAAGAGACCGAGGCCGCGCACGGTGAGCTGCCGTTGGCGGGGCTCAACCTGTTCAACCGCGCGCGCATCCGTATCCGCGGCGAGCGCCTGGGGCTCGAGAGCGTCACGCTCAGCGGTGGGCGCATTACCTTCCTGGGGGTTGACGTTCCCAAGAAGGTAGCCTTTGAGTTTAAGAATCGGTACGGCGCGGTGAACTTCCCCAAGAGCCGCAAGCTGTCGGTGCCCTACAAGGCGGGCGCCGGTGCGGGCAGCGGCCTGGGTCGCGGTCTCGATGCCAACGACGGCACCGGCCCCGTGGCAGCCGCCCTCATGCTGCTGCAGCAGCTGGGTGCGAGCGACGACGACTAACGGGTCGACGTTGCAAACGCCCCATTTGGGTAATCTGACCCCATCGGAAGGAAAGCATGTTCGGGTATATCTATAAGAAAGATGCCGCTGCTATCGCGGTCATCCTGGCCTTTTGTCTGCTCGTCGGGTCTTTTTTCGATTACCAGATCTCGAGTGCGCTGTTTAACTCGTCTAGCCTGTTTGGCCGCTTTGTCGAGGCGGCCGGCGAGCTGCCGTTCGAGCTGACGGCGAGCGTCGCGGGCATTATGCTCGTGCGCTCGGCACGTCCCGATTCCAAGGCGAGCAAGTGGCTCGCCGCGCTAGGCGTTCTGATCAACGTGGCCCTGGTCGGCTACGAGATTATCGGGTCGCTGCGCGTCGGCGGCAAGCTTATTGCGTTTCAGCTGGTTTTGACGTTTGCATTGGTCATCGCGGCCAACCTTGTTGTCTATCGCCTTACGCGCGACACCGCGCCCGACGAGCTTACGCGCTGGGCGTTGATGGTGCTTGCCGTGTGGGTCGCTCAGGCCATCATCCTCAACGTGGTTGTCAAGCCGCTGTGGTCGCGCCCGCGCATGCGCGTGATCGAGGTCACGCCGGGGCTCAATTTTCAGCCGTGGTGGGTAATCGGCAACCCCGACAAGTGGAGCTATATTGCGGCCGGCGTAATCAAGGACGGCTTTAAGTCGTTCGCGAGCGGGCACACCGCGCATGCGGCAATCGGCCTTATGCT
Organism: Collinsella sp. AF20-14LB; assembly: GCF_003459505.1. GTDB lineage: Bacteria > Actinomycetota > Coriobacteriia > Coriobacteriales > Coriobacteriaceae > Collinsella. Next base: position 13,315 of record NZ_QRWD01000026.1, read on the forward strand.
TGCGGGGCTTCCCGCGGCGGCCTTTACGGAAAAGCCTTCGCGTCGTCGCGTGGTCTTTTGGGTCGCCGCTGTGGTTGCGGCGCTCGTCGCCTTTGGTCGCATCGTGATCGGTGCGCACTTTTTGAGTGACGTGAGCTGCGGCTTTGCCTTGGTGCTGGCGCTTGAGTGCCTTGCCGCGCGCATTGCTTATCCGGGCGGCGTACAATAGCCCCATCTGAATCATCGGGCTCGTGCCCGGCTAGAGAGGATTACCATGCTCGCGTTCAACAACGACTATTCCCACGGCGCACATCCGGCAGTGCTGCAGACGCTCGTCGACACCAATATGGAGCCGCAGCCCGGCTACGGTACCGATGCACACACCGAGCGTGCCAAGCAGCTCATTCGTGAGGCCTGTCAGGCACCCGATGCCGACGTATTTTTCCTGGTAGGCGGCACGCAGGCCAACGCGACGGTGATCGACATGCTGCTCGCGCCCTACGAGGGCGTCGTTGCCGCCGAGACCGGCCACGTCGCCTGCCACGAGGCGGGTGCCATCGAGTTTGGCGGCCACAAGGTGCTCACCATCCCCGGCTACGAGGGCAAGATGCATGCCGAGGATCTCGAGAATTATATCCAGGTGTTCTACGAAAACGAGAGCTACGAGCACACGGTGTTTCCGGGCGCGGTGTACGTGAGCCTGTCGACCGAGTACGGCACGCTGTACTCCAAGGCCGAGCTCGCGGCGATTCACGCGGTGTGCCAGAAGCGCGAGATTCCGCTGTTTGTGGATGGCGCCCGACTGGCCTATGCGCTGGCAGCCGATGAGTGCGACATTACCCTGCCCGAGCTGGCGCAGCTGTGCGACGTGTTCTACATCGGCGGCACCAAGTGTGGCGCGCTTTGCGGCGAGGCCGTGGTGTTTTGTGGCATGCACGCTCCGGCGCATCCCATTCCGCGCATTAAGCAGCACGGCGCGCTGTTGGCCAAGGGTCGCCTAACGGGCGTCCAGTTTGAGGCGCTCTTTACCGATGGCCTGTATTTTGAGATTGGCCGCCAGGCGATTGAGACGGCGCAGGCGCTTCGTCGCGTGCTGCACGAGCGCGGCTACCAGTTCTTCTTGGAGACGCCCACCAACCAGCAGTTTGTGATTCTGCCCAACGAGGACATGGTGCGCATTCGCGAGCACGCCTCGATCGAGTACTGGGAAAAGTACGACGAGACCCACACGGTGGTGCGCTTTTGCACCAGCTGGGCCACGACGCAGGAGGATATCGACGCGTTGGCGGCGGTTCTGTAGGTTGATGTGACGAGGAGGGCCGCCTTGCGCCTGGGTTTGGCGCGGGGCGGCCTTTGCTTTTGAGGGAGAAGGGCTGTATGACCGAGATGTCCGAGCCGACGATTCGCCTGGCGACGCCCGATGATGCGCCGGCGTTGCTTGCCATCTATGAGCCGTATGTGCGCCAGACGGCGATTACCTGCGAATACGAGGTGCCGAGTGTTGAGGAGTTCGCCGGGCGCATCGAGCGCACACTCAAGCGCTATCCGTATCTGGTGATGGAGCTGGACGGGCGTCCGGTAGGTTATGCCTATGTGAGTCCGCTCAACAGCCGCGAGGCCTATGACTGGTCGGTCGAGACGTCGATCTACCTGGCGCGCGACGTGCGCCACGGCGGGCTGGGCCGCAAGCTGCACGATGCGCTCAAGCAGTGCCTGATCGCGATGGGCATCACCAACATGTGCGCGCTCATTGCCGTGCCGCACGACAAGGACGATGAGTACCTGACGCACAACAGCCAGGACTTCCATGCCCATATGGGATATCGCCTGGTGGGTGCCTTCGACCGCTGCGCGCAAAAGTTCGGCCGCTGGTACGACATGTGCTGGATGGAGCTGGTCCTAGCCGAGCGCACACCCAACCAACCCAAGCCGACCTGGTTCCCCGACCTCCCCAAACCTGCCATTTAGGGACAGGTTTATTTTGGCAGGTTTTATCTGGGCAAACGTTGCAAGCCGCTGCGAAGGATGCGGATACCTTCGCGGCGGCTTTTGTTTTGGGTGTGTATGACCAAGGCGATTGACCTGCGGATGCAGCAAAGCTCCAGATGAAACCGACCAAACTAGACCTGTCCCTTTTTGGCAGGTTTTTGGCTGTCTTGTGGCATCAAATCGCCGCAAGAAGCACGGCGTTCGTATGCTATTTTGACCTGAATCGTCCCCTCGGGACGCCTTGCGAGCTAAGTGAGTAGACTTTTTGGCGCAGGGCGAGCACAAAGCGCATCTGCCTTACTAAAACCGCAGGTCACAGAGATGGCTGTTTTGGGTGTGCTCGGCAGATCGCGAAAAGTCTACTCACTTAGGTTTACGGTGCTGGATATTCTGGACAGGAACAGTTGAGCTTGGACGGCGTGCGTTGCCAGGCGATGCTGGCATTTGCGCCATGCTGGTTTGAGATTTTATAAAAACCGCAGGTAAAACGTATATTAGGTGCATTTTGCCTGGTTTGGCGCGCTAGCCGATGGGCTCGGTGTATTTGGCGCGGTCGGTGCGTTGGATGCGCTTGGAGATGTGCAGCGGGCGGCCGTCGGTGTCGTAGACGTAGTCGGTGATCAGGATCAGCGCCTGCCCGCGCTCGACGTTGAGCAAAAACGCCTCGTTTTGCGAGGCATAGCACACCTCAAAGGTCTTGTGCCCCTGTGCCGGCGCGCGATGGAATTCTTGGCGCAGCGTGGCGTAGAGCGAACCGTTGATATCGCGGTCGATGAGTGCCTCGAAGCTTGGCGGCAGATAGGTGGTCTCCAGGCACAGCGGCGCATCGTCCAGATAACGCAGACGGACAAGTTTGACGAGCTTGCTGCCCACGGCGGCGTCAAAGAACTTAGCTATGCTGCCGGCCGCCTTGGCAAAGCCCGAGTCCACGGTGCGCGTGGTGGGCTTCATGCCCTGGCCTTCGACCTGCTTGGTATAGCTCGAAAACATCAGGTTGTTCTCGTGGAGCGCGGGCGTGTCGGCCACAAAGGCGCCACGCCCGCGCTCGGTGCGCACCAGGCCCTCATCAACGAGCACCTTAAGGGCGTGGCGCACGGTGCTGCGCGACAGACCCGATTCGTCCATGAGTTCCATCTCGGACGGCAGCTTGTCTTCGCGTGCGTAGGTGCCGGCGGCGATGCGGTCACGCAGCGTACCCGCCAGACGCTCGTATTGGGCCAAGTTCTTTTTTGACGAAGTGCTCATGCGAATAACCTGTATCTAACTTGTATGCTTACTGAACCAAGCATGTATCCAACATGACAACAAAACCGCTGGTAATGAATTGCCGAAAACTTTACCAGCAAAATTTCTAAGACAAATATAGCATACAACTAGTCGACATAACCAAAACATGTATGTAACTTGTATGCCATCGAGAGCATCAAGCGAGAAGAAAGGCTGATGCACGATGACTACTCAGGAACAGGTTAAGGACGTCGTCTCCCAGGTTTTGGCTGACAAGGCAGACAAGGGCGGCATCAAGCGCGTCGTGTGGATTGGCGCCGGTGGATCCAACGGCGGCAACTATCCTGCCCAGTACTTTATGGAGCACGAGGCCACGCAGGTCGTGAGCTCCAGCTACACCAGCAACGAGTTCGTGCACGCCACGCCTGCCTACGTCAACGAGAGCACCCTGGCCGTCGTCGTGTCCATGCGCGGCACCAAGGAGACCATCGTCGCCGCCCAGGTCGCCAAGGACCACGGCGCCAGCACCATCGCCATCTATGTTGACGAGTCCGGCCTCACCGAGGTCTGCGACTACAAGATCCAGTACGACAGCCTGGCCATCGACGAGTCCTGCATGGGCCGCACCAACTCCGCCGTCGTGACCATGATTGCTATGGAGCTTACGCAGCAGACCGAGGGCTATGCCGAGTACGAGACCGCTATGGCCGCCTTCGACTTGGTCGACCCCATCTATCGCAAGGCTGTCGAGTACACCCGTCCGCTCGCTGCCAAGTGGGCCGAGCAGAACGCCGACAAGCCCTGCATCAACGTTATGGCTCAGGGCCCGCTCTTTGGTGCCGCCTACGTCTTTAGCATCTGCAACGTGCAGGAGATGCTGCAGATCGACTCCTGCACCATCAACACCTGCGACTTCTTCCACGGCCCCTTCGAGATCCTGGACAAGCGCACCTCGCTGTTCCAGCTCATCAGCGTCGGCCGCAGCCGCTGCAACGACGAGCGCGGCATCCGCTTTGTCAACCAGTACGGTGGCGAGCGCGTCTATCAGCTCGACGCCAAGGAGCTCGGCCTCAACGACATCAAGGACAGCGTGAGCGAGTACTTCAACCACCTGATCTTCGCCCCGATCCTCAACAACGTATACATGCGCGCGCTCTCTGCCGTCACCCACAAGGACTACATGACGCGCCGCTACATGTGGAAGCTTGATTACTAAGGGATAGAGTGGCCTAACAGCCCAATATCCCTCATAAGTTGCGGTGGAATAGTTCCTGTTTGGGAGCGTGAAGCCTCTGTTTGAGAACTATTTCACCGCAACTGCTAGAGCGGCACTTGGGGCGTTCCCTTTCGGCCGGCAGTTAGGGACGTTCCTTTTAATATGAGCAGGACATTGTCAAGAGGCAAA
>NZ_QRWD01000027.1 GCF_003459505.1 Collinsella sp. AF20-14LB
TCTTTCATGCAGCAGGGGCTCTCAATGTTTTATGTCCTGCTCATATCGTCTCTCATGTCCAAGAAATGGGAGGCAGTTCATGGCACCCGGGCCTTTTTCTATCCCTACTCGATGGCTTCGGTTCTGCCGTCCTGTCATTCCGGTTGCATCCAGTTTTCGGTGCCGTCTCGAATCGAGTGCCGCCAGGTGACACCCTGTCGCGTTTCGTCGGCTTCGGGGACAAAAGTCGGGACAACTCCAAAAACTATTTTCGAACTCAGGGCTTTGAGTTTTTGTTTTTGTCCCAAAGGGCGCGGCGGGATGCCTTTGGAGGCTCGATAGCGCCGAAAACGCCCGTTTTGAAACTCAAATGCCTTTTCGCGTCCAAGTCGCCAGCTGCAATAGGAAGTGAATCAACGCAGGTGGCTTTCAAGCAGTTTGCAAAACTGCAGGTCGCAGGTCTTCATTGCCAGTAGGAGAAATGAGTAGTCTCAGGTGGCTTGCCCATGAGTTGACGAACGGGATTTGAGATTACGCTGACGTCCGGAAACGCTTCGAGCACGGCGTTACGTTTTTGGGGTTTGGGCGTAGCCCCTGCACCCGCGAGCGCGGGCCTTAAGCCCGCCGAGAGGGTGACGCGTCGAAAACGAAAGGGAAAGAGAGAAGGGGCCGTCCCTATTATTCAGGTTGCGACCGAAGAAGACAAGGAGACCCCCTGAGCCTGAATGATGCCCCACAGACCGCGTCCGACCGAGCTCAAGCCGAGCTTTTCCTGACGTCCGCCTTCGCGGAGATGGTGGCTGGATTGGCTATGGATTGGCAACACTTATTTGGACGATTCGGGGGGGGGGGGGACGGCCCCGCCTCCCTGAACTCGACCGGCGACATGTAGCCCAGCGTCGAGTGGATCCTGAAGTTGTTGTACCAGTGCACGTAATCCAAGAGCTTGGCTCGGAGCTCGCGCGTCCCTCCTCAGTCCTTCGGAGTGGCCGACGATCTCCCCGTTGCAGAGGTCGACGAGCAGGCAGACGTAGTTCCATGACGCCCCGACACGCACGCAGGCCAAGTCGCTGCTTATATGGGTGCACGGTGCCCTGCCGCCGAAGCCGCGCGCGACGACGTTGGGCACGTCGGCCTCGTTGACCGTCCCGGGGTGCACCTTGAACCTCTTCCTGCCGTATGCGCCGGCCAGGCCGTTCTCCCTCATGATGCGGCAGACGCGGCGCCGGCTGACGGTAACGCCCGACCTCCCGGGCGACGCCTTGATCTTGCGCGATCCGTTCCGGCCCTTACTGGCGGCGTGCGCCGCCGCGGCCGCCGTCGCCCCCGACATTAAGGTCCTCAAGGGCCGTGTCGTCTCCGGCGACCAGTTCGTCTCGCCCGCGGGACAGAAGGAGCGCATCCTCGCGACCTTCGGCGACCTGTGCTGCGAGATGGAGGGCCGCACCATCGCGCAGGCCGCCTATCTCAACGGCGTGCCCCTCGTCGTCGTGCGCGCTATCAGCGACAAGCCCAGCGCCGAGGGCCAGGTTGTCGACTACAACACCTTCGAGAAGAAGGCCGCCTGCGACTGCGCCCGCATCGCCGCGCGCATGGTTAAGCTTTAGGCCCTGCGCACCGGGGCCCTTCTTTATGTTGGGACCCCGGCGCGCAGGGCCCTTTCCAAAGCGAAGTGTCGAGCCGAAGTGTTGAGCGTCGGCCCTGAATGTTCAATGGCCGTTGTTTTCTGCCCCTCAAGTGGTGAACTTCTCCTCGGGGCTGTTGATTCCCCCACGCGCCCCCTTCCGTTCTCTGTGTTCCCCTTATACTCCTTGTACAAGGAGGTAAGAAGTCATGGACAAGACCGCACAGGACAGCTTGGCAAAGAAACCCGTCGACATGAGGGACAGGATTCTCGAGCATCTCGAGGCCCTCACCTCTGCCGTCTCGCTCGACGACCTTGCCCGTCTGTCCACCTCCGACATCGCCGAGACGCTCATCATCTCCAGGAGCCTGGCGAGCCAGTACCTCAACGACCTTGTTCGCGCCGGCCTTGTGGTTAAGGTGGCGGGCAGGCCTGTCCGTTATTTTCATCGCCGCGCGTTCCAGAAGCGTTTTCAGGTAAAGCTCTCTGCAAGCGAGTACGCCTCGCTCGCCGACCTCATCCAGGCGACGGGAATCGCCGATCACCGCGACTTCGCGCGTGCCGTGGGCTTCGACCTGAGCCTCAGCTCCGTTGTCGAGCAGTGCAAGGCTGCGGTTCAGTACCCTCCGTTTGGCCTGCCCATCCTCTTGAGCGGCGGCGTGGGTGTCGGTAAGTCTTTCCTTTCTCGCCTTGTGTACGAGTACGGCAAGAACCAAGGCTTGCTGTCCCGCGACTCCTCCTATGTGCGCATCGACTGTGCCGGGGTCCCGGACGCCGCCTCGTTCAACGGGCTTCTTGACGAGTCGATCGCGAAATCGCACGGGGGTGTGGTCTTTGTCAACGGCATCGAGACACTCTCTCCCTCTGCGATGGAGCGCTGCCTTGCGACGGCCCTCGGGCTCGATGCCTCCCAGGATGCGCCGCGCGCTCGCCTCGTTCTTTCGACGACGCTTTCCGCCGATGACCTGAAGGTTTCCTCGGCCTACAGCAAAATGCCCATCTGTGCCCGCGTCCCCTCACTCAAGGAGCGGACCCCCGAGGAGCGCGAGGATCTCATCTTGAGCTTCCTGCGCAGCGAGGGGTGCCGAATCGGTTCTGATGTGAAGATCAGCCGCGGCGCATACCGTTGCCTCGTGAACGCGGACTTTTCCGATAACATCGCCGGCTTGCGCGCCTGCGTGACGAACTGCTGCGCCAAAGCGTTCCTCAATCGCGAGGGCGACTACGTCGTCGTTCGCCCGTATCTTCTTCCCAGCGGGCTCCTCTCCTCCACGCAGATCGATCAACAGCCCGACGATGGCGTTCTGATCGACGCGTCTCTGGATGCCGCCGAGAGCACAGGGCCGGTCGAGCAGGCGCTCGATGCCCTGTGCTCCCTCGATGAGCGATTCTGCGCCGGGGAGCTCTCTGTCTCCGAGCTTGTCTCGCAAGCTGTCTCCGCTGTGCGCGGCGTTGAGGATCACTTGATCTTCGACCACGGCGTCGCCTCCTCGAGGTCGCGCGCCTTCGAGCGCGTCGTGGGCGCGGTCCTTGCCGACGCAGGCTCTTCTTATGGCATCGAGCTTTCGAGGAAGGTCGCTTTTCTACTGGCCCAGGAGATTTGCCTGCAGTTGTGGCCGGGTATCGGCCTGGCTAAGCGAAAGTCTGCCTGTGCGGAGCAAATCTCCCATCTCCTCGGTGCCGTGACCTCCGAATTGCCGTTTGCCTCGAGTGTCTCCGATCAGGTCGCCGCAGACGTGGAAGGGGCGCTGGGAATCTCGCTCGATCACTTCACGAAGACGCTTCTGACGCTGTGCGTCGCATCGGAGTCTCGCGATGCGAAGGCCCTTCGGACGCTCTGCGTCATCTTGTCCCACGGCTACTCGACGGCGACGAGCATCGCCGACGCGGCGAACCGTATGCTCGGCATGCATGTGTACGAGGCTGTCGACATGCCCTACGACCAGCAGCTGAAGGACATCGTCGGTCCGCTCCAGCGCCTCGTCGACCGCCATTCCTACTGCACCGGGGTCGTGTTCCTCGTCGACATGGGCTCCTTGGAGGAGGCCTATAAGGCTCTCGAGAACGTTACCGACTCCACTATCGGCGTGGTGAACAACGTCTCTACCGGTCTTGCGCTCGAGATCGGGGTCGGGCTGCTCGGCGGCAAGTCCATCGCCGAGGTTCTTGGCGATGCGACCGCCGCGTGCGTGACGCACTGCAAGGTGATCGAGCGCGTCAACCGTGAGGACGCCATCGTCTTCTGCTCCGAGTCCGGGGTCGAAGCCGCGGAGAGGATACGCCAGCTCGTCTCGCAGAGCCTCCCGCGCACCATAGGCGCGCGCCTGCTCACGAGGCCCTTCAAGCAGCTCGTCGCGAACGGGTCGAACGACGCCGTTTTCTCCGAGCACCGCGTCTGCGCCGTCATCGGCACGGGAGACCCCGGGGTCGCCTCCGTCCCCTTCGTCGCCCTCGAGGACATCATGTCGACGGCGTCCGCCTCTAAGGTTGATGCCGTGTTCGGCAGGTGGCTTGACGCTTCCGAGCTCTCTTCTTTCCACGAGAAGCTGCTCTCGAACATGACGCTGCAGAACGTCATCCGCTCCATCACCATCCTCGACCCGGAGCGGCTATTCCATGAGATCGAGAGCGCCGTGCACGAGCTTCAGCGCAGGACAGGCGAGAAGATCGGCAGCAACGCCATCATTGGGCTCTACGTTCACCTCTGCTGTCTCGTCGAGCGCCTTGTTACCAGAAACCCCATTGAGACCTACGTTGGCCAGGACCGCTTCGAGGAGGAACGCGCCGATTTCATCGAGTCCTTCAGGCAGAGCTTCTCGAGCATCTCGACGCGCTATCGCGTAGAGGTTCCCGTAAGCGAGATCGCATATGTCTTCGACTACATAAGCGTGAGCGCCGCCCCGGCGCGAGAAGAGCGCCTCGGCTCCTCGGACCTCCTGCTCGACGAGTGACCTTCCCCGCGCCGCCGCAAGCTGACCGCGCGTCCTCAATAATTCGATAACCCCTTGCCCGGCGCGAATCCGGATAGTGCCGAGGCAGTACCGAACGCAAAACTTCATTTGATAGGAGCAAACATGAGTGTTGTTATGGCACGAATCGACAATCGCCTGCTTCACGGCATCATCGTGACGCAGTGGGCCCCGGTGTCGGGCGCGACCCGAGTCATGGTCATCGACGACAAGGTCGCCGGCGACGAGGTCCTGAAGTCCACCATGAGGATGGCGCGCCCCGCGGGCATGGCCGTCTCGATCATCTCCGAGCAGACCGCGCTCAAGAACTTCGCGGCGGGCAAGTACGACCGCGAGAAGGTCTTTGTCATCGCCAAGGAGCCCGAGACGATCCTTCACCTGGTCGAGTCGGGCATCGAGCTCCCGTCGCTGATCGTCGGCGGCTCTCTTGTCAAGGAGGGCGGCGTCCAGCTCACCCAGCGCGCCTATGCCTCCGCCGAGAACGTCCAGAGCTACAAGGCGCTCATCGCCCGCGGCGTCAAGGTGACGGCACAGTTCGTGCCCGCCGACAAGCCCGTCTCCGTCGCCGACCTCATCTAAGGAGGGATCATGGTCAACTTCACTATCCTGCAGGTCGTCCTTTTGACCCTGCTGGCCTTCATCAAGCACGTGGACTACTACGGCATCCCGATGATCTTCGTCAATTACGCCGTTTTCTGGGGCCTCATCACCGGAGTCGTCATGGGCGACTGGAAGACCGGCCTTGTCATCGGCGGCACCATTCAGCTCATGCAGCTCGGCGTCGCGGGCTTCGGCGGCTCCTCCATTCCCGACTACGGCACGATGGCCATCATCGCCACCGCCTACGGCGTGACCCTGGGCTCCGACACGGGCCTCGCCATCGGCCTGCCGGTCGGCATGCTCGGCATCCAGCTCGACGTCGTCGCCAAGATCCTCAACGGCTTTGTCGTCGAGAAGTCCCAGAAGTTCTGCAACGAGGGTAAGTTCAATCAGATGAACGCCATCCTGTGGGTCTGCCCCGCGCTCTTCGGCCTGTGCGCCGCCCTGCCCGTCTTTGTCTCCGTGACCCTCGGCCAGCCCGCCGTCAACTGGCTCCTCGAGGTTATGCCCCAGTGGTTCCTCTCCGGCCTCACCCTCGCCGGCAAGATGCTCCCGGCCATCGGTATCGCCATGCTGCTCCGCTACATGCCCACCGGCAAGTACTTCCAGTACCTGCTCGCCGGCTTCTTCCTCTCGGCCTTCCTGAACGTGCCCATCATCGGCGCCGCCATCGTCGGCGTTGCCCTCGCGATCGCGTTCTACCGGCGTGCCGAGAGGGACACCGAGCTCGCCGCCCACGCTTCCGCAGACGCCTTCATCGGAGAGGATGAGTAACCATGGAAAACGAGAACATCACCGCCGTCGAGGGCAAGCCCTCCGGCTATAAGGTCACCAAGAAGGACCTGCGCAACGCGAACTGGCGCTGGCTCATGAGCGTGTGCACCTTCAACTACCAGACCCAGCAGGGCGCCTCGGTCGCCTACGCCCTCTCGCCGATCCTGAGGAAGATCTACACGAACGACGAGGACTATAAGCAAGCGCTCAACAACCACTTCCGCTACTACAACACCCAGCCTTGGCTCGCCGCCATCATCCTCGGCGCCTGCGTGGCCATGGAGGAGCGTGACGGCCTCGCGGCGGCGGACGCCGTCCAAGACCTGAAGATCGGCACCATGGGACCGCTCGCCGGCGTCGGCGACTCCCTGCTCATGACCATGATCCCGACCATCATGGGCTCCATCGCCGCCTATATGGCCATCGAGGGCAACCCCGTGGGAGCCGGCATCTGGTTCGCGCTCATCCTGGCCATCTTCTGGGTCCGCATGCACGCCCTCGAGTTCGGCTACAAGCAGGGTGTGAAGCTCGTCACCGACTTCAGCGAGAAGCTTCCCAACCTCACTGCCGCCGCCTCCGTGCTCGGCCTCACCGTGGTCGGCTGCCTCATCGCCTCGGTCATCGGCGTCACCTGCCCGATTAGCTTCAGCTTCGGCGACGTCTCGATGGAGATTCAGCCGCTGCTCGACAAGATCCTGCCTGCCATGATCCCCGCCGCCATCACGGGAAGCGCGTATTACCTTCTTACCAAGAAGAACGCGAGCATGACGGCCCTCATCCTCGTGGTGATCGTCCTCGCGATGGTCGCCTCCGCCGCCGGCATCCTCGCCTAGCTTCGACCCAAGAGATTGGTGAATCAATGAGAAAGATAGTTGTGGCGAGCCATTCCCTTCTCGCCCAGGGCTTCAAGGACACCCTCGAGTTCCTTACGGGTAAGAGCGACGCCGTCAACGCCGTGTGCGCCTACGTGAACGACAACGGCGAGGGGCTCGACGCGGCGGTCGAGGCGGCGCTTTCGGGCACTGACGAGGTCGTCGTCCTTACCGACGCGCTCGGCGGCAGCGTGAACCAGCGCTTCTCCCGCTTCGCCTCCGACCGGATCCACGTGATCGCGGGTGTCAACCTCCCGCTCGCCATGACGGTCGCGCTCGCGCGCCCCGACGAGAAACTCGACTTCGACGCCCTCGTCGACGAGGCGCGCCAGCAGATCGTCTACGTGAACGGTGCCAGTTCCGCCGAGTGCGAAGACGACGAATAGAGGAGGTCGACGATGAGAGAGTTCCTTAAGGACGTGTGGATGCACGGCGGTGAGGAAAGCCGCGCCATCACCCCCGAGAACATCACGGGCGAGAAGGGCCGCGCCGCCATGTCGGCCAGCCACCTCGGCGTCGGCCGCAAGGGCTCGTGCTGCGTGCCCCTTGAGTCCGGCGAGACCATCACGCTCGCGGACATCGAGGGCCCCGGCATCATCCGCCACATCTGGATGACCGTCCCCGACAAGACCGCCGCCGGCAGCTTCGTCATGCGTGACCTCGTGCTGCGCTTCTACTGGGACGACGAGGAGACCCCCTCGGTCGAGTGCCCTGTCGGCGACTTCTTCTGCAACGGCTTCGGTGAGCGCGCCATCGTCAACTCGATGCCCATCTGCGTGAACCCGACGGGCGGCATGAACTGCTACTTCGAGATGCCCTTCAGGAAGCACGCCAAGGTCACGCTTACGAGCGAGCACCCCGGGTTCATTAAGTACATCTTCTACACGTTCAACTACGCGCTCACCGACGTGCCGGACGACGCCATGTACTTCCACGCCCGCTTTAACCGCGAGCGCAGCACCCGCAGGGGCGTCGACTACACCGTGCTCGACGGCGTGCGCGGCAAGGGCTACTACGTCGGCACCTACATGGCCCTGTGCGCCCTGGAGCGCTATTGGTGGGGCGAGGGCGAGATGAAGTTCTTCCTCGACGGCGACGAGGAGTTCCCCACGGTCACCTCGACGGGAGCCGAGGACTACTTCGGCGGTGCCTGGGCCTTCCTCGACAGGCCGCCCCACGCGTTGCCCGAGGCGCAGTGCTTCAACACGCTGTTCGCCGGCTACCCGTACCGCTCGACGCGCGACGCCACGCGCGACCGCTTCAGCGCGGGCAAGCCGAACCCGAATCCGACGCTCGCGACTAGCGACGACGCGCTGCCCAGGCACGGCCTCTACAGGTGGCACCTTCCCGACCCGATCTCGTTCAAGGAGGACCTGCGCGTGACGTTCCAGGACCTCGGCAACGACGACATCAAGCTCTACGAGCGCGAGGACGACATCTCCACCGTCGCCTACTGGTACCAAAGCGAGCCGCACGCCGTGCTCGCCCCGTTTGCCGCAAGGCAGGACCGCGTGCCCAGGTAGGGTCGCCTCGAAACAAGCCAACGTTATGGGCGCCCGCGGTTGACCATGACTGCGGGCGTCCCTTTGTAAGGAGGATCACATGAGCGAAAAGCAAATGAGGCTCGGCGCCCTCGAAGCCGGCGGGACCAAGATGGTCTGTGCCGTGGTGTCCGGCGACGGCGAAGTCCTCGACCGTATGGAGACCCCGACGCTTACGCCCGCCGAGACCGTCCCGCAGATGATCGAGTGGTTCACCGCCCGCGATGTGGACGCGTTGGGCATCGGCGCCTTCGGCCCGACCTGCGTCGACCCCAACGACGAGCGCTACGGCTCCATCCTCCAGACGCCCAAGCTCGCGTGGCGAGGCCATGGTCTTCGCGCCGCGTTCGCCGACGCCCTCGGGATTCCGGTGGCCTACGACACGGACGTGAACGTTGCCTGCCTCGGCGAAGTGGTCTTCGGCTGCTGCAAGGGGCTCGAGGACGCCGTCTACGTGACCATCGGCACCGGCGTGGGCGCGGGCGTCATGTGCGCGGGCAGACTCCTTCACGGCATGCTGCACCCCGAGGCCGGTCACATGCTGGTAAGGACCCGTCCCACCGAGGAGGGACGCTGCGTCTGCCCGAGCCACGCGAGCTGTCTCGAGGGGCTCGCCTCTGGCCCCGCCATCGCCGCGCGCTGGGGAAAGCCCGCGGCCGAGCTCGCGGACAACGATGAGGTGTGGGCGCTCGAGGGGGATTATCTGGGGCAGATGTGCGCGAACCTCGTGCTCATGTACTCGCCTCGCCGCATCGTCCTCGGCGGCGGCGTGATGCACCAGGAGCAGCTCTACGGCATCGTCCGCAAGAAGACCCTCGAATATCTGGGTGGCTACATCCAGACCGCCGAGCTTAAGGACATGGAGAGCTACATCTGCGCCCCGGGCTGCGGCGGCGACCAAGGAATCCTCGGCGCGGCCGAGCTGGCAAGAAGGGCGCTCGCGTAACTTGCGCTCTCTCCGCCATACAACGCGTTAAGAAAAGACGAGCGCTTCTTGCCAATTGAGCGGCAAGAAGTGCTCGTCTTTTGCATTTGTTTTTGGGGCAGGACGCCCCGCCTCCGCTAGAGTCCCTGGACCGCCACACCCACGAGGTTTGGACCGGTGTGGACAAGAAGCGCGGGGCTGATGTCGGAGCGGACGACCTCCACCGCGTTGGCCACGCGCTCGCACAGGGCCTGCTCCATGCGGTCGTAGAGGTCGGCGTGGGCCGAGGTGCGGCTCGCGGCAAAGCGCACCTTGGGGTGCTTCTCGACGATGGCGGCGATGAGCTTGACCTCGGTGCGATGCGGTACTTGCACAGCCATTTCGTGTACGCGAGGCTGTTGGCTTTCTGGGCCACAGCAATCACCTTCCCCCTAGTATGATGACCTGAACAATCCTCATGCTAGGGGGAAGGTTTTTGTCGCGTAGCGGAAATTGGCCTCCACCCGCTGAGCGGGTGGCTTTCTATGCCGCGCGTGCCGCGCGGCACGGACTATAGTCCATGAATAAAAACGAGGAAGGCCACGTCCGGCCTCCCTCGCAAAGGGTCTCTGATTACTCCCACTCATTGGGGACAGACTTAAATGAGTACTCTTGAAATGCCGGCGCCTGGGGACGTTCTTTTTCTGTCTGCAGTTTGGAACGTTCCTTTTCTGTCGGCAGTTTGGGACGGTCCTTAGAGCTGCAGCGCGCCATGAGCGACGAGGCGAAGCGGATCATCCTGTCTTTTGAGTTCTAAGCATAAGCCCCTGTCTCTGAGCAATGCCCGGTTCGCATTTGTGCGTATTTGCGTGCGTGGGATTGCGTGAATATGCGTATAGATGCGCCGTTTACGGGATAAAAATGACCGTTTAGCGGTGAGATACGCAAACACGCGCACAAACGCGCGTGTTTGTGCGAATATAGAGCTATCCGAAATGCAAGACGTTCTATGACACAGGAGGCACATATGGTAGATTCCAAGCAGGCTCCACTCGACTCCGCGGCAGCCGCAAAAGCAGCGTTCGCTTCGGTCCAGGACAAGCCATTCCCCGATGATATCTTTACGGCTCCCGAGCTTCGTTGGGCTGTGATCGGGTGCGGCGTTATCGCCAACCAGATGGCCCAGTCTCTCGCTCTTGCCGGCCGCAAGCTTGCGGGCGTCGCCAACCGTACGCTGTCCAAGGCTCAGGCTTTTGCTGAGCAGTATGGCATCGAGAAGGTCTATGAATCGGTTGAGGACCTCTACGCCGATCCGGGCATCGACGCCGTCTATATCACCACGCCGCACAACACGCATATCACCTATCTGCGTGACGCGCTGGCCGCCGGCAAGCACGTGCTCTGCGAGAAAGCCATTACCCTCAATTCCGCTGAGCTCGACGAGGCGCGTGCCATCGCCGACGAGCACAACGTCGTCCTCATGGACGCCACCACGGTGCTTCATATGCCCTTGTATCAAGAGCTGCGCCGTCGCATGGATGCCGGCGAGTTTGGTCGCATGAACCTCGCCCAGCTCAACTTTGGTAGCTACAAGGAGTACGGCGATCTGACCAATCGCTTCTACAACCGCAACCTTGCTGGCGGTGCCATGCTCGACATTGGCGTGTATGCCCTGTCCGTCATGCGTCTCTTTATGGCAAGCCAGCCCATTGAGGTCGTTTCGTTGGGCAACACCTGTGAGACCGGTGTTGACGTTGCGGGCGGCATCGTCTGCCGTAATGCCGAGCAGCAGCTGGGTGTTGTGGGCCTCACGCTCCACTCCAAGCAACCCAAGCGCTCGATTATTAGCTTCGATAAGTGCTATATCGAGGTCAACGAGTATCCGCGCGCCGATCACGCGACCATCGTGTGGACTGCGGACGGCCACCGCGAGGAGGTCCACGCCGGCACCGAGGCTTACGCCCTTTGCTATGAGATGGCCGATCTTGAGAAGGCCGTTGCCGGCGACGACTCTAAGCGTGAGCTGCTGGATTATGCTTCTGATGTTATGGAGCTGATGACCAAGCTACGCGCCGACTGGGGAGTCGTGTACCCCGAGGAGGAGTAAGCGATGCTAGCGGAAGATAGGCTCAACGCGATCGTGTCGATGGTTCAGCAGACCGGCTCGGTTACCGTGCCGGAGCTTGCCGAAGCCCTGGGCGTGACGGCGTCTACCATTCGGCGCGACCTGCAGACGCTCAATCGCGCACACCGTATCGCCAAGGTGCACGGTGGGGCGACGAGCCTTGAGCGCGCGCACGTGACGCGCGACCTAACGCTTAATGAGCGCAGCGATCTCCATAACGACGACAAGGAACGTATCTGCGCCCGTGCGGCGGCGCTGGTAGAGCCCGAGAGCTTTGTGTACATCGATTCGGGTTCGACGACGCTCAGGCTCATCGAGCATCTTCCGCATCTCGAAGGGGTCACCTATGTGACTAATTCCGTGCTCCATGCTCAGCATCTCGCTTTGCGCGGCATGCGTACCGTGGTGCTGGGCGGCGAGCTCAAACCCGAGACCGAGGCGCTCGTTGGCCCCGATGCCTTGGCAACTCTAGACCGCTACAACTTCAACTGCGGCTTTTGGGGCTCTAACGGCATTGCCGCCGAGCAGGGCTTCACGGCGCCCGATATCGAGGAGGCACAGGTCAAGCGCATCTCGATGCGCCATACGGCCAAACGCTTCGTAATCTCTGATGCCAGCAAATTTGGCATGGTGGCACCCGTCAAGTTCGCGGACTTCCGCGACGCGACGATCATCACCACGGGCGAGGTGCCTGCCAAGTACCAGACGATGGACAACGTCATCACGGTCTAGCGGCGGGGCAAGGCCAAAACCACCACAAAGGTGCCTGTCCCCATTGTGGTGGTTAGTAACGAAAACCGAGTAGTTTTCTCAATAGAAAAGCGGCAACGTCCATCACGGGCGTCGCCGCTTTCGTTGTCTGCCGGTTTGTCTAAGTCTGTAACAACTGGACCGTTAAAAGTGGGCTAGGTGTTACAGATCGAGATACTTACGAACCGCGCCGTCCCTTTGTCTCAATCTGTAACATCTGGGACTGATTTTGCCGAGTTACTGTTACAGATTGAGATTATTCCCTTGAGGGGATTCGAATGTCTCGATCTGTAACAGATAGACCGCAAAATGGGCTTTAGCTGTTACAGATCGAGATGTTTGGGAATCCGGCAGAGCCATCGCGGCAAAACCACCATAAAGGTGCCTGTCCCCTTTGTGGTGGTTTAGGGCCCCCAGGGGCAGGGGGCTTCGATGTGGATGTGCTCGCCGGTTACGGGATGCGTAAAGGACACGCTGTGGGCATGGAGCATGAGGCCGCAGGGACGCGGCGTTCCGTACAGGTCATCGCCCACCAGGGGATGGCGCTCGCTGGCCAGATGTACGCGGATCTGGTGCTTGCGGCCGGTGAGCAACTCGACATCGATATACGAGCGCGTGGGCAGGCCACGACGGCTCTTAAGACGCTTGAGCACCTTCACGCGCGTTTGAGACGGCTTGCCGCTGGCGCCGACGCGCATCTTGCGGCTATCGTGGCGGTCGCGGGCGATGGGCTTGTCGATGAGCTTTTCGTTCCAGTCGATCTTGCCCTCGGCCAGCGCCAGGTAGTGCTTTTCGAACGCGTGGTCGATGATCATCTGGTCAAAGGCGGGCTGCGTCTGCTTGTCGAGTGAGAACAGCACCACGCCGGTGGTGTCACGGTCCAAGCGGTTGAGCGGCTGCATGTCGGTCGCGGCAAAGCCGTCGCCCATCGCCAGCAGCAGGTCGCTGGCGTAGTCGGTGAGCGTGCGCTCGCCGGTGCCGTCGCCGTGGACGATCATGCCGGCGGGCTTGTCGATGGCCATGAGCCAGGCGTCGCAGTAGAGGACTTGAGGTTCTTCGTTCACGTGTAAGCCTTTCGGTTAGCTAATTCCCACAAACATGCAGCCCGAGGTCGCCCCGCGCAGGCGGGCGGCGGGCTTACGGCCGGCCTGTGCGGCCTCGACGGCGCGGCGGACGCGTGCGACGGCGCGGCCCACCTCATCCGTCTCGAGCAGCGTGCCGTCCACCATAAGACGGCGCACGCCGGCGTCGAGCAGCTGTGGTGCCTGCGGCGTAAGGTCGATGGGGTAGGCGTCGTACAAGCGAGAGCGGCCATGGATGTCGGTGCGCACGGGCATGACCTTGCCGTCGATATTCTTGAGCGAGAGCTTGCGGGCACGCAGGCGGCAGTTGGCGCAATCGTGGATGCAGCCGTTGGCAACCTGCAGAATGCAATGCTCGCTTGTCATGACGCGCGGGCGGCCAAAGACGGTGATGCCCAGCGCCGCGGGCGCGGCGGCGCCGAGCGAGACAATCTCGTCGAGCGTGATCTCGGGCGAGAGCCAAAACGCACCGGCTCCGCGCTCGGCAAGCGCTTCCATGCAGGGCGTGTTATGAACCGGCAGGCAAGAGCGAATCTCGGCCGTGGCGCCAACCTGGGCGGCCAGGGCAAGCTCAGAGATGTTGCCAATAGCGACCGTGGCACCGACAACAACCCACGGGTCAACGCGGACGTGGTCAACGGCGCGGCAGACCTCGTCGAGTACGGGCACGATACCCTGCTCAAATGCGTCGGTGGGGGAGAGCCCGGCCGCGTCGAGTACGTCGGTGGTCATGTAGATGCGCGTTGCGCCCTCCGCGCGGGCTGCCTCGGCAGCCTCGAGCGTGGTGACGGTGGCGCAGATCTGCGGCTCGTCGCGGTAGTGCGCGGGCGCGGGGCGGGAATCACTGGTGACAATCGCCGGCAGCTCGAGCGTTTTCGCGCGCTCCGCGTACGGCGCCAGAATGGCCTCTTCCAGCGCCTTGCAAGCGGCGGCGCGCACCTTATGTACGGCGGAGAAACCCATGCCACAGCCCTCATCGAGCGCCACCTCAAAGCTCGCAGCCTCAAAGGGAGAGGAACCCATGCGGCCGACGTGCTCAACCAGATCGGACGCCTCGACCGCACGGGTCTTGGCGGCTTCGACGGTAAAGCCCGTGGCCGTGGCCGTAAGCGAAGGGTCGTCGCAGCAGGTGAGCGTAACGGTAAACGGCTCGCCCAGACGCGCCACGACGGACACATCAACAGCTCGGCGGCGCAGCACATCGCGCTTGAGCGCGGCGCCGGCGGCGTCGATGGCACGCTGACTGCGAATCACGCGGACGCGGCAGCCCTCGGGCATGCTGCGGGGTACGCGACATTCGATGACTTCACCGGCTGCGGCATCATCGGCGGCAATGGCGGTCAGGAACTGGTCAAACTCGTTATCGTGGCGAAGCTCCAGCAGGTCGCCCTTGCCCACGGGCTCAAACAGCTCAATACGGGCGATGGCGGCGCGGCGACGGCGGTCGTCGGGCTTGAGGCCGCGCACATCGCGGTTGGCCGGGCGGCTGCCCAGCACCGTGCCCACGATCTGGCCGCGGTTGTTGGAACGCTCATAGCTCATCATCTCGTCGCCCGAGGTGCCGTCCTGATAGGCGTGCGTAAAGTCGCGGTTAAAGCAGCGCTTGAGCTGGCGCTGGCGGGCGTCTTTCTCGTCCTTGGCAACGGTGGTTCCGGCCAGCATGTCATCAATCTGATGACGATACACGTCGACGATGGAATACACGTAATCGGGCGCCTTCATGCGGCCCTCGAGCTTGAGCGACGCGGCGCCGGCGTCATACAGGCGGCGAACAAGTTGTGAAGTGTTGGTGTCACGCGGGCACAGCGCGCGCTCGCGACCGGCAGGGGAGAGCGAGCGACCGTTCTCGTCGATCAGCTCGTAGGGCAAGCGGCAGGGCTGGGCGCACATGCCACGGTTGGCCGATCGTCCCGCCATGGCAAAGCTCGAAAGCAGACACAGGCCAGAGTAGCAAAAGCAGATGGCGCCATGGCTAAAGACCTCAAGGTCCACATCGGGCGCGGCATCGTGAATGGCGGCAATCTCGTCGATGGAAAGCTCGCGCGAGAGGGTCACGCGGTCGGCGCCCTGCTCGCGGCACCAAAGGGTTCCGCGGTCGTCGTGGATGTTCGCCTGGGTCGAGATATGCGTCTCGATGCCGGGCATCGTGCGCTTGACCTCAAAGAACAGGCCCCAGTCCTGGATGATGAAGGCGTCGGCGCCCAGCGTGGAGCAGCGATGGATGAGCTGCAGCGCATCGCTCATCTCGGATTCCTTGATGACGATGTTGACCGTGACGTAGACGCGCGAGCCGGCCAGATGCGCGGCGCGGCAGGCCTGCTCAAAGGCCTCGTCGGTAAAGTTGGTGGCCTTGCGGCGTGCGTTGAAGCTGCCCATGCCGCAGTAGATGGCGTCTGCCCCGGCGGCGAGCGCGGCGGCAAAGGGCTCCGGGCCTCCGGCGGGGGCCAAGAGTTCGGGTCTGCGGTTGGTGGTTCGACTGGCGGTTGCGGTCATATCCTGCCTTTCAAAATGCTCAGATACTCAAAAGTATAGTGGTGCCGTCGCGGCAGGCGATGCCCGTGCTCTAAGCGGGATAAAGTCTTCAGCAGCTTGGACTGGCTGCTTCACATGAGAACCGTTCAGCGGTCCGGGGAAACCGTTGGGCGATAAAATATTCTCGCAACGTGATAATAATCTTGCATCGCGCGGAAACCTTGAGTACTATCCCAATCAAGCGCGGTGTTCAGACCGAACTGTGCCTCCCGGTGTGAACGCCGCGCTCCCGTTCCCTTTTACTTGTAAGGAGAAAAACATGAGCAAGACCGTCGTGTCTTCCGATAACGCACCCGCAGCCATCGGCCCGTATTCCCCCGGTATCCAGACCAGCAACATGGTGTTTCTGTCCGGCCAGCTGGGCATCGATCCCGCGACCGGCAAGCTGCCCGAGGGTGTCGAGGCCCAGGCTAAGCAGTCCCTTGCTAATGTCGAGGCCCTGCTGACCGCTGCCGGCGCCACCTTTGCCGATGTCGTCAAGACCACAGTCTACCTGGCTGACATTGCCGACTTCGCTGCCGTAAACGAGATCTACGCCTCCAAGTTCGAGGCCCCGTTCCCCGCGCGCAGCGCTTTCCAGGTTGCCGCTCTTCCGGCTGGCGGTCTGGTCGAGATCGAGGTTGTCGCCGCTATCTAAGGTGTTGGTAACAACTAAACATGACATGCAAAAAGACCCTGCAGCGCGTGCTGAACTGCGTCCCAAATCTTGGACGCCCTAAATAGCGACTAGGCCGCGAGGGC
>NZ_QRWD01000028.1 GCF_003459505.1 Collinsella sp. AF20-14LB
ACTTGCAGCGACGGACCTCGGGACGCTCTTACACCACGTCTGCGCGCGCCACCCCCGATCACGACTCTGAAGGACGAAAATCGATGCACTTTTGGCCGCTGGCACCGATTTTGGAGGCCATTTGGCTGCCACTAAACTGGTAACAGTACTCATATTTGGCCTTTTTTGACCACCGGGTTTCCGGCAAACCCCAAAAGCGGGTCCGGATCGCTCGATCCGGACCCGCTGGGGGTAGCGAGCACAATCGAGGTGTAAGAAGCAAGAGAGGGCCATCGCCTAGAATCGTCAGCGCCTAGATATTCAACGAGAGGAAAGACAGTGGTCCGCAGCGACATGCTACCCCAGCCGGACCGGGGGCTCGGCCTCGACCGGCCCCAGACCGAGGCATTTCACCGACGAGTTCAAGAGGAAGATAGTCGATCTCCACAACGCCGGAAAGCCCAGGCGCGAGGCCATGGACGAGTGCGACCTCGACAAGAGCACCGTGGAGAGGCGGGTCAAGTCGATAAACGAGACCGGCTCGCCGCGCGCCGCCGACAACCGCACGCCCGAGTAGAACCGGATCCTGGAGCCCGAGCGCGAGAACCGCAGGCTCCGGATGGAGGTCGACGTCTTAAGACGAGCGGCGCCAGCATACGCTCGGAAGTCAGGGCCATGGCGGCCAACGGGGGGGCCGCTGCCCCATATCGGCGCAGCGCTGGCATCGAGGCCTTCTGACCTGTGTCAAGATTTCGGACACGCAAGCTCGAGGAATCAAGCGGCCATAGGCATGGCCTCGGGCTTGGGCTCGGTTCTCTCGAAGAAGGCCGCCATGGCCTCGGCCGGCACCTTGTAGCCGATCGTCGAGCGGGGCCTTCGGCGGTTGTAGTACGCCTCGATGAACTCGACCACCGCGTGCTTGGCGGAATCCCTGGTCGGGAAGCTGCGCCTGTAGTACATCTCGTTCTTCAGCGTGGCGAGGAACGACTCGGCCACCGCGTTGTCGTGGCAGTTGCCGGTGCGGCTGCAGGACAGCCGCACGTCGTTGTCGCGCGCCCATTCGGCCAGAAGCCTGCTGGTGTACTGGGCGCCGCGGTCGGCGTGGAATATCGCGTTGCCGGCCACGTAGCCGCGCGATTTGGCCGACGCCAGCGCCGAAACCACGATGTCGGCGGTCATGCGCTCGGAGAGCGACCAGCCCACCACCATGCGGGTGTTGAGGTCGATGACCGTCGACAGGTACAGCCATCCCTCGCCGGTGCGCAGGTAGGTGATGTCGCCCACGAGCTTGTAGGTTGGAACGGGACTGGTGAAGTCGCGGCTCACCAGGTCGGGCCGGGGCCTGGCCTTCGGGTCGGGGATGGTGGTGCGCTTCCTGGCGTTGGGCGTGCAGCCGCGTATTCCCAGCTCGTGCATCAGCTTGCGCACCCTGTACAGGGTCAATCCGGAGAACTCGCCGGGCAGGAAGCATTTCACGAACCGGAAGCCGAACCTGCGGTCCGACTCCAGCCACACGCGCCGGACCGCCTCGCGCTCGGCCGACCAGTTTTCTCGCGGGCAGCCGTTGGAGAGCCACGAGTAGAAGCCCGATCGGCTCACGCCGAGCACGCGGGCCATCATTTTCACCGGGAATTCGGCCTTCTCCGCCAACATCATCCGGTATCATGCGGCTACGCCTGGCTTTTGGCGAAGAAGGCCGCGGCTTTTTTCAAGAAGGCGTTCTCCATCTCGAGCTCGCGTATGCGCCTTTTCGCCTCGCGAAGCTCGCGGTCCTCGGCCTTGGGGTCGGGCCCGCCGGCAAGCTCGCGCCGGCGGTTCTGCACCCACTTGTTCACGGTCTTGGAATTCAGGCCCAGTTCTGCGCAGCATTCCGTTATCGGCCTGCCCGTCGAGATGATGTAGTCGGCGGTCTCGCGCCTGAACTCGTCGGTGTACTTGGCGGCTGGGTTGGACATAGCATACCGTCCTCTCGGTCGTCGATGAATGCATTCTAAAGGATTGGGCCTCTAGCATGCGTGTCCGAAAAGACGATACAGGTCAGACAACCCAATCAGACGTCGTCTCGAGCGCGTCCTCTGCACGGTCGAGCGTGCTTCTGGCCTTGGCACCCTGTTTGAACCACGAGCGCAGGTCCTCGAGCGTGCTGCCCGCTGCATACACCTTGATTTTGCGACCGCCTTTCGTGGTCACCGTGCAACGGTCGCCGCTCTCGCTGTTCTCGTGCGCCGTGACCTTCTTGAGGTAATCGCGACGGAACGCCACGACGCGGGCATTGCTGATCTCGATGAACCAATCATCGTCGACAAGCGAAGTGCCCGTGGTACCTCGACTTGCAATCTCCTCGGCGAAGGAGAAGCCGAGTTCGCGCTCCTGCCTGCCGATCTCGAGGATGCCGCGGGCGGGCATGCTGAGCATGAGCAGGGGCAGGAGTCCCCCTATGAACAGGAAGAGGAACGGGACGAGCAAGAGCAGACGAGCACCGGCGTCGGTGAAAACAGCCATGAAGGCGATCACGAGCGAGAAGACGAGCGCCATACCGTTGAAAACAATCGTCAACGGCTTGATGGCAGACCAACACAGACCCGCCTTGGTCATCGGGCCGTCAACAGCGTCCGAGACCTCGATGCCCTCTTCCTCCAGACGGGCGAGGAGGTTGAGCGAGCACACCCCCTCGAGGCTTATCGAGCAGAACTTCCGGTCGCCCTCGAACAGGTCGATCCTCATCATCTGCGCGTGAAGCGTTGCACGGGTGATGTTGCCAAACGTCGTCTCCTTGCGGATGCCGAAGGCGTTACGCGAGAGAATTCGCTCACCGTCCACGTCGATGCGCGGGATGCTCAGCAGGGCCCAGATGGCCATGCCCGCGAGCGCCATGGCGTGACCGAACCACACAAGTTCGTGGTCCCACTCGCCCAACGAGACGCCCTGCCAGACGTAGACACCCAGCATGAGCAGTTCAAACGCGACGGCGCAGCAGGCGATGATCGTGCGAATGGCAGCGGGCATGCGCACCGTGAAGCGATCGAGGCTGTCCGTCGCCTCACTGCGCTCGCGCGCGCCGCGACGGGCGACCCATGCAGTGAGCGGACCGACGATGAACACCACCATCGCCACGCGCAGGAACGATTCGAGTATGTCGCCCATATTAACCACCATCCCAATAGAAAACGTGAATTTGGGAGACTATAGCAGAGCGAAGCGATCTGCACGGCATCGTCCGGGTGTTTTCGGCATACGGTGGAAACCAGCGGCAGCGGACGTTGAGAACTCACCCAAAAGACGCGATTCGACCGAAGCGATTCTTCTTGACTTGGTCTCAATGTGATACGACATGCGCCACTACCTGCGCGGTCTAGCGGCCCTGATCGAAGAGGGTCACACCGATGAGGCACTCGAGCGCATCGACGCGCTCTGCGAGACCAACGACCGCACCGCCGTGCGCCGCTACTGCGCCAACGAAACGGTCAACATTGCGCTCTCGTCGCTTTCCGCGGACATCAACGCGCACGGCATCACCGCCGACCTGCACGCCGCCGTGCCCGAAACCGTCCACGTGGGCGATGTCGATCTATTCAGTGTGGTATCGAACGCCCTGGACAATGCCATCGCCGCGGCGAGCGCCGCCCCCGAAGGCAAGCGGTTTGTCGACCTGGACCTTCGCTACGAAGACGGTCAGCTTCTATTGCTGGTTTCCAACACGTTTGGCCGTGCGCCGCACATGGTCGACGGCATGCCCGTGGCTCAGCACACTGGGCACGGCTTTGGCACCAAGAGCATTATGCTTGCCGTCGAGCGCATGAACGGCAACTGCCAGTTCCGCATTAACGGCGACCGGTTTGAGCTGCGCGCCGTGATGTAGGGGCTGCCGCCAACCTCGCTACAGCGGTGCAGCCGCCGGGGTCAGCTGCTTAATGTAGGCCCACATGCGCTGCTTGGCGGCCTTGTCGGTGAGCGCCGCCTCAAAACCGTCGAGCGCCAGCACGCGGCGCCCCTGCACATGGGCGACCAGGCCGGGCTTGAGCATGGCGGTGTCAAAGTCATCAATTGCCACAAGCATATCGGCATAGGTCTCGCGCATGACATCGGCCGCACTGTTGTCCAGCAGCAGCACCGCCTCGGGGTCCAAGGTCTCCAGCGCCTCGCGGAACAGGTCGCACGTCAGGGCCTCGCCCGCCGCGACCGCTCCGTCGCCCGCGCCGGCGACGCTTGCCAGCACACAAAAATCCTCGGGGGCATATCCGATGGCACCGAGCGCCTTGCGCAACGCGGCGCCATCCGCGCCGGCAGCCAGCTCGCCGCCCGAGCACTCGGCTTCATCCAAATCGCCTTTGACCAGCACAATCGGCGAGCACGCGTTGCCCGCGATACGCACACCGCGATCTGCAAGCGACGCGAGCTCCTGCTCGGTCGCCTGAGCGATGGCTTCTTTTTTCTGGCTTTGTGACGTGGGCATGCGCTCTCCAATCGTTTGCGTGCCCACCATTATATAAAAGAGCCGCCCGCGAGTGGTTGCTTTGCGGGCCGCTGGGTATAAGCACGGTCGTACTGAGTTTTACGCGGCCGAGCCGCGTCGTATTATGGAGGTCACCATGGCTGACATTAAGCAGATTACCCCCGAGAACTTCGGCGCTGTCGTCAACGATAGCCTGCCCGTACTGGTTGATTTTTGGGCCCCGTGGTGCGGCCCCTGCCGCTCGCTCTCGCCCATCGTAGACGAGGTTGCCGACGAGCTGGCCGGCAAGTTGGCTGTGGCCAAGTGCAACGTCGACGACAACCAGGACCTGGCCATGAAGTTTGGCGTCATGAGCATCCCCACGCTGATCGTCTTTAAGAACGGCGAGGAGGTCGACCGCTCGGTTGGCGCCTTACCCAAGGCAAGACTTCAGGCACTGCTGGAGAAACATCTGTAATACGCTTGTTACTTGTCTGCCGTCCATGAGCGGTTTCGCACCGCTCACCGGAGTGCCAAACGCAAGGCATGCGACCACGGATAGTATGGTAGTTACAAACAGCCCCCAGTGAACGGGTGCGGGTCAGACGGACTCGCACCCGTTTTCTTATGCGGCGGCGCTCAAGGCGGGCGTAGTAGAATCTGAACCACCATATCGCCCCGTACAAAAGGAGATTCCTATGCATGACGTCGGAATGAACATGAGCCAGCTTGCCATGAGCGTCAAGCAGGTCGACGACACCATTGAGCTCGCTCACGAGTGGAGCCATCAGCTGCTGCATGCGACCGAGAACTTTGATATGGAGCGCATTGGCGCCAAGCTCGAGGCCGCCATGTCTGCGCTGCACGAGGCGCACGATGCGCTCGAGGGCTACGAGGAGGCCATCGAGGCAGATCACAACTCCGTCGGCTCTGTGAAACTGGTGTAACGTGGCCGAGCACGAGCACGCGCACGATCACGGTGTGGACGACGATGCGAGCTGCCGCTGCAGCGGCTCCAGCTCCGAGCTGGTCCGCTTTTCGGTCACCGCGCCCGACGACCTGCTGCGCCGCTTTGACGAGCAGATCGCGCGCCGTGGTGACGTGGCTAACCGATCCGAGGCCGTACGCGATCTGATTCGCGCCTCGATCGCCAAGGAGCAGATGCGCACGCCCGATGAGCATGTTATCGGGTCGCTCACCATGATCTACGACCACCATACCGGCGACCTGACGCGCCGTCTGGACGAAGTGCAGCACGACTACACCGACGAGATCGTATCGACCATGCACGTGCATCTGGATCACCACAACTGCTTAGAGATTCTGGCGCTCAAGGGTCGCGGCGAGCGCGTCTACGAGCTGGCCGACCGTCTGCTGGGCCTGCGCGGCGTTAAGCACGGCGAGCTCACGTGCGCCGCCACCAAGCAGAGCCTGGGACTGTAGCGCACCTGCCAAAAAGGGACAGGTTTGTTGTGGCAGGTTTAGAAGTTTTACCGACCAAAATAAACCTGTCCCTTTTTGGTCGGTTTTGATGAGGGGTGTCGCATGCGGCATGTGCATATTCATGTGACGGGCATTGTGCAGGGCGTTGGCATGCGACCGTTTGTGTATCGCGAGGCCATGGCGCATGGCATTTGCGGATGGGTGCTCAACGCGGGCGACGGCGTGCATATCGAGGCGCACGCTCCGGCCGATGCGCTCGATGCTTTTGTTGCCGCGCTTTCTGAGCATGCGCCTGCGGCAGCCCGCGTTGAGCGAGTCGATATTGCGGATTTGGGGCCTGGCGGTTGGAGCGCTGCCGGTGAGCAGGGCTTTCGCATTGTGGCATCGCAGGACCAGACCGCGCACACGACGCTCGTCTCGCCCGATATCGCTACCTGTGACGATTGCCTGCGCGAGTTGTTCGATCCCGCCGACCGACGCTATCACTACCCCTTTATCAACTGCACTAACTGCGGGCCGCGCTTTACCATCATCCGCTCGCTGCCTTACGATCGAGCGGCCACCTCGATGGATTGTTTTCCCATGTGTCCCAAGTGCGCCGCGGAGTATGCCGACCCACTCGACCGGCGTTTTCACGCGCAGCCCGATGCCTGCTTTGATTGCGGGCCGCATATTACGTGGCGCGAGGCTGTGAACGGCAATGCGTGCGGGAATTCGTCCGCGACACCGGCCGTCGGCACCACACGCGAGGCCAGCGACGCCATTATCGACCGCTGTGTTGAGTTGCTGGCCGGTGGCGGTATCGTCGCCATCAAGGGGCTGGGCGGATTTCACTTGGCATGCGACGCCTCCAACGAGCAGGCGGTAGCCGAGCTTCGCCGCCGCAAACGCCGCAGCAACAAGCCGCTTGCCGTTATGGTGCGCGACCTTGCCGACGTTGAACGCCTGTGCCATGTCAGCGACGTTGAGCGCGGCTTGCTGACCGGCAGCATTCGCCCCATTGTGCTGCTGCGCCGACGTGCCGTTTGCGAGAGTGGAGATTCCCCCGACGCCCTCGCGCTCGCGCCGTCCGTCGCGCATGACCTTCCCGAGCTCGGTGTTATGCTCCCCTACACCCCGCTTCAGCATCTGCTGCTTGCCGCGGTAGAAGTCTGCGGTATGCACGCGCTCGTCATGACCAGCGGAAACCTGAGCGAAGAACCCATCGAGACCGACGACGACCTTGCCTGGAAACACCTCATTGCCGCCGGCATCGCCGACTCGTTGCTCGGTAACGACCGCGCGATCCTCTCGCGCTACGACGACTCTGTAGTGCGCGTGGTCGACGGCGCCGTTATGCCCGTGCGCCGCGCCCGCGGATACGCTCCGCAGCCGTTACCGCTGCCGGCATGCGACGGCACTGTACCCTGCATCCTCGCCTGCGGGCCACAACAAAAGGCCACGATTGCGCTCACGCGCGAAGGGACGAACGGCGAGGCAACCTGTTTTGTGTCGCAGCATATCGGCGATGTTGAAAACGGCGGGACCTTCGATGCCTGGAACGCCGCGCGCACGCGCTTGGAAGATCTCTTTGACTTGGCGCCCGCCGCCTTGGCCTGCGATTTACACCCCAGCTATCTATCGGGCCAGTGGGCGCGCGAGCAGGCGCGAAAATGCAATCTGCCGCTCGTCGAGGTGCAGCACCATCATGCGCATATCGCGAGCGTAATGGCCGAGGCCATCGCCGCGGGCCAGCTTGCAACCGACACGCGTGTCCTTGGCATCGCCTTCGACGGCACCGGCGCCGGCACCGATGGGACCATTTGGGGCGGCGAGTTTCTTGTTGCCAGCCTTGACGGCTTTGAGCGCACCGCGCATTTGCTCACCTGGGCGCTCCCCGGCGGGGCGGCCTCCGTACGCGACGCTCGACGCAACGCCTTTGCCCTGCTCAGCGAACTCGGCCTACTCGAGCACCCAGGCGCCGCTCAGCTTTTGGACAGCCTCGACGAGCAAACGCGTAGCGTGACAGCCACCATGATCGAGCGCGGCATCAACAGCCCGCGTACCAGCAGCATGGGACGTCTCTTTGATGCCGCGGCAGCAATTCTGGGCATCTGCGACAAGGCAACCTACGAGGGCGAACCCGCCATAGAACTCGAAGCCGCCGCCTGGCGCGCATTCAGCAGTGAAAGTGCCTGCCCCACCGGCAATATGGCCAGCTTTTCCGTAACCGAATCATCCCGTCCGGACGACTGCCATGTTCTGAACTCCAGACCGCTTTTTGAGGCGCTTTTGGAGGGAATCAGGACCGGCGTGCCCGCCGGCAAGCTCGCGCTCGACTTCCATGTCGCCATCGCACGCGCGTCGGCCCGCATCGCAAGCGAGATCTGCGTCCGTGAAGACCTCGACACCGTCGCGCTCTCGGGCGGCGTGTTCATGAACCGACTTTTGCTTCGGCTCCTTACCCACGAACTCAAAGACGCCAGTCTTGCCGTCTTGGTCTCCCACGCCGTGCCCGTCAACGACGGCTGCATCGCCTACGGTCAGGCCGCCATCGCTCGCGCTCGCCTCGCGCAGACGGCATCGCGATAGGCTGTTTTGCCAGCCTGCGCGCCGCCGTCTCACAGGTGTAACGCGTTTGCTCGTGACTCCCGCGAGCGCTACCATCAACTGATGGGTAATTAGGCGCCTATCCAGCGCAAAACGTATAAAAGGGGAACATTATGTGCCTTGCCGTTCCCGGTAAAGTGGTCAAACGCGACGACGACCTTAAGGCGACCGTCGACATGATGGGCATCGAGCGCCCCGTTTCGCTGCGCCTCGTGCCGACGGCACAGGTAGGCGACTATATTCTCGTGCACGCCGGCTTTGGCATTCAGATTGTCGACGAGCAGGAGGCGCAGGAGACGCTCGACCTGGTCAACACCATGACCGAACTGGTCGAAGAAGACCAGCTGGCCACCAACCCGGCGGAGGCTTACTAGTGGCGGCCGGACAGCCGGCTCGCTCCGGTATCGACTTCTCGGCATTCCGCGATCCCAAGCTGGCTCGCGAGCTCATCGAGCACATCCGTGAACTCGTCGGCGACCGCGCCATCAACCTTATGGAAGTCTGCGGCACGCACACCGTGAGCATCGGTCGCTATGGCTTTCGCTCCATTATGCCTGCCGGGCTCAAACTGCTGAGCGGTCCGGGTTGCCCCGTCTGTGTTACCGCCAACCGCGATATCGACCATGCAATCGCGCTCGCCAAGATGGACGGCGCCATCATCACCACCTTTGGCGACATGATGCGCGTGCCCGGGTCGTCTACCTCGCTCGCCGCGCAAAAGGCGGCGGGGCGCGATATTCGCATTGTGTACTCCCCGCTCGATGCACTCGATATCGCCGAACACAACCCCGATCGCCCGGTCATCTTTATGGGCGTCGGCTTTGAGACCACGACGCCCACCATCGCCGCCGCCATCTTGGAGGCCGATGCACGCGGACTCCAGAACTTCTCGGTCTATTGCGCCCACAAGACCACGCCGCCGGCGCTGCGCGCCATCGCCAACGATCCCGAGACCACTATCGACGGCTTTATCCTTCCGGGACACGTCGCCACCATCACGGGCTTAGCCCCCTTTGACTTTTTGGTCGATGAGTTCGAGACCCCAGGCGTAGTCACCGGATTTGAGCCGGTCGATATTCTGCAGGGCATCTGCATGCTGGTCCAGATGGTTGTTGAGGGGCAGCCCGCAATCGACAACGCCTACCGCCGTGGCGTCAACGCAGACGGCAACCCCGTGGCGCGCCAGCTGGTCGAGCAGGTGTTTGAGCCATGCGACACCACGTGGCGCGGGCTGGGGCCGATTGCCAACTCGGGCCTTTCCATCCGCCCCGAGTTCTCGCGCTTTGATGCCCGCACTCGCTTTGACGTGCCCGTTGAGACGACGGTCGAGCCGCGTGGGTGCCGCTGCGGCGACGTGCTGCGCGGGGCCATTGCGCCGAGCAGCTGCCCGCTCTTTGGCCGCACCTGCACGCCCGAGCACCCCGTCGGCCCGTGCATGGTGAGCTCCGAGGGCAGCTGCGCGGCGTACTACCGCTACCGCGACTAGCCCGGACACACCCGCACACCGGCACCACCCACGATTGGAGTTTTCGATATGTCCCATAGCGTTACCGATAGCACCGTCCTGCTGGGCCACGGCTCTGGCGGCCAGATGATGAAACGCATCATCGATGAGGTCTTTTTGGATGCCTTTGGGTCGCCCGAGCTGCTCGAAGGCAACGACGCCGGCGTCGCCGCGCTGCCCGCGAGCGGGCGCATCGCCATGTCGACCGACAGCTTTGTAGTCTCGCCGCAGTTCTTCCCCGGTGGCAACATCGGCCGCCTCGCCGTGTGCGGAACCGTCAACGACGTCGCGACCTCGGGCGCCAACGTGCGCTACCTATCGTGCGGCTTTATCCTCGAAGAGGGCTATCCCATGGACAAGCTGCGTCAAATCGTGCAGACGATGGCCGAGACGGCGCGCGAGGCGGGCGTGTCCATAATCACGGGCGACACCAAGGTGGTCGAGCGCGGCGGGGCCGACGGCGTCTACATCAATACCGCCGGCGTGGGCGAGGTGCCCGCGGGCGTGGCGCTCAGCGGCGCCAACTGCCGGCCCGGCGATATCATCCTGGTGTCGGGTACACTCGGCGACCACGGCATCGCCATCATGAGCCAACGCGAGGGCCTGGCGTTTTCGAGCACCATCGAAAGCGATGCCGCGCCGCTCAACCACCTGATTGCCGATGTGCTTGCCGCAGCACCCGACACACGCTGCTTCCGCGACCCCACGCGCGGTGGCCTGGCGTCCACGCTCAACGAGTTTGCCCAGGCCAGCGGCGTTGCCATGGAGGTCGACGAGGATGCCGTGCCCGTGCGCCCCGACGTGCAGGCAGCCTGCGAGATGCTCGGCTACGATGTGTTGCAGGTGGCAAACGAGGGCAAGATGGTCGCTGTGGTGCCGGCCGAACAGGCAGATGCGGCACTGGCCGCCATGCGCGCCGCCCGCTACGGCGAGCACGCTGCCATTATCGGCCGCGTGCTGCCACTTGCCGAGGGCGCCCGTCCCGCCGTGCGCGTACGCACCGGCTGGGGCTCGACCCGTATCCTCGACATGCTCGTGGGAGAGCAGCTGCCGAGGATTTGCTAACGACAAAGGCTCAGGGCTATTAAAGATATTCAGATTCCAAACATGCCCGGCACGCATGCCCAGTATCATGGGGTGCGTTTTACAACTCAAGCGGCAGGAGCACCCATGGCAGCAGCTTTTTCCCATGTGATCTTTGACCTGGACGGCACCATTCTCAACACGCTCGAGGACCTGGCGGCCGCCGGCAACCATACCTGCGAGATGCACGGCTGGCCCACGTTTGCCGTAGACGAGTACCGCTACAAGGTGGGAAACGGCATGCTCAAGCTGGTCGAGCGCTTTATGCCCGCCGAGTATGCGGGCGACGGCCGTATGTTTGAGCAGACGCTTGCCGAGTTTAGGGCTTATTACGGCGAGCACAAGGAAGACCACACTGCACCGTACGCCGGCACGATCGAGATGCTCGACCGCCTGCGCGCCGCGGGCGTGCAGCTTGCCGTACTCACCAACAAGGACCATGTCTCGGCCGCTCCGCTTATCGAGAAGTATTTTGGTTCCGAGCGCTTTGCGCTGGTACAGGGCCGTATCGATGCGTTTCCGCCCAAGCCCGAAGCGCCCGTCACGCTGCATGTGATGCAAGAGCTAGGCGCCGATCCGTCGACCACGCTCTACGTGGGCGATTCCAATGTCGATATCCTGACCGGTCACAACGCCGGCCTTAAGAGTGCGGGCGTCAGCTGGGGCTTCCGAGGCCGCGCAGAGCTCGAAGCAGCCGGTGCCGACTACGTGGTTGACACGC
Organism: Collinsella sp. AF20-14LB; assembly: GCF_003459505.1. Lineage (GTDB taxonomy): Bacteria > Actinomycetota > Coriobacteriia > Coriobacteriales > Coriobacteriaceae > Collinsella. Next base: position 11,752 of record NZ_QRWD01000028.1, read on the forward strand.
AGGAAGAGCTCGCGGCGCTGATCCTGGGCGAGTAACGCCAGCGCTGCCCAACCCAGCCGCCGCAATGCCGTTGCGCGGAAAGTAGTCGTTGGGGACGTTCTTAAACGACTGGTCAAACAATGGCAACGTCGCAGGTAGAGGACGGACAGCGAAAACGCCCCTAAGCGAGCAAGGTGACGTGAAATGAAAGGGCGCTGACCTTCTGGTCGCGCCCTTGAAATTGAACGTCAGATTGCCGCTTAGGGGCGTTTGCAGCGTCGAGCAGTTGCGGCGTTTGGTAAAACGCCGCAACGAACTACCGCGTAACTCCCCTAGTTCATCATTGCATTCATCATCTCGGTGGTTGCGGAATCGTCAGCAGACCACTCGCCATCGTCATTGGCGGTGTACTTGAAGGTAACCTTGGTGTCCTTGGTCTTAGCGGCCTTGGTCACGTCGACCATGACCTGGCCGGCCATCTTGTACAGGTCGTCCTCGGAAGGCATCGTATCGAGCGCCGCGATCTTCTCCTGATACTGGGTGGCGAAATCTTCAACGATCTTGTTCATGGACTTGCAGGTAATGGTGACATCGGCAGTCGCGGTGCCCTTGTCCTCGTCGACCGTCACATCGCCGATCTTGTAGTCAAAACCCTCGAGATAGCTCTTGGCGTACTCCTTGGGATCGATGCCCAGCTGCTCGAACTCGTCGCCCGAGGCCTCTTCCAGGCCGGCGAGGAAGTCGTCGCCGCCGTTCTTGACCTCGTCAAACTGCGTCGTAAGATCCTCGGTGATGAGCTCCTCAACCGAAGGACCTCCGCAGCCGGAAAGCACAACCACGCACGCGACCAGAACAGCCATCAGGGGCGCAAGCAGCAGCTTCTTCTTCATGACATTCCTCCCAACAAGCGGCACCGCGCTTCCCGACGCGGTGCGCGTCGTAACAATAAGGCCATACTAGCCGATAACGAACACCTCCGGCAAAGCAAAGGCGCAGTCGGCTCGATTTAACGTCCGAACGGTTTACCGGTCCGCCCAACGCGCAATAAAACGTTCCGCCGCATTGCAATAAAAAAGGGCGGCCGGATAACCCGACCACCCCAAAACACCCTTATGTTGCCGCAGACTACTTGCGGACGACCTTGACGATGGCATCGCCAGCGGAGACAGCGGAGTCAGCCTCGACGGCGAGCTCGACGTCGGCGAACTCGGCGGTGTTGGACACAGCCACGACGACGCAGTCCTTGTAGCCGGCAGCGGCGATCTTGGCGCGGTCGATCTTGAGCATGGGCTGGCCAGCCTTAACGACATCGTCGGCCTTGACGAAGCCCTCGAAGCCGTCGCCGTTCATGTTGACGGTATCGACGCCAACGTGCACCAGAACCTCGATGCCGCTATCGGACTGCAGGCCCACGGCGTGACCCATGGTGACGGTCACCTTGCCGTCGCAGGGAGCGTAGACCAGATCGTCCTCGGGCCACACGGCGCAGCCCTTGCCCAGAACCTCGCCACCAAAGACGGGATCGGGCACGTCGGCCATCTTGATGACCTTGCCCTTGACGGGCGAGCACAGCACGTCGGCGCCGGCAGAAGCAGAGATGGAGGCGGGAGCAGCAGCAGCCGCGGGCTCAGCCTTCTTCTTGAACATGTCAAACAGACCCATACGTTTTCTCCTCTTGATTAAGCGCAACGTTATGCGCATGTCTATGGTGATTATAGTGCTAAATGGCCAAAATACTAAGGCGAGGGCTCGAATCGCAAGCCCTTCCCGGTAGTGCTCGTGGGATGAGCGTCTCCTTTGCATCGCGGGTCGATAAGCCGAGTATCGCCCACGCGCGGGACGGGCAGAAGCGGGCGCGCCAAACCCGACACTTCTTTTCGCGCCCACGGACTGCCGCCGCTCCGTCCCTGACACTTCCTGATACCGGCCGAAACGTGCCGGTAGCGTGCAGAGATGTGGTGTAAGAGGCGGGGCATGCCCCGCCTCCGCCCT
>NZ_QRWD01000029.1 GCF_003459505.1 Collinsella sp. AF20-14LB
TGGCTTTGTAAAGCCGTTTGTCTCCACCCGCGTAGCGGGTGGTTTAAAGCTGGCCGCTGCGCGGCCAGCAGACTAAAGTCTTGAATCAAAATCCCCAGGTGCTTTCACTGGAAGCACCTTTTTTGTACTACACTATCCATGACCTCCTTTCGGTGCGCCGTTATTCCTTTTTTGGATTAACGGCGCGTTATCTTTCTGTTATACTTAATAGCGACCGAGGCGTACCCCAAGCGCCTTGTAGAGCAGGAAGATGAACAACATGCCCCAGAATCTAAACGGTTCGCGTGCATCCCGTTTCCAAAATGGTGCGCGTCATGCCGACTGAACCGAAAATCGCAGAAACCCAATCCGCAAGCACGATCGTCGCCCCTCGGCAGGAAACGATTGTCCTGACCGCTTGCATGCGTTCGAAGGACGTTCGCGAGGACGTTCTCCCGATGCTGCTCGAGGATGATTTCGTCAAGTCTGACCATCGTGCGCTGTTCCGCGCCATCCGCGCCATGCACGAGGCGAACTACCCGATTGACGACGTATCCCTGCTCGACTACCTGAGATCTAACCGTGAGCTGGATGCCGCGGGCGGAGAGCAAGCCGTCGAGCGCATGTTCGAGTCTGACATGCCTCTGCTGTCCTGGCAGACCGCCTACGACGAGCTGATCGATGCCTCGAGGCGCAGGTCACTCGTGACGGCGATGAACGAGATTGAGGCCGAGGCCTACGAGACCCCGACCGATATGAAGGCATTCGTCTCGAAGGTCGAGGGCTCGATCGCACAGGTAGCCGAACGCCGCGATATGCGCCCCTATCGGCACATCTCATCGTTCCTCACCGCAGCCGTGGACGAGGCCAGAGACCTCGATAGCGTCCCCTTGGACTCCACCGTCGTGAACACGGGCTTTGCAACCCTGGACGAGATGCTGGCAGGGCTGCGAGCAGGGCAGCTCATCGTAGTCGGCGCGAGACCTGCCGTCGGCAAGACCTCTTTTGCCCTCACCCTCGCGCTGAACGCCGCCCGCCAGGGGGTGAAGGTCGGCATCTTCTCGCTCGAGATGTCAGGCAAGGAACTTGCCCAGAGAATCATCTGCGCCGAATCAGGCGTCTCGATTTCCCATTTCCGCATGGGAGCCATTCCCAAGGCTTCATGGGATGCCATCGCGGCCGCCTGCTGCGACATCCCCGGCAACGACATCGAGATCGACGACAAGGCGAGCGTCACGATAGGGGACATCCGCGCGACCGCCGCCCGCATGATGCGCGGCGCCGAGCGCGGGCTGATTGTGATCGATTACCTCCAGCTCATCTCGTCCGTATCAGATGGCACCAAGTACCAAAACCGCGCAGTCGAGGTCGGCGAGATAAGCCGCCGCCTGAAAGTGCTCGCCAAGGAGCTGGGCGTTCCCGTTGTCACGCTGGCGCAGTTGAGCCGCCAAGCCGAATCCCATCCGGGGACGCCCCGTCTGGCAGACCTGCGCGAATCCGGTTCCATCGAGCAAGACGCGGACACGGTGTTGTTCCTGTCGCGCGACCCGGACGAGATTCAAGACGAGAAATCGGGTTCAAGGCAGGTCATCCTGTCGGTCGCGAAGAACCGCAGCGGCCCGACGGGCGATATCGACATGCTGTTTGTCCCGACGAGCACGAAATTCTACGAGGTGGGACCTAGGAAGGAGACCCGCGATGACTAAGAAGAAGACCAAGCGCAAATCCAACAAGATTGTCGGCCGCTGCCTTGAATCGGACGCTCATGCCCAGACAATCGACGAGGGCTTTGCATTCCTCGACCGCCCGATCCTCATGCCGCGCGAGGCGCTTGCATACCAATGGGCGCTGCGCAATATCGCGCTCGACAACATGCGGATTAAATCGGAGAGCACGCGCGAGGCGGTAGACAACGGGACGAGCTATTTCTCCGATGGCTCGATCAAGGTGAAGGCGCATATTCTGAGCGGCATCGCAACGGACGTTCGCTTTGCCTCCGATGACCCTGACGCGACCATCGACCGCATCATGCTGTCGTTCGTCAAGGTGTACAACGAGCAGGCCCGCAGATGGTGTCCCGTAGATTCCCACCTCTGGCTATTCATCGACAAGCTGACCGTTCGGCAGGGCGAGGGCTGGGAAGAGCGAAAGAACGGCGAGGGCTTCGGAGTAGCGTTAGGCGACCGCGTCGTATTCCTCGCCGAGGATAGGCTTTATGACGGACCGAAAGGCATGCGCCGACATGGGGCAGGGGAGTGGTCGGTGTTGTCGTCTCAGCTGATGTACGGGACGAACAACAAGAGGAAAGCCCGCATCAGCGAGGTTCCCCGCAAAGTGGTAACCGATGGCTACCTGATGTTTCTTACGAAACGAGGCGAGCAGGTCGGTATCGCACTCATGAATAACGAGGAATGGGCGGAATGTCAGGAGCGCTGTCAAACGGCGGCAATGAAAGAGCCTTGGAGTCTCGTTGCCTACCTCGAGCAGGCCAAACGGCCCTTAAAGATATAAAGGAGATACAAGATGATCCAAAAGAAAACGCCGCGTTGTTCCCGAGTAGTTTTGGTCGAGCCAACGAGGACCATCTATGGTCACACGATTTTCAAGTTCACGGGCAAAGACGGGTGGGCTACCACCGGTTTCATCGAGAGGGAAAAACGGGACGATGGTTCCGTTGTGTGGCGGCCGTATATCCGCTCATCGACGCGGTCCGGGTATTGGAATGCCGGACCGATGAAGCAGTTCGTTGACGGGTACAAGTCGGAGGAGGATGCCATGGTGGCGCTTCTGGACGAGGCTCAGGAGGTTCTTTGGAGTAGCTAATGGTCGAGATTGAACCCAACCGGCTGCACAGGCGCTTGAAACGCGCCTTGACGGCCAAAGGCATCTCCCAGCGCGAGCTGGGCAGAAGGATTGGGGCGACGCAGGCGAGTGTCTCGCACTATGTGAAGGGAAAGCGCCTGCCGGGAACGGTCGTCCTATACAAAATCTGTAAGGAATTGGATGTCTCAGCGGACTGGCTGCTGGGACTGAAGCGAAAGGAATCGGACATGAACGACGGCAATTGGATTGATGACGGGATCGTGCCCTACCGCACGGCCGACGACTGCTCCCTGGTCGCCCGCATCGAGCAGGCGGAAGACGGCTCATTCGAACTGGGAATCCTCGAGGGCGACACCGCCTGCGAGCTGTTCGCCCAGCGGTTCGACTCGATGGATGCCGCCAAAAAGTATGCCGATGGGATTCTTGACCAGAAGTTGCAAAGGGACAAGGCGATCACGCTTATCGAGGACGGACTGGACGGCGTATTGAGTCCCAACCTGTCAGACGAGGACTACCTCGCCAGCACATCGCTCGACCGCGATACGATGCGTACGCTGGTCGTACGCATCATGCCGACTTGCACGGGTCCCGCCAACCAGGAGGTTGCCGTGGCGTTCTCCATTTCAGGGCCCGATGGCATCGAGATGAAGACGGAGCAGGAGCAGGCCGCCTTCGACCTCGCGACCGATCGAGCCGTGTTCCTCTCCGGTATCTGGTCGGTCTACGCAACGCCGGCGGCTGCGATTGAAGCCGTGAAGGGGCTCATCGCCAAACTTGAAAAAGTCTATCCATCCCTGAACCGTTAGATAAAACGCACTACCTGTCGGCAGTTTCTCTATCTGTAGCCTCCCTTGTAGCGGCACCTGCCGCCATAAGGGTGGCCTCTTCGTTCTTGCCGCCCATCATCTCATCAAGAGATTCTTCCTTTTTCTCATTATTCTTATTATTCTCATTGTCCTCGTGCGCGGTGTTCGACTTCTCACGGAGCGCTTTGGCAAACTCCCCGATCTTGTCTCGTCCGATGGTCACATAGGTATTCTTACCGCCATCTTCACGGGACAGCTTCAAGTCATACCTTCCATTGAGCATAATTTGGAGAGAACCCTCATCCGCGGCGCGGTCGAGATATTTGTCTACTACGACCACCTTGGCGGTAAAGCCGCCGAGACCGTAGCCATCGACCGCGACGCCCTTAGGCACCGAGAAGGTAACCGAATTGAGCACCTGACCGTATTGATTGGTTTTCGTCTTACCGTCCTTATCGGTCATAGTCTCGCTGTCGACGATGTTGCCGTACGGGATGATGACCTTCGGATTGTCGAACGTGACATCCTTATCGATCTTCCTGGTTCCGAGATATTGCCCGTTAAAGGGTGTCTTGCCCAGATCAGTCTTCTTCTCATCGGCCCGGTTCGCACCCGATGCGGTCGCGACCGCCAGCTTTTCAGGTTTCCGACTCGCCGAGATCGCCGGCACAGCGGCATCTCTATCAAATGTCTTTGCATCCTTGCCCTTCGGGATGTTGATGAGCTCTTCGCAGCATTTCTCGAGGTTTGAGACGAATTCCCCGATTTTATCCTGTCCCACGGTCAGCTCGATGGCGCGACCGTCCTTGAAGCCGCTGAGCTTCAAGGGTCGCGAGTCGTTGAAGGAGGCCTGGAGGATACCCGTCTTCTCCGCACGCTCGAGATACTTGTCGGGATTGATGATCTCGACCCGAAGCCCGTCCATGCTGTAGCCGTCCAGCTCCATCTTGCGCGGCAGGCGGATCACGATTCGCGACATCTCCTGTCCATATCGGCTCGTCACGGGCGTCCCGTCTCGACGCACCGCAGCCGTGGAGGAGATGGCGCTCGAGTAGGGGATATTGATGACCGTCTTCTCGATTTTATCCTTTCGGTCTTTCGAGACGGTGCCGATGACTTGTCCCTTTTGCACGGTCTGCAGATCGGAATCGACTGGATCGATTCTCTTCACGCGACCCAATCCGAGTTTCTTCAGAAAGTCGAATCCGCCGAGCAAAGTGGTGTTCTGACTATCGTTTTTCGGCATGATGCCTCCCTAATATCGCAAATCTATTTATCAAGGTATCTACCGAACGCGAAATCGAGGCGGGCGGGACGAAAGAAGTCAAACGGCCGGCCGATAATCCTTATCCATATTGACGGGGTGATATACTTTTGTTATCATAAGAGTCGTAATCGATAGATAGATGCGTTTCCCCAAGTCGCATCGGACAGGAGATTGACGATGTCAGATTTCAATAAGCCGCAAATCCGGCTGCATACGGTCAATATGCGCGAACAGTTCGTGGCCCCTTTGATGGATGGTCGCCTCAAGGCGATAACGCGCCTGAACGGCCGCGGCTATAACGCGGGGGACTACCTACGCTTTAGCGTGCTGCCGATGCAGTCCTCGGATGTCCAGTTTTCCATGACCACCGACGACGAGCGCGATGCGATCCAGAATCGGTTCTACAGGATCACCTTTGCCATGTACGGCAAGGGGCTGAAGGAGGGCTATGTGACGCTCTCATTGGAACTCGTTCGCGAGAAAGCCATCATGGACACCCTCCGTTCCGAGATCGATAGGATGGCCAACAACGGGCAGAAAGTCGAGAATCCGCTCGACGCCTACGCAGATCTCTTCGACACCGCCTATCCCCAGGGTTATGATTCCCCGTATACGAAACGCCACGCCCAGCCCAGTCTTGACAGCATCGCCGAGGTAGCCACCGAGGCGGCGTCCAGCACAGAGCGACCGCGCGGCTGCTGACTTCAAGGAGTGCCCCATGCAAGCCATCACCCTCTTCCTCTCCGACCCCTATAACGTGGCCGGCATTACCCTGTTCGCCTATATCTATTTCATCGTCTGCAAGCGGATGCTGCACTTCCGCGCATTCAATGTTTGGAACGCGAAGACGAACCCGAACGCCTGGTGGCGCTTCGACCGCGGCTCCATCAAGTACGCCTACAGGCATGGGCGCCGCCACATGCCCAAGAAGATCGAGGATTTCTGCATCATGGTCAACCGCGTGATGTACCGCCGCGAGATTCTCGTGAAGCTCTACGGCGAAGACGGCAACGATCTCCACATGCCCACCGTCTGGATGAAGAAATCCGATCTGTCGCGCAAGGAGCGCATGACCAAGACGATTAAATGCTGCCCCGTCTCCTCGCCTGACAAGCACGGCTTCGCGTTCATCACGGAGAAGCACGCCTACATCAGCGCAGTCGAGACCTTGGCGGGTGCGACCCGTCTTGCCGGAAAGCCTTACAAATATGCCTCCCTCGACCACTACGAGATGATCCAGATGCCGCAGGAGCTGTTCCTGAAGGACGAGGTCGTCAAAGCCCGCGTCGGGCGCCTGAAGGAGGACCACGCCTTCATCGTCCGCCACTACAAGCGTGCAGCCCTGTCGTACCGCCTGGCCTACGGCCGCTGCCTGCCGCTCAAGTACTTCCTGCCCCATTACCAGTACAGTCCGATCAGCCACGACATGGCCATCATCTAAGCCCTGTCCCCACAGACCCCTATAATCACTTGATATCTAGACCAGATTGGAAACTGCCATGAACACCGATATGAACCCCGAGAGCGTCAACCCCGACGATTCCAACGACCTCAACACCGAGATCGAGGAAACCCAACTCATGGACACCCCCGATAACCCCATCGCCGCAGATGTCACCGCCGAACTTCCGGTTGCCAAAGACCTGGAAGATGCCGTGGCACCCGACCCGGATGCTGCCACCGATGACTCCCAGACACCCAAACGTCCGAGTGGTCTGAAGCGCAAGTTCGTCGCGGGCGGCGTGGCGCTCGCCATCGTCGCGGCACTCGGCATCGGCCTATCGCTGAACCACGAGGCCGTGAACATCCCCGACAACGCACCCGTCGCATCCATCGTCGGCAAGAAGGACTCCAAGACCTATCCCGCATCCGTGACGCTTACGGCCGACGGCTGGAGCGAGGGGGACGGCGAGTTCTCCTACGAGATCGTCGATGCCGACGGCGAGTCCGCCGCCAAGGGGGATATCAAGCCGGGCAAGGAGGCTTCCGTCGACCTACCGAAGGGTGCCTACGCCCTGAACGTCACCTCTATCCCCACCGCCAAGGACGGCAAGACCACCTGGCTGGTGCCGGACGCGGTTGATTTCGTCGTCGAGGGCAAGGGAGCCTCGGTCAAGGTGAGCCTCACCAAGGTCGACATGACCGACGATGCGGCAGTGGACGCGGCAATCGAAAATCTCCCCGAGGAGGAGCGTGCCGCCGCCAAGAAACTCATCGAGGCCAAGCGCGAGAACCCGAACGCCAGCACGGTCAGCGCACCCGTATCCAAACCCAGCAGCTCCACCGTCCAGCAGGCCGGCGCGGCAAACGGCTCATCCGGCAAGGGCGATTCCAAGCCCGCATCCAAGCCCTCCGGCTCCAGTTCCAGCTCCAACAAGAATGACTCGAAGCCGTCCTCGGGCTCTGGCTCGAGCTCGAACAAGGGCGATTCCAAGCCCTCCGGCTCGAACAAGACCGACAAGCCCGCATCCAAGCCCGACAACTCCGGCAACTCCGGCAGCGGCTCGGGATCCGGCAGCTCCAAACCCTCCAAGCCCGCTGAGTCCGAGAAGGTCTGGGCAATCGTAACCCCCGCTTGGGACGAGCAGATCTACCACCCCGCCGTCACCCACACCGAGACCCAGAAGAAAAAGGTTGGCGTCCAATACCGCGCAACGGATGGCACCCTCTTTGATAACGAAGATGCTTGCTCTGAGTATTGTTGGGATAACGGACTCCAGTACGGATGCCTGCCCAAGTATGAGGAGGTCACCGTCACCGTAACCGATCAGGAAGCATGGACCGAGACCATCCACCACGAAGCCGTCTGGGGTTGGGTCAACAAGTAAGATGACCGAATCAAGGAGGGGTGTAGATTATGTTGCTACGTACCTTTATCCATGGGCTTGTGAGCGGAACCAAATCAAGCGACCTGAAAGCATCAACATCGACAGGCTTCGAAAGCAGCTCAAGCGAAAGCGGGAATCCTTCGAAAAGTCGTTCACCCGAATCGAAATGACCAAGGAACACCTGAACGAGATAATGGCGAGCCTTTGCAAGAAACTGATGATCGATAAAAGCGATTTGGTCGCGATCCACGAGGCCGCGCTCGTCGCCCTTGGAATCGACAGTAATGCAGTTCCGTACGGGTTGGACTTTCTCGTCTTGCGGGGTCTAGGGGATGCGGGTGTTTCCAAGTTATCCATCGATGGCTTCGATATCCGTCTTCATGCGCCCGAGAATTTTGAAGCGAATGGCCCTATCTCCCTTGTTGCCCCCAGAGGCATGGATTTCCCGTCTCTTGCTCCCGAGACCATCTTAGAGACAATTTCCAAGTCTCCGAGCTGCAGGTACCTGATGGAACAGAGGGCTGCGTTGGCGGAGCTGCTGCACTTCGACGATATGGACGATGACGAGCTCCGCCAATTTGCCGCCTATGTCAGGCCGTGATTTCATAGGATTCAGCGAAGGATGCTGTCACGTCCACCGTTTAATGAGGTACCGCCCTGAAATATCTCGTTGAAGATTCCGATAATCCTGCGCCCCCTGTTCAGGACTACGCCGAGGCCAAGGAAATCGTCCGCCAAGTACTCGGCTCCCATCCTTCGGTGAAGCAAGCTGCCATGTTCGGCTCTTTCGTACGCGGCGAGCAGACGGGCTCCTCCGACGTCGACCTGCTTCTACAGGTCGACAGCAAGAAGGCCTTCGAAGTCGTCGGCATCGGCCTCGACTTGGCCGAGAGGCTTGGACGGGACGTAGACATGCTGGCGACTCTCTGCGGAGCCCAGAGCGGTTTCATCGAGAACCTGAATAGAGAAGGACGCATCATCTACAGTAGGGAGCTATAGAGTATGAGAACACTTGAAGAGGCGCGAAACACCCTTCAGATTTCGCAGGAAGATATCGACTTCATCATCGAAGGAATCCTGCGCGCTGGTGAGCCGATCGTCATCATCGCCTACGGCTCTCGGGCTCGCGGCGAAGCCGATGAATATAGCGACTACGACATTCTCTGTCTTTCCGCCCTTGAGGGATGTGAGCTTAAGGAACACTCGCTTGCAGCCGATGGGGAGCTATGGGGACTCGCTCGCGACTTGGACTTTCTCGTCCTGAACGTCGATGAGTTCAGAGCCGGTCTGAAAGCCGGAAACGAGTTCGCATGCGACGTAGACCGAGATGGTGTGGTTCTCTATGGAACAGTTTAACGCATACGAGGATTACTACGGAAATCTGCTATTCGCCGCCTACGGTTGGGGAACAAGTAGAATAGAACTGATACCCTGATAGTACCAAGGGAGGTGCCACCTTGAAATATCTTGTTGAAGATTGCGAGAACCCATCAATCCCCGTGAATACGCTTGCGGATGCCGCAAGCCGCGCCCGAGCAGTGTTTTCCGACTACCCATGCGTGGTCAAAGCGGTTCTATTTGGCTCGTTCTCGCGAGGTGAGCAGACAGATGCGTCCGACGTTGATTTTTTCCTCGGCCTCGATTCGACCTGCGCATCCTCAGACTACCTGTCCTTGCTCGACTCACTTGCCTCGGCGCTCGGAAGGGATGTCGATGTCACGGTGAAGCTGAAGGGCGCCACGGACAGGTTCGTATACAACCTCAAAACGGAAGGGAGACTCATATATGACAGAGCCAGAAATCGAGATATTCCATCAAATGCTGCTTAGATGCGATGATATTGCAGGGAAGCTCGACTATTTCGATGTCGATGAGAGCCTATGGCAACACAGCCCCTACATTAGGGACTCTTTTCTCATTTCGGTTTCGCAAATAGGCGAACTCGTCTCCAAAATCAGTCCCGAGACGTGCCGCCGGTATTTTCCCGATATCGAATGGCAGCAAATTAGGGGAATGCGAAACATCATTGTGCATGTCTACGCTAATGTCGATTACGATATCGTATGGGATGTCGTCAACGAGGAGGCTCCCAAGCTCAAGCAGACCCTCCTCAAAAACGATGATATCCGCCGTGAGTATGAGTCCACGCTTGTGGTTGAGGAGGACATCGAAGAAGACATCCTCGGGTATTTCGGCGCTCTCGATCCGATTGTCGGCGATGGTGCTGATGGACGCATTCCGCAAGACGGCAATCGCCCTTAAGGGCACTAATCAACCCATTAAAACGATAAGGGGCCAGAGATAATATCTCTGGCCCCTTTACTTACTTCCTCCTGACGCCCACCACGCCGTCCGAGACGACCTCGCTCCAGCGGATGTAACGCACCGTATCCATGGCTAGCTTTACTGCGTTGCCAGCTCGTGCTCGCGAGCACGAGCGCCCAGAGACATCAATTTCGGATGCCGTCGCAGCGTTCGCCTCGTCCGCGTCGAGCCACGCTTCGCACTTGTAGGTGCGCCACTG
>NZ_QRWD01000003.1 GCF_003459505.1 Collinsella sp. AF20-14LB
ACCAATCAGAAAGGTTTTTCGGAAGAGTATCGTCAATCTCGGAGTAGCTGAGCAGGAACAGCTTGTCGGTCGTTGCCGTAACTGCGGCATTCTTGTTGTCACTGCCGCCGCCGACGTTGTTCGTGAGCTTCTTGACGGACTTCACCTTGGATTGGAAGTCGGCAGGCATGAGGTTCCATATCTCGCCGGAGTTCATCTTCTTGCGCAACTCGGATCCCTCCCACCCACGGTAGCTGGTATTCTTGGCGTTCATGCGGGATTTAATCCCCGCTGAGGTGGTAAGGAACGTGAGTCCCGCCTTGCCCGAACCGTCGGCCAAGTCATCGTGGTTGATGCCGATGATTCGGTACTCGAGCGTCTGCCCGTTCGTGAGCTTGACCGAGAACTTCGTCCCCGCATCCATGGCTGCCCTAGCTTTCGCGTACGCCGGCGACGCCTCGCCCTTGGCGGCGATGTCCTCGGCCACGGCCTCCTGCTCGCCGAGGCTCCAGTCCTTCGCGTCCTTGGCCACGGCCGCCTGGACGGTCGCGGAATCCGCCCCAGTGGAACCGCCGCCAGTTGCCCCACCGCCCTCGACGCCACCGGTCGTCCCATTGTTCACCGTGTTGCCGACCAGGTTGAACTGGTTCCTGATGGCACCGACGACGCCGGGCCCCGCGAATACAATCACCAGACCGATGACGGCGATGATCAGTACGTACTCGATAATCGATTGCCCTTTCGGGCGGCGGGTAAATCTGGGAGATACCCCCCCCCGAAAGGAATTTCCGCTGCGTTCATGTGCGGCTCCCTTCGCCAGGGTTTGTAGATGCGGCTCGAGGGTAGGGCTATTGCAGGTTTCAGCACCGGTCTTGCCGCAGCGGCAAGGTGTCTTCACACGTACTGGACCGCACCCCTACAGGACTACACTGCTTCACCCCTACAGAGCTACACGCAAAGCATCTAGCAGGCATCTAGTCCAACAAAAGGGTGCCCTTAATGGCACCCCGCAGGATAGCTAGTTGTTATTATCCTTTTGACATCGAGAGCCTTTAGGTTTACCTGTATCTCATTCTTTTTTCTTCTTATTATTCTTCTTATTCCTTTTCTCTTTGATAGATCGCTACGGGAACCACAGGTCAACCCGCCAATTCCAACAAAATAAACTCCATCCAGCTTAATCTTCCTGTTGCACCGTACCCCCTTTGGGGGTATACTTATAACCAACAACAAGGCGCGGGTCTAACCCGCAAACCGAACAGGGGAGAACCAAATGACTGAAAACAAGCAGACCACCGACGTGAAGACGTAGACCGTAAGCAGCCGCGAGGTTATTTACAAGGGCGCCGGCAACGACATCGACCTCAATCCCTACCGCGATGCCGTTTTGTGGTACGAGGGTAACGACATGGACGAGGCCCTCCGCATCGCCCGCAAGTACGCCGCAGACGTACGCGACACGGGAAAGGTCGAGGTCTGCAAGAACGGCATTTCCCGCATTGTCTTCGAGGTCTGCGAGACGCAGCTCGACGAGGACGGGGATATAGTTGACGAGGACACCATCGAGATTGTGGACCCGCTCGACCGCATGCCCGAGCTGCGCGAACTGGCCGACAAGGCAGACCGCTGCAAGTGCCAGCTCCCGAGCTACATCACCGGCGAGTGCAAGTGGGTCGATGACGTCGAGATCGATGGCAAGTGCTACGGACTCTACCGCTTCGAGCTTTCCGCTTTCGGCAATTTCAGCGCGTACACCGACAACGGCGGCAGCATCTGGCTTCCCGCCGCTTTCTATGATTTCGACCTCAGGACCGCTGACCAGCTCAAGGAAGTGCTTGAAGAGGTGCGCAGCGAGTGGTGGCAGGACTGGCAGACCGCCGACGAGTTCGACCAGATTATCTATAAACTCTTCGCCGCCGAGTGCTAACGCTCGGCAGGAACATTTTGCAACGGGCGCGACCGCGAAAAACGGACCGCGCCCGTCATTAAGAAAGGACTAGACCATGGCAAAGCGCTATCCGCTTTCCCGCGCATCGAAGGAATACGACCGCTTGACCGGTCTCTATCCGCAGCTGCCCAAGCTCGTCACCCCGTACCCCCAGATGAACTCAGGCGATAGGAACTGTCTCGAGATGGCGCTGGATATGCTCGACGCATGCTCCGCGAAGACCGGAATGCCGATTGACCTGACCGATACGGCATCGACCGTTGACGGTCGATGGGTCATGTCCGATGACCTCCCTTGGATTGCGAGGTGGCACGCATGCAGGCAGGTCTACAAGATTGACCGCACGGTGTCCGACACGCTGGTCGAGCAGGAACTAGACGGAGACCTGCCGGTAGAACTGCTTCATCGCATGCCGTATCCGATTATCTATGTCGATGCACATGTGCCGGTGAGCTGCCAGACCACCAAGCGCTGGGCAGATGGCTTTTTCGCCTACTTGGACCGCGACCTCATGGGCGAACTCGACATGACGTTCGTCTACCTCATGGACGATGGGACGCGGTCGCGCATGTCCTTGGTAATCGAGGACGGTGCTACGCTCGAGACGTGCTTGGCGCATATTGCCGACGTCGACGATGTGCTCGATGAGCTGACGGGTGGCGCGATGGCAAATAACAAAATCACCGACCCCGAGGAGCTGGCATGCCTGCGCTATTGCGCCACGGCCTCACTGAACCTTCTACTTTTCGTACTTTCTGCCGAGAACGGCGCGGAGATTGTCTACACGCCGCCGAAAACCCCAAGGGGGCAGAAAGTTGGCAAGCGCACGAACACCGAGACCGTCCGTATGCTCGGAGCCAAGATTGGCAGCGCCATCGGCGCGGCACGCCGAGTCAGATACGCTCCGCATCAGGGGACAGGAGAGCGCACCTTGGCGCCTCACGTTCGCCGAGCCCATTGGCAGAGCTTCTGGACCGGAAAGCGCAAGGGCCGCGAGGACGGCAAGTTCGGTGACGAGCTGGTGGTCAAGTGGATCCCGCCCATTCCCGTCAACCAGGGCGCGGGGGAGGTTACCGAGACCGTCCATCTGAACTCGACCGAGGCAGGCGAATAGGATGGCGAGGGGAAAAGCCGATTTCAGGGCCCGCCGCGAAATGCTGGGGCTCACCCAGCAGGACGTGGCGGATGCCCTCAACGCCAATGTGAAAACAATCAAGAACTGGGAGAACCCTCGCCAGACGAGATACCGCATCTCCGATGCCGCATGGGAATACCTCGACCGTGCCGCCGATATCCAGGCTCAGCAGGTGGCATACGCCCGCTCCGTAATCGAGAAGCACGCCGAGGTATTTGCCGAAAGCCCGATTGTTGTGCCGATAACCTACTTCAGGGACCAAGCCGCCTATGACGAGTGCGGGCGGGACGCAGGCCCCTACGGTCAGGCAAATGCGACCTCCCGCGCCATCGCCCGCGAGCTGGAGCGCATGGGCATCCAAGTCGAGTTCCGCTATCCCGATGACGAAACCGCACCACTTGACTCCGTCCGCTGATTCCAGACTGAAATCGAAGGGCATCCCCAACTGTTAGGTAGGGGATGCCCTTCGCTAAGTAATGCCCCGCTCAAAAGGCGTTGCAACTTCTATCAGACCACCGTGGCCTCGGTCGGGATCGCCCCCAGCACGGCGGCGTACTCGGTGGGGTAGAGCCGGCTGATTGTTTTCACGTCGCGGATGACGATATTGCGGTCGTCCGGCTCAGTGATGCCGTACCCGAACGCCTGGAGCGTCTCGACGGCCTCCTGGATGCGCTGTTGGAACATGGGACCCGGATCGACCCGAAGCCCGAGGTAGCCGCGCCAAAGGCATGGCGAGACGCGCAGCATGTTATGGATTTTGGAGATCGGCTCGATGTCGGCGTAGACGTTGAGCGTCACCATGGCGTCCTTGTGCCCTAGGATTGATTGGAGCGCCTTGATATCGCCGCCCTGGCGGATCCACTGCGTTGCGAACGTATGGCGAAGGCCATGGAACGTAATCAGCTCGTCGTTGGTGCCCATGAGTCCGTTGGTCTCCGAGAACGTCTTGAACGCGCGGCGCACGTAGCTGGTCGTCGCGAAGGACGCGCCCGGCTCAGACAGGATATAGCAGTCCCCGATTTCGGTCGAGCCCGCCAGACCGCGCGAGCGCAGCTTATCGAGGTCTATGCCGTGAATCTCCTTCAAGAAGGGGAGAAGACCCACCGGGTCGATGGGGATGGCCCTGCAATCATGGGTCTTGGTGTCCTTGATGAACGAGCCCATCCCCTTCGCATACGCCACCGAGTGCCTGACCGAGATCAGCCCCGCCTCGAAATCCACGTCGCACCACCGAAGCCCGCAGACCTCGCCGATGCGCATGCCGGTGTGCAGGGCGAGCACGACCGCCCGCTTGAAGCGCGAGTCGGGCATCATGGAGCAGATGGAGTTGAGTTTCGGCACGAGGTCCGACCTGAGCGCGTTGCGCGGCCGTCCGATGATGCGCGGGGCCAAGGCACCGTCGAACGGGTTCTTGCCAATGGTGTCGTTGCTTCTCTTGACAAGCACCGTATAGAGGCGCTTTCCCAATTTAAACGCCTTGTTGAGCGTATCGGGGGCGCAACCGAGCGCGATCCTCCGCGCAGACCATGCGTTGATGTCGTCGGTCGTGACCTCGTTCACGGGAATCGCCCCCAGCTCGTCGCGCTCGATGTGCAGGGCGCTGAAATGGTAGTCATCGCGCGTGGTCGGGGTGATTCGGTTCATCTGCAAGCAGAAGTCGATGAATTTCTCGAGCGCGACCCCCAAGGGGAGAAGCGCGTACTCGTCCGCCTCGAGCTGCGCCTGCCGCTCCTCGGCTGCGACCCTCAAGCCCTCGGCCTCGGCGAGCTCCGCCGCGATCTCGTCCCTGAACTCCGCCAAGGCATCCAGAGCGGTCTTCTTGCCGCGGGTGCTATCGCTGAGGCATGCGATGCCCGTGTTCCTCGTCCTCTGCGTGCGTTCCCCCGTCTCCTCGTCGATGAGGCTAACGACGGCCTGCCACCTCCCCTTGTTCTTCCTGACCGACCCGCTTCCACATATGCGTAAAGTCTTATTGCTCTCTTTTTCGCTACCCATTTTGCTCCCAAAACACTTCGTGATTCCAGATATGCATATCTACCTGCGGAAACTCAAAAGTCTGTGATTCCGGAGCCTCCGGAGTCACCAGAGAATCACCGACTGCGCCATGAGTTTGTAAGTCGAATTATAACGAGATATAGAATCCTGTGTTTACCTGCGTTAATTTACATATGCGGAAACAGCTTACATGCGCTATTTGCGCTTCCTATAATAAAAAAACCACAGGTAGAGCCAAAAATAGGGGTCTGGGGGTCAAGGGGTCGCTGGTTCGAATCCAGTCGTCCCGACCAGAAGTTTGCAGGTCAGGTACCTAGTGCCTGACCTTTTTTGTTTTAAGCAATTGCTTAATTTTGATTAAGCAACAGGGTGCCAAAAATCTACCTGCGCGATATTCGCCTTTTGCGGCTACTTGCGCGTTTTGCACGCGCTTGAGCCGATTTATTAACGCGATATGAATCTACATACGCGTAGCTGGTATGCAGCCGAGTACAGGCTGTATTTATCGCGGCGATTAACACAGATATAGCGACTATAACGGACAAGCATGTCGCTGTATTTATTCCAGTAGTTCACTTGATCGGTGGACAAGTGGGCTGTTGCAACGAAACGCCAAGCGGGATGGGCTCTATACGAGGACGCCGCAGGGTAATGGCGGGGGAGTGCGGCGGGCGCTCTGAGAGCCGCTGTGTGACCCCATGTCTCCTTAACTCGATAATTTGTGTTTCAAGCCACGAATCGGTCGAGCAATTGCCAAAAGAAAGGCCCATGCAGGATTGCACGGGCCTTACATCAGATCAAATTTGAGCTAGAAGCACCAAATGGGGCAGACGCAACACCATCTCGTCGCGGCCTCGGCGAGCGACATATCGCAGTCGAGGTAGACATCGAGGAAATCGTCAGATCCCGCACAGGGGGACCGCGATGGTGACCACCGCGCCGCCCGAGGGGCTGTTGGCGAGCGAGACGGAGCCCCCGTGGGCGCTCGCGGCCTCGGAGGCGACGTGGAGGCCGAGCCCGTAGTGGCGGCCTCCGTCGCGCGAGGAGCGGGACGAGTCGTCTGTGAAGAGGCGCTCGCAGCCGCGTTCGAGGGCGGCGGGAGAAAAGCCCGGTCCGTCGTCGGCCACCTCGATGACGAGGTGTCCGCCCGCGACGTCGCAGGAGACCGCCACGCGCGAGCGCGCGTGCTCGGCGGCGTTGGCCACGAGGTTCGCGGCGGCTCGCGCCAGGGCGGTTCGGTCGAGTAGGGCCTCGGGCGCGCCCGCGACAGCGGGGCCCGTGGCCGCGTTGAGCGTCACGCCTCGCGCCCGGGCGATCTGGGCGGCCTCGGCGAGGACCTGTTCGCAGAGCTCGGCCGGCCGCATGGGGGCCCTCTCCGCCCCGCCGGACCCGCGCGAGGCCTCGATGAGCAGGCGCACGTAGTCGTCGAGCCTTTCGACACTGCCGGCTATGTCGCGCGCGGCGGCCGCGAGGTCGGCGTCTTTCTCGTCTTCCAGCTCCTCCGCCACGAAGTCGGCGTTGGCGCGCAGCACAGTAAGCGGCGTCTTGAGGTCGTGGGCGATCGACGTCATCTGCTCGCGCTGCCCCCGCTCCGCGGCCCAGCGGGCCTCGAGCGACTCGGCGAGGGAGGCCCGCATGGTGTCCATCGCGGCGAGGACGTCGTTCACCTCGCGCACGTTGGTGCTGCCGACCGCGAAGTCGAGCTCCCCCGCGCCGACGCGCCCCGCCGCCTCCGCGAGCGGCGCCATCTTGCGCGAGATCACGCGGCTCGCACGGCGCGCCACGAGCGCGAGCGCGAGCGCGCTTCCCGCCGCGACGCCGACGAGCATGAGGTTCTGCGGGTTGGGAAGCAGGCCGGCGAGATCGCGCGAGACCCACTGCGGCAGGTACTCGCTGACGAGTGCGCAGGCCCCGCCGCCCTTGAGCGGGAACGCAGCGTAGGTGAGGCCCGAGCCCCCGCCCTCGATCTCCACTGTGCCTGGATCCGCGGCGAGTGCCGTACTGGCCATTTCCGTCGCATCCTCGAGCCGCGTGCCCTCGAGGTCTGTCATCAGCACGTATCCGTCCTTGTTCAGGATGAGGTAGCGGTAGGCCGTCGGCACGTCCTGCTGCCCGCAGACGCCGTCGCGTGCCAGGCCCTCCGCGACCTCGCGCGCATTGGCCGGCCCCCAGCTTGCCTCGTAGACGAAGCCCGCGTTGATCGCCACGGAGAGCACCATGAGCGAGGCGAGCCACGCCGTGGCGACCGCCGCGAACGCGTAGGCGAAGTAGCGCGCGATGACGAAGGAGAGCGGCATGCCCCCGCGACCTCGCGCCCCGATCCTCAGAGCTGCCACTTGTACCCCATCCCCCAGACGGTCGCGATCGGATCGGCGCCGGCCTCGGAGAGCTTCCTCCGGGCGCGGCTGACCTGCATGGATATGGCCGCGTCGTCGGCGTCGCTCTCCCAGCCGAGCACCGCCTCGCGTATCTGCGCGCGGCTCATGACCTGCCCGGGGTGGCGCGCGAGGTACTCGCAGATGGCGTACTCGGTGGGCGTGAGCGGCACGGTCTCGCCGCCCACGGCGAGGTCGCGCGCCCCGAGGTCGATCCGCACCTCCCCGAAGGAGAGAGCGTGCGAGCGCGGCCGGCGCTCACGGCGTAGATGGGCCGCGACCTTGGCGCGCAGTTCCGCGGCACCGAAGGGCTTGCGGACGTAGTCGTCGGCGCCCAGGCCGTAGCCGGCCACGGCATCCTCCTCGGCCACGCGCGCGGTCAGGAAGACGATGGGCCCGTCGAAGTCCGGGCGGATCTGCCGCACGAGCTCGAAGCCGTCGAGCCCCGGCATCATGACGTCGCAGAGCACGAGGTCGAAGCGCGAGAGGTCCATCCCCGGGACCGCCGTCGGGTCCGTCGCCCTGACGACCTCATGGCCGTCGCGGCCGAGGACGCGCGCGAGCGCGTCGAGGATAGCCCGTTCATCATCCACTGCCAGTATCCTCGCCATGTTCGACCTCCTGAAACTCTCGTCGGAATTGTACTAGCGCCGCACTCAGCGGTCCAGAGCCCCGCGCGCAGCTGCGGGCGCCTCAGCCGCTTCGCACGCGCGGTAGCGCACGCCCGAGCCGCAGCGCGCCTCGATCCCGAGCCAGCCCTCGCCGTCCGACTCCCGCCCGAAGAAGATGAGCTGGAGCTCTCGGACATTGCCCCTGTCGTCCGCCGCGTCCACCAGGTAGACGTAGTTCGCCCCCGCCCCGGTGGCGTCGGCATAGAAGCTCGCGTGGCTGCCGGGCCCGAGCGCGGGCGCCCACATGGCGATCTCAAGGTTGGGCAGCACGCGGTCGGCGATCGAGCGCAGCGCCGACCCCCCCCCCAGCCGGCGTCGAGCAGGGCATTCCTGCCCAGGACGAGCGCTGCGGAGAGGAGGGCGAGCACGGCGGCGAGCGGCCTCCTACGCATCTGCCCTCCCGTCCTCGAAGCGGCAGAACCAGGCGAGAAGGACGGCGGCGGCTGCCAGGGTGAGCGCGAGGCCAGCGAGCGCAGTCGTGAGGAGAGGGCCCGCCGCGCGTGCGGCGTCGATGAAGGCCTCCACCCCGAGCGACCCCAGGCGCGCGGGCCAGGCGAGCGGCACCCAGCCCAGGGGCGTCGCCAGGGCACCGGTGAGCTCGCCGGTCATGAGGCCGTGCGCAAGTCCGCCCACCGAGAAGAACGCGAGGAGCGTCCCCGCCGCGCCGCCGCCGATGGCGGCGTTGCGGCCGAGGCGCAGGGCCACGCCGAGCCCCAGCGCGTAGAGGGGCAAGCTGCCCAGCACGATGCTCGCCCAGGCGGCCGCAAGCGGAGCGGGCCCGAGCGGCAGGCGTCCGGCGACGGCGAGCGCGCCCCCGAACACGCTGAGCGCCACGGCCAGCGCGCCCGCGCCGAGCGCCGCAAGGGCGAGCAGCTTCGCCGCGACGGCGTGCCCGCGCGAGGGGACCGCCGTGAGGTTGGTGAGGCGCCCGGCAGCGCGCTCCTCGTCCACGGCGAGCCCGCAGACGATGGCGGACATGAGCGGCATGAGGGCGCCGAGGAACTGGGTGTAGGCGTCCGCGCCCAGCGCCGGGTCCCATCGGGTTACGGAGAAGTACTCGCCGCAGGCAAGACCGGCCGCTAGGCCGCAGGCGAGGTGCACCGCCGCGAGCGGGGAGCGCGCCAGGCGCAGGGCCTCGGAGAGCAGGGCCCGCGGGAGAGTCATGCGCGGCGTCGGGTCGGAGAGTCGTGTCATGGCCATCACCTCTCCTCGGAGCGCGCGAACCAGGCCGCGCCCGCCGCCGTGAGCGCAGCGAACGCGAGCGCGCAGACCGCAAGGCCCGCCAGCGTGAGCATGCCGTCCGCCATGAGCGCCCCGCCGAGCGCCATGTCCGCCGCGAGCGGCTCGCCGCTCGGCAGCACGGGGATGAAGCTCGTGGGGATGACCATGTTCGCCGACGGCGGAAAGAGCTGCGGCAGCGGCACCAACGACCAGGCGAACCCACCTACGAGTTGCGCGGCGAGCGGGCAGAGGATGCCCGCGAGCATGCCGAGCCGCGCCGTGAGGAAGAGCCCTGCGGGGATCATCCACGCCGCGGTCACCGTGTTGGCGAGCGCGCAGAGGAGCATCGTGAGCGTGCCCGCGGCCGTGAGACCCTGCGAGGAGAACGCCGATCCCGCGAGGTAGATGCCGAAGACCACGAGGTTCGAGAGCGTGCAAAGAGCGAGGCACCAGAGCGCCTTGGCCCACCAGGCTCGCCCGAGCGGGAAGCCCAGGCCCAGAAGCCCCCGCATCCGCGTGCGAGCGTCCGCCCGCGCGACGCACGCCACCACAAGCGATAGAGACACGGGCAGGAAGAGCGCGTACCAGTAGTTCCACGCGCTAAAGATCTGCACGCCCCGGTAGGGCATCGCGCCGAGCAGCGGCATCGGCAGCGCCATGAGCACGGCCAGGCGAACCGGTGCCGCGTGGCGCGACTTCAGGGCCTCGGCGCGCAGGCCCGCGAGCAGGCCGCCTTTCTCGCCCGTCATGCCGCCACCTCCCCGCGCGCTCGTCGCCCTTCCCGGCAGAAGCTCATGAAGAGTTCCTCGAGGTCCTGCCCGGGACGAAGCGCATCCTCGTAGGCAAGGCGCCCCCCGCAGATGATGCCGATGGTGTCCGCCATCTGCTGCACCTCGGAGAGGATGTGGCTCGAGACGATCACCGTCGTACCCGCCGCCGCGAAGCCGCGGATCTGGTCGCGCAGTTCCTCGATGCCGATGGGGTCGAGGCCGTTGGTGGGCTCGTCGAGCACGAGCAGGCGTGGCCGGGCGATCAGCGCCAACGCGAGCCCCAGGCGCTGCCGCATCCCCATCGAGAAGCGCCCGGCGCGCTTCTTCCCGGTGTCCGCGAGGTCCACGGCGGCGAGCACCTCATCTATGCGGCTCTCGGGAAGGGCCAGCAGCGTGGTGCGCACGCGCAGGTTCTCGCGCGCGGTGAGGTTGGGGTAGAGCGGCGCCTCCTCGATGAGGCTGCCGATTGCGTAGAGGTCCTCGCGGCGCCAGGCGTGCCCGGCAAAGAGGATCTCCCCGGCCGTCGGCCGCAGCATCCCGCAGATCATCTTGAGCGTTGTCGACTTGCCGGCGCCGTTGGGACCGAGCAGCCCGTACACCTCGCCCTCGCGGATATGAAGGCTCACGTCGGCCACGGCGTCCTGCGCCTGGTCGCCGCGGCCGAAGCGCTTGGTGAGCCCACGTGTCTCGAGCATATAACCCATGGGTGTATCCTTTCTCTTCCGGGCGCGCGGGCCGAGCCACCGTGCCCGCGCGCCTTACCTTTCGGGTTCACCATCCATGGTGGGGCGCGTTTCTAACGAAGCCGTAACGGCCGTTGGGTTCTTTTGGCGCCAACCCTTCTCGACCCGCACATCATGATTAATTTGCTTAAGGCAACAACTTTCCCGATCGATGTAATCACCGAATCAAAACGTGTACATCAGCCATCAAAGATGCCGAAAAATGTCGTTTTTGGAGGCTGATGTACACAAATGCAGAATCTCGCACAACCCAGTAGCATCCTCCATATGTCTGGACTCTCTATGCTTACGCTGGATAGACATCGCCAGAACGGGTATAGTATCGAAAGTTTTGTCGTTTACCAGCGGGGGAGTCCTGTGGGCATCAAGAAGAAGATCAAAAAGGAGCTTATCGGCACTTCCGATTACCCGTCGAATAAGATCTTCACGATCTCCAATTTCATCACCTTTACGCGCCTGATCCTCACGCTCGTCTTCCTGTACCTGTTTGTGACGGACAACAACCGTGTCGTCGCCATTGTCATCTATGCCATCGCGGCCTCCACCGACTGGATGGACGGTCAGATTGCCCGCATGACCAAAACGGTCTCATGGCTCGGCAAGGTTACGGATCCCATCTGTGACCGTGCGCTGCTGTTTACCGGCGTGCTGGGTCTCGTGGTCCGCGGCGAGCTACCCATCTGGGTCTGCGTGCTCATTATCGGCCGCGATATCTACCTGGGCATCGGCACGCTCATCGTGCGCCACTATCACCGTCGTCCCATTGACGTCGTCTTTCCCGGCAAGATTGCCACGGCGCTGCTCATGACCGGCTTCTCGCTTATGCTGCTTGGGTTCCCCGTCGTGGACGGCTGGCATCTGCTGCCTGCCACGTACACGGCATTCCCGGGCCTCAACGGCAGCTCGGTGCCCCTCGGCATCTTCTTTGTGTACGGCGGCGTCATCTTCTCCATGCTCACCGCTGTCATCTATTCCATTAAGGGCGGGGCTGCCATTAAACAGGCCATCGCGCATCCCGAGGACGAGGACATCGACTTTCTTAACCCCGAAATCGAAGACTGATTCATTGGGGTATGATTACGTACGGTTCATTCTTTGCGGCGTGGCCGCGTTAGATAGGGGTTGTCATGGACAACAAGGTTAACAATATGCCTCAGAACGATAAGACTGCGGACGCTACCTGCGTTTTCCGTGTTCCTTCGAGCGATGTCACCGTTCCCGACCTCATGGCCAACGTGCACATCACCGCTCCGGTTCTGTCCATCGTCAAGGGTCCGCAGACCGGAGCTGCCTTTGAGCTCGAGGACGACGTGACCACCATCGGCCGCGATCCCGCGAACGGCATCTTCCTCAACGACATGACTGTCTCGCGCAGCCACGCACGCATTATTCGTGAGGGCCTGGGCGCTCGTATTGAGGATCTGGGCTCGCTCAACGGCACCTGGGTCGACGGCGCCATCGTCAACGGTGCTCCGCTGCACGACGGCTCTTCCGTTCAGATCGGTACGTTTACGCTCATCTACCACGAGAGCACGCCGGAGCGCATCGAAACCGGTGAGTAGGGCATGGCCGAACGCAATTATCTGAGTATCGGCCAAGTCGTCAATCTACTTCGAGGCGCATACCCCGATCTTTCGAACTCAAAAATTAGATTTCTAGAAGATGAGGGGCTCATCACCCCTCATCGTACGCCTAAGGGGTATCGCCAGTACTCCAAGGAAGATGTTGACCGTCTCGAGGTCATCCTGCACCTGCAGAAGACCCGCTACATGCCGCTCAACGTCATTAAGCAGCGCCTGGAAAACGCAACGGACCTGTCCACTTTGGCTTACGAGGTGGGTCTTCTGTCCGATGTTCCGCTTAAGACGGAGCCCAAGGAGACCAAGCAAAAGCTGCACCCCATCGAGACGATCCCCGACATGCTCGGTGTTGAGATTTCGTTTATCCGCTCTCTTGCCGAGAACGATCTTATCCGCATCATCAAGAGCCCGCAGAACCGTGAGCTTGTCGATGGCCGAGATTTCCCGATTATCCGTTACTGCTCAGAGCTGTCGCGCTTCCACATTGAGCCGCGCAACCTGCGTCAGTACGTATCGTCGGCAAACCGCGAGTCTTCGATGTTTGAGCAGGTTCTCGTGAGTATGCTCGGCATGGATACCTCCGATGACGAGCGCGACGCCAAGCTCGAGCGCGCTTTTAAGAAGCTGCACGACCTCACCGAGGGTGTGCACACCGCGCTACTTAAGAACCGTGTCTTTGAGTCGCTCAACGCCGTGGTCGAGGATGCCGATATCGATGCTCTCGATGAGGAGATCGCGCGTTCCGAATCCACCAAGGCCAAAAGCGATGGGGCAAGCGTCCCCGCGGTTGCCGCGCACGAGGAGTCGCTCGTGCAGCCGTCCAAGGTCGTCGTCCCCTCGCATAGCTCGTCTGCTAACACGGGTAAATAACCGCCGTCCACCCGGCAATCCATGAAAGGTCACGCCATGTACGACTTCGAATCTCATATCGTCGATATCCCCGACTATCCCGAGCCCGGAGTCGTCTTTAAGGACATCACGCCGCTCTTTGGCAATCCCGAGGCCCTGAAGGCCATGGTGGATGCCCTGGCCGAGCATTTTGCCGACATGGGCATTACCAAGGTCGTAGGACCCGAGGCCCGCGGCTTTATGGTCGGCGTTCCCGTGGCCGTCGCCCTGGGTGCCGGCTTTGTTCCCGCACGTAAGCCGGGTAAACTGCCGCGCAAGACGGTCAGCGAGAGCTACGAGCTCGAGTATGGAACGGATTCTATCGAGATCCACGCCGATGCCATTACCTCTAAAGATACCGTGTTGATTCTGGACGACTTGGTCGCGACGGGCGGAACCGTCGAGGCAACAGGTAAACTGGTACGAGATATGGGCGCAAAGCTTGTGGGCTACGGTTGTATCCTTGAGCTTGCGTTTCTCAACCCGCGCAAGAAGCTCACGCCTTCTAACGACGACGTTGAGCTCTTTAGTCTGGTAACGGTGGACTAGCCGCTACCCTTAGATACCGGAAAGGAAGCTCCATGCGCACAGCAAACACGCACAGAAACATGGCACGCTGCGCTGCTACGGCAACCCTCGCTTGTGTTTTGGGCCTGGGCCTCTCGGCTCCTGCCTATGCCGATACCGCATCCGACCTTGCCGCTGCCCGTACCAAGCTCGAGCAGATTGGCACGCAAACCCAGCAAATTCATGAAGAACTCTCCGCACAGACGCAGGAGCTTGATCAGACTGCAGGCGAAATCACGCAAAAGCACCAAGAGATTGCCGATGGCCAGGCCAAGCTCTCTAACTACGTTGCCGGTGAGTACAAGACCGGCGGTCTGAGTCTCCTTCAGGTTCTGACGGGCGTCGACGATCTGGGCGACATGCTCAACCGTCTCTTCTACTACGGCAAGGTGTCCGACAAGCAGGCCCAGACCATTCAGGAGGTCAAGGACCTTAAGCAGCAGCTCACCGATAAGCAGACCGAGCAGGAGAAGAACGTCGCCGCGACACAGAAGAAGGTCGACGAGCTCAATGCTCAGCAGGCTGAGGCCCAGAGTGTCGTGAACTCCCTGGATTCGCAGCTGCAGGCCGAGCTCGCTGCCGAGGCCGAGGCCAACGCTGCGCTGCAGGCTGGCATTAATGCCAGCACCGCCGAAAAGGCCACGGTGAGCAACGACACCGCCGGTACGACCGAGAACACCAACAATGGTGGCGGTACGACCAACAACGGCGGTGGCAACACGCCTGCGCCCACGCCCGCTCCTGCTCCCACGCCGCAGCCTGCCCCCACGCCCGCTCCGGCACCCACGCCCTCAGCACCGAGTCAATCTGTTGATGGTGGCTCCGTTGTTTCGCGCGCCTACAGCAAGCTTGGCTATGCTTATTCTTGGGGTGGTATTGGACCGAACAGCTTTGACTGCTCCGGCTTTGTAAGCTACTGCCTCACGGGCCGTTATTGCCGCCTTGGCAATACGGGCACCTTCATGGGCTGGACCCGCGTGTCCGATCCCCAGCCTGGCGACGTCGTGGTTAACTCTTACCACACCGGCATCTACATTGGTAACGGCCAGATGATCCATGCTTCCGACTACAAGACGGGCGTTATCATCAGCTCCGTTGCCGCTGGCATGAACAACAATTACATCTTCGTGCGCTACTAATTTATTTCTACAGCGAACGAACGTGGGCCTCGCGATCTTGAGTCACGAGGCCCATTCTTTTTGCCCCAACAGTTTGCCTTAAGATCAGGACGGCTATCTAGTATTCAAAACTAGATAGCCGTCCAATCAATCCGAAAGACGGCTATAATTGTTGAGGAACAAATAGAAAGGACCCTCAATGAGCTGGGCGCTTATCTCCGATTCGAGCTGCAATCTTCGCGATTGGCAGCCAACCGCACCTCATACCACCTTTGCATTTGCACCCCTTAAGATCCGAGTGGGGGAGCGCGAGTTTGTCGATGACCTCACGCTCGACGTTCACGAGCTCAATTGCGCCGTGCAGGCGGAGTCAAGTGCTTCTTCAAGCGCCTGTCCAAGCGTAGGGGAGTGGGCCGAACTCTTTAGGCTTGCCGACAAGACGATTTGCATGCCCATCTCGGAGGGCGTATCGGGAAGCTACAATGCCGCGGCCACCGCACGTGACATGGTGCTTGCCGAGGAGCCCAATCGTCAGATTCATTTGGTTAACTCGCGAGCCGCAGGTGGCAAAATGGACCTAATCTTCCTGCTGTTCGACCGCTATCTTGCAAGCAACCCGGATACCTCCTTTGAGAATGCCTGCGCCTACTTCGATAGCTTGGAGCAGAACAGCAAGATCCTCTTTAGTTTGTGCAATTACGAAAACCTTGCGAAGGCCGGACGTATTCCTAAGGCGGCCGGCGTTATTGCCAACAAGCTCAATATCCGCATTTTGGGCACGGCGAGCGAAGCGGGCAAAATTGAACTCGTCGGGCACACGCGTGGCGAAAAGAAGATGCTCACCAAGATTGTCGACACCATGGAGGCCGAAGGTTTCACGGGCGGCGAGGTCATCATCGATCACGTTGAGAACGAAGCTGGAGCCCAGGCGCTTGCCGACCGCATTGTCGAGCACTGGCCCGGCTCCAAGACGATTGTCATGCCCTGCAACGGGCTAGATTCATATTATGCCGAGATGCACGGCCTCATCATCGGCTACGGCATGGGCGTAGCTTCGGGTCGATAACGTTCAACCAAACAAAAACACGGGCGGGACAAAGTGACAGATGGCTCTTTGTCCCGCCCGTTTTTTACATTGACTAACTATTAAACCCATTGAACTTGAGGTAGCTCATCAGGTACGCCTTCGAAACGAAGGACGACACCGCACTGCGCACGAGCAGCGACTCGCGCGTAACCTGACGCGCCGTATCGGGAACCGGCGTCTGCTCGACGGAAAATGCTGCTCGAATCGATGCCTCGAGCTGGTCGACCACATAATCGAAAGCCGTCGGCGCATCGTAGCTCAAACGCTGAATAGTAAAGAGCGCTTGGACTGCCGCGATGGGAAGCACCTGCTTAAAGATGCAAATAGCGATCAAGCGCGCGATCTGCTCACGACCATACTGCTTTTTAACGGGAGCAGGCACGAGGCCGACCTTCACATAGTTATTGATCATCGAAGGCGTAATAACGGGCTGCTCCACGCAAATGGAAAGCGGCTCCATCCAGAGTGCAACATACTCAATGACCTGATCGCGGTAGAGCGTCACATTGGGCAGTTGGTCATAACGCGATAGGCTCAACGTATTGAGATTGCGCACCATATCGGACTCGATAAATGCATCGGGCAGCACCGTTGGTTGAATATCCTCGGGCTTAATGCTGACCGATGTATCGGACATCGGGATAACGTGTTTAGCGTGGTTCATAAGAGGCCTCCGTTCGTTTTCTATATTGTATTCTAGGTTATCTAGTTTTGCATACCACATAGTCACAAAGTAAAAGTGGTTGGGCGGCACATTGATGCACCGTCCAACCACTTTGTTTAAAGATAACATCCTTACATAAGATATATTATCGTACTTATGCGCGTAGGAAAGCGTATGCGCTGGTTGCCGCTATGGCTCCATCCGAAACGGCGGTCACAACCTGACGCAAACGCTTGGAACGGATATCACCGGCTGCGAATAAGCCGGGCGTACGGGTGGCCATCGAATCGTCGGTAACAATGCCGCCGTCAGGAGCCAGATCGACGAGATGCTCAACAAGTTCGGTATGAGGTTGCGTTCCCGTAAAGACAAAAATGCCAAATGAGCCAGGTTCAAAAGACTCAGTGTGCATTTCACCAGTCGCATTATCCTTGAACGTAATTGTCGTGGGCATCGCTTCACCAGAAAGCTCAACAATACTAGTTTGGTACCTAACTGAAATATTGTCCTTAGCAAGCACCTTATTCACAACGCCCTCGGGTGCACGGAACTGATCGCGACGCAGCACGATGGTCACGCTGCTGGCAATGTCGGACAGGAACAGCGCCTCCTCGCATGCCGAATTGCCGCCTCCGATAACAAAGACCTGCTTGCCACGGAAGAACATGCCGTCACAGGTCGCGCAATACGAAACGCCACGACCGCGATACGTGTCCTCGCCAACAAAACCCGCAGGACGCGGCGTGGCACCCATACACGCAATGACGCTCTTGGCCACTGTGTCGCCCATATCATGATGGATGGTGAATTGAGCCGCATCGGCATCGTAATCGACGCCCGTCACCATACTCCATTCAACCTGAGCCCCCAGGCCTTCAGCATGCTGTTGGAACCGCTCACCAAGTTCGACACCGCTCAGTAGCGGAATGCCAGGATAATTCTCAATCTCGTTGGATGTGGCGATCTGTCCGCCCGACATGCCCTGCTCAAGGACAGTCGTCGTCAGGTTGGCGCGCGCCGCATAAATGGCGGCAGCATAGCCCGCGGGACCGCCGCCGATAATCGCAACATCGATCGTCTGATCGGTAGTCATGAAGAGTCCTCTCGTCAAAACGTTGTCGTTCTTTGCGCTCATACCCAAATTTACGTGAACGTGACACTCATGCACTACAATGATAAATCCGTGTTACAAAGTCGAAGGGGAGTTATCGATGGATCAGACGCAGACGAGCGACGACGCTCCCCTGCTCAAGCTCAGCACTCCCCAATCGGAGCAAACCGGGCTCTTGGCTCAGCAAAAACCTCTCGTGACCATCGTGCACGCCTCGGTCGGCTCGGGCCACAAGGCCGCCGCAAATGCGATTGCGCAGGCATTCGACCTCATCCGCGGCACCAATGGCATCCCCGAGGATGTTGAGATTGAAATGCTCGATATCCTTGATTTTGGACGTATTAAATTCGACGGCAATAAAACCGCGGCTTCTTTTACGGGAGCCACGCGCCCCATTTACGACCTGACCTGGCGATATACGCTTACGGGGCATTTGCTCTGGGGTGGCGGCACGGCATGGTCGCGAATTATGTTCCCCGCCTTCAACGAATATATTCGTAGCCGCAGGCCTATAGCCGTGGTCGCAACGCACATCACAGCAGCCAATGTTGCCGTGGGCGCCCGCGTAATTACGGGTATCGATTATCCGGTCATCTGCGTGCCGACCGACTACGAAGTCGAGGGCTGGTGGCCCCACAAGGACACCGATCTATTCTGTGTTGCCAACGAATTTATGGCCGAAACGCTGCGTCCGCGCAAGGTGCCCGAGACAAAGATTCGCATTACCGGCATTCCTATTCGCGCCGGATTTGACACGGATTACGATCGCGAGGAAGAGCTAGCCAAGTTCAACCTCCCCACCGACAAGACCGTCGTGCTGGTTATGGCCGGCGCCAGTTTACCTCAACCGTACGTCCGCTTTCGCGCGGCGATGGACCAGACCCTCCCCTTCCTACGCAGCTTTGAGGACATGCATTTTGTCTTTTTGCCGGGCAAGGATGAGGAATACGCCGACCGCCTCAAGACGCTCTTCGACGCCATGAAACTCGAAAACGTTACGGTTCTGGACTACGTGGACGACATGGCGGCCCTCATGCACGGCTGCGACCTGGCAATTCTCAAATCGGGCGGACTCACCGTCACCGAGTGCCTGTGCGCGCATCTGCCGATGATCCTGCTGGGCAAGTCCTATGGCCAGGAAAAGGCCAACACCACGATGCTCACCGGCATGGGCGCCAGTATGCATGTCACCACCGCACGAGAACTCATCGTAGCCCTGCGCCACCTGCACGACCATCCCGAATCACTCAAAGCGCTACTCATCAACGGCGAAGTTCTACGCCGCCCCCACGCAGCCGAAGACATAGCCATCGCAACCATGGAGCTCGTAGGCAAACCCCAAAAGCGCAAACGAGCCTTCTGCCGCTTCTACTGGGGCGGAAAACCCGCGCACATCCGCTAGCGTCTTAATTTCCGCTTGCCTGCGGGAGGCCCCTATATATCATCCCGTGCTCAAACATTCTCGCTTCGCTGCGAAACTGCGCGCGGGACGATATATAGGGGCCTCCCGCAGGTAAGCTGCGTTAACGTACCAGCGGCTATACCAGATTCCCCACCAGTAGAATCTGCAAAGGGGAACCAGAAAATATAAATACAGTAAGTCGATGCGACAAAGGAGGCGTCCCTTCATCGCATCGACTTACTAGAAAAGTAAATATTGTTTCAAGCGAGTAGCCGCCCGCCCGGGGCTTACCTATATCGTTCCACGCGCAGTTTCACAGCGAGCGAAGCGACGCGAGAATGTTTGAGCATGGAATGATATAGGTAAGCCCCGGGCGGGAGGGATACGGGCGCCCTAGGCGATGCCGCTGGAGCCGAAGCCTCCTTTGCCTCGGTCGGTTTCGTCTAGTTCTTCTACATCTATGAGATTGACCGTGGGGACTTCTTGGATGACGAGTTGGGCTATGCGGTCGCCTTTATTGATTTGAATGTTATTGGAGGGATCCAGGTTGATGAGGATAACCTTGAGTTCTCCTCGGTAGTGGGCGTCGATGAGGCCCGGCGTATTGACTATAGACAGGCCCTGCTTGATGGCCAAGCCGCTGCGGGGCTGGACGAAGCCGGCGTAGCCATCGGGCAGGGCGATGGCCAGCCCCGTAGAGACCAGACGGCGTTCGAAGGGCTTCAGGACGCAGTCCTCGTTGGAGCGCAAATCCAAGCCGGCATCGGTGGGATGGGCGTATTTGGGAAGCTCAACGGTGGGGTCGAGACGCTTTATGTTGACGGTAATGTTGGACATGGAATCACCTTAGCTTGTCGAGCTCTTGCAGAAACTCATCGACGTCTTTGAAATCACGGTAGACCGAGGCAAAACGGATGTACGCAACCTTGTCGATCTTGGCCAAGCGCTTGAGCACCATGTCACCCAACTCATGGGACGTGACGGCCGTCAGCGTGCGAGAGCGCAGCTCGACCTCGATGTCATCGATAATCTCATTGAGCTTCTTAGTGTCGATATCGCGCTTGATGGTGGCTCGCATCAAGCCGACGAGCAGCTTATTGCGATCGAACCGCTGCTTGGTTCCGTCTGACTTAATGACCTCGATAGGGTCCTCGCATCGCTCGAACGTTGTAAAGCGGTAGTTACACGAGCAACATTCGCGACGGCGCTTAATGGTGTTATTTGACTCCTGCATACGGGAATCAACGACGCGGGTATGTGCCTTGCCGCATTTGGGACAGCGCATGGTACCTCCTCTTAAACGATAACAAGGGTACCATGCGCAGCGCGATAATGATTACGAACGAGCAGGAACCTTAAGATGCGCACCGGCGGCGAGCGAACCATGCTCCAGATGATTGACGCTACGGATCATGTCGGAAGTCTCTTGCGTGGAAAGGCCTTCGATTGGATATTCTTCGGCAAGCGACCAAAGAGAATCGCCAGGCTGAACGCGAATGGTCCCGTAGGTAATGTTGGAAACGGACTCGGCATACGCGGCGTGACGAGCGCTAAAGACCGACATAGCGAGGACAAAGAAGAGCGTAAGCGCAACGGCGACAATCGTCGGAACCTTCAGGGCAACGCGGGCCGGCGCGACTACAGCCTGCTGATTGCGCGCAGGCTTTACGGTCAAAGGCTGAAAGCCGGAGCGGCCACCCTGAACAACCGTAAAAGTGGGTTCTGCAGGCGTCTCGAGCTTAAGGGCGAGGTTTCCCTGGACCATATTCGTTACGTTCATCATGTTCTCCTCTCGCGTGTTTTGCTGAGAACAGTTTTATCAAGCCGCGCGGACAAAAATGTCTAGCGCGAGAACGAATGTTCGGTTATTATTATCTTCGAACAGTTGTTCCTGTCAAGCAAAATTCGAACATTTGTTTGACATGGGTAGAGAGGATGCCCTGATGGCTCGCAAAATTACCAAGCGTCAGCAGCAAATTTACGACTTCATCAAGGAATATCAGCAGGAGAAGGGTTATCCGCCCAGCGTGCGCGAGATGGCTTCTGCCGTGGGCCTTTCCTCCCCCAGCACCGTGCACGCCCATCTCTCTGCCCTGGAGGCGCGCGGGCTACTCAAGCGCGATGCCACCAAACCGCGCGCCCTGGAACTCTTTAACGAGGATGGTTCCTCTGTCTCAATTTCCAAATCTGACGAGCCCACCGCACCTCGCGGAACGGTCTCGCTACCGCTCGTTGGTCGCGTCGCGGCTGGGATTCCCATTCTGGCAGAGCAGAATATCGAAGACACGTTTACTATCCCGACCGAAATCGCCACTGATCAGGGTTCCTTTATCCTTGAGGTGCATGGGAGCTCAATGATCAATGTCGGCATCTTCAATGGCGATTACATCATCGTCCGTGAACAAAAGAGTGCCATGAACGGCGAAATTGTCGTGGCCATGATTGATGGTTCGGCGACCGTCAAGACGTTCTACAAGGAGCAGGGGCGTGTGCGCTTGCAGCCCGAGAACGACACTATGGAACCTATCTATGCAACGAATCCCGTTATCCTGGGCAAAGTCGTCGGCTTGATGCGCCGGTTCTCGTAATGCAAAAACGCATAACCATCTTTGATACCGTCCGCGGGTTTACGATGATTTCTATGGCAGGTTTTCACGCTTGCTATGATCTCGCCTACCTGTACGGTTGGGATATGCCTTGGTTTACCCAGACTGTCTTTCAAGACGTCTGGCGAGCCAGCATCAGCTGGGTATTTTTGTTTATCGCGGGTTGGATGTGCACGCTCTCACGCAACAATGCCAAACGAGCGGCTAAGTACGCTGCCGCAGCTTTGGTCGTCTGGATCGCAACAACGCTCGTATCGGTCGACGATTCAGTGAACTTTGGCATCATTTATTGCATGGCGGTGTGCACCGCGGTGGTTGCGTTCACCCGTCCGTTACTCCAAAAATTACCGGGTTCATGGGGCATCGCGGCGTGTCTTGTTCTTTTTGCCCTCACCTGGGGCATTCCAAAAGCGGTCTACCCACTCCCCTACCTGGCATGGCTTGGATTCCCGAGCCCGGATTTTGTTTCGGGAGACTACTATCCGCTCATTCCGTTTATCTTTATGTACCTTACCGGCTTTTTTGCTGCCCGGGCAGCACAAGCATCAAGCCTCGAAGCGCCAACATGGGCATACGCCAATCCCGTCCCGGCGCTCGCAGTCCTCGGTCGGCATGCCTTACCGTTCTACCTGCTCCATCAGCCTGTCATCCTAGGCGTACTAGAACTCGTTTATTCCGTACGATAGCGCTCAAGACGCGGCGCGATTCGGGCCGGCAACTTCGCCACAATGCGAACTCCGTCCTCGAGATATTCCTCATGCAGAAGGGTTCCCTGCTCATGCACCAGCGTGATGAGGGCGCCCTCGCGATACGGGATATCAGCAGAGAGCAACACATCGGTGGCAGCCGCCTCACGGGCAATACGGTCGACGAGATCGTCAAGCCCCTCACCCGTCTGGGCCGAGAACAGCACGGCCTCGGGATAGCGACGATGGAAACTCAATCGATCGACGCTATCGAGTAGGTCGATTTTATTGAACACCGTAAGCGTCAAACGCTCGCCGGCACCGATCTCATCAAGCACGCGGTCGACAGCCTCCAGCTGCCGCTCATAGTCCTCGTCAGACGCATCTACGACTTTGAGAATTAGATCGGCACCCAACACCTCGGACAGCGTCGATTTAAACGCATCGACCAGGCCATGCGGCAGCTTTTGAATAAAGCCAACAGTATCGGTAATCGTCATACCGCGACCGCCGGGCAGACGATACGAACGCGTCGTCGGGTCGAGCGTAGCAAACAGCTTATCCTGCGAAAGTACCGTAGATCCAGTCAGACGATTGAGCAACGTCGATTTGCCGGCATTGGTATAACCGGCTAAGGCAACGCGAAACGCCGGCGACTCGATACGGCTCTTTGATTGGACATCGCGACGCTGTTCAACCTGCTTAAGCTCGCGACGAAGCGCGGCAATCTTGTTGCGAATCAAACGCCGGTCAACCTCGAGCTGGCTTTCGCCCTGGCCAAAGCGCGAACCAATGCCACCGCGTGTCTGCTCTTTAGCAAGATGACTCCACATACCGCGCAAACGGGGCAACAGATACTGCAATTGGGCTAGCTGCACCTGCAGGCGGCCCTCACGGGTCTGAGCGTGCAGGCCAAAGATATCGAGAATCAAAGCCGTACGATCGATAATTTTAACCGGTTCGCCCACGGCTTTCTCCAGATAAGACTGCTGCGAGGGCGTTAAATCGTCATCGAAGATAACAACATCGGCATCCATACGATGCACGAGCCCGCAGAGCTCCTCAACCTTACCGGAGCCAATAAACGATTTTGGATAGGGCTTAACTAGACGCTGTGACAAACGCGCCACACACTGGGCGCCAGCCGTATGGGCCAGGCGCTCAAGCTCGTCAAGCGAACGATCGAGCGGCCAGGCGTTATCGCGCCACTCAACTCCGACAAGAACGGCACGCTCGGGCTCAGGCGCCGTGGGAACGAGGGGAAACCGAGCCATTAGGCCGCCTCGATACGGTGAAGGATATCCCCAACGACCTCATCGATCGTAAACTCGTCCATATCGAACCACACGATGCGGTCATCGCGTTTAAACCACGAAAGCTGACGCTTGGCATAGCGACGCGAACGCATCTTGATGAGTTCGCGAGCCTCATCCATAGAAATCACGCCGTCAAAGACATCGATAATCTCTTTATAGCCAATCGCCTGCATCGAAGTAAGTGCATCTCCCAGCCCCTGGTCCATAAGACCGCGAACCTCATCAACTAGACCCTGCTCAAACATCAAATCGACGCGTAGGTTAATACGCTCGTAAAGCGCCTGGCGATTACGCGACAATCCAAACCACAGAGCGTGATAATGCTCGCGCGGAACACTAAACTGCGACTTTTGCTGCGCGTAGGATACGCCATCATCGTGCATTTCGAGCGCGCGAATCACACGACGAACATTATGGGGGTGGATGACCGCAGCGGACTCGGGGTCACGCTCGGCAAGCAACGCGTGCAGCGCTTCCTCGCCTATGCGCTCGGCAAGCTCCTGATACCCTGCGCGGCGATCGTCCTCAAGCTCGCCCGAGGGAAAATCCATCTCATCCAGGGCGGACTTGAGATACAGGCCTGTACCCCCACAAAACACCGGTAGGCGGCCCTCGCCCAGCAAGCGCTCAACATGTGCACGAGCGTCTGCCTGATACAGCGCTGCAGAATATGCAACGCCCGGTTCAACAATATCGACCAAGCGTAGAGGCGCCGCGCATTCCTCGGGTGCCATCTTGGCGGTACCGATATCCATGCCTCGATAGATTTGCATCGCGTCACACGACAGCACTTCCGACGAAAGGCGAGCCGCCAAACGATCTGCGACATCGCTTTTGCCAACCGCGGTCGGACCGACAATCGCAACGGCGGAAAGGCCTGCCCCGGGAGAAATCATTAGCGCGGCTCGCCCACAACGGATCCGGACAGATACCACGTCTTGGCAACGTCGATGTCAACATCGACAATCTTGCCAACCAGCCGATCAATGCTGTAGCCCTCGGGAATCGGTGCATGAACGGTCTGATTCTTAGGACTCTTGCCCAGCAGCACCGCGTCATTCTTTTTGCTCGTACCCTCAATAAGCGCCGGCACAACGGTGTGGAGCTCACCCTGGTTATACTCGTGCGCTGTAGTCTCGATAACTTTCACCAGACGGTTGAAGCGCTCGAGAATTACCTCATGCGGCGTAGGATCGTCAATCTCGGCGGCCGGAGTACCGGCGCGCTTGGAATAGATAAACGTATAGGCCTGAGCATAACGGACCGTCTCGGCAAGCGAGAGCGTCTGCTCAAAGTCTTCCTCGGTCTCGCCGGGGAAGCCCACGATGATATCGGTCGAAAGCGCGATATCGGGCATACGATTGCGGATGCGATCGACGAGTCCCAGATAATCCTCACGCGTATAGCGACGATTCATCTCTTTAAGGATGCGCGTCGAGCCCGACTGAACTGCCAGGTGCAGTTGCGGCATGACGGCAGGCGTCTCGGCCATAGCGTCGATGGTCTCGGGCAGCAGGTCTTTGGGGTGCGAGGAAGTAAAGAAGATGCGCTCCACACCCGTATCGCCCACGGCACGCAACAGGTCGGCAAAGCGCGGCTTGCCAAACAGATCGCGACCATAGGAGTTGACGTTTTGCCCCAGAAGCGTGATCTCACGCACGCCCTGGCGTACTAGACCGGTCACCTCGTCGACAATCTCCTCGAAAGGACGGCTCTTTTCGCGACCGCGCACATACGGCACGATGCAATAGGTGCAGAAATTGTTGCAGCCCGTCATGATGGGGACCCAGGCGTGATACTGGGTCTCACGATGCCACGGCATGCTCATAGCATCCGTGTCCTCGTGCTCATTGGTGCGAATATGACGCTTGCCGTCCAAGAATGCCTCGGCAATGAGCTCGGCCACATGCGCGATGGAATGCGTGCCAAAGATGACATTGACGTTATCGACATTGGTGAGCAGACCCTCGCCGTCGCGCTGCGCGATGCAGCCGCCCACGGCGACCACGCGCTTGCCCGAGGGCGAAGGCGGGAGGCTCTTACAAGAGTTGCACTGACCGTACAGACGGGTGTCAGCTGCCTCGCGAACACAGCACGTCATGAACACGACGATGTCAGCATGCTCCGGATCGAGCGCCATGAGGCAGCCATACGAGTCGAGCAGGCCACTCACGCGTTCGGAGTCGTGCTGATTCATCTGGCAGCCAAAGGTGCGGATAAAGTAGGTTTTACCGGCAAGAATATCGCGTACGGAACCCTGGTCCATGTGTATAAGTCCTAACGAGGTGGAATAGGCGGAATCAAAGAGCGCGGGCAAAGAGTAAACACTCTATGCCACAGGCTTAACGTGGTCAATCACAACGTTATCCATAGCAGCTCGATTAATCTGATGAACGTAAATAGAAAGACGGATGGCCGTGCGCGACTCCCCGTTGATGAGGATGTCGGAGAACACCGGCGCGCAGGAAATATCAAACCCGGTCGGAATCAAAAATCCGCGTGCAATGGCCACAGCCTTAATGGCCTGGTTGACGGCGCCCGCGCCGACACACTGAATATTGACGGGAACACCATCTTTGACCATGCCGGCAATGGCGCCGGCAACGGACGCGGGCGACGATTTGCTTGATACCTTCAGGCAATCCATGAAGAAACTCCTGCGTTTAAAAGTACGTTTTAACTGCAATAACTGTATCGTACCGAACGGACTCGGTAAAGATGCTATTCCTCTTTGGCAAGATCGAACGTCACGGTAATACGATCACGCGAAACACGAATCTTGGGGTCGCCGCAAAGGTTGAGATAGTACCGTGCTGCAAGATCGTTAAAGTCACGTTCCACTGCTCGCGAGAACTGCGCCATGTCGTCCTTGGCAATACGCAACCCGCGACGATCTTTGGCGAGATCAACCGGAGCAGACG
This sequence comes from Collinsella sp. AF20-14LB, assembly GCF_003459505.1. Lineage (GTDB taxonomy): Bacteria > Actinomycetota > Coriobacteriia > Coriobacteriales > Coriobacteriaceae > Collinsella. The sequence continues at coordinate 26,784 of NZ_QRWD01000003.1, forward strand.
GATGTGAAGACGAATCACGCTCGCGTAGCAGGCGTGCGGTCACACCACGAACGGGCTTAATCTGGCCCGCCAAGATACGATGCGCCGTACGCTCGGACATCTCAAGGCCCAAACCCGAACAGATACGGATAAAGTCTTCCGCATCCGAAGCAAGACCCAGACGATCGACCACGGGAAGCTCGGCTTCGTCATCGATAAACAAAAGACGAGAAGCATCGAGACGGCTGGAGGCCTGCGCATGCAGCGTCGCGGCGATCTCGGACGGAGACCCCAGATAGACATCACAGGCGCGCAGCTCCTCGAGGGCAAACTCGCAAGCGGCGCGAATGATGTTGTGAGGGCCACGGGCACAAACATAGTGACCGTCCTCGTCCTTCACGGCCTGAGGCCAGCTGGACTGATCGGCGCGCTCGCTAAGGCGGTCGGTAGCGACGCTCACCTTAAAGACCGAGCCAAGGTCAACATCCGACGCGACAACGCGTGCCTCGTCGGTGTTCTGCTTAATCGAGAACAATGCCATACCTCGACCGTGAACGCCCCAACGATCCATCTTCATGCTCTCGAGCTTGGAGGTAACGCGGGCATCGAAGATGCGCTCCTGCATATCCTGCGGCACGCCCGAGCCGTTATCCAGAAACACGAGCGTACGGACGCCATCTTCCTTGGTCGTGGCGAGATAGACCTTATCGGCGCCAGCATCACGAGCGTTACGCAGCATTTCGATGACAATATCCTCGACATGCTGGATGTCGTGCTTTGCCTGGCGCCGCTCGGCCTCCGAAACGCGGAGGCGGACATACCCCTCGCCAAGGTTCTCCTCGACGCGAAGGTTGCCCTCCCCCGACATCGACGCGATAAATGAGATGAGCTCGTTCGCGTCGTTCATGTTATTTAGCGATATCGACAGCGCGGCTCTCGCGAATCACGACGACGCGCACCTGACCGGGATACTCCATCTCTTCCTCGATCTGATGGGCGATGTCATGAGCCAAGACCGTGGACTGAGCATCGGAAATCTTGTCCGGCTGAACCATAACGTGGACCTCGCGACCAGCCTGCATGGCATAGGTACGCTCGACGCCGTCATGGGAGTTGGCAATCTCCTCGAGCTTCTCAAGGCGCTTGATGTAGTTCTCGGCAGATTCGCGACGAGCACCGGGGCGAGAGGCAGAAACGGCATCGGCAGCCTGGACCAGAACATCGAGCACCGTGTTGGGGTCGACGTCGGCGTGGTGAGCCTCGATAGCGTGAACAATAACGGGCTTCTCGCCATAGCGACGGGCGAGCTCGGCGCCGATAACGGCATGCGGGCCCTCGACGTCATGGTCGATAGCCTTGCCAAGATCATGCAGCAGGCCGGCACGCTTGGCGGTCACAACGTCCAGACCAAGCTCGGAAGCCATCACGCCGCACAGGTCGGAAACCTCGAGGGAATGCTGGAGCACATTCTGACCAAACGAGGTGCGATAGCGCAGGGCACCCAGGGTCTTAACGATCTCGGGGTGCAGATCGTGGATACCGGTATCGAAGGCAGCCTGTTCGCCGGCCTCGCGCACGCGCTGCTGAACCAAGTCGGCGGCCTTGTGATACATCTCCTCGATGCGGGCAGGATGAATGCGGCCGTCAGCAATAAGGTTCTCGAGGGCGACGCGGGCGGTCTCGCGACGGACCGGATCGAAGCTCGAAAGCACGACGGTCTCGGGCGTATCATCGATCACGAGGTTGACGCCGGAAACCTGCTCGAAGGTGCGGATGTTACGACCCTCGCGGCCGATGATGCGGCCCTTGAGGTCATCGGAAGGAATGTGGACAGAGGTAACGGTGACCTCGGCGGTGTGATCGGCGGCGCAGCGCTGAATCGCCAGGGACAAGATCTCCTGGGCGGTCTTGTGGCACTCGGCGCGAACCTGCTGCTCGGACTCGCGGATGATCGTGGCGGCCTCGTGGGTAACCTCACCGCGAACCTTGTCGAGGAGCTCCTTGTGAGCGTCCTCGCGGGTCAGGTCGGCGATGCGCTCGAGCTCCGAGGTCTGCTTGGCGCAGAGCTCCTCAAGCTCGCGGGAGCGCTTCTCGACCTGGCCAGCCTGGCTGGACAGCTGGTGCTCACGCTTGTCGAGGGCATCGTTACGGCGATCGAGGGACTCCTCGCGCTGCATCACGCGATTCTCGAGCGTACGAATCTCGTTCTTACGCTGCTTGTCCTCGGCCTCGGCAGCCTGCTTGTTCTTGATGATCTCTTCTTTAGCCTCGAGCAGAGCCTCTTTTTTGAGGGTCTCGGCCTGACGCTTTGCATCGCCGATTAGGGACTCAGCCTGTGCATGTGCCGACTGGATTTTTTCGTCGGCCTCGTGAAGACTACCCTGCTTGGCGGTGCGCATGTAGGCAATGGCGGCGATGGCACCCAAAACGATGCCAACGAGCGCTGCGATGATAGGCATGCTCACTCCTTTTTATGGATTCGTTACACAACAAAGCGAACCGTCCTTGCGAACGGCTCGCGACATTTGAGTAATATGGGCGCAGCTTATGCGGGTCGGATACAGATAAACATATAAACAAACTCATCAAAGATGAGCACATATCACAAAGCAAATGACAGTGATTATCGTACGTTGAACCGCAACAACTGTCAAATAAATGCACCCAGCACGGCGTCTAAAACGCGGTGAACGGCAGGTACGCAAAACGCATACTTCTAGCATGTGTCTAAACTACACATTCCTCACGTTCAGCATCGAGACGCGCCTTAACGGCATCGGCGGCGATGTGGTACGAAAAGCCCTTGCCCATCAAAAACCGGACGAGCTTTTCGAATCCACGCGTCTCGGGAATGCGACGCTTCGTGAGTAAAGCCGATGCGCGAGCCAAGTCGTCCTCCACGGCAAAATAATCCTCGGGATAGCCGGGGATATCATCGAGTACGACATGGCGGCGCTTGAGCTCGGTCTCAATCTTGCGCTGTCCCCAACCGCGTCGTTTGCGTTCCTCGATAAAGTACGAACAAAAGCGGTTCTCATCTAAAAAGCGATACTCAGTGGCACGCTGGACGGCAAAATCGATTGCGGGCTGGCGAAATCCGTAACGAGCCAGCTTGTCACGGACCTCACCTGTGGCATGGTCGCGGCGCGACAGCATCTCAGTCACCATGGTAAGCGCGCATTTACGCTCAATGAGCTGCACCGCCTCGCGAAACTCATCCCAATCGCAGGGAAGATCGGGGCGATTTTTAAGGAACAGGCGCGCGACACGAACAGGAATCCAGACGGATCGTTCAAAACCGCCCTCGAGCTCACAGTCGATATGTGCACAAGGCTTTTTTGATGCATACCCACTCGAAAACGAGGAGGCCGCCTTCTTATCGGGAAAGACGACCGTTGCCTCGGTCACCGTATACGACATGAGGGCATCCGCTACTCGTCATCATCATCGAGCATCGCGGAGCCATCGATGGCGTAAAGCTCATCGAACTCCTCAGTTTCGGGCTGATCGGTCAGCTCGACCTCGGACGGAGCATCGTCATCGAATTCAAGGCCGCAGGCGAGGCGAACCTTATGCTCGATCTCGTCAGCACAATCGGGGTGTTCGCGCAGGAAGGCCTTAGCGGCCTCGCGACCATTACCGAGCTTGTCCTCGCCATAGGCAAACCAGGAGCCCATCTTCTTGCAGATGCCGCACTCGACAGCCATGTCCAAGATCGAGCCCTCCTTAGAGATGCCCGTACCGTACATGATGTCGAACTCAGCAGAACGGAACGGAGCTGCTACCTTGTTCTTAACGACCTTGGCGCGCACGCGGTTACCGATAACCTCGTCCTTAAGCTTAATGCTGTCGATACGGCGAATGTCGATACGCACCGAAGAGAAGAACTTGAGGGCGCGGCCGCCCGTCGTAGTCTCGGGGTTGCCGAACATGACGCCGATCTTCTCTCGCAGCTGGTTAATGAAGATGCATGTCGTGTTGGACTTGGACAGCGAGCCGGCGAGCTTGCGGAGCGCCTGACTCATCAGACGAGCTTGCAATCCGACCGTGGTATCGCCGATCTCTCCCTCGATCTCGGCACGCGGGGTCAGCGCGGCGACAGAGTCGACGACGATGGCATCGATGGCGCCGGAACGCACGAGCATGTCAACAATCTCGAGCGCCTGCTCACCCGTATCAGGCTGGGAAATCAGTACCTCGTCGATATCCACGCCAATGCGCGCGGCATACGTGGGATCGAGCGCGTGCTCGGCATCGATAAATGCCACCACGCCACCCATTGCCTGGGCTTCGGCCAGGATCTCGAGCGAAAGCGTCGTCTTACCGGAGGACTCAGGACCGTAAATCTCGACGATACGGCCGCGCGGCACACCGCCGATACCCAGAGCGGCATCGAGTGCCAGAGCGCCCGTGGGGATGGCCTCAACCTCAAGCTCGGGGCCGCCGTCACCATACCTCATGATGGAGCCTTGACCGAACTTCTTCTCGATCTCGGCCTTGGTGGTGGCGATCATCTCATCGCGCTCTTTACCCGTCGTGCGAGCATGAACGGTACGTACGGGACCTGAATTCTTGGCCATGAATAGCCCTCCTCTTAACAACCTGCATCGATAATAAACGAACGGCTGTTCGTGGTCAACCGTTCAGGCCAATCATATGCAGGCAGTCTTTCCAAAACCCAACCAAACGCCGACCAAACACTGACCAAATGCTTGACCACAAAGGGGCAAATAAGAACAAGAAAGGCAAAAATACACCTATGACCAGCGCAAACGCTAAATTCGTCAGGGGTCCCTATCTCCACAATTAAGGGGCCCGAAGGCCCCTTAAAACACGTCTATTCCATAGAGTTAAGCACAAGGACAATGCGTCCCAATGCCTCCGCGACCGCATGGGCACGAACACACGAACGGTCGCCCTCATAGTGGCAGCGCACAGAGTCCACGACCAGCACTTCCCCATCAGCCGCGCGATACGCCCAGCCAATATAGAAAGTGCCAGCCGAATCGTCCTCAGTGCCGCCGCCGGGGCCGGCATAACCCGTTGCGCTCACTGCAATATCGCTCTGGTACAGCTCCAGCGAACCCGCCGCCATCTCGCGCGCGGTCTGATGCGACACCGCGGTATAGCGGTCGAGCGTCTCCTGATCAACGCCCAAAACGCGATGCTTGATCTCATCGCAGTAGGTCACCGCACCGCCACGCAGCACCGCCGAGGCGCCCGGGATATCGGCAATCGTCGAGGCGATCATACCTGCCGTCAGCGACTCAGCCGTCGAAACCGTCACGCCCCGAGCGCTCGCGCGCTCGACAATATGACGCGCCAGCTCCTCGTTATGTGCGGAAATCTGCTCAAAAGAGTCCGTCATACCCACCAGGACCTAGACCGAAAAGACGATCTTGCGGCAGTTCCAGAAGTACTGGGCGCCCGAGATAACGGTCAGGACAACGGCAACGGCGTACAGGAAGCGCGACACCGAGTAGATGCCGAGCGTCAGCGCCAGCGGGCCAAGGTGCAAGCCGGCCATCGCAAAGACGCACAGGTAACCGCAGATGGAGACCATCGTAGTCGCCGTCTTGTACTTGCCAAGCTTATCGGCGGCAACGACCACGCCGGCGGCACTCGCGACCATGCGAAGGGCGCTCACCAGAAGCTCACGGAACAGGATAATGAACACGGACCACACGGTCACAGCGCCAAAATCCAAGAACAGCAGCAGAGCCGAGAACACCAGCAGCTTATCGGCGATGGGGTCCAAGAACTTACCGAAATCGGTAATCTCGTTGCGCGAGCGCGCCAGATAACCGTCGACCTTATCGGTGCACGACAGGATAACATACAGAATGAAGGCAGCGGCGGCGAGCGGGCCGTCGAAGGTGCTCCAATCTGTACCGGCAACACTCGTGTGAGAAAGCGCCGACACGATCATGAACACCGGGATAAAGACGATGCGAACGCACGTCACGATGTTGGCGGGCGTCCAAACACTCGTCAGTTCCTTATTGCTCTCGTTTGCCACGATGCTCTCCTACTCCACAACATGGCCGATAAGCTCATAGCAGAAGCTATCGGTAAACTCGACCGTCAGAATATCGCCCACGGACGCCTCGCTGGCGTCCAAGTGCACCGCGCCATCGGAATCGGGCGCCTGGAACCAAGCATGGCCGATCAGCTCAGCGCCGTCCTCGGTCTCCTCGATGCCGTCGACGATCACCTGGGCGCGCTCGCCCACATGTGCGGCGGTGGCGGCAAAACCGAGCGACTCGGCCAGGTCCATGGCCTCCTGGGCGCGCTCGAGCTTGACCTCCTCATCGACCTGACCCTCCATCTTGGCGGCCAGGCTGCCCTCCTCCTGCGAGTAGGCAAAGACGCTCGTGTAGTCAAAGCCGACGGTGTCCATAAAGTCGATAAGGTCGCGGAACTCGTCGTCGGTCTCGGTCGGGAAGCCGACCATGGCCGTGGAACGGATCACGATGCCGGGGATACGCTCACGCAGATCGCGGAACAGGTCCTCGAGCTCCTGGCGCGAACCAGAACGGCGCATAGCCTTGAGGATGCGCGCGTCGCAGTGCTGCACGGGGATATCGATATAAGGCAGCACCTCGGGCGTATCGCGAATCGTATCGATAAGCTCGTCGGTCATGCCCTCGGGCTGCAGATAGAGCACGCGGACCCAGACGTTGTGCGGGCGCACGGACTCGGCGACGGCATGCAGCAGCTGCGCCAGATTGCGCGGCGAGCCATCGGTAACGTCTTCGTCGGCAAAGTCGGTGCCCCAAATACCCGTGTCCTGGCCGATCAGCACGATCTCGCGCACACCGCCGGCAACCAGGTCGCGTACCTCGGAGATAATGCTCTCGGCATCGCGCGAGTGATAACGACCGCGGATATACGGGATCATGCAGAAGCTGCAGAAGCGGTTGCAGCCATCGGAAATCTTGACGTAAGCAACGGCGCCCTCGACAGTGCGCTTGACTTGCGGAATATAGGCAGCGATCTCACGCTCGACACCCAGCACGCCATCGATGACCGCCACGATGCCGTCCTCCTCGTCGGCCTTCACAAAGGCAGCGACCTCGGGCAGCTCGTCAGGCAGGTCGTCGCCATAGCGCGACGGCACACAGCCGCACATGACGATGGGACAAGAACGAACGCCGTCCTGAACCTCGTTGGCGAGCTCGAGCGTGGTCTCGATGCTCTCGGACGTTGCGGAGGCGAGGAACGAGCATGTATTGACGATGGCGATATCGGCATCCTGTGGGTCGAATGCCTCCTCGTAGCCCGCGGCGGTCAAAAGAGAACGCATGCGGTCGGTGTCAACCTCGTTCTTAGCGCACCCGAGGGTGATGTAGAGCACGGAGCCCAACGGTGTATCCATGTTGGAGAGCAGTCCTTTCGAATGATATTAGCGGTAGTTGGTGAACTGCAGCGGCTGGCCGTAGTCCTGGTCGCGCAGGAACTGGATCACGGTCTGCAACGCGTCCTTCGAAGCAGAGGAAACACGCAGCTTGTCGGCCTCGATAGTCACCTTGACCTTGAGCTTTTGGTCCTTGATGTCCTTGTTGATCTTCTTGGCGGTCGCCTGGTCGATACCCTCGACGATATGGCCGAGCACGCGCACGGTGCCGCCCGATGCCGCCTGCGGAGCATCCCACGAGACAGCCTTGAGGTCGATGCCGCGCTTGATGAGCTTGGAGCTCAGCACGTCGATAATCTGCTTGGAGACAAAGTCGGCCGGGGCGTTGATCGTAAAGAGCTTGTCGCCCTTCGAAAGCTCGATCGTGGCGCCGGAATCCTTCAGGTCATAGCGCTGGGAAATCTCGCGCGTGGTTTGCTGGAAGGCGTTGTCGACCTCTTGCATGTTGACCTCGGACACGACGTCGAAGCTGGAATCTTTAGCCATGATGTTTCCTTTCGCGTACGAGCGGCTTAGTAGCTATCGTACGAATAGTCGGTAGAATCGGTGGGCGTCTGGCCGTCAGTTGCGGTATCGGCGCCATCCGTGGACTGGGCATCGGTGCCGTCGGTGGTGTCGGTACCATCGGTGGTGTCGGTACCATCAGAACTTTCACCATTCTCGGAACCAGTCGTCTCCTTCTTGGGAACGGTGATCGTCACACGCGCCACGCCCGAGGTCTTGGTATCGTAACGGACCTTTTCGCCGTTCTTGGTAACGGTGACATCGGAAGGCTTGGACGTGGTGATCTCGATCGAGGACTCAGGCGTGTACTCCTGCTCAAAGGGGCCAGTCGCCTGGGCGCCATAGACCGACTTGCCATCGACCTTGACCTCAATCCAGGCGGTCTTTCCCTTGGCAACGGAGACCTTGACCTTCGTTACCTCGTTTTCTTCCTTTTTAGCCGTCGTCTTGGTGGCGTCCGAAACGGTCGACTCATCCGTCGCCTCATCGGTGTCATCGTCCTCGTCGACCGTTTCGGTCTTCTTAGAAGACTTCTTGGGCGTCGTCTTGGTAGCAGTGGGCGTCTCGGGCGTGGTCTCGGGCGTCGAAGATGCGCAGCCGCGCAGAAGTACCACGATGAGCACGATCAGCAGCAACGCCACGGCACCGATGCCGGCGTAGACGATACGCGGATCGAGACCGTTGTTTTGAGGAGTACGGGAACCGCCGCGTCCACGACTGGAACTGCTGCGGCCGCCTCCCTGAGGCATACGACCACGATTGCTGTCGGAACGGCCGCGATAGCCACCCTGGCCCTGAAGGCTGCGCTGACCCGAGCGGGGCGCAAGTTCACCGCGGCCTTGATAGCCACGCTGGCCCGCACGCGGAGCCGAAGAGCGCTGGCCATACGGCTGTGATTGAGAGCGAAGACGCGGCGTCACCTGCGTGGCATCGGCGTCCGCATAGCCGCCGAGAGCACGACCGGCAGAGACACCACGGTAGCCACGATCGGAATAGCCGCCATCTCCGTAGCCGACACGGGGATCGCGCACCACACCGCGGGCAGCGGGAAGCGCACGATCGTCGGGCATAGGCGTGCTGCGGAAACGATCGCGCTGAGAACGGATTTCCTCACTGGACCCCGTCTCGGTAATATAGCCAGCCTGCTGCGGACGCTGACCATAACGCGTTGAGCGACCACCCTGAACCATCAGGAAGCGCCCGTTATCGACAGAGGAACGCGAATTGACGTAGCCGGCGGCGTCCTGAAAACGACCGCCCTGCTGCGACGTCTCGCGTTCGTATGCCATCAGGTCGTCAAAGTAGGCATTGACGACCTCGCGCGGATTGAGGCCCAAAAAACGAGCATAGCTCGAAATCATGCCCTGCGCATAGCCGCGCGGCGGCATCGAAGCAAAGTTACCAGTCTCGAAAAACTCGATGATCTGCGGCCTGATTTTGATGGTGTTGGCGACCTGCTGAATGGAAAGGCCCATTCGGCGACGCTGCTCGAGCAGCATGTCACCAAAGCGTGCAGCCATCAGAATCCTCCAAACTCACGATCTTCACGTGCCATCTCGGCGTCGACAGATTCCAGCGCGGCAAGCCCCTCCTCGTCCAACAGGACCTCGCGCGGCTTGGAACCGTCGGGCGGGCCGACGACACCCTTTTCTTCCAGCATGTCCATAATACGCCCGGCACGCGCATAGCCAACCTTCAGACGACGTTGCAGGCCAGATGTGGAGCCAAGCTGCGATTCCACCACAATATGGGCGGCTTCCCAAATGAGTGGATCATCGTCTTGCGGCTCGGCTACTCCGGTGCGGACAATGCCTCCGCCACCCGCCATGGACATGGAAGCGGGCGCCACGGCAGACAGGATCTCCTCGTGGTAGTCTGGCTCACTCTGCGACTTGACGAACTCGACAATCTCGTTGATCTCATCATCCGAGACAAAGCAGCCCTGGATACGGCGGGGCTTGCCCCAGTCGACCTTGGAGAACAACATGTCGCCCAAACCGGTGAGCTTCTCGGCGCCCATCTGGTCGATGATGACGCGCGAGTCGATGCCCGTGGCGACGTTAAAGGCGATGCGGTTGGTGATGTTGGCCTTGATGAGGCCCGTCACCACGTTGGAGCTGGGGCGCTGCGTGGCAACGATAAGATGAATACCAGCGGCACGGCCCAGCTGTGCAATACGCACGATCGAGGCCTCGACATCCTTACCGGCGACCATCATCAGGTCAGAGAGCTCGTCAATGATAATGACCAGGTAGGGCATCTTTTGCGGCGGATTGTCGTAATGCTCAAACTCGCCGGCGGCCTGCTTTTCGTTGTAGGTCGAGATCTTACGCACGTTGAGACGCTCGAAGACCTTCAGGCGACGCTCCATCTCGGACACGGCCCATTGCAGAGCGCTCGCGGCCTGCTTGGGCTCGGTCACCACGGGCACATAGAGATGCGGCAGACCGTTATAGCCCGCAAGCTCGACGCGCTTGGGGTCGACCATAATCAGGCGAACGTCCTCGGGAAGGGCGCGCATGAGCAAGGTCGTGATGATGGAATTGATCATCACCGACTTACCAGAACCGGTCGTACCGGCAATCAACAGGTGAGGCATCTTGGCGAGGTCGGCGACAACCGGCGTGCCCTCGGCGTCGCGGCCGATGGCGAGCTCGAGCGGACCGCCCTTCACATAGGGCAGTACGTCGCCCAGATTGACGTTCTGGCGCTTGCGGTTGGGAATCTCGATGCCCACGAGCGAGGTGCCGGGGATCGGGGCAAAGATACGCACCGACTGGGCAGCGAGCGAAAGCGCGATATCGTCCTCGAGGCTCGAGATTTTGCTCACACGCTCGCCCTCACCGGGCTGCAGCTTAAAGGTCGTCACCGTGGGGCCGGCGATCCAGCCGACCACGCGGGCACTGCGGCCAAACTCAAGCAAGGTGGATTGCAGTGACTCAGCGGTCTGCTCCAGCTCCTTGTCCGAAGACGCAGCGGAAGCCGACTGCGGGTTGGCATGCAGGATTTCGAGCGGCGGAAGCTTGAGGCCGTCCTCTTCTTCGCCCTCGGCGTCAGTTGCGGTGTCGCTCGCTCCCCCATTGTCAGCCGCAGCAGGAGCGGCAGAGGCCGTAGAGGTTGAGGCGTCAGCGACCTTGGGGTGCTTCAGGAAGTCGGGGATCTGGGGTGCGGCCGAGACGGGATTCACGGAAAACGGCGGCTCGGACTCGTCAACCTTGTCCGGATCGTCCTCCATCGAAAGCTGTCCGGTGACCTGGCCGCGCTTTGCATGGCGACGCGGCAGCAAAGTTGTCTTTGCGGTCTCAATCGGAGCCTCGTCGTCCACGTCATCGCCCTCGGTGAGCTCAATCTCGCTATCGGACCAAGACGGGTCGGGCTCACTCGTATTGAGCTTGGGAACCGTCTTGCCCTTCTTGGCATGACGGCGCGGCAGCAGCGTCGTCTTGGCGCGCTCGGCTTCAACCGACTCGGATACGTCAACAAATGGGTCATCGTCCTCGTCGTCATCCAAAACCGGGTCGACATCGCCACCCATGACCGTGGTCACCGCGGCGTCAGTCCCCTTCTGGCGCAGAATGCTCAGGTGCGGACGAGCGACGCCGGGAACAGACAGGGCCTCTTCATCGCCCCACGGGCTCGCATTGACATCGGCACGTCGACGCTCGGCAAAATCGGCAGCGCGATCGCGTGCGGAGCGCAAAACGCCACCCACCGAAAAGCCGATAATGACCAAACCAACGACGACAAGCCCCAGCAAGACAACCATGGCGATAGGTTTACCCAGGGCGTTTTGCAAGGCACTTGCGATAAAGGCGCCAATGTAGCCGCCCGACACGGAAAGGTTCTGCGGCGTAAACATAAGGTCGCACGAATCGCTCGTGCCCGGCACCATCAGCGAAAGAATGGAGACGACGGCGATAAAGACCAAGGCGCCGCCCGCAACAGAGCGCACGTTGAGCGGCGAGTCCTCACCCAAAAAGAGCGTGGCGGCAAACAGCAAGATGACGATCGGCAGCACGTAGGCGCCCAGACCAAAGCCCAGGTGGTAGAAACCGGCAACCGCAGCCGTCACGGGCGCTGTTGCCGGAGAGATCACGGCAATGAAGGACGCGATCGCCAAAACGGCGATGACCACACCAGCGATATCGCGATTGGCCGAAGGCTCGACCAAGGGCTCAAAATCGTCGAAGTCTGCCTCATGGCCCTTATTGGCACGAAGATGGGAACCGGCACCCTTAGCAGATGCCGGTTGGTTGTTGGCCTTATTGCCTTTGGCGTTTTGTGCAGATCCGCGCGCCAAACTAAACCTCCATGACGACCGGGATGATCATCGGGCGAGTGCGCGTACGGCTCCAGATAAAGTTGGAGAGCGAGTCGCGCACGGCCTTGCGAATGGCGTCGGAACCGCTGCTGGTAAAGCTGAACTTGCCCTTCTCGATCGTCTTCATGATGGACGCGGAGGCATCCTCGGAGAACTGGTCGTCGATGGCAAACGAAACGCCGCGGCCCGAGAACTCGATGGCCTCGATCTTCTTGTGCTTGAGCGAGACGATGGCGACAGCCGTAACCATACCGTCGTTGGCGAGCTTCTGGCGATCGCGCAGGACGATGGGGTCGGTATCGCCGATGCGCAGACCGTCGACGTAGACGACGCCGGACTCGACGGGCGTGCCGCGCTTGACGATGCCGCCACGCATCTCGAGCGTGTCACCGTTATCGAGGATAAAGATATGATCGTCCTTGAGACCCATCTTACGGGCCAGCTGGGCATGGGCGCGCAGATGCACGGCCTCACCGTGAACCGGCATAAAGTACGTGGGCTTAGCCATGGCAATCAGGAGCTTGAGCTCCTCCTGGCTACCGTGACCGGAGACGTGAACGAGAGCGCGGTTCTTATCCCACACGTCGCAGCCGAGCTTGGCAAGGCTGTTGACGACCTGCTGGACGGCTTTCTCATTGCCGGGAACAGGAGTTGCCGAGAGGATAACGGTATCGCCCTCATGGATGGAGAGCGTCTTGTGCTCGCCATTGGCCATGCGGGACAGGGCCGACAGCGGCTCGCCCTGCGAACCGGTGCACATGACGACAATCTTGTCGTCAGGCAGGTTATCAATGTCGAAGGCATCGATGATATCAGCGTCATCGATGTTGAGGTAGCCCAGCTCGCGCGCCACGCGGGTGTTAGTGAGCATGGAGCGACCGGTCACGACGACCTTACGGCCGCACTTGCGGGCGGCATCGCAGATCTGCTGCAAACGATGGATGTGGCTCGAGAACGATGCGACGAACACGCGACCCGGGGCGTTCTTGATGGCGTGCAGCAGGTTGGGACCAACCTCGGCCTCGGACTTGGTAAAGCCGGGAACCGTGGCATTGGTGGAGTCGGAAAGCAGCAGGTCGATGCCCTGCTTGGCAAAGCGGCTGATAGCGGCGTAGTCGGGCGTGACGCCATCGATGGGCGTCTGGTCGAGCTTAAAGTCGCCGGTGTGCATAACGGTGCCCTGATTGGTGCGGATGAACACGCCCAGAGCGCCGGGGATGGAGTGCGTCATCGAGAAGAAGTCGAGCGAGATGCCGCCGAGGTTGACATGGCTGCCGCCCTTGACCTCGCGGAACTTGGGCGCGCGAATGCGGAACTCGGAGAGCTTGCCCTCGATAAAACCGAGCGTCAGCTTGCTCGAGAAGATGGGCACCTTGTTGTTGAGGTCCTGCAGCAGGTACGGAAGCGAACCGGTGTGGTCCTCGTGGCCGTGGGTGACGATGATACCGCGGAGCTTCTCCTCGTTCTCCAGAACATAGGTGTAGTCGGGAAGCACCAGGTCGATACCGGGCTGGGAGTCATCCGGGAACATGAGGCCAGCGTCGACGAGCACCATGTCGTCGCCGCACTCGAAGACCGTCATGTTCTTGCCGATGCCGTCAAGGCCGCCAAGCGGGATGATCTTCAAGGGAGATGATTTTTTAGCTGCCATAAGTGAGTGTTGTTTCCTTTCTTCGAAACGGGTCTGGAACAACCGACGGGGCGCTTCTGGCAAACCGACCGCCGGGAACGTACAAATATGCATCGCAGAGTCGATGCAATAACCACAGTATGATACCCATTTGCACAACAACAGACCACCCATGCATCAAAGCCCCATCTGAACTGGTCTATCCCGCCGGTTTCCCGTGGGGCGGGCGCTGATGAAGTTTCCTGCTCTACAGTCCTGCTCACGACGGAGGCCACATTAAGTGGCCTCCTGTTCGTGCGGAACTCGCGATAAACTTCATCAGCGCCCGCCCCACGGGAAACCTGCCAAAAAGGGACAGGTTTGTTTTGGTCGGTTTTATCTGGGAAGATGCTGCTGCGGCTATCTACAGATCTGAAATCTGACTACTGAATAGACTGTCTAGCTAAATAGCGAGCGGCACTAACCAGCCCTTTTGCTTGCGACCGGGAGGGGCGCATATGAAGTTTATCGCGAGTTCCGCACGCAAAGGAAAGCACTTAATGTGCTTTCCGTCTTGCGCAGGACTGTAGAGCAGGAAACTTCATATGCGGCCCTCCCGGGCGCAAACAAAAGGGCGACCCCTTAGGAGTCGCCCTTGCATGAGCTGCTTATGTACGGCTGTTACTCGGCGTCGTGGTGACGGCGGGGCTTGCGGCCTCCGTTGTCGCCGGGACGGCGCGGACGGTCGCTGCGCTCGGAGCGCTCGCGACGCGGACGCTCACGGCGCTGGAAGTGCTCGCCGTCACCCTCGGAGGCACCCTCGGCGCGAGCCGGGGCCTCGGGCTTGTCGAGACGATCGAGCGAGATCTTGCCGCGATCGTCAACCTCGATGACGACGACCTTGACCTCATCGCCCACGTTGAGGACGTCCTCGACCTTCTCCACACGACCCTTTGCGACGCGGGAGATGTGCAGCAAGCCGTCCTTACCAGGCAGCAGGTTGACGAAGGCGCCGAACGGCTGGATGGAGACCACGCGACCGGTGTACTCCTCGCCCGGCTCGGGAACCTTGATGATGAGCTTGATGCGCTCGACGGCCTGGTCGACGGACTCGCCGGTGCCGCCGACAAAGACGGTGCCGTCCTCCTGGATGTCGACCGAAGCGCCGGTTTCGTCCTGGATGCCGCGAATGACCTTGCCGCCGGAACCGATGACGTCACGGATCTTATCGGTCGGAACCTGGATGGAGACGATGCGCGGAGCGGTGCTGCGCGTGGTATGACGCGGCTCGGGGATCACATCGAGCATCTTTTGCAGGATGAAGGCGCGGCCCTCCTTGGCCTGCTGCAGGGCGCGGGCCAAGATATCGAAGGTAAGACCGGTGGCCTTGTTGTCCATCTGCAGGGCGGTGATGCCCTCGGTGGTGCCAGTGACCTTAAAGTCCATGTCGCCCAGGAAGTCCTCGAGACCCTGGATGTCGGACAGGACCACGGTCTTGCCCTCCTCCTGGATCAGGCCCATGGCGATACCGGAGACCGGGCGCTTAATGGGCACGCCGCCGTCCATAAGGGCGAGCGTGGAGCCGCAGGTCGAAGCCATCGAAGAGGAGCCGTTGGACTCCATGACCTCGGAGACGACGCGGATGGCGTAGGGGAACTCGTTCTCGTCGGGAAGCACCGGAAGCAGAGCGCGCTCGGCCAGATTGCCATGACCGATCTCGCGGCGCTTGGGGCTGCCCATGCGGCCGGTCTCGCCGGTGCAGAACGGCGGGAAGTTGTAGTGGTGCATATAGCGCTTGCCCTCGGTGGGCTCGATGGTATCCAGACGCTGGCCCTCGTTAAGCATGCCGAGCGACAGGACGGAGAGCACCTGAGTCTGACCACGCTGGAACAGGCCGGAGCCGTGAACGAGCGGCAGGTAGTTGTCCTTCACCATGATGGGACGAATCTCGTCGGCGGCACGACCGTCAACGCGCTCGCCGGTCTCGACGACCATGGTGCGCATGGCCTTCTTCTCGAGCTTCTTGAGCGCCACGGGGATCTCGCGCTCCCAGGCGGCCTGCTCCTCGTCGGTGAACTCGGCGCGGATGGACTCCTTCAGAGCCTCGACCTTACCGATGCGGGAAAGCTTGTCGGCGTCGCGCAGGGCAGCGGCCATCTCGTCGTAGTGGGCGAAGATGCGCTCCTGGACCTCCTCGACGGGCTGGTCGAGCGGGTACTCCTTCTTGACGATAGCGCCGTTGACCTGCTCCCACTCGGCGACGAACTCGTCTTGGGCCTGGCAGAAGGCAGCGAGGGCCTCCTGGCCAAACTTCATAGCGGCGAGCATGTCGTCCTCGGAGATCTCCTCGGCGCCGGCCTCGACCATCGAGATGAAGTCGGCAGAGCCGCCCAGCTCCAGGTCCAGGTCGGAGTTCTCGCGCTCCTCATAGGTGGGATTGACGATAAACTCGCCGGTCTCCACGTTGCGGCCGATGCGCACGCAGGCAAGCGGGCCCTCGAATGGCACGCCGCCGAGCGTCATGGCCAGCGAAGCACCCATGACGTTGATGACGTCAAAGGGGTTGACCTGGTCGGCGACGAGCGAGGTAGCGACGATGTGCACCTCGTTACGGAAGCCGTCCGGGAAGCTCGGGCGGATCGGACGGTCGATCATACGAGCCGTGAGCGTGGCCTTCTCGCTGGGACGGCCCTCGCGCTTAAGGTAGCCACCCGGGATACGGCCGGCGGCGTACATCTTCTCGTTGAAGTCGACGGTCAGCGGGAAGAAGTCGTAATTCTTGCGCTCCTTGGAGACGACCACGGTGTCGAGCATCGTGGTGTCGCCCTGCTTGACCAGACAAGCGCCGGTGGCCTGCTTGGCAAGCTCGCCGGACTCAAAGGTGTAGGTCTTGCCGTACAGCTCAAAGGTCTTGGATACGAGTGTCATTGTTCTCCTTTACCCCACAGGCCCCTTGCCTGCGGGCTTCTCATGTGACGCGGGCCCCCTGCCCCCGCCACGCTTCAGAGCGTGATTGTTCACGCCCTTACACAAAAAGAGCGCCCCGCTGCGCAGGACGCTCTTAGCATGTACAAATCCTTACTGGATGTTGTCGCGGATGCCCAGAGCCTTGATGAGCTCACGGTACTCGACGATGTCGTTCTTCTTGATGTAGGAGAGAAGACGACGACGACGGCCAACGAGCATAAGCAGGCCACGACGGGTGTGGAAGTCCTTCTGGTGGGACTTCATGTGCTCGGTCAGCTCCTTGATGCGCTCGGACAGGATGGCGACCTGAACCTTGGGGTTACCGGTATCGACCGGGGAGTTACCGAACTGGGCGGTCAGCTCCGCCTTGCGCTCTTTGGAAACAGTCATTGTTTCACCTTTCGCTTCGCGTCGCCTGTGGGCGACTCCATTCGCCTCGGACTGGGAAGCCGCCGGTGGAGCGAACATCCAAGGTCGAGGTACCAACAGGTGGGTATGTTACCACAAGCGGCGCGCGCCTGCGCATCATCACCGACCCAACATGAATTCCATCGCACGGAGCCGCTGATCGGTGTGCGTGGCGGCCCAAACATGCGAAAGCCCCAGCAAAAACGCAGCCGTATGCGGATCGATCTGCTCGCCCATAAGGGCATCGAAGGTCATGGACATCAGAGCGCGCAGCCATGCGACCTCGCCGACCGATACCAACTCGGCGCCAGGCACGCTCGAGGCGCACGACCCGCACAGAAGCCCGCCGGCCTGGGCCGAGAAATGCGAGAGCATGGGATCGCCGCACGAGACGCATGCCGAGAAATCGGGGCGGTAACCAACGTGCGACAGCAGTTTAAAGACAAAGGCCGCCACGAGCAGGTCCATATGTGCCGAGTCGAGCCCGCAGCCGACAAGCGTGAGCGCCCGCTGCGTGATGGCAAAGGTAAATGGATCCTCGGCATCCTCGAACGAGCACACGCGCGCAACCTCGGCAATCGCGCTGGCGGCACAGATCGTCTCGTAGTCAGGAGCGGCACCGAGTGGCGCCTCCATAAGCTCCGCCTGAGAAACCACGTCAAGCGAGCGACCACGCGCGAGCAGCATATCGACGGTACAGAAAAGCTCGCAGCGGGCCGCAAGGCGACCGCCGGGCTTACGCGCGCCCTTAGCCACGGCACGCACCTGCCGTCCCCGTTCGTCGAGCATGGTCAAGATCAGGTCGGTTTCCTTGAGCTTCGTCTTGTCGAGGACGAGCACCTTTGTGCGATATGTGCGAGAGCCTGCCATGAACGCCGAGGCTTAATCTTCGGCATTGTAGCCAAAGCGGCGGATCTGTGCCTCGTCATCGCGCCAGCCGGCCTTGACCTTCACGTCGAGCTCCAAAAAGACCTGCGTGCCAAAGATACGCTCAAGGTCGCGACGGGCATCGATGCCGATATGCTTAATCATCTCGCCGCCCTTGCCGATGATGATGCCCTTCTGCCCCTCGCGCTCGACGTAAATCGTGGCGTGCACGCGCAGAACCTTCTTAGTCTGCTCGAGCGCGTCACAGATGACGCCCACGGAGTGGGGGATCTCGTCGCGGGTGCGACGCAGAACCTTCTCGCGTACAAACTCGGCCACGAGGGTCTCGTCGGACGCGTCGGTGCCCATGTCCTCAGGGAACCAGCGCGGGCCCTCGGGCAAAAAGTGAGCGACGGTCTCGATAAACGCATCGACGTTGAAGTTCTTGACCGACGACGTCACGATCTCGTCGTCATATTCCATGAGCTCGTGAGCGGCCTTGAGCTGTTCCATAACCTGGGCGGGATCGGCCTCGTCGGCCTTCGTAAGCACCAGGACCTTTTTGGAACGGGCGCTCTTGACACGCTCGGCAACCCAGGCGTCTCCCCTGCCGATCGGCTTGGTGGCATCAATCAAAAACGCGACGACGTCTACGTCATTGAGCTCAAACAGGGCACTCTTGTTGAGCTCGGAGCCCAGGCCGTCCTTGGGCTTGTGGATACCCGGCGTGTCAACGAAGACCAGCTGGTAACCGGGGCGGTTGACCACGGCGCGCATACGGCGGCGGGTCGTCTGGGCCACCGGAGAGGTGATGGCGACCTTCTTGCCGTAACAGGCGTTGAGCAGCGTGGACTTGCCGGCGTTGGGGCGACCGACCAGGGCCACAAAGCCGCTGCGGAAACCGGGTTCCACGTCGCCAAAGCCCGCGAGACTCTCATCCTCGTCGCACAGGGCATCGAGTTCCTCGCCGCTCATACCCTCAAACGGGTCGAACTCCTCGACCTCGTCAAACGAATCGGCGCCTTCAGTCTCATCTAGGACCTCGTCATCCAAAACCTCATCGGTAGGCTGCATATTGTCGGACATGGGAATCCCTTTCTAAATAAAGTCGAGCGCGTGGGCAAAGACAAGCAAGCCTACGATCGCGGCGGTAATGGAAAGAACGTACACAGAGGCAGCGGCGATATCCTTCGCGCGCTTGGCCAGCGGATGCAGCTCCTGGGTCGCCAGGTCGACAATCGCCTCCATGGCGGTATTGCACAACTCGCCGTGAATCACCAGGCCGCAGCAGATGATGACCGTAGCCCACTCGGCAATATCGAGCCCCACGATGCAGCCGGCGATGACGGTGCACACGCCCGCCACGAGCATGACCTTGATATTGCGCTCGGTCTTGACGGCGGTAACGAAGCCCTCCATGGCGTATGAGAACGACTTTAAAAAGGACGGATGGTCCTTGTTCGATCCGGGAATCATAGACGGCTCCTAGTCGTGGGCGTGGTTGGTGATAGGGCCGACGTGGACGAGTTTGGGGTCCTCGCCGCGCTCAAGCGCCAGGTCGCGCAAGATGGCATCCTCGCGTGCCTCCATGACCTCGGCCTCATCGTCCTCGATGTGGTCGTAACCCAGCAGGTGCAACATTCCATGCACGAGCATCAGTCGGCACTCATCGGCGGGGCTGTTGCCAAAGCCGGGCGCCTGACGGGCAATAACTTGCGGAGCCAAGATGATATCGCCGAGCTCGAGCGTCTCGTCGGTGGGAATGTCCTCGTCAAAGGCCGAGTCGCATTCAAACGAGAGCACGTCGGTCGTGCGATCGATGCCACGCCACTCAAGGTTGAGCTCGTGCATCTCGTCCTCATCGACATACGAAAGGGAAATCTCGACCTCACGCTCAACACCCTCGGCGGCAAGCACAACTGAGCAGATGTGCTCCACCTCCTGGGCATCGAGCAGCGTATCGAGCTCGGCATCGTTGCTGATCAATACACTCAACGGGACTCCTTTCGATCGTGTGCGCGCTGCTCACGCGCATCGTCGTATGCATCATAGGCCTCAACGATACGGCCCACCAGGGCATGGCGTACCACATCGGCACGCTCGAGGTGAGAAAACGCCACATCGTCGACGCGACCCAAAATCCTTTCGACATCGGCAAGACCACCACGACGACCCGCCAGGTCACGCTGACTCAGGTCGCCGGTAATCACGAACTTGGAATTAAAACCCAGGCGCGTCAGGAACATCTTCATCTGCTCGGGCGTCGTGTTTTGTGCCTCATCGAGCACCACAAAGGCATCGCTCAGCGTTCGACCGCGCATGTAGGCGAGCGGCGCGATCTCGATCACGCCACGCTCCATAAGCTCATCGGTGCGTTCGCGATCCATCATGTCAAAGAGGGCATCATAGAGCGGGCGCATATACGGGTCGATCTTTTCCTCGAGGGTGCCGGGCAAAAAGCCCAGGTTCTCCCCCGCCTCGACAACCGGGCGCGTCAGGATCAGGCGGCCCACCTCATGGCGCTTGAGCGCGGCGACGGCGAGCGCCATGGCCAGATAGGTTTTACCGGTACCGGCGGGACCGAGGCCAAACGTGATGGTCGAAGAGCGGATGGCATCCACATAGCGCTTTTGACCGAGCGTCTTGGGGCGGATAACGCGACCGCGGTACGATAGCAGCACGTCATCGCGCAACGACGAGGCATCATGCTCGCCGTCGCGCAGAACGGCAAGACAGCGCGAGATATCATCGGCAGAAAGCGTGCGCCCGGCAGCAGCCTCACGAAAGGCATGTTCGAAAAAACGCGCGACGAGCTCGACTTCGTCCGGATCGCCGCTCACGGCAACGCTGTCACCGCGGGCAACCACATGGGCGCGCACCAAATTCTCGAGCGCACGAAGGACGCCGTCGCCGGCGCCCAAAACGCGCGAGGGGTCGATACCCTCAGGAACGGTAAGTCTAATCTTCGAGGCTTCCATGAACCTCCCTGCGTGCATGGACCAAGCCGGAATCATCGACTCCGATGATAGCAACATCGAGCAGGCACGGGGCTGTGAGTCCACAGGTATCATCGAGACGGGCATGATGGAACGATCCGAGCGTCAAATTGTCACCGTACTCAAGCACGGCACGCTCGACGGTACCCACGCGACGGCGGGCATCGGCAACCGCGAGCTCCTGAGCCGCCGCGCGCATGCGACGGCTGCGCTCGACCATAACCTCGGGGGGTACCTGGTCGGGCATGTCGGCGGCGAGGGTGCCGGGACGCTTGCTATAGCGGAACACGTGCATGCGCGAAAAGCCCACGCGACGGCACAGCGCCAGCGACTCCTCGAACTCCTCGTCCGTCTCGCCAGGAAAACCGACGATAACGTCGCACGAAAGAGACGCCTGGGGCAAGTTGGTGCGAATCATGCGCACCGTATCCTCAAAGGCCTCGGCACTATAGGGACGACCCATGCGATGCAGCGTCGCCGTGCAGCCAGACTGCACGGGCAGGTGCAAAAACGGCGCGATACGCTTCGGATAGCGAGCCATCACCTTGAGCAAGCGCTCGGAAATATCCATGGGCTCCACCGAGGAGATACGCACGTGGGCGATCTCGGTGCGCTCCATGATGGCCTGGAGCAGCTCATCGATCTCGACATGCTCGTCGGTCGCGCTCTTGCCGTCATAGGCACCCAGGTTCACGCCGGTCAGCACGACCTCGGGCACGCCGGCCTCCTGGGCTTCACGTACCTGTTCGAGCACGGACTCGACGGGCACGGAACGCTCGGGGCCGCGGGCCTTCCACACGATGCAATAGGTACAACGGTGGTTGCAGCCGTCCTGGATCTTCACGCCCAGCCGCGAACGTCCGAGCGCATCGACAACGTCGCCATCGCTGCAGGCGGGCACGCTATCGGATTCGACGCCCAGCACCTCGCAGACGCGCTCGGCGACATCAATCTTGGACGGTTCGGCGATCACGCGATCGGAGAGCTCCAGCAGCTCCTCGGGATGCAGGTTGACGACGCAGCCAGTTACGACCACGTAAGGCTCGCCCGGATAGGCCAGGGCGTGACGAACGGCCTTGCGGGTCTTGGCCTCGGCCTCCCCCGTCACGGCACAGGTATTGATAACGATCAGGTCGGCGTCCCGGGGCTCCACCATCGCAAAGCCCAGGCGCATAAGATCGGCAGTGATACGGTCGGACTCAACCCGGTTGACACGACAACCGAGGTTGACGACGGAAATATGGGGTGCGAGCACACGGGCTCCTTAATCGAGGATGTCGTCGAGGGCGCTCTTGATACGGTCGGTCACCGACTTCTTACCGGATGCGACGTCATCGCCCATCTCGTCGGCAAAGGCGCGAAGCAGCTCGCGCTGCTTGTTGGAGAGATTGGTGGGGACGACAACGCGCAGCTGCACGACCAGACGACCGCGCGAACCGCCACCGCCGATACGCGGCATGCCGTAATTGTTGACACTCACGGTGTCACCGTACTGTGTGCCGGCGGGGACGCACAGCTTGACGACCTCGTCAGGCATAATGCCCTCGACCTCAATCTCGCAACCGAGCGCGGCCTGCGCAATCGAGATATCGCTCACCAGATACAGGTCATCGCCATTACGCTTAAAACGCTCGTGGTCGGCGACACGCACGTTGACGATCAGGTCGCCCGAGGGCTCGCCACGAAGGCCGGCCTCGCCAAAACCACTCACGCGCAGCTGGCGACCGGTCGAAACACCGGCGGGAATATCGATGTCAATCTTTTCGTGAGAAGGCGTGCGGCCCTGGCCATCACAGGTCTCGCAGGGATGATCGATGACCGTGCCTTCGCCGTGGCAGTCAGGACAGGGCGAAGAGGACTGAACCTGACCCAGGAACGAACGCTGGACCGTCGTCACATAGCCTGTGCCGTGACAGCGGCTGCACTGCTTTACGGTCGCGCCCTCGGCCTTGCCGGTACCATTGCAGTCATCGCAAGGGGCAAGACGGTCGTAGCTGATCGTCTTTTTGCAGCCGAGCGCCGCCTCCTCGAGCGTCACCGAAAGGGAGATGGCCATATCGCGACCGCGACGGCGCTCGCGACGGCTGCGAGCGCCACCACCGGCGCCACCGCCAAAGAACGACGAGAACAGGTCGTCCATGCCCATGCCGCCAAAGATATCGTTGATGTCGACATAGCCAGAGCCACCGGGGCCGTCCGCGGTGCCGTAACGGTCGTAGTTAGCACGCTTCTGCTCGTCGGAAAGAACGGAATAGGCCTCGTTGAGCTCTTTGAACTTGGCCTCGGCCTCGGGGTCGTCCGAAACATCTGGGTGTACCGTACGGGCTTTCTTTAGAAACGCGCGCTTAATCGTCCGCGCGTCGGCATCCTTGTCAACGCCAAGTACCTCGTAGTAATCCCTATTTTCCGACACGACCGAATCCTTCCAACTTTCATTATTGTCACAGTGCGTCCTATACCCAAGCTGGGCCGGGCGCAAACAGAGGGTTTGATGTTATTGAATTCCGTACGGCGAAAGCACGGCCCGCTGCGAGCAGCTCGCGAACCAAACCGACACGAGCGCGAACATAAAACCGTTGGCAAATCCATTGGCAAACTGCATCGCACCGCGCTTCCACCACAGCAGACTGCGATGAAGCACGCCGTCCGACAGCACCATGAACAAGCCCATGGCAAACGGAATGAAGCACATCATGGCAAAGGCGGAGAACACGCCCGAGATGGCCGACAGTACCAAAAACGGCGCGATGATACCCATGAGGTAGAAGCCGGTGCGAGCCTTACCCTCCAGGCGCTCGGCCTCAACGTGCGCGCGACCGACCAGGTCACCGCCCGAAGCGCCGTTCGTGCCGGCGTGACCCATGTTGGGGATGCGCACCTCGTCGCCATCATGCGTGCCGGCGGGAAACTCAATCGTCTGCTCGGAGGTCACGCGGATACGGCCGCTGCCGCCGCAATCGGGACACGGGTCGGCAACGACCTTGCCGGAACCGCCACACTCAGGACAAACCGTCTGGAACGTGCCCGCACCAAACAGGAAGGACAGGTCGACATCGATATGGCCGCGACCACCGCAGCTCGGACAGGTGTGGGCATGCTCTGACGAAACGGAGCCCGATCCGCCACAATGCCCGCAGGTGTCAAAGCGGGTGTATCGAACGGTCTTGTGGGCACCGCTCTTGGCCTCCTTGGCGTCGAGCTTGATATCGACGACCACGTTGGCGCCACTCTCGGGGTTGTAGGCCGCCTGGCCGCGACGGGGCTGGCCCCAGGCGCCTCCGAAGGGAAAACCGCCGTCAAAGGGATTGCCGTAACCGGCGCTGCCGGCATAGCCGCCGCCATAGGGCGAAGCCGTCGGTGCACCGGCAAAGGGATTGCCCGACCGCATGGCGTCGTAACGCGCACGCTTCTGCTCGTCCGAGAGCACGGCGTAGGCCTCGGAAACCTCTTTAAACCTCTCCTCGGCATCCGGCTCTTTATTGACGTCCGGATGGAGCTTGCGGGCCTTTTGTTGGAAAGCCTTTTGGATATCACGCGAGGTGGCGTCCTTGGAGACGCCCAAAATCTCGTAGTAATCTTTTTCGTTCATCGTCGCCATGCGCGGCAACCTCCTGCTCACAGCAGCGTATATATTGCGGTAATTCTACCCGAGCGGCCTAAGCTAGACCCCAAAACAGCTCGAACAGCACATTTCCATCGAGCCAACCTAGGTGGGTCGGCGCCAGGCGGGCACAAGTGCGACCAGCGATGACATCGACAGAGACGATAGGCCCCGCATGGTTATCACCGTGCTCGGGCACCCAAGTGGCAAGCCCAAGCTCAAGAGCGCGGTCACAAGCCGCTGTCAGTTTATCGGCAGGGATGACACGAGCCGCGCGAACCAACAAGTCGGAAGCAACACCGCGCGTCATGCGACAAGCGAGCATCAGGTCCTCGGCCGCCGCCTCGCGATGCGTCAGGTACTCGGCCTCAAACGCCGTCGCGGCATCGTTGCGTTGCACCAGACGCACGCGGTGCGCATCGCCTCGAGAAGACACGCCGAGGAACAAACCTGCAAGACAGTCGAAATCCTCGGCGTCGAGCATGCCCGCGGCAGAACGGCCCAGGCCCAGATAGCCCTGTCCGGTCCAATAGGCAATGTTGTGGGCACACTCATGGCCGTCGAGCGCGTAGCTCGCCACCTCATACGGGTGATAGCCGGCCGCAGTCAGACAATCACGCGCCACGTCCATGCATGCGGCCTGGAAATCCTCATCGGGCTCAAGCGACTCATCACGGCACGCCATGCGGTACAGCGGCGTGCCCTCCTCGAGCGTGAGCGGATAGACCGACACATGGTGCGGGGCCGCCGCAAGCACGCCATTAAGCGAATACTGCCAGCTCGCCATAGTCTGTCCGGGAAGCCCACACATAAGGTCGCACGACACATCGAGCCCAACATCCTTCACCGTCGCAATAGCCTCAAGCGCCCGTTCGGCATTATGGATGCGGCCGATGACGGCCAACTCGGTATTGTCGAGGGTTTGCACGCCCAGAGAAATGCGCGTGACACCCGCCTCGGCAAGCGCGGTGGCGAGCCCAGCGGTCAGCGACTCAGGATTGGCTTCGCAAGTAAACTCAACGGGCTTGCACCACATGGAGATATGCCGCGCCAGCTCCACCAGGCGCTCCCCCGCCAGCGACGGCGTGCCACCGCCAACATAGACGGTGCGGATCTGGTCAAGGGCCCCAGCGTTGCCAAAAGCATCGAGCCGCGCATACAGTTGCTCAAAATAGGCATCGAGCGCAGCGTCCAGGTCGAACGGCGCCACGCTGCGCGAGTCAAAGTCGCAATAGCGACATTTCTGAGCGCAAAACGGCACGTGCACATACAGCGCGGTAACGGCCACCCTTAAGCCTCCAGCGGATGGGCGGGCACCGGCTCGCCGGCGGCAAGCGCGGCCTCGCAGACCACCACGTCGCGCTCGATATCATCGACCAGCGCCATAAACTCCTCGTACGTGGAGCAGCGCACCACCTGAGCGCGCCAGGCGGCGGCATGGGGCATGCCCTTTAAGTACCAGCTTGCATATGTACGGGCTCGCGACATAAGCGGCAGAAGCTCGTGCGTCAACGTCAGGTGCTCACGCAGAGCCTCCAGGCGCTCGACCGAGGAGCGAGAAGGAACCGGCGTGCCATCGAGCGCAAGGGCTCGGGCATCGCCGAACACCCACGGATTGCCGTAGATGCCGCGCGCGATAAACACAGCGCTGGCACCCGAGCCGCTCAGATGCTCGGCAGCGTCCTCGGCCGAAAACACATCGCCCGAACCAATCACGGGGATCTCGACAGCGTCGGCAACCTCATCGACGACAGACCAATCGGCCTGGCCCGTATAGAGCTGAGTGGCACAACGACCGTGCACGGCAACTGCGGAGGCGCCAGCCCCTTCGAGCATCTGGGCAAACGTTGCGGCGTTGCGATCCTCGGCATAAAAACCCTTGCGGATCTTCACGGTCACGGGAACATGCGCCGCGCCCACCGTCGCCTCAACGATTCTTTCGGCCAGGTCGGGCGTGCGCATAAGCGCCGAGCCCTCGCCCTTGGTAACGACCTTGCGAGCCGGACAGGCCATGTTGATATCAATCAATGACAGGCGATCGCCCACGCGTTCCTCGACGGCAGCGACGGCACTCGCAAACTGCTCGGGCTTGGAGCCAAAGAGCTGCACGCAAATCTGCTGCTCCTCGTCGGCCGGCAGCACCAGGCGCCACGTCTTGTTGCTGGCATAGGCAAGGCCTGCAACGCTCACCATCTCGCTATAGGCAAGGTTGGCACCGCGGCGGCGACACATGATGCGATAGGCGGGGTCGGTTACGCCCGCCATGGGAGCCATAAGGAACGGCTGCTCGGCATAGGCGCCCAGCAACCGCTGACTATATTCGGAAAGCGCCATAGACCTACTCGTCCACCTTGAGGATCGCCATAAACGCCTCCTGAGGAACCTCGACCGAGCCGATGGCCTTCATGCGCTTCTTGCCCTCTTTCTGCTTCTCGAGCAGTTTGCGCTTACGCGAAATATCGCCGCCGTAGCACTTGGCAAGCACGTCCTTGCGACGCGCCTTGACGGTGGAGCGAGCAATGATCTTGTTGCCGATAGCACCCTGGATGGGCACCTCGAACAGCTGACGCGGGATGATCTCCTTGAGCTTGTCGCACAGGCCGCGGGCCAGGCCATAGGCCTTGTCCTTGTGCACGATAAACGACAGCGCGTCCACCTCGTCGCCCGAAAGCAGGATATCGAGCTTGACGAGCTCGGAGGGACGATACTCGTTGAACTCATAGTCGAGCGAGGCATAGCCCTTGGTGCGGCTCTTGAGCTGATCGAAGAAGTCCAAGATAAGCTCGGCGAGCGGCATATCAAAGCGCATCTCGACCGATTTGCTCGTCAGGTGGATCATATCGGTCGTGACGCCACGGTGCTCAATGGCGAGCTGCATGACAGCACCCGTATACTCGGGCGGGCAGATGATCTTTGCCTTGAGGTAGGGCTCTTCGATACGCTCGATGCGCGTGGCCTCGGGCAGATCCTGCGGGCTGCGGACATCGATCATCTCGCCGTCAGTCTTGTACACGTGGTAGTCGACCGACGGGCTCGTGGCGATCAGGTCCAGATTGAACTCGCGCTCCAGGCGCTCCTTGACGACCTCCATGTGCAGCAGGCCCAAGAAGCCCACGCGGAAGCCAAAGCCGAGCGCCACCGAGGTCTCGGGCTCCCACACCAACGATGGGTCGTTAACGTGCAGCTTATCGAGCGCGTCACGCAGGTTCTCATAGTCCTTGTTATCGATTGGGAACAGGCCCGTATAGACCATGGGCTTGGCCTCGCGGTAACCCGGAAGCGGCTCGGGGCAGGGGTTCGACGCCCAGGTAAGGGTGTCGCCCACGCGAACGGCCTCGGGGTCCTTCAGGCCCGTGACCACATAGCCGACCTCGCCAACCGTCAGCGCGTCAACCGGGGTCTCGGCAGGACGCTTGACACCCACGCCGTCGACCAAAAAGTCGCCCTCTGCCTGCATCATGCGCAGGGTATCGCCCTTTTTGATGGAGCCGTCAAAGACGCGCACCGTGGCGACGACGCCACGATACTCGTCGAAGTACGAATCCAGAATGAGTGCCTTGAGCGGCGCGCTCGCATCGCCCTTGGGCGGAGAGATCAAAAAGACAATGGACTCCAGCAGATCATGGATGCCCTCGCCGGTCTTGCCCGAGACACACACGGCATCATCGGCGGGAATCGCCAGGTCATCCTCGATCTCGGTCTTAACCTCATCGGGATGGGCAGAGGGCAGGTCGATCTTGTTGATGGCCGGCACAATGTCCAGATTGGCGTTCATGGCGAGCGTCGCGTTGGAGACAGTCTGCGCCTCGACGCCCTGCGTGGCGTCGACAACGAGCACCGCGCCCTCACAGGCTGCCAGCGAGCGCGAGACCTCATAGGTAAAGTCCACGTGGCCCGGCGTATCGATCAGGTTGAACTGATACGTCTCGCCGTCGTCGGCGTCATAGGACACGCGGACGGCATTGGACTTGATCGTGATGCCGCGCTCGCGCTCAATGTCCATCGTGTCAAGCAGCTGCGACTCCATGTCTCGCTCATCGACGGTATGGGTGAGCTCGAGGATGCGGTCACTGATCGTGGACTTGCCATGGTCGATATGCGCAACGATCGAGAAGTTGCGGATGTGGGAAATGTCAATTGAAGTATTCATGCGGACTATCTTACCCGAGCGGTACAAAAAATGGAGCCTGTTCCATAAAACAGGCTCCATTTATGCGCGTAATCTGTGTGGTGTGAAATTTACAACTTAGGCGTTGATGCTGTTCACGAGCTTGGCAAGACCGGACTTGCGGTTGGAAGCCTGGTTCTTGTGGATGACATGCTTAGCGGCAGCCATGTCGAGACGCTTGGTGACGGTCTTGAGGGCAGCCTGGGCCTTCTCGGCGTCGCCCTCGGCGACGGCGGACTGAACGTGCTTGGTCAGCGTCTTGAGCTCGGACTTGACAGCCTTGTTACGCATGCGAGCTGCCTCATTGGTGCGGATACGCTTCTTCTGAGACTTGATGTTTGCCACTTCTGGAGTTCCTTTCGAGTTCCTTGCAAAAAATGTATGACACCTCTGAGACACGGTGAGGTCATGCAAGCGCCTACTATAGCACGCTCCCCCTCAAAGGGATAGAACGAATTTGTCAAATAGGCAGGTATCATCACGATTTTCTCAAGATGTTCGTAATCCAGAGCAAAAGCGCAGTCTCCGAATCGGCCGAACCCTTGAGCGCGAGCTCCACATCGACGGCGCCCTCGAGCGCGGCAACGAGCTCGGTCATCGAAAAGCGACGTGCCCAGGTAAGGTGATTCTTGACCTGCCAGGCCTGAAGCTTGAGCGTCGCGGCGAGCTCACGGCCCTGCCCACGCCCATCGAGCGCCTTGGCGACGATCAGCTCACGGATGCGACCGCATAGCAGCGTGTAGGTCCACACATAGCTCTTAGAGGGCAGAAGCTTAAAGAGCTCGAGCGAACGCCGCATATCGCGAGCCGAGACGGCGTTGAGGAAGTCCCAGGGCTGAACCTCGGCCGTACGCACAATCCAACGCTCCACGTCGGCAAGCTCAATCTGGGGCGCCTCGACCATCTGGGCGAGCTTTGCCAGATCGTTATCGAGCATGCGCGTGTTTTCGCCCGAACGCGAGACGAGCTCCTCGGCAGCAGCCGTCGAGATGGACTTACCGTGCTGCGTCGCCATCTGCTGAACGCGGCGCGGTAGTTCCCAGCGCTTGGTACCCGAGCAATCGACGATAGCCTTCTTGTCGATCTTGGCGATTGCCTTATACAGGCGCGTATTCTTGGCAAGTGAGTCGGCGATAATGAGACAGACCGTCGTAGGGCTGGGACTTGCGAGGTACTCGACGAGCGGTTCCGAGACCGCCTTGGCAAGCTTGGAGCAGCCGTCGAGGATCACCAGGCGAAACTCGCTACCCATGGGAAAGGTATTGAGCGAGCCGATGATCGACTCGATATCGGGATCTTTCGTCATGTCGCGTTCATCGAGGTTGAACTCAACCATACCCGACTTTTCCAAGCGAGCTTTCATACGCGAGACAGCGTGGTCGCGCTTGACTCCATCGGTACCGACGATCAGATATGCCGGCAGCAGACCGGTTTCGGACATTGCGCTCCCCTCTCGCACACACTCGAATTCGTACCGTGCCATTTTAGCCCAGGGGCACACCGCGCGCCAACGATGTCATCACGGTCGCTGGCATCGCACGGCAAAACCGGTTGCGGTCGGCGAGACGGTAATGTCTCCATGTTCGATGGTGCAAGCGAAAGCGCCGCCCGCATCGCGAACCGCATCGATGCAGGCATCGGATGGATGGCCGTAGCGGTTGCCCTCGCCCGCGCTCGCGATAGAGAGCCCGGGCTTAAGCGTGCCCAGCAGGTCTGTGTCGACGGAAACTTTTGAGCCGTGATGCCCCAGCTTGAGTACATCGATATCGCCCACTTCCTGGACAAACTCGCGCTCCTGATCGAGCTCGGCATCACCAGTGAGGAGCACGCGCAGGCTCTTACCCTCCTGAGCGTAGGAGAGCAGCAAAACAAGAGAGTCCTCATTGCCCTCGCCATCCACGGACTCGAATGGCCACATCACGCGGGCGCAAAATGAGCCGATGTCGACCGTATCCCCATGGCGCACCTGCCGATACTCCACGCCAGGTCGGTTCAATACCTCGGCAGGAGCATCCTCCAGCGCATCCGCCGCCACGGCAATCGTTCCGACCGAAAACTGTTCGAGCACGGCAGGCAAACCACCCCAGTGGTCCTCATCCCAATGCGTCACAAAAACGGCATCGATATGGTGCACGTTATTGCGAACCAACGCCGCAACCACACGCTCGTCGAGCCCGCAGTCGACGAGAGCTACTGCGCCGCCTTGGCGGATAAGAATCGCATCGGCCTGGCCCACATCGAGCACCGTCACCGAAGGCGGAGCGAATCGATCCCAATAGACGTACGGAATCGCAGCCAAGAGCATCAGGCATGCAAGCCCCACCGCCATAGGACGTGCACGGGGACGTGGCCACCAGACCAGCAGAACCGCCAGAAAACACGGCACTAGGTAAATCCACATGCTATCGGGCGGCACGCTCACGTATGCACCCGGCACGGCGGCAAACAGCTGCTCGAAGAACAGCGCGCAACGGGCGGCAATCATGGGCACAACGAGCGCCCAAGTCCGCAACGGTCCCACGAGCGAAAAGGGAGCCAGCACGATCGACACAGCGAGCAGAACGCTCACCACCGGACCGATGACCGCATTTGCCAACGGAGCAATGAGCGAGAATGTACCGAAGGCAGGAATGGTGATGGGAAGTGTCGCCAGTTGCGAGCACAGCGTGACGGAAAGCACGCTGGCAACGCCCGATGGCACACCTAGCTCACCCAAAGCGTAGGTCGCATAGGGACAAAAGCACAGAATGGCTAAGACGCTGGCGCATGAAAGCTGAAAGCCCATCTCGAACAGCACCGTCGGCCGCAGTAGCACAAAGATGGACATGGTTACGAAGAGTGCCGAAAGGCCGTGCCGACGACGCCCCGCGCCGTTTACGACAAGCGTCACGAACACCATGCAGCACGCGCGCACGGCCGAGGGAGACGCGCCCGTAAAGGCAGCGTAGCCCACAAGCGTTATCGCCAATATCGCCCGCTGAAGACCACGTGAGCACCGAGTCTTTTGCAATACACCCTCGATTACAAACCCCACGATAGCCAAATGGCTGCCCGAGACGGCGATAAGATGCGCCGTTCCCGTCACCGAAAACCAGTCGCCCGCCGGCTGGGCGCGCAGCTCGGCCGAACGACCGCAGACGACACCGGCTATGAGCGCACGCGCCGGGTCGGTCGCAGGCGCGATGGACGCAAGCAGCCCATTTCGCAGCCGAAGCAGCGGCCTCGGAGAACCCTCATCGACCGACACAATCCGAACGGCTTTAACCTTGCGTACCTCGCCTCGGAGCACGCGCGATCGTCCATACGCATCGTTCTCAAAACGTGACACGCGACCGATAACACGCACGTGCGCCCCGACCTTGAACTCACGGTCACACGATAGGCGAACCGTTGCCAAGTTCTTACCGTCCGAGCGCGCCTCGCAGGTATAGGAATACACGTCGTCATTTATGGATGGGTCACCCTGCACGACAAACTCGAGAATGCTTGCCGCTCGACCGTCGAGCGTCTTCGAGGCGTTGAGCGCACCCACGGCCCACCACGCCGAAACGACCGCACCCGCTATGAGACCGACGGACGCGGCATACAGCCACCGCTTCAAAGGGGCAAGCCGCGCACAAGATTGAGCCAGCACAACGAAAACCGCTGCCGCAACGGGAATGGCCCATAGCGGCCCGACCGTCGTCGCCTGCTCCCTCAGCAGCGCATCAGCGGCTATGCTGAGCACCAAGGCGCAGCTCACGCACATGCCGGCACACAGGGCCATCGTCCACGGAATCAGGGGCCGCGGAGGCATCACGTGCTCTCGCTCGGTCGCACTCATACGCAGATGCAATCTTTGATTTTGGCAAGCTTCTTCTCGCCGATTCCCGACACGCGCATCAGATCGTCAACCGAAGCAAAAGCACCGTTCTTTGTCCGCTCATCGATAATCGACTGTGCCATTGAGGGACCGATTCCCGAGAGCGTCTGCAGCTCTGCCGAGCTTGCCGTATTAATGTTTACTAGGCCTGTTGCGCCACCGACGCCTGATGATGCGGAAGTCCCACCATCAACACCGGCTTCCGCAATGGACACCTGCTGCTCCCCTACCGTTGGAACGTGAATTTTTTGTCCATCAGTGACCTTGGATGCACGATTAAGCCCCGTAACGTCTGCTTCGGGCGCCAGCCCGCCGGCGGCATCAATCGCCTGAGCCACCCGCGCCCCGTCTTTGAGGCGATATACACCGGGTGACACCACGGCGCCATCAACATCGACATAGACCTCTGCCGCGGCAGACGCCTTAGGCGAAGAGCCTTCAGATGTCTTTCCACTCGAAGCATCGCCGGATCCCGGCTCCACTAACGTGCCCGAACCATCAGTGCGCTCAAACGACACACCGCCGGCACCGCCGCCAAAGTTCGCCATTGCCAGTCCACTCGCCATCGCAATAACGACCAGTATCGCCATCACCACTGCCTTATGACCGAGCAGTTTGCCCGCCCAGCGGTCCATCTTTTTGACTCGTTCGTGTTGTTCGCGCTGCGCCATAGCAAAACCTCCCAACACCATCGTGTCAGGAAACGAACGCCGCAGCTTCCGCACGTCCACACCGGTTTTCGCGGTCAAACCAAAAGCTGACCAAAACCTTACGAAATAATGTCCATTTATTCAGGCACACGTCAGCAAATGAACACTTAGCCGCAAAATGCCCAGATAGCAAAAGACCGACGATGCAGGCGCATCGTCGGTCTATGCACATATTTACTCGTGATCTTGGTAAATCTCACGCGGAGCAAGCTCAGAATGTTTGCGTTTTAAGGTCTTAGGGGCCTTGTACGTGTTGCTCTCGAAGTCGATGTACTCGGTCTGCTTGAGCAGACGCTCAATCATCTCCTCGTGATCAAACAGTTCCCAGGCCTCATGCACGGCATCGAGTTTAGCGTGCGTCTCGGGACGGCGTGGCATAAACAGCGTGCAGCAGTCGGGAGCGGCCTCAGTCGAGATATCGAACGTACCGATCTCCTCGGCGCGTGCGATGATCTCCTGTTTGTCCGAACCGATGAGAGGACGGAACACGGGAATCTTCACGGCCTCGTTGACGGCCATGATGTTCTCAAGCGTTTGGGAGGCAACCTGCCCAAGCGATTCGCCCGTAACGATGGCCCTGGCACCCTCGATGTGTGCAATGCGCTCAGCAACCGAATACATAATGCGGCGATACATGATCACGCGCAGGTTGCTGGGACAGGTGACCGAAATCTCACGCTGGCAGTCGCCAAACGGCACCACGTACAGGCGGCCGATCTGGACACCCGGCTCAAGCGCACGGATGATGTCCTGCACCAAATACTCGCTCGTATCGGGCGTCTGCGGACGACCGGAGAAATGCACCGGCACGCACACCGCGCCACGACGCGCGAGCATCCAGGTCGCCACCGGAGAATCGATACCCGACGACAGCAGCGTCACGACCTTGCCGGCAGAACCCACCGGCAGACCGCCCACGCCGCGCTCGGAGCGCGCGTACACATAAACGCTACCCTGGACCACCAGTACGTGCACCATCGCATCGGGGTCGTGCATTTGAACCTTTTTATCGGGGAAGGCCTCACACAGTACCTCGCCCACCTGACGATTAATATCGATCGAGGTGAGCTCATAGTCGGTATTGGAGCGCTTGGCGTGCACCTTAAACGAATCGAAGGAACCAAACTCGCGCAGTGCCTTCACGGCGGCGGCGCAGTACTCCTGCGGGTCGCGGTTGGTGTGATACGCCAAAGACACACGAGCAACGCCGGGAACGGTGCGGATGACACGCGCCGCCTCGTCGGCCTGATGCTCGTTAAAGGTCACGAGGATATAACCGGAAATTCGAGACACGGCATTCACGGAAAAGGCGGCCAAGGCCGCCTTGATGTTATCCATGAGGATATGCTCAAAATGTGCGCGGTTCTTGCCCTTCAGTCCAACCTCGTGATAGTGGACCAGGCAGACGCGAGCCGCCATTTAGGCTTCAGCAACCTTGTGGCCGAGCGCCTTCTCGTAACGGGCCTCGTCGTAAGAGATGTCACCGTCGACAATCTCGTCCATAGCCATCGAGATGGTATCGGCACCGGAAAGCCCGATGGTGATGTCATCGACATCCTGGACGGCAAGCACGCGGTTGTGCTGGCCACGCAGCATGCTATTGATGTCGCAGGCGCGCTTGGAGGCAAGCGAAGCGAGCAGGAAGCGGTTGTGATCGGTCTTCTCCAGAAGATCGTCAATGCAAGGCTTTACAACGGACACGGACCTCAGATCCTTTCATGCATATCGAGAACGCGAACGAGCTCATCGGTCGCGCGGTCGAGATCGTCATTCACCACGACGTCGTCGTAGCGGTCGGCAAGGGCAAGCTCATCGGCGGCGTTTGCCATACGCAGCTCAATCGTCTCGGGCGTCTCGGTACCGCGACCGACTAGACGCTCGCGGAGCACCTCAAGCGAAGGCGGCTTGATAAAGATCAGCACGGCCTCGGGGAAACGCTCCTTCACCTGCAGGGCGCCCTGGACATCGATCTCCAAAATCAGAGACGAGCCCGAGGCGAGCTTGGATGTGACCTCGCTCACCAACGTGCCGTAGCAGTTACCGTGGACCTCGGCCCACTCAACAAACTCACCGTTTGCCACGCGGCGGTCGAACTCCTCGCGCGTCAGAAAAAAGTAGTTGACGCCGTCGACCTCACCTTTGCGTGGTGCTCGCGTGGTAGCCGAAACCGTCAGACCCAGGTTCGAGCGGCGCTCGCGCACACGAGCGACGAGCGTACCCTTGCCTGCGCCTGACGGTCCAGAAATCACAAAGAGCTTGGAATCCTGAGCGCTCACTTATTTGGTCAGCTGCTCGAGGAGCTGCTCGCGCTGACGGACGCCGAGGCCCTGGACGCGACGAGTAGCGGAGATACCGAGCTCCTCCATGATCTTGGCGGCCTTGGCCTTGCCATAACCGGGGAGAGACTCGATGAGGGTGGAAACCTTCATGCGGGAAGCGATGGGGTCATCGGAGTTGAGCACGGACTCGAGGGACTTCTCGCCCTTCTTGATCTGCTCGCGAAGCTCAGCGCGGGCGTGACGTGCGGCAGCAGCCTTCTCAAGAGCCTGCTTGCGCTGCTCGTCGGTAAGCTGAGGGAGTGCCATTCGTACCTCCAAATAGTTGGGTTATATCTGATTCAATAATTGGCATTTTAGCACGTAGAACGTACAAAATGCCTAATCGCGGCTCCATAGGTTAGACGATACCCGCAAAAAGTGCAATATACTGCGCCCAAAGTTAAGCCCCTGACCTGCGATTCCACACAAAGGATGGGAAAGTTTACGCAGGCACAGGGGCTATTTTGTGCTAATGAGACCCAAAAGTGGTGACTTAGGGGAATCTTTTACGCGACGTTTTCTACCAGCTCGGCGACGATGGCGTCAAAGGCGGCAACCGGATCGTCGGCACCGGTGATGGGACGGCCCACCACAATGTGGCTTGCGCCACGCTCGATAGCCTGGGAAGGCGTCGCCACGCGGGACTGGTCACCAAGGGCGGCACCCACCGGACGCACACCCGGAGTCACGATCAGGGCATCAGGACCCAGCAGCTCACGCATGTCATGAGCCTCCATCGGTGAGCACACGATGCCATCGATGCCGTTGGCCTGGGCAAGCTTTGCCAAGCGGGCGGCCTCCTCGGCCACGGGCGACTCGACGCCGATCTCGGCCAGCGCATCCTGGTTCATACTCGTGAGCACGGTAATGGCGACGAGCTTGGCGCGGTCCTCGCGCGCCTCCTCGGCACCCTCACGGCACGCGGCGAGCATGGCGCCCGAACCCAAACCGTGGACCGAGAGCAGGTCGGCACCGGCAAGCGAGGCCGAACGGGCGGCACCGCGCACCTGATGCGGAATGTCATGGAACTTGAGGTCGAGGAAGACCTTAAAGCCCAGGTCCTTGAACGTCTTGACGATCTCGGGGCCCTCAGCGTAATAGAGCGTCATGCCGACCTTGAGCCAAGCGGCATGACCAGAAAGCTCGTGGGCGAGCTCGAGCGCACGCTCACGGTCGCAGTCGAGGGCGACGATAACGCGGTCGCGGGCATCGGTCTCTAGCATTCGAAAGCACCTACCAGCTCGTTGATGTCCTTCACGCCCTGGGACTCCGCCCAGGCCTCGAGCTCGTGCGCGATCTTGAGCGAGGCGCACGGATCGACGAAGTTGGCCATGCCGACCGACACGCAGGTAGCGCCAGCCAGGATAAACTCGGCCGCATCCTCGCCCGTCATGACGCCGCCGACACCGTTGATGGGGATATCGACGGCCTGAGCGACCTCCCAGACCATGCGAACGGCGATGTGGTGGCACAGTGGACCCGAAAGGCCGCCCTTGGGTTTGGCAACGCGGGACTTGCGGGTGTGCACGTCAATGGCCATGCCCTGGATGGAATTGATGACCGAAAGGCCGTCGGCGCCTGCGGCCTCGAGGGCTTTGGCGATCTCGGCGACGTTGACCGGAGCCATCTTGACGAACAGCGGCTTATCGGTCACCTTACGGCAAGCAGCCATAACGGCAGAGGCGCCCTCGGGCGAGGAGCCCATGGCGGCACCGCCGGCGGCGATATTGGGGCAGCTCACGTTGATCTCATAGCCGGCAGCCCAGGGGCACAGCTCGACATACATCTCGAGCGCGCGGACAAACTCGTCAACGGAATGGCCGGCGACCTGACAGATGACCTGGCAGCCGTCCTTGGACAGCTGTTCGAGCCACGGACCGGACTCACGGGCAAAGGCGGCCACGCCAGGGTTCTGAAGGCCCACGGAGTTGATCATGCCGCCCGGGATCTCGGCCATGCGGGGCGCGGGGTTGCCGGGCCAGGGCTCGGCAGCGCAGCCCTTGGTGGTGATGGCACCCAGCTGGGAGACATCAAAGAAGTTCTGGAACTGCCAACCGTAGCCAAAGGTACCGGCTGCGGTGTTGATGGGGTTCTGCATCTTGACGCCGCCGAAATCGACGGCCATATTCACGGTACCCACTAGAAGACCACCACCTTGGAAGCATCGAACACGGGGCCGCACATGCAGGCGCCCTTCATACCGTCGACCGTCTCGACGTTGCAGGTGTTGCAGGCGCCAAAGCCGCAGCTCATCATGCGCTCGAGCGACACCTCGCAGTACACACCGGCCTCAGCGGCAGCGGCGGCGACCTTCTTCATCATGACGGCAGGGCCGCAGCTGGCCACGTAGTCGTAGCCGCCCTCGCCGAGCAGCTCGGCTGCCGGTTCGGTGCAAAAACCGTGCGTGCCCAGCGTGCCATCGTCGGTGCATACGTTAACCGTGGCGCCCAGCGCGCGGAACTCATCGACACCCACGGCCTTGGAAGCGGTGCCAAAGCCCAGGCACACGTCGACATCCACGCCCTGCTCGGCAAGCATGCCAGCGAGGCAGAGCACGGGCGGAACGCCGATGCCGCCTGCCACGAGCAGCGCCTTCCTGGTGCCCTCGGGAACAAGCCAGCCGCGGCCGCCAGGGCCCAGCAGATTAGAGGTGGAACCGGGGGCCATCTGCGACAGACGGCGGGTGTCGTCGCCCACGACGGCGTACCACAGCTCGACGGTGCCGGCCTGGGCGTCGGCGCGATAGAAGCTCAGAGGCACGCGAAGCAGCGAAGAGGCATCGCCGGGCACGGCGATGTTCACAAACTGACCGGGCTTGAGCGCACTTGCAAGCTTGGGGGCCGAGATTACGAGCGAGAAGATGCCCTCGGCGATCTCCTGGTTCGAGACGACCTCGAAGTCGTGCATGCGTGCAGTGGAAGGTGTGGGCATAGACGCTCCAATCCCCCATGCGGTTGCATGGTTCAGGCGAACAGAAAGCGCGGCACCGCAAGGGCGCCGCGCACAAAAGCGATAAGGCTATGCTAGCAGATGCAGCCGTCGGCGAGCGTCTGCTTGCCGCCGACAAACACATCGGTGGCACGACCGGTGAGCGTGCTGCCGGCAAAACCGGAGTTCTCGGCGCGCGACTCGTAACCGTCCTCGCCGACCGTCCAGGTGGCGGACGCGTCGAACACGGTCAGGTCGGCAACGGAGCCCGCCTTGACCTGAACCTGGTCGAGGCCCAGGATCTCACGAGGCTTGATGGCCATGAGCTCGACCATGCGGCCCATGCTCATCTTGCCCGTGTTGACCAGCTCGGTGAGCACGAGCGACAGCGAGGTCTCGAGGCCGATCATGCCGAAGGGCGCAAGCTCGAACTCGCGCGCCTTCTCCCACGGAGTGTGGGGAGCGTGATCGGTGACGATAGCGTCGACGGTGCCGTCGATGACGCCCTGGCGGATGGCCTCGGCGTCCGCCTCGGTACGCAGCGGCGGGTTGACCTTGAGCGAGGTGTTGTAGGTCTCGTCCAGGTCGTTCTCGGTCAGGAACATGTGATGCGGCGTGGCCTCGCAGGTAACCTGAACGCCAGCGGCCTTGCCGGCACGCACGAGCTCCAGGCCATGGGCGGTGGAGATGTGCTGGATGTGCAGCTTGGCGCCGGTCAGCTTGGCAATCTCGATGTCGCGGGCGATCTGGAGCTCCTCGCCGACAGCCGGCCAGCCCTCGAGAGCCAGACGGGTCGAGACCTTGCCCTCATTGATCTGGCCGTGACCGACCAGGTCCTCGTCCTGGCAGTGGCTCATAAAGACCTTGCCGAACATCTTGCCGTAGTCCATGCAGCGACGGAGCATGCCCGCGCCCTGCACGCCGCGACCGTCGTCGGTGAAGGCGACGGCGCCGTGGGCGACCATATCGCCCATCTCGGACATAGCCTCGCCCTTAAGACCGCGGGTCATGGCGCCCGACGGATAGACGCGGCAGTGACCGACCTCGGCAGCACGGGACTTGACGAACTCCACGACGGTGCCGTTATCGGTGACGGGATCGGTGTTGGGCATGGAGCACACGCCGGTAAAGCCGCCCTTGGCAGCTGCGCGGGTGCCGCTCTCGATGTCCTCTTTGACCTCGTAGCCGGGCTCGCGAAGGTGAACGTGCATATCAACCAGGCCGGGGACGAGGTACTTGCCGGAAAGGTCGCGGACCTCGGCTCCCTCGACGGCGAGATTCTCGCCGACCTCGGCGATCTTGTCGCCGTCAATCAGGACGTCAACGACACCGTCAAGCTCGACGGACGGGTCGACGACGTGGGCATTCTTAAGAAGCAAGGCCATTATCGGCACCTCCAAGCAGCAGATACAGGATAGCCATACGCACGCAGATACCGGCGTAGACCTGCTCCAGGATGACGGAGCGTTGCGGGTGGTCGGCCATATAGGAGTCGAACTCGACGCCGCGGTTGATGGGGCCCGGGTGACAGATGATCGCGTCGGGCTTCATGAGCTTCTCGCGGTCCTTGGTCAGGCCGAAGAGCTTGTGGTACTCACGAATGGTCGGGAACGGAGCGCCCTCGAGGCGCTCCTGCTGCACGCGCAGCATGTAGACGACGTCCAGCTCGGGGAGTACCGAATCGAGGTCGCTCGTCACGTGGTCGCAGCCCAGGACCTCGGGCGCCGGCGGCAGCAGCGTGCCGGGGGCGACGGCGTAGGTCTCGCAGCCCATGATCTTAAGGGCGGGGATCAGCGAGCCGCAGACGCGGGAGTGCGCGATATCGCCGACGACGGCGACCTTAAGACCGTGGAAGTCGCCCTTGTGCTCCCAGATGGTGTACAGGTCGAGCAGGGCCTGCGTGGGATGGTTGTGCTTGCCGTCGCCGGCGCAGATGACGCTCGCGGGCGAGTTCTGCGTGACGATGTAGGGAGCACCGGCGTGCTTATCGCGAACGACGATGCAATCAATCTTGTAGGCGTTGAGGGTCTCGACGGTGTCGACGAGGCTCTCGCCCTTGACCGTGGAGGTCGAGGAGCCGCCAAAGTTGAGGCTGTCGGCCGAAAGACGCTTCTCGGCGAGCTCGAAGGAGCTGCGGGTGCGCGTCGAAGGCTCGTTGAACATGTTGACGATGGTCTTGCCCTTGAGCGTGGGGACCTTCTTGATCGCACGCTCATTGACCTCGGAGAACGCCTTGGCGGTCTCGAGGATGAGCTTGATGTCCTCTTCGGAGTACTCGGTAATGTCGATCAGGTGCTTATGGTTGAACGCCACGGTACTACTCACCTCCCAGCGGCGCGGAGCCCACGTGGGAACCCGGCGCGACGTCGTTAATCTCGACGGCGGTGTGGCCGTCGACTTCCTTCATATATAGGTGCACGTTCTCCTCATGCGACGAGGGAACGTTCTTGCCGACAAAGTCCGGCGAGATGGGGAGCTCACGGTGACCGCGGTCAACGAGAACTGCCAGCTCGATGCGGCTCGGACGGCCCAGGTCCATGACGGCATCCAGAGCGGCGCGGATAGTACGGCCCGTATACAGGATGTCGTCCACCAGCACGACGCGCTTGCCGTCGACGCTGAAGGGAATGTTGGTAGCGTGGATCGCGGGAGCGAAATTGGTCGCATAGTCATCGCGGTAGAAGCTGATGTCCAGGCTGCCGAGCGGAACGTCGACGCCCTCGATCTCCTTGATCTCCTCGGCGAGCTTCTTTGCCAGAAGGTCGCCGCGCGTGACGATGCCGACCAGAGCGAGGTCTTCACAGCCCTCGTTGCGCTCGAGAATCTCGTGCGCGATGCGGGTCATCGCTCGATTGACGGCGGTCTCGTCCATGATGACCGCCTTGGGGGAAGTCGTGCCCATCGATCTCCTTCCTCACATGTCTTGACTGCTGACACAGTCAAAAAAAATAGATGCCCGACCGCTTAAAGCGGACCAGACACCCACAGGAAGGGCTGCTCTTTGGCAGCTATGTAATTCCATGTGGGTATCTCGTACCCCTTTAATGGTCAAGGGATAGTGTAGCCAACCTCGAGCTTAATTGCGAGCATAAATACAGGGCAATCCGTAAACGGGCGCAGGTGCTCCATAAACCTATATATATTTGTGGGACGAGCTTGAAAACGCACGCACGAGCTGGCATAATCCCCTCTGCTGCACGCAAATCGGATCTACGTCCAGGGCCGTGGCGTGAGCACTATCGCCAAAAGAGGAATATCTCTGTGTAGATTACGCACAGGGAGCTGCTTCTGTGCTATAGTTCAGGCTTGTTTGTTAACGCGACATGTTCGTTTGTCGCCCAAGGAGGGTCAGTTATGTCCAAAGTTTGCGAAGTTTGCGGTAAGCACCCCGTTGCCGGTCGCTCCATCAGCCACTCTCACCGCGTCACCAACCGTAAGTTCCGCCCCAACATCCAGCGCGTTTACGTCGTCGTCGATGGTCACCGTCGCAAGATGAACGTTTGCTCCACCTGCCTCAAGTCCGGCAAGGTTGCGCGCTCCTAAATAAGGTCTTACCAACAAGTACCTCGGACTCTCCGGGTCAAAGACCTCGCGTTCATATAGAACTTACCAAAGGCGTCCTCCCCCACGGAGGGCGCCTTTTTTGCACTCATTGGGGACAGACTTACATGAGTGTTTTCACGCATTGGGGACAGACTTAGATGAATGCTTTCCTAAGCTCACAGTGCATCGATCGGCCCCAATCCATACCTCAGGCCGCCTCGTTCCAGCCTGTGGTGGCCTTGGTTACGCTTGTAGCGCCGATACCGGTGATACGGGCAATTTGCTTGACCGTAAGATGGGCCCGCCTGAGCCTTAGCAGACAGGCATCGCGTTCGGGGCGTGGCAGGGCCTTGAGCAGCGCAGGATCAATGCTCGGAAGGGCCTCGTGTGCGACGGTAAGGGCATCCTCGTCGGGAATCCGTCGACGCGGAAGAATCTCAACTGACCAGATCCGCTCGGCAACTTCCTTAAGATGCTCGCAATAGCGACGGGAACCCCCGACAATATCGAGCATGGGGGCCGCATCGCAGATATCAAAGGGATCGTATCCCAGCTGGTATGCCTTGTAGCTTGACCAGCGGTAGGCATCAAGCGAGTCGAGCGCACCTTTCACGGGATTGAGATGGATATAATCGAGCAACTGCACCGCCTGCGTGTCCGACTCGACCGCGACCCGCGAATAGCGATTATCAAACAGGTGGCCCGTTCTTCCGGTTTTCCCATTGAAATACTTGGCATAGGCCGTCAGCGCGCACTGCATTGCCTTTGAAAGGTTGTCAAATGGGTCATCAACCATCAAATGGAAGTGGTTGTCCATAAGGCACCAGGCCAACACCGCCACGTCATGGCAAGCAAACCTGTCCGAGATGTCCGATAAGAAACGATAGCGGTCGGAGTCATCTTCAAAAAAAATCTGTTTGAAATTGCCGCAGTCATAGACGTGGTAATAGCCGGTGAGCGAAACGGCGCGGGCGCATCGGGGCATAATCTCTCCTTTCAAAACTGTACAGGCAACACCTAAAAGGAGAGAAGCAACGCGAAATGCTGAGCCTGTGACCTATTTATATACAATGAACGACAAAAACATGCCCAAAACGACAAAATGACAAATCGATGTCTGTCCCAAATGAGTGAAAGCACTCATGTAAGCCTGTCCCCAATGAGCGGGGCGATGCAGCAGGCAGATAATTAGTTGAAACGTTTCAGTTTATTGAAGCGTTTTAGTGTGCCTTTTACGGGAATCTTACCGTTTACCGAATTATTTCTTGCTATCATGCAAGGCGTAGGGTAAATCTCCGATCGCAAGGAGACACAAATGGTGAAAAAGTCACCGGAAAACACTACTCCCGCAATCGTGGACAACGTAGAGGCGCTTGAGGCTAAGCTCGCTCAGATGCGAGAGGCCCAGGCGCTTTTTGCTACGTACACGCAGGAGCAGGTCGACAAGATCTTCTATGAGGCCGCCATGGCCGCCAACAAGGCTCGTATCCCGTTGGCGAAGATGGCCATCGAGGAGACCGGCCGCGGCGTTCTTGAGGACAAGGTCATCAAGAACCACTACGCCGCAGAGTACATCTACAACGCTTACAAGAACACCAAGACCTGTGGTGTCCTGGAGCGCGACGAGGCCTACGGCATCACCAAGATCGCCGAGCCCATCGGTATCGTGGGCGCCGTCATCCCGACGACCAACCCCACCTCCACTGCGATCTTCAAGACGCTGATCAGCCTGAAGACCCGCAACGCCATCATCATCTCCCCGCACCCGGCTGCCGCCAAGTGCACCATCGCCGCCGCTAAGCTCGTGCTTGACGCCGCCGTCAAGGCCGGCGCCCCCGAGGGCATCATCGGCTGGGTCGATGTCCCCTCCATCGAGCTGACCAACATGGTCATGCGCGACGTCGACATCATCCTCGCCACCGGTGGCCCGGGCATGGTCAAGGCCGCCTACTCCTCGGGCAAGCCCGCCCTGGGCGTTGGCGCCGGTAACACCCCGGTCGTCATCGACGACACCGCCGACGTGCTGCTCGCCGTCAACTCCATCATCCACTCCAAGACCTTCGACAACGGCATGATCTGCGCTTCCGAGCAGTCCGTGACCGTCATCGACACCATCTACGACCAGGTTAAGGCCGAGTTCCAGAAGCGCGGCTGCTACTTCGTCAAGCAGGGTGCCGAGATGGAGGCACTGCGTGCCGCCATGTTCAAGAATGGCGCCCTCGATCACCGCATCCCCGGCA
The DNA here is from genome assembly GCF_003459505.1 of Collinsella sp. AF20-14LB. Classification (GTDB taxonomy): domain Bacteria; phylum Actinomycetota; class Coriobacteriia; order Coriobacteriales; family Coriobacteriaceae; genus Collinsella. Next base: position 71,222 of record NZ_QRWD01000003.1, read on the forward strand.
TGGCCGCTGCCAAGATCGCTGAGCTCGCCGGCATCGAGGTTCCCGCCAAGACCAAGATCCTGATCGCCGAGGTCACCTCCACCGACCCCGCCAAGGAGGAGTTCTCCCACGAGAAGCTCTCCCCGGTCCTGGCCATGTATCACGCCAAGGACTTCCAGGAGGCCGTCGACAAGGCCGAGCACCTGGTGCTCGCCGGTGGCCCGGGCCACACCGCCTCTCTGTACGTGCACCCCGCCCAGGCCGAGAAGATCAGCCTGTTCGAGCACGTCATGAAGGCCTGCCGTATCGTCATCAACACCCCGTCCTCGCACGGCGGCATCGGTGACCTGTACAACTTTGGCATGAAGCCGTCTCTGACCCTGGGCTGCGGCTCCTGGGGCGGCAACTCCGTCTCCGAGAACGTTGGGGTGAAGCACTTGATCAACGTTAAGACTGTGGCCGAGCGCCGTGAGAACATGCTGTGGTTCCGCGCTCCCGAGAAGGTCTACTTCAAGAAGGGTTCCACGCCCGTCGCTCTCGACGAGCTCGGTACCGTCATGGGCAAGAAGCGCGCCTTCATCGTCACCGACCAGTTCCTCTTCAAGAATGGCAACACCCGCGCCATCGAGGCCAAGCTCGACGAGATGGGCATCGCCCACGACTGCTTCTACGACGTCGAGCCCGATCCGTCGCTGCAGTGCGCACGTCGCGGCGCCAAGCAGATGGCTCTCTTTGAGCCGGACGTCATCATCGCCGTCGGCGGTGGCTCCGCTATGGACGCCGGCAAGATCATGTGGATGATGTACGAGCACCCCGAGTGCAAGTTTGAGGACATGGCCATGGACTTCATGGACATCCGCAAGCGTATCTTCACTTTCCCCGAGATGGGCAAGAAGGCCTACTTCGTCGCCGTCCCGACCTCTTCGGGTACCGGCTCCGAGTGCACGCCGTTCGCCATCATCACCGACAAGGAGACCGGCATCAAGTGGCCGCTCGCCGACTACGCGCTGCTCCCCAACATGGCTATCGTCGACGCCGACAACTGCATGACCGCCCCGCGCGGCCTGACCGCTGCCTCCGGCATCGACGTCATGACCCACGCCATCGAGTCCTACGTCTCCATCATGGCTTCCGACTACACCAAGGGCCTCTCCGAGCGCGCTGCTAAGCTCGTCTTCGAGAACCTGCCCTCCAGCTTCACGAACGGCGCCAAGGACCCGCACGCCCGCGAGGAGATGCACAACGCCTCCTGCATGGCCGGCATGGCCTTCGCCAACGCCTTCCTGGGCCTCAACCACTCCATGGCTCACAAGCTCGGCGCCTTCCATCACCTGCCCCACGGCCTCGCCAACGCCGTCATCCTGACCCGCGTTATGCGCTACAACGCCGCCGAGGCTCCCGTCAAGATGGGCACGTTCTCCCAGTATCCTTACCCCAACGCGCTGCACAACTACGCCGAGATGGCCAAGTACTGCGGCATCGAGGGCAAGGACGACAAGGAGGTCTTCGAGAACTTCATCACGAAGCTCGAGGAGCTCAAGGACTTCATCGGTGTCAAGAAGACCATCGCCGACTACGGTGTTGACGAGCAGTACTTCCTCGACACCCTCGACGAGATGACCGAGCAGGCATTCAACGACCAGTGCACCGGCGCTAACCCGCGCTACCCGCTCATGAGCGAGATCAAGGAGCTCTACCTGGACGCCTACTACGGCCGCAAGCCTCAGGACTACGCCGTCTGCTAGTTTTAGCACGGTTTTTAACGGCGGGGGTGCACGGGTGTTTCACACACCCCCGCCGTCGCTTCTATCGCATCGTTGAAAGGATGCAACCATGCTGCTACCCGATTCCAAGACCGAGCTCGTCCGCCGTGGCAACAAGGTCGTTTACGACCTGGGCGACAAGATCGTCAAGGTCTTTAACGAGACCAAGCCTGTCTCCGACGTGTTCAACGAGGCTTTGAATCTTGCCCGCATCAATGAGTGCGGCATCCGCAGCCCCAAGGCTCTCGAGGTTTCCCAGCTCGAGAACGCCAACGGCTGGGCGCTCGTGACCGAGAAGGTTCCGGGCACCACCCTTGCCGAGAAGATGACTGCCGAGCCCCAGCGCTTTGGTGAGTATCTCGAGATGTTCGTCGACCTCCAAATCGAGATCCACGGCTACACCTCCCCGCTGCTCAACCGTCAGCGCGACAAGTTCGCCCGCATGATCGACAGCCTTGATCAGCTCAATGCCACCACGCGCTACAACCTTCAGGAGCGTCTGGACGGCATGACCAAGGAGTTCAAGGTCTGCCACGGGGACTTCAACCCCTCCAACGTCATCGTCGGCGACGACGGCCAGCTCTATGTGTGCGACTGGGCACACGCCACCCAGGGCTCCCCTGCTGCCGACGTTGCCACCACCTACCTGCTCTTCGCCCTCAACAGCAAGGATCAGGCCGAGGCCTACCTGGAGCTCTACTGCGACCGCGCCGACATGCCCATGCAGGTCGTGCGTCAGTGGACGAGCATCGTCGCCGCTTCCGAGCTCGCTCGTAAGCGCAACGTGAACGATGAGTTCCTGAAGAACTGGATCGACGTCGTCGATTATCAGTAATATCTGAGCGATTTATTTCGCATCGGAGGCACAAGAAAACCCCGCAGCTCATATGGGCTGTGGGGTTTTCCTTTTAGATATCGAGGATGCCACAAGATAAAAGGACGGCCCCACATCTCCCCGATCTGGAGAAATGTGGGGCCGTCCCGTATATCGAACTACAAGCGAAATCGTCGATTAACGGCGGGCCGCCTTAACAAGCTCGGCAACCTTGGCGACGACCTCGTCAATCGCCACGTCCTCGCGCTCGCCCGTGGCACGGTCCTTGAGCTCAACGGTGCCATTCTTAAGGCCACGCTTGCCAAGCACCACCTGATACGGGAATCCCATAAGGTCGTTATCGGCAAACTTAAAGCCGGGACGCTCGTCACGGTCGTCGACGACGACCTCGATACCCTCGGCGCACAAGCCCTCGACGATTTGGTCGCAGACGGTTGCGCACTCCTCCTTCTTGGGATCGAGCGGAATCACAGCGACCTCGTACGGGGCAACGGAAACCGGCCAGACGATACCGTGCTCGTCGTTGTGCTGCTCCACGACGGCAGCAAGCGAGCGGGACACGCCCACGCCGTAGCAACCCATGATAAGCGGCTTCTCCTTGCCGTCCTCGTCCATAAAGGTGGCGCCCATGGCCTCGGAATACTTGGTACCCAGCTGGAAGACCTGCGAGACCTCGATGCCGCGAGCAGCAGAGAGCGGCTTGCCGCAGTGCGGGCAGGGATCGCCGGCAACGACGGTGACCAGATCTGCCCACTCATCGACGGTAAAGTCGCGCTCGGGGCAGGCACCGGTAAAGTGATAATCGACCTCGTTGGCACCGCAGGCCCACTGCTTGGACTCGCGCAGGCTCTCGTCGCACACCGGACGGATGCCCTCGGGCAAGTTAACCGGTCCGATAAAGCCCTTGTGCAGACCGTAGGTCTGAAGCTCCTCGTCCGTCATCATGCGATAACCCTTGCCAAAGACATGCTCGGCCTTGCAGTCGTTGAGCTCATGATCGCCCGGGACGATAGCCACGACGGGCTTGCCCTCGGCATCGATGAGCGCCAGGGACTTGCGCGTGCCGTTCTCGGGGAACCCAAAGAACTTAGCAACGGCCTCAATGGTGCCCATGCCCGGAGTCTCGACCTTGGTAAGCGTACCGTCACCGGGACCCTCAGTCACGACGACCTTGGTGCTTGCAGCCTCATCATCGGCGGCAAAACCGCAGTCATCGCAATAGACGAGAGAAGCCTCGCCGGCGTCGGCCAAAGCCATGTACTCGACGGAGGTATCGCCACCGATCTCGCCGGAGTCGGCAACGACGGGCAAGGCCTTGATGTAGCAGCGCTCGCAAATGTTAGCGTAGGCCTGCTTCATCTTGTCATACTCCTCCTGCAAGCTCTCCTGCGTGGCGGAGAAGCTGTAGGCATCCTTCATGATGAACTCGCGACCGCGCATCAGGCCAAAACGGGGACGGAACTCGTCGCGGAACTTATCCTGGATGTGATAGAGGTTCACTGGCAGCTGCTTATAGGAGCGCAGCTCGTTGCGCACCAGGGCCGTGACGGTCTCCTCGTGCGTGGGGCCCAGCACGAACTCGCGACCATGACGGTCGTCAAAGCGCACAAGCTCCTTGCCATAGGCATCGATACGGCCGGACTCACGCCACAACTCGGCGTCGACCATAATGGGCATCATAAGCTCCTGGGCGCCGGCGGCGTCCATCTCGTCGCGCACGATGTTCTCAATCTTGCGAATCGAGCGCCATGCGAGCGGCAGGTAGGAATACAGACCGGCGGCCTCCTTGCGGATCATGCCGGCACGGAGCAGCAGGCGGTGGCTGGCGAGCTCAGCGTCCGCCGGATCCTCTTTAAGCGTCGGCGCATAGAGCTTAGACATATACATTGCTCGGGTCATTTATTTCTCCTCAATAAGCTTGTCGACCTCTGCCATAAGCGCGTCGACAATTTGGTCCTCAGCTACTTTACCAATGATCTGGCCATGCGAAAAGAGCAAGGCCTGACCACGTCCGCAAGCAACGCCCAGGTCGGCATCAGAAGCCTCGCCGGGGCCATTAACGGCACATCCCATGACGGCAATCGAAAGCGGCGCGGAATAGTTCTTAAGCCGCTCGGTGACCTCCTCGGCGATGGGAATGAGGTTAACCTGGCAGCGGGCGCACGTGGGGCACGAGACAATCTCGGGACCACGGCGACGCAGGCCCAGCGACTGTAGAATTCCCCAGGCGACCGGCGGCTCCTCAACCGGATCGGCCGTGAGCGACACACGCATGGTGTCGCCGATGCCTTCGGAAAGCAAGATACCCAAGCCTACAGAGCTCTTGATGGTGCCCTGAAGCTTGGTCCCCGCCTCCGTCACGCCCAGGTGAAGCGGAACGTGGGGAATCTCACGTGACAGGGCTCGATAGGTATCGAGCGTCGTTTGCACGCTATGGGCCTTGGCCGAAAGCACAATGTTCGTAAAGCCGCGATCCTCAAAGTGCTTGACGAAGCGCTCGCTCGACATCACGAGCTTTTCGGGCTGCGTGAGGTCGTCGCGCTCGGCAATATCTTGCTCAAGCGAGCCCGCGTTCACGCCAATGCGAATCGCACAGCCCGCGGCACCCGCAGCATCGATCACCGCGTCAACCTTGGCCCAATCGCCGATATTGCCGGGATTGATGCGCAGCTTGGCGGCACCGGCCTCAACGGCACCAATGGCGAGCTTATGGTTAAAGTGGATATCGGCGACAATCGGCACCGGAGACTCGGCACAGATGGTGCGGAAGCCCTCAAGCGCGGCCTCGGAGGGCACGCTCACGCGCACGATATCGCAGCCAGCCTGCGCCAACGCGCACACTTGCGCAAGCGTTGCCTGGGCATCAGCGGTATCGGTGCAGGTCATAGATTGGACCACCACCGGCGCGCCGCCACCGATCTGCACGCCGCCCACATGCACGGGGCGCGTCAGCTCGCGAGGCAAAGGATGGGATAAAGACAATCCAAACACTCCCCTACAGAATAAATCGAAGGATGTCGGAACGAAGCATATAGACAAACAGCAGCGCAAAGAGCGCGATGCCCACATAGCTCACAATCGTCTGGACCTTGAGCGGAAGCTCGCGGCCCGCAATCTTCTGAATGATCTCGATGACTAGCTTGCCGCCATCGAGTGGCGGGATGGGCAGCAGGTTCATAAAGCCAAGCGAGAATGAAATGAGGGCGGCAAACGAAAGGAACGTGGCAGGGCCGGCAGCAGCAGCCTGTGAGGACATAACGCTAATACCCACGATCGAAGAAGACTGATCGAGAATCTCCATCGTATGCTGCGGCTGGAGTAGGCGCATCACGCCATCCGCCGTCTGTACAACATAGGAGAATGACAGACGCGCCGAGGTGATCGGGTCTATACGGACCACCTGCGTAGAGGCATACACACCTAGGCGCTCGTCCTCTTTGAGCGCAACCGTGGTCGAATGCTGCTTGCCGTCACGCTCGTACTCGATGGCGATATCGCCCTTGCCGGCGGCCTTGCCGATGGCATCGTAGACATCCATCCAAGTAGAACATGAGACACCGTCAACCGAAAGGATCGCATCACCGGCCTCGATACCCGCCTTGGCGGCAATAGACCCCTCGTCAACCTGACCGATCACGTTGGTATCCATCGGCACGGTGACACCCGCAATGGAATAGATGCTCATAAGAAGCAAAAAACCCGTCAAGATATTGACGATAATGCCTGCGAGCAGCATAAAGGCGCGCTTGAGAAAGCCTTGGCCAAGATAGGTGTGCGAGCGTTCTTGCGCAAGGAACTCGACCTCGCCGCACGGCAGCTCCCACACATCGCCCTCGGCAGTCGCATGTTCGCGATCGAAACGGCGACCATCAAAGGTGGTATAGCCTGCCGTGTCTCGTGGCAACGTCTGATATTTGGTGGGATAGTAGCTCGGCGAGGGCTTCTCCCCTTCCTCATACCAGGGCGCGATGGAGCCCCAGCCCAGCAAAAGGGCGCATGCCTCGAGCACATCCTCCTCGGAAAGTTCGAGCTCGACAGCAAGGTCGGCCACGGTCACGCGACCATGACGATAGATAGCCGCGAGCACGCGATCGGCGCACGAAACATCGGTCGGATCCATACCGCAGATGGCAGCGTAGCCACCCAGCAGCAGCGGGGTCACGCCAAACTTGGTTCCAATGCGACGCGACGTGTAATGGATGTCAAAGCGGCACGGCAGACCCAAAAAGAACTCGGTCACACGGACGCCGCAGGCACGCGCCGCCAAAAAGTGGCCGCCCTCGTGCAAAAACACGAGGACGGAAAGCATCAGCAGGCCCCAAAAGACCGATGAGAGAACGCTCAGAACAGTATCCATAAAACGAAAAAGCAATCCTTATGGGTTAGGAACGGGTTGCGGCGAGCACCTGCGCAGCCTTTTCACGCGCCCACGCATCGATGTCGCGAAGCTGCTCAAACGAATCGACCACCTGCATATCGTGGGCGTCCATGCAGGATTCCACAATGCGATCGATATCGGTAAAGCTGCAGCCATCGTGCAGGAAGGCATCGACGGCGACCTCGTTGGCGGCATTGAGCACGCACGGCATGGTGCCACCCGTCTTGCCGGCACGCTCGGCCAGTGCCAGACAGCGGAAGGTATCCATGTCGGCAGCATCAAACGTGAGCTGCCCCAGCTCGCGGAAATCGATACGAGGCGCCGGGGTATCCCAACGCTCGGGATACGAGAACGCGAACTGGATGGGAATACGCATGTCGGATGCACCGAGATGCGCCATCACGGAGCCGTCGGCGAACTCGACCATAGAGTGAATCTTGGACTGACGCTGCACGACCACGTTAATGAAATCGAGGTCGCAGCTAAACAGATGCATGGCTTCAATGCGCTCCAGGCCCTTGTTCATGAGGGTGGCGGAGTCAATGGTGATCTTGGCACCCATGGCCCACGTGGGATGCGCGAGGGCATCGGCACGCGTCACGCGATCGAGCTCGTCGCGCGTGCGGCCAAAGAACGGACCGCCCGAGCAGGTGAGCCAAATGCAGTGGGCCTCGCGCGGGTTCTCCCCCAGATAGCACTGGTAGATGGCGGAATGCTCAGAGTCGACCGGAATAAGCTGGCCCGGTTGTGCCAACGGCATAAGCAAGTCGCCACCGACGACGAGGGACTCCTTGTTGGCAAGGGCAAGGCGCTTATTCGAGGTCAAGGCCGCATGGCTCGCCTCGAGACCGGCTGCGCCCACAATAGCGACAAGCACGCAGTCGACATCGTCGCGATGCGCGAGCTCGCAAACCGCCTGCGCGCCAACGCCGAGCTTCGTTCCCTCGGGCAACTCCTGCAGCACGGCGTCATCGCCATGATCGACATCGGCCACGGCAACCGCCGGAACCGAGAACTCGCGGGCAGCGGCAACGAGCTCGGAGGTACTGGAGTTAACGGACAGCGCCGTCACCTGCAGGCGATCGGCATGCTGGCGGCACACATCGAGCGCCTGGGTGCCGATAGAGCCCGTACAACCCAGGATGGCAACGCGGAGGCGTCCATCGGGGCCATACGTCGTCTGGAAGGACATTACAGCACGCCTCCGATCATCAGCAACAGCTGCGCGGTGATGCAGCCGAAGATAAGCGAATCGCTACGATCGAGCATTCCGCCGTGGCCCGGGATAAGGTTGCCGGAATCTTTGACGCCCACACCGCGCTTGATGCGCGACTCGATAAGGTCGCCGATAACGCCCAGAATGGACACGACCACGCCGCACAGCAGCGCATAGGGCAGGCTGAGCTTGTAGAAGTGCGTCGCCCACAGGATGAGCCAAATCAAAACCGAGCCCAAGATGCCGCCGGCAAACCCCTCCCAGCTCTTTTTGGGAGAGATCTTGGGAACCATCTTGTGCTTGCCGATACGGCTGCCCACGATGTAGGCAAACGAATCGGAGACCCAAAGGGACGCGCAAACGCCCACTGAAAGCAGGGCGCCGGCAAAACCGGGCACGGCATCGCGCAGCAGCACGATAGCCGACAGCATAAAGCCAGTGTAGATGGGACCCATGAGCGTCACGGCCACATCAGAGATGCGGGTACGCGGCGACCAGACATACCAAATGCCCACAGCGAGCATCAAGGCAAAAAGCAGGGCATTCAGCAACATCGAATCGCCCAACGCCGACAGCGGAAAGACTACGGCGGCAGCGATACCCATGCGCTCGTTAGCCATCTTGCCATCGAGCCTTGTCATACGGAAAAACTCATAGCAGCACAGACCGCTCATGACGGAAACAAAGATGGCCGTGGGCACGATACCCAAAACCAGGCACAGGATAAAGACAACGGCGTAGACGATACCGGCGGCGGCACGGGTAATAAAGCCCGCCAGCCACGAACCGGTGCCGCTCTTCGCTGCAGGCGCTCCCGCGGTGGCAGCTTTGCGCGCAGGCGTCTTGGGAGCAGATGCCTTGGGACGATCGGACACGATTAAGCCTCCTCGGTCTTGCTCAGTCCACCAAACCTACGGTCACGGCCCTGATAGGCCAAAATGGCGTCGACAAGGCCCCAACGATCAAAGTCGGGCCAATAGGTATCGGTGACGTAGAATTCGGAATAAGCCACCTGCCACAACAGATAGTTCGAAAGGCGCAGCTCACCTGAGGTGCGAATCACAAGCTCAGGATCGGGAAGGCCGGCGGTATAGAGGTGGGAAGCCACCATGTCGTCATCAATTGCGGCAGGATCGATCTTACCGGCGGCAGCGTCGAGTGCAATCTGACGGACAGCGCGGGTGATCTCGGCACGGGCACCGTAGTTAACGGCCAGCGCCAGCGTCATACCGGTGTGATCGGCGCACTCGGCAAGACCGCGCTCAAAAACGTCGCGAGTCTTCTTGGGCAGCGCGGAAATGTCACCCAAAAAGACTACGCGCACATTTTCGCGCTTCAGAAGCGGCAGCTCGTCGATAAACGTCTTGGCAAACAGGTGCATCAAGACGTTGACTTCGTGCTGCGGTCGATTCCAGTTTTCGGTCGAAAATGCATAGGCCGAAAGCACGTCGACGCCCAGGCGCACGCAGGCGGTAATGATCTCGCGCAGCGAGACGATACCCGCCTTGTGGCCCTCGGTGCGTGCAAGACCGCGCGACGTGGCCCAACGACCGTTGCCGTCCATGATGCACGAGATATGGTGCGGAATGTTATTGAGGTCAAGGTCGGAAAAACCGACGCCCGCAGGGGCGTCGGCAAAGTACTCGACCAGTTTATGCTCGTCGTATTGCACCTTAGATCTCCATGACCTCGGCTTCTTTTTCCTTCAGAAGCTCCTCGACCTTGGCGACATACTCATCGGTATGCTTCTGGACCTTGGCCTGCTCGCGACGGACATCGTCCTCGGTGAGCTCCTCATCGCGCTCGAGCTTGTTGTTGAAGTCGCGACGGATGTTACGGATAGACACCTTGGCCTGCTCGGCGTACTCGCGGCACTCCTTGACGAGTTCGCGACGGCGCTCCTCAGTGGGGGCCGGGAACGGAAGACGAACGACGGTGCCATCGGAGTTGGGGGTAATGCCCAGATCGGAAGCGCCGATGGCCTTGACGATAGCGTTGATGAGCGCCTTGTCCCACGGCTCGATGAGCAGCATGTGAGCCTCGGGGGTCTTGACGGCGGCAACCTGCGTGACCGGCGTGGGAACACCGTAATAATCAACGGTGATGTCGGACAGAATGTTGGCGTTGGCGCGACCGGTACGGACCTTGGAGAAGTTATGCTTGAGGGACTCGAGCGACTTGTCCATATGGGCGGTGATGTTCTCTGCCATGCTTAATCCTCCTGATAGACGAGCGTGCCGACGGGCTCACCCGCGAGCGCGCGCTTGACGGTGTCCTCGCCATCGATGTTGAGGACCAAAATAGGCATACGGTTATCCTGGCACAGGGCCGTAGCTGTGGAATCCATAACCTGCAGACCGCGGACGAGAACCTCGTGATAGGTAATCTTGTCAAAACGGACGGCATCGGCGCACTTGACGGGATCCTTGTCGTAGATGCCGTCAACCTTGGTGGCTTTAATCAGAATCTCGGCGCCGATCTCGCACGCACGAAGAGCCGCGGCGGTGTCGGTCGTAAAGTACGGATTGCCCGAACCGGCAGCGAAGATGACGACGTTGCCCTTGGACAGATGGTTGATAGCGCGGCGACGAATATAGGGCTCGCAGATCTCGTTCATCTGGATAGCGCTCATCACGCGGCAAGGAACATCGTTGTGCTCGAAGGCATCCTGCAGGGCGAGCGCGTTCATAACGGTTGCCAGCATCCCCATGTAGTCGGCCTGAGCACGCTCCATGCCACCGGCAGCGCCTGCCATGCCGCGGAAAATATTGCCGCCGCCGACAACGACGCCGACCTCATGGCCAACGGCGAGCAGCTCCTTGACCTGCTTGGCAAGATGATCGGTAACCTTGGGGTCGATGCCATATTGGCCGTCGCCCATCAGTGCTTCGCCGGAAAGCTTAAGAAGCACGCGTTTATATCGGATGTCGGACAAAGCGATCCTCCTTTAATTAGACTCTCAATATGATATCAAAGGCTCTGATAAGAGCCATGAAAAAGCAGGCTGTGAGTAAAACCCACAGCCTGCTCATTACCAGCTACAAGAGCTTATTTACTCGCCACGGACCAGACGGTCAAAGGCAACGACGGTAATGGTGTCGCCGAGCTCCTTGGAGACCTGCTCAGCGTACTTCTTGATGGTGAGGGAGCTGTCCTTGATGAACTCCTGCTCGGTGAGCACGGACTGCTTGTAGAACTTCTCCAGACGGCCAACAGCCATCTTCTCCTGGATAGCCTCGGGCTTGCCGGACTCGGCAGCCTGGGCCATGTAGATCTGCTTCTCGTGCTCGACGGTCTCGGCCGGAACCTGATCGCGGGTAGCGCAGATCGGGGCGACGGCGGCAACCTGAAGGGCAACGTCGTGAGCGAAGGTCTTGAAGGACTCAGCCTGAGCGGTCTCGGCCTTCTCGAAGGCGAACTCGACGAGGACGCCGATCTTACCACCCATGTGGATGTAAGAAGCGAGCGCGCCGTTCTCGGCCTTGCGGGCAGCGAAGCGGGAGATCTTCATGTTCTCGCCCATGATGTGAATCATCTCGGTGAGCTCGGAGGAAACGGTCTCCTCGCCCATCGGCTTCTCGAGCAGAGCGTCGACGTCAGCAGGCTCGGTGGTAGCGACAACCTCAGCGACCTTAGAAGCAAAGCCGGTGAACTTGGCGTTGGAGCCAACGAAGTCGGTCTCGCAGGAGAGCTCGAGCAGAGCGCCGGTCTTGCCATCCTCGGAGACGAACGCGGCTACAGCGCCCTCGTTGGTCTCGCGGCCAGCCTTCTTGGCAGCCTTGGCGAGGCCGTTCTTGCGCAGAACGTCGACAGCGGCGTCCATGTCGCCGTCAGCCTCGACGAGAGCCTTCTTGCACTCCATCATCGGGGAGTCGGTCATCTCGCGGAGCTGCTTGACCATAGCGGCGGTAATCTGGGCCATTGTGGTTCCTTTCAAAGAGATGAAAAAGAATTAACTAAGACTGATTTACTCGGCCTTGGGCTCAGCGGCCATCTCGGCCTCGGAGACCTGCTCCTTGCCGGAGCCAGCGAGGCAGGCGTCAGCCATGAGCTCGCACATAAGGGTGACAGCAGAGATAGCGTCATCGTTGCAGGGGATGCCGTACTCGACCTCGTCGGGATCGGAGTTGGTGTCGATCAGAGCGACGACGGGGATGTTCAGGCGCTGAGCCTCCTTGATGGCGTTCTCCTCGCGCTTAGTGTCGATGACGAAGAGAGCCTGGGGCAGACCCTTCATGTCGCGGGCGCCACCGAGGTTGGTCTGGAGCTTGGTGAGCTCCTTGCCGAGCACAGCCTGCTCCTTCTTGGGGAGCACTGCCATGCGGCCGTCCTCGACCATGGCCTCGAGCTCCTCCATGCGGTTGATGCGGGAGCGGATGGTGACGAAGTTGGTCAGCATACCGCCGAGCCAACGCTGGTTGATGTAGGGCATATTAGCGCGCTCAGCAGCGTTCTTGACGGCCTCCTGAGCCTGCTTCTTGGTGCCGACGAACAGCACGTTGCCACCCTTGGCGACGTTCTTGACGAAGGTGTAGGCCTGGTCGGCGTCGAGGATGGTCTGCTTGAGGTCGAGGATGTAGATGCCGTTGCGCTCACCGAAGATGAACGGCTTCATCTTGGGGTTCCAGCGACGGGTCTGGTGACCGAAGTGGCAGCCGGCCTCGAGCAGGGTGCGGATATTAATCTTGGTAGCCATGTTAAACCTCCTGTGGTTTGCCTCCGCGCGGGGTCATCCTCCAAAACCAACCCGGACATGTGCTACCAAAGCCCGGGCACCACGGTATGAAGTAGCCGCGCGTGCGTGATAAAAACATGTTGCCGTGAAGCAACCCGATGAATGATAGCAGGAATGCATCTTCGTGCCAACCCGCAATCAAAACCACACACCTGAGTGCGGCGCGGGACGTCCCAGCCACTATTCGCCTCGGGGATGGGCTTGAGCCACGGCACGTTTGAGCCGATCGGGCGTGAGGTGCGTGTAGATCTGCGTCGTGGACAGGCTCGCATGACCCAGCAGCTCTTGAACCGAGCGCAGGTCCGCACCGCCCTCGAGCAAGTCGGTCGCAAAGGTATGGCGCATCGCATGCGGGGCGATGTCGGCCGGAATGCCGGCGAGTGTCGCCAGAGTATGGAACCGCCGCCTGAGCATGGCGGCACTCATGCGATTACCGCGCGCCGATATAAGCAGCGGATGCGGCCCGGTAGTGGGGTCACGGCGCTTTGCCTGAGCGAGCAACTCCGGCCGCCCCTCCTCAATATAGAGACGCGTCGCCTCGAGCGCGCGACGATACAGAGGGACGATACGTTCTTTGCTCCCCTTGCCCCACAGGCGCAGCGTGCGTTCGGACCACACAATGGACTCCACATTGAGTGCTGCGAGCTCAGAGATACGGGCGCCCGAGGCATAGAGCAGCTCGAGCATCGCCGCATCGCGCAGTCCCGCGGGTGTTGAGGTATCAGGCGTCTTGAGCAGCGCCTCCACCTGTTGGGTCGTCAGCACACCGGGTAGATCGCGCGGGAGCTTGGGCGAGGAAATTGCCGAGACCACATCGCCCTCCACGACCCCCTCGGCAGCCATCCACCGATAGAGCGAGCGAATGGCAGACAGGTGTGCCGCAAGCGTTCGGGGAGCCACCTGCTCACGCGAAAGTTCGGCAAGATAGCGACGAATGGTGCGCACGTCGGCAGCGAAAGCATCTATATCCTCACGCTCGCACCAGGCAGCAAAACGCTCCAGCCTCGAGCCATAGGCCGTCACCGTGTTGGGAGAAAGTCCCTCGACACGTGAGATATAGGCGATAAACGAGTCGACGGTGTCGTACAGGTCAAAGGCTATGACCGGTCGCCTCCAAACAAATCGGGGCGAGTGGCCAGATAGGCATCAAGGGCCTCGAGCGCACGGTCCGCATAGGCCTGGTAGCGGTCGCGCTTGCTGCGGCGCTTACCATCCTCGAGTGGCGGCACCAGGCCAAAGTTGACATGCATAGGCTGATAGCCCACGGTGGCAGGATCGGTCGCATAGCCCACGAGCGCACCCAGGGCGCCCACACGCGGCAGCTCGACGCCCGCGGCACCGATAGCCTCGGCATAGGTGTTGAGCGCCGCGAGCAGACCCGTCGCCACGGCTTCCATGTACCCCTCGGTGCCGGTGATCTGACCGGCCAGGCGCACGCCGGTGCCGGGCACGGCAAAGGTGCCATCGAGCACGTGCGGGGCGTCGACAAAGGTATTACGGTGCATGACACCGTAGCGGAAGAACTCAGCGTTCTCCAGGCCCGGCACCATATGGAAGACGCGCTTCTGCTCGCCAAAGGTCAAGTTGGTCTGGAAGCCCACCAGGTTATAGGCGGTCTTCTCCTTATTCTCGGCACGCAGCTGAATCGCCGCCCAGGGACGACGACCGGTTCGCGGATCGGTGAGGCCGACAGGCTTCATGGCGCCAAAGCGAATGGCGTCCTTGCCGGTGCGCGCAACTTCCTCGGCAGGCTGGCAGGCCTGGAACAGATCGCCGCCCTCAAAGTCCTTGAGCACCACGCGGTCGGCCGTGGTAAGCGCCTCGATAAAGCCCTCGTACTCCTCCTTATTGAGCGGAGCGTTGAGATAGTCGCCGCTCCCCTGCTCCTCGTAGCGCGACTGCGAGAACAGCACGTCCATATCGAGCGTGGAGGCATCGACGATCGGCGCCGCGGCATCGAAGAACGCAAGGGCGTCGCCACCGACGAGCTTCATGACCTCTTCGCTCAGCGCCGGCGAGCACAAGGGGCCGGCGGCAATGACCACGTGACCTTCGGGAATCTGCGTGACCTCGCCGTGAATGATCTCGATATTGGGACGGGCGGCAACCTCGGCCTCGACAAACTCGGAAAACTTGACGCGGTCGACCGCCAAGGCGCCACCGGCGGGAACAGCCGCGCGATGGGCGCAATCGAGCAGGACTGAACCCATGCGCTCAAGCTCGGCCTTCAGCAATCCAGCCGCGGAATCCGGACGGGTCGACTTAAACGAATTGGAACAGACGAGCTCTGCCAGGTGATCGGTATGGTGGGCCGGGGAGCTAACCTGGGGGCGCATCTCGCACAGCCTTACGGCGAACCCGCGATCTGCCAGCTGAATCGCGCACTCCGAACCCGCCAGACCGCCACCGATAACCGTCACCTGATCAAACAGCATCTGCAAACACCTTTCTAATTGACATGTTTTCCATTGTGACCGAAGGGTGTCTGAGCGTGAAGGGCAAACTTGGAGGGCGCATACCTTCCATCCATCATGCGCTCGATAAGACCATCGAGCTCAAGCGAACCCAGGAGTTTGAGTACGCCGACGGCATCGAGCGAGACGAGCGCCGCGATGTCGTCGACCTTGAGCGGAGAGGCTATGAGCGCATGCATCACGGTCTGCTGTGTTTGATCCAGGTCGGCAATGCCGGGAGCATCGGGGCGCGAGTAGCGCAGGGTGCCGTAGATGCGTGAAATAGCCATCTCGATAGATTCCTCGTCGATGATGCAGCAGGCACCGTTCGCAATGAGGTAATTCGTGCCACGCGACTCGGGCGATAGGATCGACCCTGGCACGGCAAGAAGTTCTCGCCCCAAATCCATAGCAGCCTCGGCTGTAGAAAACGTCCCGGAAGGCATACCCGCCTCGGATACAAAGAGGGCTTGCGACAGGGCCGCGATTACGCGATTGCGGCGCGGAAAGGCAAACTTGCGCGGACCCATGCCCCACGGAGAGATCGACACGACCGCGCTACCCGTATCGAGCGTGCGCGTAATAAGCCCCGCGCTCGAACGCGGGTAGACCACGTCGGCGCCCGTCCCCAGCACCACGACGTGTTTGCCGCCGGCATTGACCGCAGCCCAACCCGAGGCCTGGTCACAACCGACCGCGCCGCCCGAAACTACCGTCACGCCCGCCTCGACCGCAACCTTTGCCGCAAGCTCTGCCACGGCAAGACCATACGGAGAGGCCTTGCGCGCGCCGATGATGGAGAGCGCGGGCGTCGAAAGCACCTCGGGGTTGCCGCGCACATAGAGTGTCTGGGGTACATCAGAAAGCTCCAAAACGGTCTCGGGATACAACGCGTCACCTGGATGCAGCTCGAAGGTCCCCTCGGCCATCATTGGTCCCTCCTTCCCTGGTACATCGCCGCCTCGAGCACGTGGTCCTGCGTCACTTGCTCGCTCTCGGCGACGTCGGCGATGGTACGCGCGATACGCACCAGGCGCACGATGCCGCGGCCCGTGAGATGCGTGCGCTTCGACAGGCCGAGCACACACTTCTCCGCCGCATCATCGAGCTCAAAGGTCGAAACGACGCCGTCAATGGACCGTGTCTCGTCATCCTCGGCCTCGGCATCAGCATCGTCCATACGGGATTCGCGCCAAGCGCGAAAAGCGCGACCGCGCACAACGTAGTCACGTAACTCAGCTGACGACATACCCTCCGCGCCCTCGATAATCACCTGAGGGTCGGGACGGGTCACATCGATCATCATGTCGATACGGTCGGCCAAAGGACCGCGCAGTTTAGACCGATAGCGCTCGACCATCGCCGCCGAGCAGCGACACGGTACCTCACGATCGCCCAAAAAGCCGCAGGGGCAGGGATTGCTCGCAGCCAGCAGCTGAAAGCGCGACGGGAAGGTAAAAGCCCCGTCGACGCGTACGATCCTGACGTAGCCGCGTTCGATGGGCTGACGCAGCGTCTGCAGCACACCCGTGGGAAACTCAGCAAGCTCGTCCAAAAAGAGCACGCCGCCATGAGCAAGGCTGATCTCACCCGGGTGCACCGGGCGCCCACCGCCGATAAGACCTGCGGTCGAAATACTGTGATGGGGACTGCGGAAGGGCCGGTGCCCTGCCAACAAGCCATCAATGTTCTCACCCAAAACCGAATGGATGCACAGCGCCTCCTGTTGATCCTCAACGGAAAGCTCGGGCAGGATGCCGGTCATACGACGCGCGAGCATCGTCTTGCCCGATCCCGGGGACCCGATCATGAGCAAGCCGAGTTCTCCTGCCGCCGCAAGCGCCATGCCGCGCTTGGCGACCTCCTGCCCCAGTACGTCGGCATAGTCGAGCTCGGGCTCAAAGGTCGCCTCGAGCACTTCAGAATCCAAGTAGTGCCGCGCGGCATCGCCCATGCCATGGGCAAGCTGAGACAAATGATCGATGAATCCACAATCCACGCCCGCAAGCGGCACATGCTGATCGGACCTGCCGGCGATAAAGGACAGCCCCATATCACGCGCCAATAGCTGAAACGCCACCTCGCCCTTGACAGGAAGCACCGTACCGTCCAAGCCAAGCTCACCAGCGATAAGACAACGATCGAGGTTGTCGCGGGGAATCTGACCATCGGCCGCCAATACCGCGATGGCGATGGGCAGATCAAAGCCGCTACCGGTCTTGCGAATATCGCCAGGCGCCAGATTGACCGTAATGCCCGAGCGCGGGATCTCGAACCCGGCGGAGCGCATCGCGCAGCGAATACGACCGCGTGACTCCATCACCTCCATGCTCGGAATGCCGAGCATCTGGATGCCCGGAACGCCACCGGCAAGCGAGACCTCGACCGTGACGTGAATCGCCTCGACGCCGCGGATGCAGGCCGCGTGAACGGCAAACGTCTCGAACGCCATCACGACACCTGCCAATCGAACGCGTTGTACTGATGCTCGATCTCAGCGATATGCCCGCCACGAATGGTGACACCCACGGCATCGAAGCGAATCGCCTTGAGCGGATAATGCTCCATGAGATAGCAACTTGCGATGCGGCGGTAGCGGCGTTGCTTTTGAGCGTCCACGGCCTCCTCGGGAAAGACCCGCGTGCTGCAATCCAGTGCAACGCGTCTGGTCTTGACCTCGGCCATCACCACGACATCGTCGAGCTCATCGAGCAGCACCAGATCGGCCTCGCCCTCGGTGCAACGATAACCCTGCTCCAGCAAGGTGTAGCCGCGCTCGTTAAAGTAGTCGATGGTGATCAGCTCGCCCAGCATGCCCAGCTCGCGGGGACTGAGTCCCTTGATAAACTCGGGCGTCATCGCCCCGCAGTCGAGCTCGCCGTTTTCCCAACGCTCCTTGAGCTGCTGCGTCTTGCTCTTTTTGCTTGCGGCACTCATGGGGTCTCCTTTCCCGCACGCTGCATTGCCCCGATGATGAGGGCACCTTTCATGCGGGTAAGTACCGGAAGCAAACCAAAAGCTGACCAAATGCCGTCAAAAAACGGGCCGTACGCAGCAATGGTGTTGCATACGGCCCGCTACCAGCAGGTTTATAAAACCCCTGAGGTCCCTGTCTCCACAATTGACCTAGAAAAGGCGCTCAGTCTGCAGAAAGTTTCCGCAAAAGCTCACGCGGTGCAGTGGACAAAGTCCATGTTTGCGAATGGCCTCGATGTGCTCGGGGCTTGCGTAGCCTTTCGATTCGGCCAAATGGTACTCGGGATACTCGGCATCGTACTCGACCATCATCTCATCACGCGTGACCTTGGCCATGATGGACGCCGCGGCGATACAGGCGATCTTGGCATCGCCCTTCACCACGTCGCGCTCGTTGGGAACGGCGCCCAAGGGGTTACCGTCCATAAGCACGCAATCGGGCTCGAGCCCCGTATCGGCCACGGCGCCCGCGACAGCGGCTCGAATGGCGCGGGCCATGCCCATCTCATCGATATCCTTAGGCGCGATATGGCAAAAACCAATTGCCGTCGCCACCTCGGCAATCTTCACTGAGAGCAACTCGCGGCGCGCGGGCGTGAGCTTTTTGGAATCGTTGATGCCCCAGACGCGCGGCTCCATAGGAAGGCAGACGGCGCATACCGTCAAAGGACCGGCCACCGATCCGCGACCCACCTCGTCGACACCAACGACCACCCCATCGCCGCCAAGCTCATGCATAAGCTCGTACATGTCATTGACGCGCTCGCGCTCGGCAAGTTCCTTGGCATGGCGCTTAAGAGCACGCTCGCAAGCCTTGATCACCTGCTGGCGCGGGTCCTCGCGATAATGCTCCACGAGGGCGGGGATCTCCTCAAACGTAGCGCTCGCCAACTCACCGGCAACCTGCGATGCCGAAACCGAGCTCGTCATATTGGCCATACCAGGCCCTCCTTGCATGCAAATCAGATAAAAAGAAGGGCCACCCGAAGGTGACCCTTGTGTCCAAACGAGTGGACAGACGCTGCGATCTTCTTAGCGCTTCTCGGGGATGCGAGCAGCCTTGCCCACCTTGTCGCGGAGGTAGTACAGCTTGGCGCGACGGACGCGACCATGACGAACGACCTCGAGCTTGGCGATCTTGGGGCTGTGAAGCGGGAAGGTACGCTCAACACCGACACCGAAGGACATCTTGCGGACGGTGAAGGTCTCGCGGGCACCGGCGCCGGCCATGCGGATGACGTCGCCCTGGAAGACCTGGATGCGCTCGCGGTCGCCTTCCTTAATGCGGTAGTGAACCTTGACGTTGTCGGCGACGCGAACCTGAGGAATGTCCTCGCGGATCTGCTGACGCTCGATTGCGCGGATGTAATCCATGTGCAATTCCTTACTCTTCTAGAGGTGCCGTACCACCTTGGCCGGCACGTAGTTGAACAAACGCATTCGAGTATACACGCGCGGGTTTCTGCTGCAAGAACATTTTTTCACGCAGACAAAAAGACAAAACCCGCACATGATAACCGCCCGTCTCACGAATGAGACGGGCGGCATGAAGGGGGCTGCGCTAGGCGTCTAAACCCAAAACGTTAGGCGGAACGCTTGGCCTCGAGCTTGGCCTGAGCGGCAGCCAGGCGCGCGAGGGGCACGCGATAGGGCGAGCAGGACACGTAGTCCACGTCGGCCACGTTAAACAGGCCCTTGATGGACTTGGGGTCGCCGCCGTGCTCGCCGCACACGCCAAAGTGCATGTCGGGATTGGTGGCGCGGCCCTTCTCGACGGCCAAGCGCACGAGCTCCAGCACTGCCGCGTCGATGGTCTCGAAGGGGTTGTCTTTCAGGATCTTTTTATGCATGTACAGCGGGATGAACTTGGCCTCGGCGTCATCGCGCGAGAAGCCAAAGGTCGTCTGGGTGAGGTCGTTGGTGCCAAAGCAGAAGAAGTCGGCATGATGGGCGATCTCGTCAGCGACCATGCAGGCACGCGGCAGCTCGAGCATCGTGCCCACGGGAATATTGAGCTCGACGCCTTCCTCGGCGGAAACCTCGGCGATCACGCGCTCGATAACCTCGCGGGTCTGGACATGCTCGGCCGTGATGGAAACGAGCGGAACCATGATCTCGGGGCGCGGGTCGACACCCTCCTTGATAAGGCGGGCAGCGGCCGTGGCGACGGCGCGAACCTGCATGAGCGGCAGATCGCCAAAGACGACGGACAGGCGCACGCCGCGCAAGCCCAGCATGGGGTTGGACTCGACCATGCCGTCAATGCGACGCAGGCGGGCGCGCAGGACAGTGAGCTCCTCCTCGGGAGCGCCGGCGGCCTCCTTCTTGGTGATGGCGACCTCGAACTCGCGAGGATTATCCAGGAACTCATGAAGCGGCGGATCGAGCAGGCGGACGACCACATCGCGACCGGACATGGTCTTGAACATCGCCAGGAAGTCCTCGGTCTGAACCTTGAGCAAGTCGGCCAGGGCCTGCTGCTTCACGGCCTCATCGTCAGACAGGATAAAGCTCTGGATGATGTTCTTGCGATCGCCCAGGAACATGTGCTCGGTGCGGCACAGACCGATGGCCTCGGCGCCAAACTCGAGCGCGAGCTCGGCATCCTCGGGGTTGTCGGCGTTGACGCGCACGTGGTTGGCGTGACCGTCGGTCTCGTCCAAACGGATCTCATCGGCCCAAGACAGGATGGTGTCCAGGTCGCCGGTGAGCTCTGCAGAGACCAGGTCGACCGCGCCGTCGACGACGATACCCTGGGTGCCGTCGATGGAGATGACATCGCCCTCGCGCAGCACGCGGTCGCTGCCCTCGATGCGCACGACCTTCTCTGCCGCGTCAATGTGGAAGCGCTCAACGCCGCAAACGCAGGGCGTACCCATGCCGCGGGCGATAACGGCGGCATGGCTCGTCTTGCCACCGTGGCTGGTCAGGATGCCCTCGGCGGCGACCATGCCCTTCAGGTCGTCGGGGTTGGTCTCCCAGCGGACCAGAATGACCTTGTGGCCCTCGGCGGAACGCACGACGGCGTCATCACTCGAGAACACGACCTCGCCCACGGCGGCACCAGGGCTGGCGTTAAGGCCGCTGGCCAGGGCCTCGTACTTCTTGGAGGCGTCGAACTGCGGGTGCAGGAGCTGGTCGAGCTGCGCGGGATCGATGCGGCTCACAGCCTCCTCGCGGGTGATGAGGCCCTCCTCGACCATTTCGATAGCAATGCGCAGGGCGGCAGTGGCGGTGCGCTTGCCCACGCGGGTCTGGAGCATCCAGAGCTTGCCCTGCTCGATGGTAAACTCGATATCGCACATATCGCGGTAATGATCCTCGAGCGTCAGGAACACGCGCTCGAGCTCCTCGCCTGCGGACTCGAGGCCCGAGGTGGTCTTGAGGTCGGCGATGGGCTCGGTGTTTCGGATGCCGGCGACGACGTCCTCGCCCTGGGCATTCACCAAAAAGTCGCCATAGAACTCCTTGGTTCCGTCGGCCGGGTTGCGCGTAAAGGCGACGCCGGTCGCCGAGGTCTCGCCCTTGTTGCCAAAGGCCATGGCCTGGACGTTGACGGCGGTGCCGAGCTCATCGGAAATGCCATGCTGCTTGCGGTAGATGCAGGCGCGCTCGTTCATCCAGCTGCCAAAGACGGCCTGGATGGCAAGGCGCAGCTGAAGCTCCGGGTCGTGCGGGAAGACGGGCTTGCCGTCAGCGACCTCGAGCTCGGGATACAGGGCAGCCTCGACGTTGTCGGAGAAGATGCCCTTGAAGGTCTCGACGAGTTCCTGCAGGTCCTCGGCCGAAAGCTCGGAATCGACGCGAACGCCGGCGACCAGGCGGGCCTGGGTCAGGGCATTCTCGAACAAGTCGGCATCGACACCCATGACGACGTTGGAGAACATCTGGATAAAGCGACGATAGCTGTCCCAGGCAAAGCGCGGGTTTTGCGTCTGGGCGATAAGGCCCTGAACGGAGTCGTCGTTGAGGCCCAGGTTGAGAACCGTGTCCATCATGCCGGGCATGGAGAACGGAGCGCCCGAGCGAACCGACACGAGCAGCGGATCGGAGGCGTCGCCGAGCTTCTTGCCGCAACGGGCCTCGAGGTCCGCCTCGGCGGCAACGATCTCATCGAGTGCGCCTTCGGGCCAGACGTTGCCGGCACCGGAGTACTCGACACAGGTCTGGCAGGTAATGGTAAAGCCACCGGGAACCGGCAGACCGATGCGGCTCATCTCGGCAAGGTTTGCGCCTTTGCCGCCAAGCACGAAGTTCATGGATTTGTCGCCCTCAGTGACACAGGTGCCCTGGGCGTCGGTTCCAAAACGGTAAACCCTCTTGCAATCGCTCACGATACTTCCCCTTCCATGCGCTTACGCGCACGACCGTGGTAACGAATCGACCCGCCGGATGCGGGCCGTGAGGGAACTATACGGCGGGTTTTGGACAGGCTTGAGCAGAGGGTGCGCGGTTTGGTAAACGTGCTAAAACCGGCGGTAAACGGTAGGTAAAGGTGGTTACCTTATGAAGATACCACTACAAGGAAAGTGCAGGTCGGATGCGATGTTTTTGCTAAATCGCTTTACCATTTATCAGCATTATTTCCAAGTATTCTCTTTGGTTAGCTAAAAGAGCCCCGTCCCAAATTAGCTACCCAAACAACCTTGTCCCAAGTGAGCTACTTTTGTTGAGCGCGGCGGACGGCACGGCGGGCTCTTGCCTCTTGAATCTCTTCAAGGTGAGCAATGATCTCGGCAGCGCTTTCCTCGATGGCTTTGCCGTCGGTACGCACAACAAAGCAGCCTAAGCGCTTCATGAGAGCACGAGCTTCCTCAAGCTCGCCGCGCACGCTCTCGGGCTCGGCATAGGAGCCGGCAACGGCACGGGCGTAGTCATCGCCCAAGCGGCTATCGCGAATTTCGGAAATCACATCGACGGTCGAAATCAGGCCGAACAGGTGCATCGGGTCAACCTCGTAAATCGACTTGGGCGGCTCCATGCCATGCGCCAGTGGGACATTGGCGACCTTGTAGCCCTGATAGGCTAAATACATCGACAGCGGCGTCTTGGATGTACGCGACACACCCAGCAGCACGATATCGGCACCCGACAGATCGTCGCAACCACGACCGTCATCGTGCTCAACGAAATACTCCATGGCCTCGATACGATGGAAATAGCGGTCATCGGTCTTGTGAATCACGCCCGCAACGCACTTGGGCGGCACACCGATGAGCGACGACAGCACGGCAAGCGTCGGTCCGATCAGGTCGACCGATCGAATGTGCAGCATACCCAAGTAGTCGAGCACGCGAGCACGAAGCGCCGGGTCGACGATGGTATGGAACACGGCGATATCGCGATGGTCGGCATCGACGCGCGAGCCCACAAACGATTTGACCTGCTCCACCGAGGTCACCTTAGGCAGACGTAAAACACGAAAAGCCCCTTCATCAAATTGCCCGGACGCCGCAAGCACCACCTCACAAGCGGTATCACCGAGCGAGTCGGAGATAACGATAACGGTGGAACGAGCGGTGACCGGGCAATCCATGCGGGGCTCCTTTTGCGCTTATGCGCAGGCTAGCTTACTTTTTGCGGGCAAGCTCACCAATGTTGGCGATGCCGGAGAAAACGGCCTCGAAGCGGTTGAGCAGCTTAAGGCGATTATCGCGGAGCTGCTCGTCCTTGTCCATAACCATAACCTCGTCGAAGAAGCGGTCGATGGGCGCGCGCAGGGCGGCGAGAGCGGCAAACGCGGCAGGATAATCCTCGGCGGCAAGGGCGGCATCGACGGCGGTCTGAGCGGCCTCGGAGGCGTCGGCAAGCGCAAGCTCGACCTCGCCCATCAGGGCGCGATCGTACTCCGCGCCCAGCTCGGGCTTGGAGATATGCGCGGCTCGGGCGTAGGCGGTCGCCAGGTTGTCGAAGGTCTCGGCGTCGTTCTTGCGGGCCTCGTCGAGGGCGGCGCAGCGGGCGAAGAAGACCGACGGGGCAATGATGTGCACCGCGGAAACGGCGGCAACGGTGTCGGCCGGGATCTTCTCGTCGCGGGCCATGCTCACCAGACGGCCGTGGAAGAAGTCGCGAACCTGCTGGGCGACCTCGGCGGCGTCGAACTCAATGCCCTGCTCGCTATAGAGCTCGAGCGCAAAGTCGATGAGCGACGTGGGGTCGATCGGCAGACGGTCGCGCAGGATGTTGATGATGCCGATGGCGGCACGACGCAGCGCGTACGGGTCGGAAGAGCCGGTCGGGGGCTCGCCGATGGCAAAGATGCCGGCAATGGTATCGAGCTTGTCGGCGCAGGCCACGATGCAGCCAGCGGTGCCCTCGGGCAGCTCGTCGCCGGCAAAGCGGGGACGATAGTGATCGCGAATAGCATGAGCGACCTCTTCGTTCTCCCCCATCGCGATGGCGTAGTAACCGCCCATCACACCCTGCTGGCTCGTGAACTCGACGACGGCGTTGGACACCAGGTCGGCCTTGCACAGGTGAGCGGCGCGGCCGGCATCGGCAGCCAGGTGGGCACCCAGGTGAGCCTCACGGGTAATAGCGAGCGCGAGCTGCTCAATACGCTCGGACTTGGCGAGCACGCTGCCGAGCTTCTCCTGGAAGGCAACCTTGGCCAGGCGCTCACGGAACTCGTCGAGGGAGATCTTCAGATCCTCCTCGTAGAAGAACTTAGCGTCGTCCAGGCGGGCGCGCACGACGCGCTCGTTGCCGTCAATCACGCGCTCGGCGTTCTCGGGCTTGCTGTTGGAGACGACCACGAACTCACGCGTCAGCTTGCCCTCGCCGTCATAGATCGGGAAGTAGCGCTGGTTGGTGAGCATAGACTCGCAGATGATCTCGTGCGGGACCTTGAGGAACTCCTCGTCGAAGGTACCGACGAGCACCGTCGGCCACTCGCAGAGGTTAATGACCTCCTCAAAGACCTTCTTGGGCGTATCGACGTGACAGCCAGGACGGGCGGCCTCGACCTCGGCGATACCGGCAAGGATGGCCTCGCGACGGCGCTCGGCAGAAAGCACACCGGCGTCCTCGAGCACCTGCTCGTAAACAGCGGGGCTGGCGACCACATGGTCACCGGGGCCCAGGACGCGATGGCCGCGCGTGGTGTTGCCGCTCATCACGTCGGCAAATGAAACGGGCACGACGTCCTCGCCCAAAAGGCAGCAGATCCAGCGGACCGGACGCACGAACGTGGCATGCTCGTGGCCCCAGCGCTGACTACGGTAGTTAGGCCACTGCAGGCCGGCGATGGTCTTCTCGCACAGGGCCGTCAGGATCGGAGTAGCCGGAGCGGAAGGAATGTTCTTCTCGGCAAAGACGTACTCACGACCGTCGGTGTCCTCGCGACGGACCAGATCCTCGGCAGCCACACCGAACTTACGGGCGAAGCCCTGGGCGGCCTTGGTGGTGTTACCGTCCGCGTCGAAGGCAATGTTGGCCGCGGGGCCACGCTTGACCTCGTGAACCTCATCGGTCGCGGTGGCGACGTCGGCCACGAGTGCAGCCAAACGACGCGGACTCGAGATCACGCGGACCTCGCCGTGGGCCAGACCGGCCTCGTCGAGACCCTTGGCGATCATGGTGCCAAGCTGCTTGACGGCATTGTTCAGCGGTGCGGAGGGCATTTCCTCCGTACCGATCTCAAACAGGAAATCCTTAGCGTCTGCCATGGCTTACGCCACCTCGCCTTCCTGGTTGGCATTCTCGTTGACTCCGGCGACCTCGGCCATATAGGCCTCGCAGCACGCCTTGGCGACGGCGCGGACACGCAGGATGTAGTTGGCACGCTCGACCGCAGACAGAGCGCCGCGGGCATCGAGCAGATTGAAAGCGTGGCTGCACTTCATGACGCAGTCGTATGCGGGCAACGGCAGCTTGCGCTCCAGGCAGGAATGGCACTCGGCCTCGTAGTCGTCAAACTTCTGACGCATCATCTCGACGTTGGCGACCTCAAAGTTATAGGCACTGAATTCGCGCTCGTTCTCGAGGAACACGTCGCCGTAGGTCATGGGCGTGCCATCGGGCAGGTAGCTCCACACCAGATCGTAGACCGAGTTGACGCCCTGGGCGTACATGGCGATACGCTCCAGGCCATAGGTAATCTCGACGGGCACGGGGTCGACCTCGATACCGCCCACCTGCTGGAAGTACGTAAACTGCGTGACCTCCATGCCGTTGAGCCAGACCTCCCAGCCAAGGCCCCAGGCGCCCAGGGTCGGGCTCTCCCAGTCGTCCTCGACAAAGCGGACGTCATGGTCGTTGGGGTCCAGGCCAATGGCGGCCAGCGAACCCAGGTAGAGCTCCTGGGCGTTGACCGGCGACGGCTTGATGAGCACCTGGAACTGATAGTAGTGCTGCATGCGGTTAGGGTTCTCGCCGTAGCGGCCGTCGGCGGGACGGCGGCAAGGCTGCGCATAGCAGGTGCGCCACTCGGCGGGACCGAGCGAGCGCAGCGTGGTCGCGGTATGGAAGGTACCGGCACCGACCTCGGAGTCATAGGGCTGCATAATGACGCAGCCCTGCTCGCCCCAGTACTGCTGGAGGCGCAGGATGATGTCTTGGAAGGAAAGCGATGAAGCGTTCATGCCTCTAATATCCCCTCGTCGAAACGATTACACGGTTAGGTACTGTACTATAGCGGTTTTTAGTCGATAGCGCCGATGCGGTTGAGCGGCCAGTAGCGCACAAGCGCCACAGCGATCAAATCAGAGCGATCGACGGGACCAAAGTAGCGCGAGTCGGCAGAGTTTTCGCGGTTGTCGCCCATCACCCACACGCACCCGTCGGGAACGGTGTAGGGATAACTCACCTGGGCGCCAGGCGCTTGGACCGAAAGCGGCCAGCTCATGCCCGTCGTATAGTCCTCGTCGAGCGCCTGGCCGTCAACGACGACCTTGCCGTCCTGAAGGTCGACCGTCTGGCCGGCCGTGGCGATGACGCGCTTTACCAGCACGTCATGCTCGGATGTGGCATCGGGGTTGTGAAACACCACGATATCGCCCTGTTTGACGGGCTGTCCGAGTTCGAGCGTCACCTTCTGCGCCAGAATCTGATCGCCGATCTCGATCGTGTCCTCCATGGAACCGGTGGGCACTACAAAGGGCTCGACCACAAACGAGCGAATCAAGAAGGTGGCGACCAGTGCGATCGCGATGACCGCGATCCACTCAAAAGCGCCCCTCAACGCGGAATGTTGCGTAGGAACCATACTCACTCCTCGCTCTGCGAATACGAAGCGTCAAGGATCACCTGCGCGTAAGCGCGCTCCTCGGGCGTGAGCCGCGCCGTCTCGATCAAGTCCGGACGCCAGCGGCAGGTGCGCTCGATGGCGTTCTTGCGACGCCAGGCATCGACCTTGGCGTGATCGCCGCTCACAAGCACCGGAGGCACGCCCTCGCCGTTGAACTCGGCGGGGCGGGTGTACTGCGCGTACTCGAGCAGGCCTCCGTCCTCGGCGGTCGAGAACGACTCGTCGACGTTGCTCATCTCATCACCAAGGGCGCCGGGAATGAGGCGCACGACGGCATCGGCAACGACCATAGCGGGAAGTTCGCCGCCCGTAAGCACGTAGTCGCCGATCGACAGACGCTCATCGGCATACGCATACGCGCGCTCGTCGACGCCCTCGTAGCGGCTGCACACAAACAGCAGGCGCTCACTTTTGAGCAGGCGCTCGGCCACATGCTGCGTAAAGGGCTCGCCACAGGGAGTGAAGAACACAACCGTGGGCTTGGGACCCTCTGCGCTAATGGCCTCGATGGCCTCTGCGATAGGCTCGACCTTCATGAGCATGCCCTGCCCGCCGCCGTACGGCTCGTCATCGACGGTACGATGACGGTCGTGCGTCCAGTCGCGCAGGTTATACGCCTTAAAATCAAAAAGGCCGGCCTTACGGGCGCGGCCCAAAATCGATGTGGACATGACGGGCTCAAACATCTCGGGAAAGACCGAAAGGGTCTCAATCAGCATGTTGTCCTCCCTACTTGTCCATATCGATCAGGCCGTCCATAACGTGGACGGAAATTGTTCCTGTGTCGGGAAGATCGAGCACAACCTGCTCGATCACGGGAATCAGTACCTCGCCGTACCGATCGCCCTCGACAACCCAAACATCGTTGGCGGGCGTCGACATGATCTCGACAATCGTGCCGAGCGAACCGAAGCGCTCGTCGACCACCTCGCGGCCCATCAGGTCGGTATAGGCGGCGTCGAGCGAATCGAGCTCAAAGTCGTCACGATTTGCCAGCACATAGCATCCCGTGATGCCCTCGGCGGCCGTCAAGTCGTCAATACCCTCAAACGAGACCAGATCGCCATCGCCCGTATCGGTGACGGACACGACCGTGCAAAAGCGGTCGCGCTTGAGCGCCGGCGGCGTCAGGGCGACGCGCATACCCGGCTCTAAT
Organism: Collinsella sp. AF20-14LB; assembly: GCF_003459505.1. Lineage (GTDB taxonomy): Bacteria > Actinomycetota > Coriobacteriia > Coriobacteriales > Coriobacteriaceae > Collinsella. The sequence continues at coordinate 99,960 of NZ_QRWD01000003.1, forward strand.
ACAGAAGGAAGCCCCCGCAGCGGCTGCGCGAGGACCTCCCCCTTCCTTCCGTGCGGCTTGACCACACGGGCGATGTTTTTGTACTGGGACCTCAAGGTCCTAGCCCAGAACCTCTACCTCGACAGCAGTGTCGAGGCGAGCGGCCAGTGCACGGGCGAGCGTGCGAATGGCCTTGATGGTACGGCCACGACGGCCGATGACCTTAGCGACGTCATCCTCGGCGACCGAAACCTCGATCGTAGAGGCGTCGTCACCATCGATGACCTCAAGGCTCACGGAATCCGGGTCGTCGACGATCTGAACAACGAGATATTCGACGAGATCGGCGATGCGATCTGAGAGCATTGCCTCACCCTCGAGCTGTGCAGCGTCAACCTCAGGCACGATTTACTCCTCGGCGCCCTCAGCGGCCTCAGCGGCAGCCTTAGCGGCCTCGGCCTCTTTGGCGAGCTGCTTCTTGGACTTCTTGACGACGGTCTCGGTCTTCTCGCCCTCGTTGGCGGCCTTGACCAGAGCGGCGACGGCGTCGGTGAGCTGAGCGCCCTTGGACTGCCAGTCGGCGATCTTCTCGAGGTCGAGGTTGATGGTCTTGGGGGCGGTCATCGGGTTGTAGCGGCCAACCTCCTCGATGATACGACCGTCACGCGGGGCGCGGGAATCGGCGACGACGACACGGTAGTACGGACGCTTCTTAGCGCCGTGACGAGCAAGGCGAATCTTGACTGCCAAAGGAAACTCCTCCAACCAAGCAGCTTTAGGCTGCAACTACAAACAAACAGTTGAACATAATACGCCATCGACGCGGGCAGGTGAAGTCCGTGAGACCAACTTCTTCGGTGTAGTCGAGGGCAAATCCATATCTTAGACAAGAATTCGCGATTTGCAAGCACATCCACGCACCCCACATGAGCTGCGCGGTATACTCATGCCATGAAAAGACGCGAACATACATACGGTTATGAAGATGCTGCGGGCGTCACGCCGCCGCCCTGGACGGGGCCGGCGGTGGGCCTCATGGATCTCGATGCGTTTTTTGCGAGCGTGGAAATGCTCGACCATCCCGAGTGGCGCGGCAAGCCACTCATCGTGGGTGGCGATGCCGATTCCCGCGGCGTTGTGTCCACCTGCTCATACGAGGCGCGTCGCTTTGGCGTGCACTCCGCCATGCCCTCGGCCGAGGCACGGCGCCTCTGTCCGCAGGCCATTTGGACGCATGGGCACTTTGATCGCTACCGCGAGGTGAGCGCGCAGGTCATGGCGATTCTTGCCGAAGAGACGCCGCGCGTTGAGCGCGTATCCATCGACGAAGCCTTTATCGATATCACACCGGGTCGTTTTGCGCCCGAGGACCCGCTGCTGGTTGCACGGCGCATAAGCGACCGCGTGGCAGCGCTGGGAGTGACCTGTTCCATTGGCGTGGGCTGCAACAAGACGGTCGCAAAGATCGCAAGCGAGCGGGATAAGCCGTTTGGGCTGACCATCGTGCGCCCCGGAACCGAGCAGCGCTTTTTGGCCGCGCTGCCGGTATCTGCCATGAGCGGCATCGGGCGCTCGGCCGAGGAGCGACTGCGCCGCATGCGCATCTACACGCTCGGCGAGCTGTCACGCGCGCCGGAATCCACGCTAGCTGCAATTTTTGGCGTCAACGGCGAACGCATGCGCCAGCGTGCGCTGGGACTCGAAATCTCCGAAGTCACGAGTCTCGATGAAGGGCGCGAGGTCAAGTCGGTCAGCAATGAGCGCACCTTTGCGAAAGATTTGACTGAGCGTGGGGACATCGAAGCGGCGATTGCGCTGTTGGGAGAGTCGGTTGGACGCCGCCTGCGCCGTCAGGGACTGACGGGCGGCACGGTAACGCTCAAGCTTAAGTATTCGTATGGCAGCGGACGCACGGCGCAGCGGCGGCTTCCCCACCCCACCGACGATGAGAACATCTTCGTGGCGGTTGCACTCGAACTGCTCGACAACATCTGGCAGGAAGGAATGCACGTGCGCTTAGCAGGCATCGGCATGAGCGACTTCGACCACCAAGGCGGCATCCAAACCGACCTGTTCTGCGAGATCGATGACCGCGGAGCCCAATCCAGCGACCGCCGCGACCTCTCCGTCGCCATCGACGCCGTCCGAGACAAGTTCGGCGACACCGCGCTATCCTTCGGCCGCCAATCCCGCTTCAACGATTAACCGCCTTTGGGCAAAAAGAAAGCTGGGCAGGTACGGAAAACCGCAACTGCCCGGCAAAATGCGCGAGGCTAACTAAAAGCCCCGTATCAAATGAGCCACTAGAGGAGGTCGAGGGGGAGCTGGGGGGCGTCACCCCAGAGCTTTTCTAGACGGTAGAAGTCGCGGGCTTCGGGAGTGAAGACGTGAACGACGACCGAGCCGTAGTCCATGAGCATCCAGGTCTTCTGCTCGCGGCCCTCGATGGAGAACGGATGCTCGCCGCAAGCCGCGGCGACCTTCTCCTCGATCTCGTCGACGATAGAATCGACCTGGCGGTTGTTGGTACCGGTGGCAAGCACAAAGTAGTCGCACACGTCGGAAAGCTCGGTCAGGTCGAGCACCTGCACGTCCTCACCCTTCTTGTCGTAGGCGGCCTGCGCGGCAGCGCGGGCGACATCCTCGGCGGCGACACCGCTCGCGGACAGCGAGGCGGCGGTGCGGTCGGACGTGGCGGCGAAGCTCTTGTGCTCCACACCTTCAAGAATCTGCTCGTCAGTCATGGTCTCGTCGGCCATGGAATACCTCTTTCTAGACGCACCCGAGCTAGCGCAGCTGGGCGTAATGGTTGTAAATCGTAATAGCCGTGGGATAAAGATAACGCCCGGTCTGGATCACATAGACCAGACCCTGCGCAAAACAGGAGAAGAACAACTCGTCGAGCGAGGACTTCCCCACCATCTTGCGCAGCGCATGGGCATAGTCGCCGTGACGGTTGGGCTCGATGGCATCGGCCACAAAGACCACCATATCGAGCGGCGTCATGTCGCAAGCACCTACGGTGTGACGGTCGACAGCCTGGAAAACGGCCGGCGACAGCTCGGGAAAAAGCTGCGGAAGCTCATAGGCGGCAACAGGGCCATGCAAAAGCGGCGTCGCAGCGGAAGGAGAGCCGGCAATCTTAATGCCGTAATGCAGGGCGCGCGTGACCAGCTCGTCGTCGGGGAGCACTTTGTCCCAGTCATGGATCAGGCCGGCGGCAGCGGCATCAAAGCGGTCGACACCGTAGACCTCGGCCAGGTGCAGCGCAGTCTCGGCAACCCCGAGCGAATGAACGTAGCGTTTACGTTTATCCTTCATGCGCACATCGAGCAACTCGTGGATACGCGTCAATAGCGCGCGCTCGTCGCCCTCAAACTGGTCTTCTACCGACAACGTTCTCCCCCATCAATCAAAATCATCTTGCCCAAGATCGGCATACAGGCCGCGTTTACGGATATAGCCGAGCACGGACTCGCTCGTAAGATAGCGCACGCTCATGCCGCGGGCAACCCGCTTGCGAATATTGGTCGAGCTAATCGCCAGCGCCGGAATCTGAATATAGCGCACGTCGAATGGCAGGCCCGATTCCTTAATCCGCGCCCGGGCCGTATCGATGTCAAAACCGGGACGTGTCGCAGCAATGAAGGTCGCCAGTTCGGCAATCTCATCAGCATTGTGCCAGGTCACGATATCGATAATCGCGTCGGCGCCCGTAATAAAGTAGAGCTTTACCTGCGGCGGGTAAAAGTCGCGAAGGGCATGAAGCGTATCGGCCGTGTAGGTTACGCCCGGACGGTCGATCTCGAACCGGCTCGCCAAAAAGGCCGGGTTCGCGGCGGTGGCGAGGACCGTCATGGCATAACGGTCCTCGGCAGGCGTCACCGGCTTGTCAAGCTTAAAAGCAGGAGAGCCCGCCGGCATAAAGAGCACAGCGTCCAAGTCGAGCGACTCGCGCGCCTGCTCGGCAGTCACCAGGTGTCCGTAATGGATGGGATCAAAGGTGCCGCCCATAATGCCAAGCCGAAACTCCTGCCCATCCTCTAGAGGAAGCTCGGGCAAACCGATTCCACCGCGCAGCGACATGGCTTACTCGCCCTCCGGGGTCTCGGCATCGTCCGCGGCACCCGCCGCATCGACAACCTCGACGCCCTCATCCGCAGCATCGGCCACGTCAATGGCCTCAACGGCAGCGTCCTCGCCAGCGTCCTCGAGCTCCTCGTACTCAGAGAAGTCCTCAGCGCCCTCAAAGTCAAAGGCACGCTGGCAAATGCGGACCTCGTCGCCCGCACGGCAACCGGCCTTCTCGAGCGCGTCGTCAACACCCATACGCGCAAACTTGTGCTGCAGGTAAATGACGGCTTCCTCGTTTTCCCAGTCGGTCTGGATGACCATGCGCTCGATGGCACGACCGACCACGCGGAAGGCACCGGGCTCTTCCTGAACAATGCGGAAACGCTTCTCGCGCTGCAGACGGCGGCGCTCCCACTCCTCGTCGCGCAGATCGACCGGCTCAGCGGAGACCGCCAACTCGGCACGCAGCTTAGCCACCTGCTCGCCCACGGCAAGCATCAGCGTGTTGAGGCCGGCGCCCGTCACGGCGGACACGGCAAAGAACATATGTCCATCGTCGAGCGCGGCGCGCTTGAGGTCGGCAATCTTGTCGGCCGTGCCCGGCGCATCGCACTTGTTGGCAACGACGATCTGCGGGCGCTCCGAGAGCTCTGCGCCATACTGCTCGAGCTCGCGGTTGATGATGTGGTAATCCTCGACCGGATCGCGATCCTCAAAACCACCCGTCATGTCGACGACATGCATGATCAGGGCCGTACGCTCAATGTGGCGCAGGAACTGGTGACCCAGGCCCTTGCCCTCACTCGCGCCCTCGATAAGACCCGGAACATCGGCGACAACATAAGAGTACTCGCCGGCACGCACCATGCCCAAGTTGGGCACAAGCGTGGTAAACGGATAGTCGGCGATCTTGGGACGGGCGGCACTCATGCGCGCGATAAGCGAGGACTTGCCCACCGAGGGGAAGCCCACGAGTGCGGCATCGGCCATAAGCTTCATCTCAAGCTCAATCCAGTGCTCCTCGGCCGGTTCGCCCAGCTGAGCGAACGCGGGCGCGCGGCGCACCGACGTCACAAAGTGCGTGTTGCCCAGGCCACCGGCACCGCCGGGCGCCACGACAACGCGCTCGCCATCGTGCACCAGGTCAGCAATCTCGAACATCGGGGTCTGCGTCTCGGGGTCGAGCTCGCGCACCACGGTGCCCATGGGAACCTTCAGGATCAGGTCCTCGCCGCTCTTGCCGTTACGACGGGCACCCTGCCCGTGCGTGCCGCGTTCGGCGCGGAAGTGATGCTTAAAGCGGTAATCGATCAGCGAAGACAGCTGAGCATCGGCCTGGATGACGACATTGCCGCCACGACCGCCGTCGCCGCCATCGGGGCCGCCCTTGGGAACAAATGCCTCGCGCCTAAACGACATGCATCCGGCTCCGCCGTCGCCGCCGCACACGTTAATGCGGCTGATATCGGTGAACTGTGACAACAGAATCGCCTCCTACAAAAAAGAGGGAGACCCTTGAATCCTAAAACTCAAGTGCCTCCCACATATGTGCTCTATGAAGGGTGAATTACGCGTTCGCGAGCGGGCGTACGCTGACCCTGTGCTTGATACCCTTGTGGAACTCAACGGTACCGTCGACCAGCGCGAACAGCGTATCGTCCTTGCCACGGCCAACGTTCTCACCCGGATGGATGTGCGTGCCGTGCTGACGGACGAGAATCGTGCCCGTGGTTACCGTCTGGCCGGCATAGCGCTTCGTGCCAAGGCGCTGACCGCGGGAGTCACGGCCATTACGGGAGGAACCGAGTCCTTTTTTGTGTGCCATTGTGTATACCTACTCTTTCGTTACGAGTGTAATCTACTCGGCGACGGGAGCCTCGGCGACAGCCTCAGCCTCTGCCTTGACAGCCTTCTTGGCGCGGGAGGTAGCCTGAACCTTCACGATCTTCAGCTTGGTGAGCTGCTGACGGTGACCCTTCAGACGACGATAGCGCTTGCGCTTGTGGAACTTGAAGACCAGCTGCTTCTCGCCCTTGAACTGCTCAACGATCTGAGCGGTAACCTTGGCCTTGGCCAGCTTGTCGGGATCGGTGACGATCTTCTTACCATCGTTGAGGAAGATGACCGGCAGGGTGACCTTGTCGCCCTCATTGCCCTCGATCTTCTCGACGGTGATGACATCGTCGGTGGCGACCTTGTACTGCTTGCCGCCCGTGTTAACGATTGCGTACATGTTTACTTGCCCTTCATGCATCAGTTAGTGCAACAGCCGAATATAGTAGCAGGCGATAATACCCCCGTCAACGAGTATGTGGAGCAAATCCACAAGTTCGCACAGGTATGGGGCTGACGAGTCGGCCCTCGTCGTCCTCGCATGCTTGATTCTGACGCTCGACATCGTAGGAGCAGATGGTCACGAGGTCTTGCATACCGGTGGAAACAATAGGTGCATCCACGCCCGGGGTCAAGCCCTGCAACAAAACATCAGCAGCGGAAAGCAAAATTTCCGGACGCATGGAGCCCTCGTTGTCGGCATGGGTGTCGAGCATGAGCACCAAATGGTCCAGGCACTCCCCCGCCGTAAGCTCATAGCCCACGAGCGTGTGATCCAAATCCAAGCGCTTGCTCTTTTTGCCACGCGCGTAGTCGATGCCATGGTCCGCGCGCAGCGTGTCGATCGCACGACGCACCTCATCGGCGCTTACGGGCGTCTCGGGATCCAAGTGCAGGTCGATGCGATACGACAGGCGCGTGAGCTGCGCCGTCAACGCCGGCGTGCGCACGTCGATGTACGCCGCCTCGATGGGGGCCAGATCGGCCGGAGACGCCGCAGACAGGCGCTCAAACGCCTCGTCGAGCGCCACGAACTCGGTCATAAACAGGTCATACCACTCGCAGGTCGACGACGTACCCACCGGTAGCGCCGAAGAGAAGCCCACACGCATGTGCGGAGAAAAGCCCTGCGTGACGGCATAGGGAAGTCCCGCACGGCGCACGATGCGCTCTATGGTATGGATTACTTCGAGATGGCCCAGGTACTTAAGGCGATCGCGCTTGCCATAGCGAACACGAAGCCTAAAGAGCGTGGGGTTGTCGGTCAGGCGCTCACTCATGCGCGATCACCCATCAATACATTCTTGGCGTGGAGCGTGGGGCAGATTCCGCAGCCGGTGCACGACGTGCGGGTGCAGTCGGGAGTCGTGACGCCCTCGAGCGAGCGACGGTACTCGCGCTCGAGGAAGCCGCGCGTGCAGCCGGGGCTCACGTGCTCCCACGGCAGGCGCCAGTCCAACTCGTAGGGCAGGTGCACAAGCTCATTGAGGTCGATGCCGTTTTTGGCAGCAGCCTCCTTCCAGTTATCGAGCGAGAAATGCTCTACCCAGGCGTCAAAGCGAGAGCCCGCACGCCAAGCATCGATGATGACAGGCGTCATGTCACGACCGGCGCGGGACAGCGCGGCCTCGATGAGCGAGGTCTCGGCATCGTGGTAATGCACGCGGACGGCACGGTTGCGAACGCTCGTGATAAGCAGCTTCTGGCGACGCTTGACGTCGTCGTAATCGAGCTGCGGGCACCACTGGAAAGGTGTGGCAGCCTTGGGGATAAAGACCGAAACCGAGATGGACACCGAAATCGAGCCACGACGAGCCTTGGGCACCACGGAACGACCGAGCTCCAGCACGTGATCGGCCAGATTGGCGATGGCCACGATGTCCTCGTCGCGCTCGCCGGGAAGGCCCATCATAAAGTAGAGCTTCATGCGGTTCCAGCCGGCCTCGAAGGCCGCCTTGGCCGCACGGTCCAGGTCCTCCTCGGTCACGTTCTTGTTAATGATGTCGCGCATGCGCTGACTGCCGGCCTCGGGCGCGAACGTCAGGCCGCCCTTCTTTTCGCCGGCGACCGACTCGGCCATATCCACGCCAAACGAATCCAGGCGCTGCGACGGAATGGACACGCGAATACCCGTATCCTCCAGGCGACGGTTGAGCCTGCCGAGCACGTCGCGAATGCAGGAGTGGTCGGTCGTGGAGAGCGAGGTCAGCGACACCTCGTCATAGCCGGTCTTTTCCAGACCCTGAATCACCGACGAGACGATCTGGTCGGCCGAGCGCTCGCGCACCGGGCGGTACGTCATGCCTGCCTGGCAAAAACGACAGCCGCGGGCGCAGCCGCGCAGGATCTCGATAGACAGGCGATCGTGAACCAGCTGCGCATAGGGTACGCACGACTGCGACAGCGGATTGGTGGCACCAAAGTCCTCGACGACGCGCTTGTAGACCACGGTCGGCGCATCCTTACCTTCACGCGGCACGGTGTAGCCATGCGGCGAACAGGGCTCGTCGTGACGAACCTCATAGAGCGACGGCACGTAGTTGCCGGCAATGGATGCAAGCTGCTCAACAATCTGTGCGCGCGGGACCCCTTCGTCGCGCAGGCGACGATGCAGCTGGCAGGTCTCGAGCAGCGACTCCTCGCCCTCGCCGATGAGGATGGCATCGAAGAAGGCCGCGTACGGCTCGGGGTTATACACCGAGGGACCACCGGCGATGATAATGGGGTCGTCCTCGGTACGGTCGGCCGCTAACAGCGGAATGCCAGCGAGGTCGAGTGCCTCGAGGAAGTTCGTCACCGCCATCTCGTGCGGCACATGCAGACCGACGATATCAAACGAAGCGACCGGCGCTGCACCCTCGAGCGAGAGCAGCGGAATGCCTGCCTCGCGCATGCCGTCACCCATATCGGGCCACGGCACATAGCCGCGTTCGCAGGAGATGCCCTCGGCCTGGTTAAGAATGTTGTAGAGGATGGCGATGCCCTGGTTGGGCAGACCAACCTCGTATACGTCCGGATAGATCAGGCAGCAACGGTAGTCGGCATCGGCCTTGGAAAGCGTGCCCCACTCGTGATCGATATAGCGGCTCGGTTTCTCGACCTTGGCGAGCAGCGGCTCAATTAAATGAAAACAGTCTTGGTATGCAACGCGCAACGGAAAACCCCTAAGCTGCGAGATCGGATGCGTCCTGGTAGGACGCGATAGGACGGGTAGCGCCCGCGACGGTGGTCACCAGATCGCGAACACGGGAGAACGTGGAAGTGACCACCTCGTTGGCACGGCTGTAGTCGACATCGCGCTCGTAGAGCGAAACGAGCGCACGGCCCATGCCGTAGGTGCCCGCGGCAGCAGTGAGCGCCTTGACGGCAAACCCAATATGCGGCGTCTGCTTGACGAGCACGCGGGTGACCGCGCGGATCACAAGACCGCCGGCAAGCACGCCCGCGACCTCGTAGCCGCGCTCAGGCTTAATGCCGCGCCCAAAGACGGCAGCGAGCTCAAAGAGCATGCCCACCTGCGCCAGCGCCATAACGGGATAATCGGCGCCCGGCAAAAACACCAGCGCACCGGTCGCCATATTGGTAAGCGCGCACGAGGTGATAATACGATTGGCCGCCGCGATGCGCATGAAGGCAAAGTTCGCCGCAAAAGCCGTTTCCTTGTCGGTGCGATCGAGAATCCAGCGGGCAAGCGTCTCGAGCAGATACGTCTTATCGGTTGCCGCTACCACGCCGAGCATGGGCGTGGACTCCTCGATAAACGGCACCTCCACAGCAGACTCGGCAAGCACGCATACGGGCGCGCCGGCGATCACGAGCTCCTGCACGGCACTCTCCAAGCGGTCGGAACCACACGAGAGCACCAGCACCACATCGGTATCGGTCTTTGGAGCAATTCGCTCCTCCCCCAGACGTTCGACGCGCACAATGCCCGAGGTCATCTGCGGCACAAAGGCGTCACGCACCGTCTCGGCCAGAAAGCGCGAGGCGGACGAATCCAGATAGACCGAGACGCGCACCGGCGTATCGGAATCCTTCTTAACGGACGCGCCCATCTTAAAAGCGCGGGTCAGCTTATCTACGGGAATTTTCATAGCAAACCCCTCCAGCGGTTACGCGGCGCCCGAACGATGCCGCCATATGGATTGTACGATACCCACCGTCAGCAGCTGAATCATCATCGAAGACGAACCAAAGCTAATAAACGGTAGCGGAATACCAGTAATCGGCATCATGCCGATGCACATGCCGATGTTTTCAAAGGTCTGGAACGTCCACATGCCAACGATGCCCACACACGAAAGACGCAAAAACAGCGACTCACACTTAAAGGCGACGCGAATCGTCGAAAAGATGAGCAGTACGTACAAGCACAGCAGCAAAAAGGAGCCGCAGAAGCCAAAGGTCTCGGACAGGAAGGCGAAGACGAAGTCGGTATGGAACTCGGGTAGGAAGCCGCCGGCCGACTGCGTCGCATGCCCCAGGCCCTTACCAAAGAAACCGCCCGAGCCGACCGCGATCAACGACTGCTGCAGATTGTACGCATCGTCCGAATCGGCATTATCGGGGTCGATAAAGACCGTCAGACGGTTCATCTGATACTGCTTGATGAGCACATCGTGGCCGAGCAGCGAATCAAAGACCGAATCGAGCGCCAAGATGAGCGCAATCAAACCAACCAGCAGGGCCAAGGTCGACAGCACCCATTCGCCGCGTGCACCGCTCATGCAGATGACGATGGCGCCCGAAACCAGCACGACCAGGCCCGAGCCCAGGTCGCCCATGGCAACGACGGCCAAAAACGGAATGGACAGCATGCCGCAGAGCTTGACGTAGTCGCGAGCGGTATCGATGCGACCGTTATACTGCGAGCCAAGCGTAGCAATAAAGAAGATGGTGATGAGCTTGGCAAGCTCAACCGGCTGGAATGTCAAGCCGATACCGGGAATCTTGATCCAGCCCGTCATGCCCAGACCGCCCGTATAGGACAGACCCGGAATCTTGGGCGAAAAGATCACGATCAGGTCGATGACGAGCAACGCCGTCGAGAAATTGGAAATACCGCGCAGATCGGTACGCCAGACCAGCACCGCCAGCACCGCTCCGATGCCAATTCCCAGCAGATGGCGTGAGAACGAGGCATCGGCCTTAAACTGCGAAGCCGACCAGATGATGATGGCACCGTAGGCAACGAGCGCCACAGTAGCCACGAGCACACCGATATGCACCTTTTGGCGAAACGTGCCGCGCGAGGCCGAAAGTTGCTTGTTGACGCGGTCCAGGCTGCTGCGAGAGCCGGTCTTGGTTGAACGGAACAGATCCGCCGGAGAAAAATCCATCGCAACCTCCTATCGAACCGAAGAATCGCCCGAGGCCGAAGAGGTATCGGGCTCGTCATAAATCACGCCGAGCACGTCGCGCACGACATGCATCGCGGTATCTGAGCCGCCGCCGCCCTGCTCCAGGACAGTAGCAATGACATACTTGGGATCATCGGCCGGTGCATAGGCGCAGAACCACGCGTATTCGTCCTCGCCGCTTTTCTCGCCCGTGCCCGACTTGCCGTATACCTGCGGCGTCAGGGTGCCAAAGTGCGCCGCCAGGGACGTTGATGCCGTGTAAATCACGTCGTGCATGCCGTTGCGAACTAGAGCCAAATCCGAATCGCTGTTGATCTTGGCCTCCAGGCGCTTCTTCTTGCCCTTGCCGTTGTACTTATAGGCATCGCCGTCGCCATCGCGCGACACGGCAGATAAAAACACGTGAGGCACGTACTGTTTACCGCCGTTGGCAAGACCCATATAGGCGCACGCCATCTGCAGGGGCGTCACCAGGATGTCGCCCTGGCCGATGGCAATGTTGGTCATATCGCCGGCATTCCACTTGCGGTCCTCGGCAGATGCGTCGGTGAAGTACGACTCTTTCCACTCGGCATCGGGAATACGGCCCGCGCCCTCACTCGGCAGATCGATACCGCAGGTCTTGCCTAGGCCCCAGCGACGAAAGACCTCCTGCAGGCCCTCGGAATGTTTCTCGTCATAAAAGAACGCCTTGCCCATGTCGTAGAAGACGGGGTCGCACGAGTTGGCGATACCCGACTGCAGCGTCATGGTGCCGTGGCCGGAATGCAGCCAGCAGTACTTGCCCCACGACTTGCCCAGACCCGTCCAATAGCCCGTGCAGTTGGTCGTCTGCCCCGACGTGTAGGTTCCAAACTCAAGACCGGCCAGTGCCGAGAGCGGCTTGATGGTCGAAGCCGACATGTACTGTCCGCTAATGGCGCGGTTGAGCAGCGGGTGCGAACCCTCGTCATCGTTGAGCTCAGTCCACACATCGTTGGAGATGCCGCCGATAAACACCGACGGATCGAACTTGGGCTCGCTCGCCATGCCCAGAATCTCACCATTGTTGGGATCGAGGCACACCACGGCGCCGTTGCCGGCGTTACTGTGGCCCGTGGTCTTGGCAAGCTCGATAGCACTCGACAGCGCCGTCTCACAGGCCTGTTGGATTTTAAGGTCGAGCGTGAGTTTAATGTCGGAGCCGGCCTTCGCGGGCACGGCGCCAGCCTGACCGGTCACATTGCCCGAGGCATCGACCTTGACGGTCTGCTCGCCACGAATACCCTGCAGCAGGTTTTCGTAGTAGCTCTCAACGCCCGCTTGGCCCACGATATCGCCCGACTGGTACGTAATCTTGCCAGCAGAAGCATCATCATCGCCAGAGGTTTTCTTATTCTGAGCCTCGAGCTGCTCGGAGGTAATGGTGCCGGTATAGCCCAAGATATGGCATGCCGTCTCGCCATATGGATACTGGCGCTCGGTACGCTCGGCAATCTTGACACCCGGGAACTCGCCGGCATGCTCCTGAATATAGGCAACCGTGGAACGACGGACGTCCGTCGCGATGGTATGCAGGCTCTGAGCGCCCTCTGTATTGTCCTGAATATTGCGAAGGACCGCCACGTAAGGCATTCCAAGCACGTTGGCAAGATGGCGAACCAGAACCTCATCCTCCGCAAGGTCGCGGTAGGCCACGACAGCAAGTGAGGGACGGTTCTGGACAAGCGCCACGCCATTGCGGTCGAGGATGCGGCCGCGCACAGCGGGTGTGGTAACGGTGCGCGTCTGATTGCTATTAGCCTGCTTTTCGTAATAGTCCGACGAGACCATCTGCATGCCCCACAGCTTGACGGCAAGCGCCGCGAACATCGCGCCCACACCCGTGGTGAGGATGGAGAAGCGGCCCTTAAAGGCGGTCGCCGCGGTATTGCCCTCGCCCTCGGTGGCGCGCGGGGCCGTTCCATGCTGCGTATCGTAGGTAAAACGAGAATCGCCGCGACGCATGATGACCAGTGCGACCACGATGGCCACAACCAGCACGATACCGGCGATAATAACCGTCATCTGGGAAGACATCTACGAGCCTCCCCTATTTGAGCTTACGGGTCTTGGGCTTAAAGCGCATGCCCGTCTGGCGTCCGCCACGTGCGGAGAATCCATAACCGGACTGCGGCACGACGCCGGACATCAAAAACGGAATGGCAACCAGACCCGTCAGGATCGAAGACGGCAGTGCATGGCCGAAGATCGCCACGACAAAGCTCGTCTCCAAACCCATAAACAGCAAGATGATGCTGTAGATCACATTAATGACGAACGCGAAGGCGCCCACCGTGATGCCGCGCGCACTCGGGGTACCGCCCGTCTGACCGGCAGCGCTATGCACCAGGGCAAAAGAACCCACGGTCAGCAGGAGCGACATAACGCCCACCGGCACGGCAGCGGAAAGGTCATAGAACAAGCCGCTGCAAAAACCGCACACGACGGCACGGGTCGGGTCGCCCGAGAACACGCTTAGGCACACCAGGATAATCATAAAGTTGACGCGACCGCCCGCAATGGAGATCTGCGGTGCCAGGCCTGCCTGCAACAGCACGCACACGATGGCGGCGATTACAAACGTGCGGGAGCTCATCCCCTGCTCATGTAGATCCATGGACATGCCCCCTATTCGCTCGAGCCGGAATCGGTCGTCTCGGACGTGTCGGAACTGTCATCCGGGCTCTCGTCCTTCGTCTTGGTCGCAGCATCGCGCGACGTTCCCTGCGGCGTGCCGTTGGCCGTGTTCACGTCCTCATCCGAGGCCGACTGTTCGTCGGTCAGCGAGGTAATGACCAGCACTTCCTCGTTGTTCTCGGCCGTCGTCTGGGCGCGCACCACAATGGTGTAGTACACGTCGTTTGCCGATTTCTCAACCGACGAGACGGTGCCGAGCGGAAGGCCCTTGGGGAACACGCCACCGATGCCAGAAGTAACGATGATGTCGCCAACCTTAACATCGGAGTCGACGCTCACGTACTCAAGACGCAGCGTGCCGTCAGCCTGACCCTGCAGCATACCCTGGGCGCGCGTGTCCTGCACCATGGCGGATACGCCGGAGTTCTCGTCGCCAATCAGGCGCACGGTAGAGGTCTTGGCCGATACCTCGATAATCTGGCCGATAACACCGGCAGAACTCGTCACGGGCATGTTGATGGTAAGCCCGTCGGCAGAGCCCTTGTCGATGGTAACGGTCGAGGTCCAGGCATCGCCGGAGGCACCAACGATACGAGCAGCGGTCGATTTGAGGTTATAGGTCGACTGCAGGCCGACCAGCCCCTCCAGACGCTCGGCGGTCTTTTGAGCCTCGGAGAGCTCAGCAACCTTAGAGGTCAGTTCCTCGTTTTGCTTCTTAAGCTCGTCAAGCGTGTCCTGCGACGCCGTAAGGTTAGAGAACACGTTACCGATCGCATTGAAGGGAGCCGCCACAGCCGAGCCCACAAAGCGCACCGGCGAGGTAATCGTCGTCACGCCCGAGCGCACGGCATGAATCGGTCCTGCCTCGCCCTCGCGGATGTAAAACGTGAGCAGCAACACCGAAATCAGGCTGAAAACAATCAACGGGCGCATACCCGTTGATTGTCGCTTGGTATTCAGATTTGTGGAGAAACCCGAAGATCGTGCCAAATGGAATCCACCTTTTGGAAATTAAGCATTGGTCTGGACGAAGCCGCCATCAAACGCATTGGCCTCGAGCACGCGGGCACAGCCGTTAACGACGTTATCGAGCGCCGTGGGGCTGACGTTGACCGAAACGCCGGTCTCATCGCGCAGGCGCACGTCGAGACCGCGCAGCAGCGCGCCGCCACCGGTCAGCAAAATGCCGTAGTACATAAGGTCCGAGGCAAGATCGGGAGGCGTAGCGTCGAGTGCGTCCTTGACGGCCTTGGCCATCTCGTCGAGCGGCTTGTTGAGCGCGCGACGAATCTCCTCGCTCTCGATGCGCACGGTCTTGGGCAGACCGGTAATCACGTCGCGGCCGTTGACCTCGACGTCGAGCTCGTCCTTAAGCGGCACGGCGGAGCCGACCTTGATCTTGATGTCCTCTGCCGTACGCTCGCCGATGGCCAGGTTGTAGGCATCACGAACGTGCGTGAGGATGGCCTGATCGAACTCGTCGCCGGCAATACGGATGGACTGCGAGACGACGATGCCGCCCATAGCGATAACGGCAACCTCGGTGGTACCGCCGCCGATGTCGATGACCATGGAGCCGGTGGGTTCCTCGACGGGCAGGTCGGCGCCGATAGCGGCTGCCATAGGCTCTTCGATCAGATAGGCCTGGCGGGCACCGGCCTGGATCGTGGCCTCAAAGACAGCGCGCTTCTCGACCGACGTGACACCGGAGGGAACGCAGACGACGACACGCGGACGCGGAGTCCACGGATAGCGCTTCTCGGACGCCTTGTCGATAAAGTAGCGAAGCATGGCCTCGGTAACATCGAAGTCGGCGATGACGCCGTCCTTCAGGGGACGAACGGCCACGATGTTGCCGGGCGTACGGCCGAGCATGCGCTTTGCCTCGATACCGACCGCCAAGATGCGCTCGTCGTTCTTGTCGATGGCGACAACAGAGGGCTCGCGAATGACGATGCCCTTGCCGCGCACGGAGACAAGCGTATTTGCGGTGCCGAGGTCGATGGCAAGATCGCCCGCATAGCTACCGAAGAACATATCCATCAAAGAAAACAACGCAACTCCTGATGTGTTGGATGATTGCTGGAAAACTACTAGCCCATCATACTAGCGCAAGCCCGGCACCTCACTTGCGGTGAAGCGCCGGGCAAAGCTAAATCCCATAAGGTCACTACTGGTTGTCAGCAGCCGAGAAATCCATATCGAGCGAAGAAACGGCCCAGCCGATATGGTTGTCGGAGCGCACGAATTTGACGGTGTACTCCTGCTCGCCGCCCTTGGACAGCGATGCCTTCACCTTGGCGGTCGTCTCGGTCATGGACTGATCCATGCCCTCGACGGACACGGTGGCACCCTGCGGAATCGAGGAGATGATCATCGACTTAGCGTCCTCGGACAGGCTCGAGGCCAGGCAAGACTCGGCCTTTGCGGCGTCACCGTCGCCGGCAGCCTGGAACAGATCGGTAACGACAGACTCCTGAGACGGGAAGCCAAAGCCGCGCGTGTAGGCAAAGCCCAGACCGCCCGCGGCGATCAAAATAAGCAGAAGCAGCACGATGAAGACTTTGAGACCCGTATGGCGATGGCGACGACGGACCTTGGCCTGCTTACGATCCTGACGGTCCTGCTGGACCATCTCGGACTCGGACAGCGTAAAGAAGCCGGTGTCCGAGGGATCAGGCATAAACTGACCGGTCGCGCCCGTAGGATCGAGCGGATCGACGGCAGGAGCGTCCATCGCGGGCGCCGGAGCCGTGGCCATAGCCGTCTGGGCAGACAGCGCGGCAAGCGAATCCTGCACGCGGGCAAGCTCATCGGCCTGCTCGGAGGTGAGCTGGTAGATGCCATCGGCAGTAGCGGCATTAAAGGCGTCGAGTGCGTCGGAGGGACGGCCGGCGGCAGAAAGCGCCTGACCCATGCCGGCGTTGAGCGCACGCGTGTCGTCGCGGGGGCCGGCAAAGTCGATAGCCGTGCGGTAAGTCTCCACGGCATCCGCCGGACGGCCGAGCTTAATGAAGCAACGACCGAGCTCGCCGAGTGCGGCGGCAGGAGCCGGATTGGCGCCGTCGATGGCAGCCTGACGGAAGGCGGTTCCCGCGTTGGCATAGTCGCCCGACTGGAACAGCGCATTGCCCAGGCCCAGATAGGCCTTGAACGGCGTGGCATAGGAAGCATCCTGCGTAGCGGCAGAGAAAGCCTGAGCGGCCGTCGTGTAGTCGCCCACGGCGGCGAGCGCCTTGCCGCGGTTGGTGAGCAGCGCGCCGCGCTTGCCGTAGGTACCGTCGTTGAGGGCGGCGGCATAGGCCTCGGCGGCCTCGGCATACATGCCCAGGTGCATCAAGGCGTTGCCACGAAGGTGATCGGCCTCGCCCATAATCTCATCGGGAGTCTTTGCCGCCCCAAGCATCTGGGCTGCAGCGGAAAAATCACCCGCGCGGTAAGCGGCGCGGCCCTGTTGGATCAGCTGGCTATTCAAGGAAGTCCCCTTTACTCGTGAACGATCTCGACATGGACGATCTCGTCGCCGGCACGCAGCTGCGAAATCACATCGAGACCCTCGACCGTGGTACCAAAGACGGTGTAACCGGAATCGAGGTTATGCTGGGCACCCAGGCAGAAGTAGAACTGCGAACCCGCGGAATCGGGGTCCATGGAGCGTGCCATGGCAAGGGCGCCATCGACATGGCTGTTGCGCGGATTGGTGGCAAACTCGCCCTTGATGCAGTAGCCGGGGCCACCGGTACCGGGCATACCGTCGGGGCCTTCAAGACCGGCAGCGACGTCGGCGCCGGACATGTCGCGGGTATTGGGGTCGCCGCCCTGGATAACAAAACCGGGCACATAGCGATGGAACTTAAGGCCATCATAGAAGCCCATCGTGGAAAGCTCGCAGAAGTTCGCGACATGAATGGGAGCGCCCTCGCCGTCAAACTTGACCTTGATGGCACCCTTCGACGTCTCGATTACGGCGCACTCGTCGCCGACAAGCTGATACTCGGGCGTGTAGAGCTCTTTCTTAAAACCAAACATGTGGTTCCTTCCTCGTGCGTTTAAAGCATATTTGTACGAATTGTAGCAATAAGCACGGGTTTACATCAATTGCGCACGTAGGTTATGCCGACTATGGCGAACTAATTTTAGGAACGCTGCTGCGGCTTCCAGGAACCCACATTGGCATCGTACTGGTTCAGCGCGCTGTTGCCGCCCTGCGCGATGGGCGCCAGGATCTCGCTTTGGTGGGAACTCATCGACTCGCCATCGGGAATGGCCAGCGAGATATCCCAGCTCTGGCAGATCACGTCGACGCGCTCATACATCCACTCGACAAGCTGCTTTAAGTGGGCGATGTCATCCGCATAGACCGTATCGTCCTGTACTTTCAGGTTGTTGAGCTCATCTTGCGTCTTTTTGATCTGGTCGCGCAGGGCGTAGGCACTCTGCGACAGCTCCTGACGGGTGGACAGCGGCGTTCGGAGATAACCGTTGTTAAAGGAATCGATGACCTCGCCGATCTGGTCCTCGTCAGCGTAGGACACGATGGTCTGATACAGACCGTCGAGCCTGGTATAGAGCTGATCATCGGTGAGCACGGTTTCTTCCTGAACCACCTCGGCAGAATCGCCCTGCTTGGTATCGTCCTCAGTCGCCTCGCCCTTTTGACGCGTGGGGAAGGTGGTTTGTGCAGCTTGGCCAAACTGGTCGTAGAAGCCAGGCATAACACCCATGGGATCGGTCGTCACGAACCAATAGGCACCACCGCACACGACGGCAAGGACCGCGATGATAATGAGCGGCTTGGGAATATGACGCTTATGCTTGTGATAGGCGTCCTCGTCGGGGTGCACCTTGCGCTTGGGTTTTTGAGCATCGTCATGCAGGGAAACGGGCGTGGGAATATCGACCTTGGGGATACCGAAATCCTTATCGAAAGCTGGCAGCACGCAGGTCTCATTGGGGTCGGCGGCGTCCGAAAGCACCGCAGCGGCAGAGGCCGGCGCATGCGGCACCTCGGTATCGATCTGCTCTTGCGTTAGGCGCGGAAAGCCCGCCGTGCGGCCCGCTGCCAGGTCGGATGCTGCCGCATCCTCGGAGAGGATACCCGGAGCGGGGCGTCCGCATTTGGGGCACGTACGATCATGCGGAGAAAGACGAGCACCGCAGCCCTCACAGAACACGAACTCGGTGTGCTCGGGACCATCGCCCGGACCCACATAGGCGTTGCAGTAGGGGCAGAACGAGGCGCCGTCCTCGATAGTCTTAAGGCAATGCGGGCAGATCACGGCATCCTCTTTTCGAAGCAATTCAAATAATCGAGGTTAGAGCATAACATCGCCACGGCCCCACAGGAGCAAGGCACCAATTCAACATCGCCAGGGCGCGTAGTTACTTCTTCTTTTTGCTCGGCATCGAGACTTTGATGCCTTGGGCGGACTTGGTTACGCGAGAGCGCTTGGCTCCGCTACCCTTCTTTTTCTTGGGCTGGGCCTGGGCCACGCCCTCGAGTGCGCGGGCCTCGGCCTCGCGAGCGGTGCGATCTTCGCGGCGCTGCGCCATGTCGGCGGCGACGCGCTTGGCAAAACGCTCGGCCGTCGAACCCGTCGAGCTCACCTTGCCGCCACCGCGACCCAGGTGGACGCGCACACCGCGGCCAAAACCAGTTGCGGCATGACGACGACGCGGCTTGAGCGAATCCATCATCGTGGCGAGCTTAAAGAACACCGAGCAGGTAAAGACCACGATGACAGCCAAGATTACCATCTGGCCCATCGACAGGTTGGCAATAGACAGCAGCTCCGGGAATCCGATAACGCCCACCAGGATGCCGGCGACAACAAACACGAAGAGCACCACACGTAAGGGCGTGAGAGGCTGCGAGATGCGCCAGATCAGGCTGACGCTCGCCGCGCACGACGTAAGCAGGCACATCGTAGACAGCGTGAGCTGGCTAAAGCCAAACACGCGCGCCACAAAGATATCGAGCGCCGCGGCCAAAATGACCGCAATCGACGCCGGCAGTGCCCGCTTGAGCACGTTCGTCAGGAACGACCCCTTCACGCGAGCATTGTTGGGCTCCAGGCCCAACACAAAGCCCGGCGCGCCGATGCAGAAGAAGTTGATGAGCGTCATCTGAATCGGCTCGAAAGGGTACGGCGGCAGCGCGATGCACAGCGCCGCCAGGCCCATCGAGAACAGCGTCTTAGTCAGGAACAGCGAAGCCGAACGCTGCAGGTTGTTGATGGAGCGACGGCCCTCGGCCACCACGGCGGGCATCGAGGCAAAGTCGTTGTCGACGAGCACGATCTCGGCCACGTTACGCGCGGCATCGGAGCCGGCCGCCATGGCCACGGAGCAGTCGGCCTCCTTGAGCGCCAGCACGTCGTTGACGCCGTCGCCTGTCATGGCCACGGTGTGCTCGCGGCGCTTGAGCGCCTGCACGAGCTCGCGCTTCTGCTGCGGGGTCACACGACCAAAGACATGGTAGCGGTCCACTGCGGCATCGAGCTTGGCCGGCGTATCGAGCGTCGTGGCGTCCACATAAGCGTCCGCCCCCGGCACGCCCACCACGCGCGCGATCGACGACACCGTACGCGGGTCGTCGCCACTGATCACGTTGAGCGTCACGCCCTGCTCGTTAAAGTAGCCGATGGTCTCGGCCGCCGAGGTACGAATCTCGTCGCGGATGGTCACAAAGCCCACGGGCTCGGCCTCGCCCACCATATCGCCATCGGGGGTAAAGCCGTCCACGCGCGCCACCACGAGCACGCGGCAGGTATCGGCAAGCTCGGCGACACGGTTCTCGACCTGGGCAAACGCACGATCAGAGAGCACAAACTGCGCCGCACCCATCACATAGGAGCCCTGTGCAAACGACGCGCCGCTCCACTTTTTGGAAGACGAGAACGGAATGACCGACAGCGGCTCGGACACCTCGACCGGACGGTCGGCGTAATAGTTGAGCAGCGCCTGACAGGTCTCGTTGGCATCGGCCGAAGTCGCACGCGCCACGTTAGCCAGAGCAAAATCGAGCACCGTGGTATCGACGGGAACGGCGGCGTCGCCCTCCCCCGCACCCATACCCTCGACCGGCAGCGGATACGTACCCTCGACCTCCATGCGACCCGACGTGATGGTGCCCGTCTTGTCCAGGCACAGCACGTCGACGCGAGCGAGCGTCTCGATGCAGTAAAGCTGCTGCGCCAGCACCTTGCGGCGGGCCAGGCGCACCGTGGCGATGGCGAGCACCGACGAGGTCAGAAGCACCAGGCCTTGCGGGATCATGCCCAGCAGGGCGCCCACCGTGGACAGCAGCGCCGACGAAGGCACACGACCGGCCAGCAGCTCGGAGAAACACCACGAAAGCGCGCTATCGCCCGGGGTTCCGGCGGCATCCCACAGCTCGCTCACACTCGAGGCAAACAACGCCAAACCGAGCGGGATCATGATGATGCTCGCAAAGCGCACGATGGCGTTAAGCGCGTTCATGATCTCGGAATTGACCTTTTTGACGTACTTGGCCTCGTTATTAATTTTGGCCACGTAGTTGTCGGCGCCGACATGGATCACGCGGGCGCGCAGCAGGCCCGAGTCGATAAAGCTGCCGCTCATGAGCTCGGAACCGGGCTGTTTCTTAATAAGGTCGCTCTCGCCCGTCAGCAGGCTCTCGTTCACGAGCGCCTCGCCCGAAACCACCACGGCGTCAGCGGGAATCTGGTCGCCACGCCCCAGGCGGATGATGTCGTCGAGCACGATCTGATCCAGGTCGAGCTCAACCTCGGAGCCGTCGCGCACCGCGATGGCCTTCTTGGAGGTCAGCAGCGTGAGCTTATCGACCATCTTCTTGGAACGCATGGACTGAATGACGCCAATAGCGGTATTGAGGAACACCACGAACAGGAACGTCAGATTCTTAAACGAACCGGTCAAAATGACCAGGAACGCCAAGATCACGTTGATCAAATTGAACAGCGTGCAGAGGTTCTCGATGATGAGCTCTTTGACCGACTTGGTCTTGAGCTCCATGTTGCGGTTGATCTTACCGGCGGCGATGCGCTCCTCGACCTCGGCGGTCGAGAGTCCGCGCTCGATATCCGTTGCTGCCATACCACGTCCCATCACGTCGCGTCGGTATAAGAAAAACCGCCCGGACCATGCGAGGTTCGGACGGTCTTACGTTCGATGGTGCCCCATGTTGGATTCGAACCAACGGCCTTCTGCTCCGGAGGCAGACGCTCTAATCCCCTGAGCTAATAGGGCCAACGGTTGGCATTATACCCAAGTGCACCACGGGCTATCAAAATAAAAGAAAAAGCTTTGCAATTCCGGGGAAGACGCGGCGCAACGGCTCACTTTAGAAGGCAAAAGCGAATCAGATAGTATAAACTCTCATGCACCATATACACGGCTCGCGATGCGGGCCGTTTTTGCAAGGGTTATCCATCGAGGTGAGAGGCACACCATGATTGCAATTTTAAAGCAGAGCGCCAGCGACGAGGCCGTCAGCCATATCGTCAGCTGGATTGAGAAAAAGGGTCTGAAGACCGATGTCTCGCGCGGCGAGAACGAGACGATCATCGGCCTGGTGGGCGATACGACCAAGATCGACCCGTTCCTGCTCGAGTCCATGGACGTCGTCGAGCGCGTGCAGCGCGTCTCCGAGCCGTTCAAGCGCGCCAACCGCAAGTTCCACCCCGAGGACTCCGTCATCGACTGCGGCCACGGCGTACATGTAGGCGGCGACCAGTTCCAGGTCATCGCCGGCCCGTGCTCCGTCGAGGGCGAGAACCTCATCCGCATCGCCCGCCGCGTGAAGGCCGCCGGCGCCACGATGTTGCGCGGCGGCGCCTACAAGCCCCGCACCTCCCCGTACGCCTACCAGGGCATGGGTCCCGCCGGCCTGGACCTGCTGTGCGAGGCGTCTGCCGAGCTCGACATGCCGATCGTCACCGAGATCATGGACCCGCGCGACGTGCAGGTCTTCCTGGACAAGAAGATCGACGTCATGCAGATCGGCGCCCGCAACGCCCAGAACTTCCCTCTGCTCAAAGAGGTCGGCAAGACCAAGACTCCGATCTTGCTTAAGCGCGGCATGTCCGGCACGATCGATGAGCTGCTCATGGCCGCCGAATACATCATGAGCGAGGGCAACGATAACGTCATCCTGTGCGAGCGCGGCATCCGCACCTTCGAGACCCGCACCCGCAACACCTTCGACCTCAACGCCGTGCCGGTGCTGCACCACCTGTCGCACCTGCCCGTCGTCGCCGACCCCAGCCACGCCACCGGTTACACCCGCTACGTTGAGCCCATGGCGCTCGCCGCGACCGCCTGCGGTGCCAACGGGCTGGAGATCGAGGTCCACGACGAGCCGAGCCGCGCCTGGTCAGACGGCGCTCAGGCCCTCACCCCCGATCAGTTCGACGACACCATGCGCCGCATCCGAGCCATCCGCGAGGTCGTCTGCCAAGAGACCATGGAGTAGCCCATGGGTACGGTGAGAAACGCGCGCGTTAACCAGGGCGGCCCCAAGTGCGCCGGCATTGTGGGCCTGGGTCTCATCGGCGGCAGCTTTGCCCGCGGCTATGCGCAGGCGGGCGTCCGCGTGCTGGCCTGGGACCCCGATGACGATGTCATGACGGCCGCCAGCATGGGCACTGTCGCCGGAGAGCTCAACGACGAGACGCTCGGCGAATGCGACATCATCGTCCTGGCTTGCTACCCCGAAGCCTGCATCGAGTGGCTCGAGGCGCACGCCCAGGCGCTCGCCGACGCCACCGACACCGAGGCCATCATGGGCCCCGTGGTGATCGACACGGTGGGCGTCAAGGGCATCGTGTGCGAGCGCGCCTTTGAGCTTGCCCGCGAGCACGGCTTTTACTTTGTGGGCGCGCACCCCATGGCGGGTACGCAGTACTCGGGCTATGCGCACTCCCGCGCCGACCTGTTCCAGGGCGCGCCGCTCGTGCTCGTGCCGCCCGCGGTGGACGACGCGCTCAAGCTGGAACTTTTGGGCCAGGTGCGCGAGATGGTACGCCCCTTGGGCTTTGGCAAGTTCAGCGTGACCACCGCAGCCGAGCACGACCGCGTCATCGCCTTCACGAGCCAGCTTGCGCACGTGGTATCCAACGCCTACGTCAAGAGCCCCACTGCCCAGGTCCACCACGGCTTTTCGGCCGGTAGCTACCGCGATCTCACCCGCGTGGCGCACCTCAACCCGCAAATGTGGTCCGAGCTCATGATCGACGACGCCGACGCGCTCGCCTTCGAGATCGACCATCTGATCGAGTCGCTTGGCGCCTACAGCCGTGCACTCAAGGACCGCGACCAGCGCTATCTGGAGAATCTCCTTGCCGAGGGCGACCGCATTAAGCGCGCACTCGACGACGAGGCCTCCCACTAGACCACCTATCACGCCAGGTCGAAAGGACCGAAGCTTATGGCGATTACCATCGATATCGACACCGCACGCCCCTACCAGGTGCATGTGGGCACGTTTTTGCTGGAGCAGGCAGGTCCGCTCGTCCGCACCACCGCCGGCGGCACCCGCGCCGTCATCGTGACGGACACCAACGTGGGCCCGCTCTACCAGATGCCCGTTAAGCAGAGCCTGGAGGCGTCAGGCTACGAGGTGAGCATCTGCACCTTCGAGGCCGGCGAGGCCCATAAGCGCGCCGAGACCTACGTTGCCATTTTGGAGTTTGTGGCCGAGTATGAGCTTTCGCGCTCTGACGTGATCGTGGCGCTCGGCGGTGGCGTTGTGGGCGACGTGGCCGGCTTTGTGGCGGCCACTTACATGCGCGGCTGCAAGTTTGTGCAGATCCCGACGAGCCTGCTCGCCATGGTGGATTCGTCGGTCGGCGGCAAGACGGCCATCGACCTGGCTGCCGGCAAGAACCTGGCCGGTGCCTTTTGGCAGCCGAGTGTTGTTATCGCCGATGTTGGATGCCTTGCCACCCTCACGCCCGAGCAGTTCGCCGACGGCTGCGGCGAGGTCGTCAAGCACGCCGTGATCGCCGACCCGGAGCTTTTCGCCGAGCTGGAGAAGACCCCGCTCACGCTGGAGCTGCTCAACCGCGATGTGGCCCGCGTAGCGCTCATCATCGCCCGCAATATCGACATCAAGCGCGCCGTGGTCGTCGCCGACGAGCGCGAAACCAACCAGCGCAAGCTGCTCAACTTTGGACACAGCGCCGGGCACGCCGTCGAAGCCTGCGAGCACTTTGAGCTGGGACATGGCAACTGCGTGTCGATCGGCATGGGCATCATCACGCGCGCCGCGGCGATGCATGGCATCTGCGATGCTGCACTGCCCGGTCGTATTGAGGAGCTCTGCGCCCGCCATGGCCTCAAGACCCGCTGCGACCTAGATGCCGATGCCGTTTTTTCCGAGGCACTCCACGACAAGAAGCGCGCGGGCGACACCATCGACCTGGTGATTCCGCACGGCATTGGCCGCTGCAGCATCGACCGCACGCCGCTTTCCACTTTCCACGAACTCATTGCCGAGGGCCTCGGCCAGAAGGGAGACGCATCCGCATGCTAGCCCGCATCACCCCGTCCCCGCTCAAGGGCACCGTTCCCGCCATCGCGTCCAAGTCGATGGCGCACCGCCTCATCATCTGCGCCGCGCTTGCCAACGGCGAGACGCACGTCGCCTGCAACACCACCTGCGCCGACATCGAGGCTACGGTGCGTTGCCTTACGGCCCTGGGCGCCCGCATCGAGACCGTCGAGGACGGCTTCCAGGTCCACCCCACCATGAAGAGTGTTGAGTTTGGCCTGCTCAAGGCCCTTGCCGGCGGCACGCTCGACTGCGGTGAAAGTGGCTCCACGCTGCGCTTTATGCTGCCTGTCGCCTGCGCGCTGGGTGCGGATGCCACCTTCGTGGGTCAGGGACGCTTGGGTGCACGCCCACTCTCCCCGCTTTCCGACGAGATCATCGCCGCCGGCTGCGACCTACAGGGTCTGGGCGGTTTTCCGCTCAAGACGAGCGGCCGCATGCGCCCGGGCACCTTTGTGCTTCCGGGCAACGTGAGCTCGCAGTACATCTCGGGCCTGCTGTTGGCAGCTCCGCTGCTGGCCCAGCCCTCCTGCGTGCAGGTAACCGGCCTTATTGAGAGCCGCCCCTACATCAACCTGACGATCCAGGCCATGAAGGCCTTCGGCGTCGAGGTCAACGTCGAGCGTATTCCCGCCAGGGACGGCCAGCCCGAGGTCACGAACTTCCGCGTGAGCAGCGGCTCGTACCGCACGCCCGGCAATGTGGCTGTCGAGGGCGACTGGTCCAACGCCGCCTTTTGGCTGTGCGCCGGCGCCATTGGCTCCGACCCCATCACCGTCGAGGGTGTGTCGCTTAGCTCGGCCCAGGGTGATCGCAACGTGCTTGCCGCGCTCTCGCGCTTCGGCGCCCGCATCGTGCGCTCCACCAACGCCGCCACTGTGCAGTCCGACAAGCTCGCCGGCTTTGAGATGAGCGCCCACGACATCCCCGACCTCGTGCCCGTTATCTCTGCCGTGGCATCGCTGGCGCAAGGCCGCACGTTCATCCGCGATTGCGCCCGCCTGCGCATCAAGGAATCCGACCGTCTGGCCACGACCACCCGCGAGCTCACCGCACTGGGCGCGCAGATACGCATTGCCGGCGACGACCTCATCATCAAGGGAGTCGACGCCTTTACCGGCGGCGAGGTCGATTCGCACAACGACCACCGTATCGCCATGATGGCCACCATCGCCGCGAGCCGCGCCACCGGCGAGGTCGTGATCCACGGCGCCGAGGCCGTCAACAAGTCCTATCCCGATTTCTTCGACCACTACCGTCTGCTGGGCGGCAAGGTCACGCTCGAGGAGGAATAGCATGTCCTCGACCTTTGGCAACGTCTTGCACTTAAGCATCTTCGGCCAGTCGCACTCCCCCGCCATCGGTTGCTCGCTCGATGGCGTCCCGGCGAGCATTGCCGTTGATCAGGAGCAGCTGCAGGCCTTTTTGAACCGTCGCGCCCCCGGCCGCGACGAGACCGCGACCAAGCGCCGCGAGGCCGATGCCGCGCATATCATTGCCGGCGTGGTCGATGGGCACACCACTGGCGCACCTATAGCCGCGATTATCGAGAACACCAACACGCGCTCCAAGGATTACTCTGAGCTGCGCCGCAAGCCCCGTCCGGGACATGCGGACTTCCCTGCGCGCGTGAAGTATCACAACATGCACGACGTCGCCGGCGGTGGGCATTTCTCCGGCCGCCTAACGGCACCCCTGTGCATTGCCGGCGGCATTGCGCTGCAGGCACTCGAGGCCCGCGGCATTAACGTGATGGCGCACGTCGCGCAGATCGGCGGCATCTCCGACCTGCCGATGGACGACATGGTCTATCGCGAGGCCGACCGTAAGGCGATCCTAACGAACGATCTTCCTTGCATTGACGCCGCCGCAGCCGGCCGCATGCGCGAGGAGATCCTAGCCGCGCGCGACGAACTCGACAGCATCGGCGGCATCGTGGAGTGCGGCATTTACGGGCTTCCCGCGGGCATCGGCGACCCCATCTTCGACGGCATCGAGAACCGCATCGCGCAAATCGCGTTTGGCATTCCCGCCGTAAAGGGCGTGGAGTTTGGCATGGGCTTTGCCGTGGCCGCCATGCGCGGCAGCGAGAACAATGATCCGTATCGCATCGATGCCGAGACCGGCGAGATCGAGGTCGAGTCCAACAACGCCGGCGGCATCCTGGGCGGTATTTCGACCGGCGCGCCCGTCATGTGGCGCATGGCCGTAAAGCCGACGCCCTCCATTGGCCGCGAGCAGCAGACGGTGGACATGGACGCTATGGAAAATGCCGAGCTCTCGGTCCACGGCCGCCACGATCCCTGCATCGTCCCCCGAGCTGTCCCCGTAGCCGAGGCAGCCGCCGCCCTTGCCATCTGGGACGCCCTCCTCGAAGACGCCGCCCAGCGCTAACTACCCACCCCTCAACATCCCCCGACACGTGAAAGGGGTCTCCATGGACCTTGCTGACATCCGCCAGGCCATCGATGGCATCGACACCACGCTCCTCAACAGCTTTGTCGAGCGCATGGACATTGCCACCGAGGTCGCCAAGTCAAAAATCGAGATGGGCAAGGCCGTCTTCGACCCCGCCCGTGAGCGCTCCAAGCTCAACAACCTCGCCAGCCGCGCGCCCGAGCGCTACGAGGCGCAGACCATCACCCTGTTCCGTCTCCTCATGAGCATGAGCAAGGCCGAGCAGCAGCGCTACATCAACGAGCTCAAGGGCATCACCGTCTCACAAAAGGCCCACGCCACGGCTGCAGCCTTTGACACGCCTTTCCCCCAGACGGCTAGCGTCGCCTGCCAGGGCGTCGAGGGCGCCTATAGCCAAATTGCCGCGTGCAGGCTCTTCGACGTGCCCGACATTGCGTTCTTCGAGACCTTCGAGGGCGTTATGCGCGCCGTGCGCGACGGCTTCTGCGAGTTTGGCGTGCTGCCCATCGAGAACTCCACCGCCGGCTCAGTCAACGCCGTCTACGACCTGCTCGCCCAGTTCGACTTCCACATCGTGCGCTCGCTTCGCCTCAAAATCGACCACAACTTGCTCGTCAAGCCCGGCGCCAAGCTTGCGGACGTGCACGAGGTCTACAGCCACGGCCAGGCCATTGCCCAATGCGCCGGCTTTATCGAGGCGCACGACCTGCACGCCACCAAGTACCCCAACACGGCCATGTCGGCCGAGATGGTCGCCAGCTCCGAACGCACCGATGTTGCCGCGATCGCATCGCGCAGCTGCGCCGCACTCTACGGCTTGGAGGTACTGGAGCCCAACATCCGGGACTCGGACAACAACTACACGCGCTTTGTCGTCATCAGCCGCGAGCCACGCGTCTACCCCGGCGCCAACCGCACCTCGCTCATGATTACCACGGCCAACGAGCCGGGCGCACTCTATCGCGTACTCGAGCGCTTCTACGCGCTCAATATCAACCTCATCAAGCTCGAGAGCCGCCCCATCCCCGGGCACGACTTTGAGTTTATGTTCTACTTTGACCTGGACTGCCCCTTTGGCAGCAAGGCCCTCGATGACCTGCTCGATTCCATCGACGACGTGTGCGAGAGCTTCACCTTCTTTGGCAGTTACACGGAGGTGCTCTAGATGACCGATGTCGCCGCAACCCGGCCCTACGGCGTGCTGGGCCGCGTGCTGGGCCACAGCTACACCCCGACCATCTACAAGGAGCTCGCGGGGCTCGAGTACGTACGATTTGAGCGCGAGCCCGAGGACCTCCAGGCTTTTATGACGGGTGACGAATGGGAGGGCACCAACGTGACCATCCCCTACAAGCGCGCCGTCATGGAATACCTGGACGAGCTGAGTCCACTCGCCGAGCGTATGGGAAACGTCAACACCATCACGCGCCTGCCCGACGGCCGCCTGCGCGGCGACAACACCGACTACTTCGGCTTTCAGTGCCTAGTCGAGGAGCTGGGCGTTGAGGTCGCCGGCAAGAAGGCCCTCGTGCTCGGTGCCACCGGTGGCGCCGGCACCACTGCCAGCATGGTGCTCGGCGACCTGGGCGCCATCGTCGTGCCGGTCGGCCGCACGAGCGAAGTCAACTACGACAACATCGCGCAGCAGTCCGACGCCGCACTGCTCGTCAACTGCACGCCCGCCGGCATGTTCCCCCACTGTCCCGACGCCCCCTGCACACTCGAGGGGCTCAATGCGCTCGAGGGCGTTATCGACATTGTCTACAACCCCGCTCGCACGGGACTCATGCTCGAGGCCGAGCGCCGCGACATCCCCTGCATCGGCGGTCTGCTCATGCTCGTGGCCCAGGCGGCGCAAGCCGTTGAGCGCTACACCGGCCAGGTCACTCCGCGCGAGCGCATTCTGGACGTAACGGAGCGCCTGTCACGCCGCGAACAGAACATCGCGCTGATCGGCATGCCGGGCTCGGGCAAGACCCGTGTGGGCGAGCAGATTGCCCTGCTCACGGGGCGAGAGCACATCGATCTGGATCGCGCCCTCGAGGAGCGCCTGGGCATGCCCTGCGCCGACTTTATCGTCGAGCGCGGCGAGGCGGCGTTCCGCGAACAGGAGACGGCGGCGCTGGCCGACATCTCCAAGCGCAGCGGCCTGGTGCTTTCCACCGGCGGCGGCGTGGTCACGCGCGACGAGAACTACCCGCTGCTGCACCAGAATAGCCAGATCGTGATGCTCAACCGCAAGCTCGACGAGCTCGCCCACAAGGGCCGCCCCATCACGGCGCGCGATGGCATCGACAAGCTCGCCGAGCAGCGCATGCCGCGCTACCGCTCCTGGGCCGACTACATCATCGACTCACGCGACTGCGCCGCCAAAACCGCGGCCGCCATCGTCGAGACCCTCTAACCTGCCAAAAAGGGACAGGTTTATTTTGGCAGGTTTTATCTGGGCAAACGCCGAAGATCGCAAGACCAGCCACGCCAACCAACTGCAAAGGAAGCAACCATGAAGGCACTCGTCATCAACGGCCCCAACCTCAACATGCTCGGCATTCGCGAGCCGGGCATCTACGGAAGCGATAACTACGACCGTTTGGTCCAGATCTGCCAGGAGGCAGGCGCCACGCAGGGCTTTAACGAGGTCGAGGTCTTCCAATCCAACCACGAGGGCAGCATCGTCGACAAGATCCAGGAGGCCTACGGCAAGGTCGACGGCATCGTCATCAACCCGGCGGCCTACACGCACACGAGCGTGGCGATCCTCGATGCGCTCAAAGCCGTCGCCATCCCTGCCGTCGAGGTCCACATCAGCGCCGTCGAGACCCGCGAGGACTTCCGCCAGGTAAGCTACGCCCGCCTGGCCTGCTTCGCCACCATCACCGGCGAAGGCCTGCAGGGGTATGCCCACGCGTTGGAGCTGCTGAAAGAGCGTCTCGAAAAGTAGCTTCGCGAGCAAATCCATCAACGCCGATTCGCACGCTAATATAGCCAGTGCCGCCAGCAGCAACCTCGCTACTGGCGGCACTTTATTACTAGCATATAATCGTTGCAGTCACACAACGTCTGGAGACGCGCATGTTAAGCATCCATCTGGGGGATTACCCCGGTTCTATCTACGATACCGAAACCTATTTTAGGAACTCATACTTGGACTCATGGTTCGAAGATCCTATGGCCGCACAGATTATTAAAAGCGTGGACGGATCAGAGCTCATCGGCCCCCACAACATCGTAAGCAAGCAGCTGGGCTCAATCACCCCACTCGAACTGTCCGGCGGCGTCAAGACGCTGCTGTTAGTACGCAATCTCCCAAATATGGTGTTCAACGCATCTACCTGCGGAGACAACTGTGCCCGCTGGCTACTCAAGATCGGCAAAGAGCAGGATGTGCTGGTGACCCTTTACCACATCATGAAGTTCCCCTGGAAGAATTTTGAAATCCGCATTGAAAACGATAACCGCATCGTCAGAAACATGCAGGAGTTTGTTGGCGCCACGAATGACTTTTTGGATGTTGATGAGTAATGAAGGGAACGCATACCGTTGTCGTAGAGCGTGCAAAGGTCAAATACACACTCACCTTTAAACGCAACATTTCCTTCATTCGCGGCAACAGCGGCACGGGCAAAACGACGCTTATCTCGATGATTCGCGACTACAACGACCGAGGACAGGAAAGCGGCGTTACACTCAGCTGCGACGTGCCCTGCGAAACGCTTTCCGGCAGACGTTGGAAGCGCGAGCTTTCGATTATCGAGGACTCAATAATCTTTTTAGATGAGGGCAACGAATTTATCTACTCAAAAGACTTCGCAAAAGCCGTTAACGGGTCGTCCAACTATTTTGTTCTGATATCTCGTCGAGATGCCAGCGAGTTCCCCTACAGTGTCGACGAAATCCTAAAGCTGGTAAACACCACGAGTAAAACAATCAATGGTCGAAAGAGCGATAAACGCTTCTACTCGGTAACAAAACCGATATACAGCCACACAGCAAACATGCTTTACCAGGACCTAAATGTTGGATTCGAGATACCCGACGCCGTAGTTGTCGAGGACAGCAAATCTGGCTATCAATTCTACAACGCTCTTTGCAACCGACTCGGGATCCCCTGCTATTCCGCCACCGGCGTTGCGAATCTAAAACGTACGATTCACGAATGTCCCGAGCAAAACATCCTTGCTATTGGAGACGGAGCAGCATTTGGTCCCTACATCGAAAAGGTGCTCGGACAGCGCGTTTACAAGAACGTACGCTTGTTCCTCCCCGAATCATTCGAGTGGACACTCCTGCAATCTGGCCTCATTCCCAGTAACGATATCTTAAAAATCCTCGAGGATCCCTCAAGCTATATCGAAAGCCGCGACTACCTGAGCTGGGAGCGGTTCTTCACCGACGTATTGATCAAGTACTCGGCAGACACTCGCTACGTCTACAGAAAGGCACGGCTCAACGAGCAGTACCTAAAGCCGCAGGCGATGGATGCAGTTGCAAGCGTCTTGCCCGAGTGTCTGAAGGCATAATGGCAGTGGGGAGGACCAACTTGGTCCTCCCCACTTTTAATTACGCCTTCCTGATCACGTATGCCAGGCCGATATCGCAGGCGCAACGCACGATTGATGCAAAGAGCCACGATGTTGGCAGCGTCATAAGCAGCGGCATCGTCTGCCAAGGAATAAACCAATCGACCGCGTGGATTGCAAAGATGGCAAGACTGGCCTGTCCGCAGAACACGAGGGCTTGTTCAAAGGACCCCAAAACCGGCACGTCTTTCAACTTCTCCAACGCCATCGAAACCCAACAGACGCAGTAGCTACCCGCAACAGCGGCAACTGTCGCAACCACAAACCCATCCACGCGGCGGCTCGAAAGCTCAAGCCCACTCAGCGCGGCAAGGACAAGCCAAGCGACACCGGCTCCAATAAACAGCAGGGGCTTGCTCACGCTCGGCTCCAGCCCCTTTTGGCGCGCCGTATAGCCAACCCACATCAGCAGCAAGATATAGCAGCTCAGATCCATATCGAGCGGCAGGTAAACACCCATTAATCGAGACACGCTCAATCCGCAAAAGGCAATCGCGGCACAGACAACGCCCTGCCAAACAACCCCGATCCCGCGGCGATCAAACAGCCGCACGAGCGCATTAAACAACAGGCGCGACGTAAACAGCGCCGCCAAAAACCATGCCATGCCAACGGCGGCAACGCCAAGCCGAGGCACATCAACGCCTGAGGCAAACACAAGCGTCTTAAGCCCCGCAACCAGCGTACCGCTCGTCAAAGAAACACCGCTCATCAAGAACGTCGGCACCTGCCACGCCAGTGCAAGAACCACATACGGCACCAGCAGGCGCGACACCGAACCACTCAGCAGCTCGCGCCACGGCTTCGGCCTAAACGTATACCCGGCAAGAATAAAGAACACCGGCATGTGAAACGAGAAGATCGCGTGCCGCAAGGGAGAAGGATTTGGGACGGTGTGCCCCACAATGACCAGAATCATTGCAATCCCCTTTGCAATATCTATCCAGTCGAGCCTTTTACTTCCCATGGCGAACCCTTCAAAACCGCAGCACGCAAGATGAAAAAAGCCCAGACCACCAAGCGGTCCGGGCTTAATAAATGATGGTGCTCCATGGCGGATTCGAACCGTCGACCTTGGGATTAGAAGTCCCCTGCTCTATCCAACTGAGCTAATGGAGCAAATAACCGCACGCCCAAGCAAGCGCAAACCTGTCAGGCGCAAGTAATTATAACCTAGTTGAACTGCTCGCGGTACGCCTTGCAGACCTCATCGACCGGGCCGTCCATGCGAAGGTCACCCTTCTCAATCCAAACGGCACGCTGGCAGATGCGTTCAACCTGCTCCATGGAGTGCGAAACGAACAGAACCGTCACGTCGCCGCTCTGGATAAAGTGCTGGATGCGGGCCTCGCACTTCTGCTGGAAGAACACATCACCGACGGACAGCGTCTCGTCAACGATCAGAATATCGGGCTCGGTAATCGTCGCGATTGCAAAGGCAATACGCGCAACCATGCCCGAGGAGAAGTTCTTAAGCGGCATGTCGACAAAGTTCTGAAGCTCAGCGAACTCGATAATGCCGTCAAAGTTGGCGTCGATGAACTCCTTGGTATAGCCGAGCAGGGCGCCGTTCAGATAGATGTTCTCGCGGGCGGTCAGCTCGGGATCAAAGCCGGCACCAAGCTCAATCAGCGGCGCGATGTTACCGTGCACCTTAACGCTGCCCTCGCTTGGCTCAAGCACGCCAGCGATAATCTTGAGCATCGTAGACTTGCCGGAGCCATTGGTGCCAACCAGACCCACGACCTCGCCACGATGAATATCAAACGAAATATGCTTAAGCGCCCTAAACTCCTCAAAGAACAACTCGTGCTTGGCGAGCTTGATGAAGTACTCCTTGAGGTTGGTCAGCGACTCAGACGCCATGTTAAAGATCATGGTGACGTCGTCGACCTCGACAGCCAGAGGCTGCTCGCTGTAATCAACAACAGATTCAGTCATCACAGCACTCCTTAGATGTAGAGGATAAATTTGCGCTCGGACTTATGGAACACGGTGTAGCCAATAATAAGCGCAAGAACCGCCCAGGCAACGCACATACCAAACGTCATGAGCGAGGGCGTAGTCTGAAACAGAAAGATATCGCGCATAAACTGCAGGTAGTTGAACATGGGGTTCGCATACATCAAGATACGCACGAGATGCGGCATTTGCGCAATATAGTCAGTCGTCCAGAAGATGGGCGTAATGTAAGTCCACGCCGTAATGACGACGCTCCATAGATGCATAACGTCGCGGAAAAAGACCGTAAGAGCAGAGAGCATCATGCCCAGGCCCATGCAGAAGCACATAAGCAGCAGCAGGCAAACCGGCAGCAGAATGAGGTGCCAAGAAGGCATAACGCGGAACCACAGCATGACGATGGCGACGGCGACCAGCGAGAAGGCAAAGTTGACCAGCGAGAAGAGCACCTTTTGCACCGGGAAGACCCAGCGGTGCACCTTAACCTTCTTGAGCAGAGGGGCAGCGCCCACGATAGACGTCAGGGCCTGGTTCGTAGACTCGGACATGACGGCAAAGGTAATGTTACCCACGATCAAGTACAGCGGGTACATCTCGGGCGTCATTGAGCCATTGCGGCCTTGGCCAAAAATCGTCGAGAACACGATGGCCATGACGATCATCATCAGCAACGGATTGAGCACCGACCATGCGACACCCAGAACGCTACGGCGATACTTGATCTTAAAATCCTTGGTAACCAGCTGACGAAGGATAAACGCATCCTTCTCAAATTCGTTCTTAGCAAACGTCGCAGGCAGACTGCGAGTTTCTTGTTGCTTTGTCTGATCCGACACGGATGCAACTCCTTTACTCGTAATCGTTGACAAGCGAACAGTATAAACCCGCCCTCAACGCCATAAGGCGGCGTTGCGAAACTGGAAAACTATCCCACAACATCATTTTCGGAACGTCTTTCACCAGACAGCATGCCGCGAGCGACAACCACAAGCACGGCAGGAAGACCAAATTGAGCAGCCACGATATAACGAGGCCAATACCAAATAGGACTCGCAATAAAGAGCGTTCCGTACAACAGCAAAAAAGGCAAAAGCGGCAATGCGAAACGCGAACGCCCACGCGATACCAAAAGAACTGCCGAAAACATAAGCAACCAAAAGACAACGGCGCCAGAAATAGACCAAGCGCTCAATCCAATCGCCACATCGACACCATCGCCGAGGGGTGCAAGCAAGTTGCGAAATGTTACTCCCGTAGAAGCCTTTGCGTCGGCCACAAGGTTATACGGAACGCCCATGAGAAAGTTTTCAGGCAGACCGTCAGCGCCCTTTACATTTGGGGCCCAAAAACCAAACGTCTGCAGTTCCCAAGCCTCAAAGTATATCGAAGGGCTACGCGAAAGCATCGAGGCCCAATGGGTCCAAAATTCATCCTTTAAACGCTCCGCATTAAAGTCTTCATTCCATTTAAGCGGATCGATACAGCTGGGAAGATACACCTCTTTGTAACGATCAAGCGGAAGCAGCTCGTTCATATAAGAACGGTCGGACTCGGACATATCGCCATCGAGCGCGGCAACGCGAGCCATCTGAGCAAGCGGAATACCCACTGACTCAACATCCTCCGATGGAACAACGCCCATAGCCGAGTACACGGGCCCCGTAATAACCAAGCATGTGACAAGCGCAAATCCAAGAGATACGGCCAAACGAGAGGCAGACTTCATCGGGGCAACGCAGCCGAGCCGGTCCAAAGCAACAACTATCGCAAGTACCACGAATAGCGCGACGCAAATATACAAACCGTTATTCCGTAGAAGCATAACGCCCAACGCCAGGGCACCAAAAACGAGCAAACGCAACGCGCTCGACCGGGAATCCTTTCCCGTGACGGCATCGGCAAGCATGGTCACCATCAAGACAAGACAGCAGGAAAACAACGGGTCTTTCCAAAGCGCCACAGAATATAGAGCGCAATACCGTGACAAGCCAAAATAGACTACGAGCAGCCAAGACCAGCGAGAGGAGACCCCCAAACGAGAAGTCACCCAAATTGAAAGATAGCCAAACGTGCTGGCAACACAGGCCATCTGAAGCACCGTTAGCAAGGCAACGCCCACCGAAGGGCTCATCCCCATGAGGCCTGCAATTTTGATACAAGCAGCCATCATCATGGTGAATGCAACCGGATGATGGTTGCTCAAAGGGTTCCACCCCATAATCTGAGCAAACGACGAGAAGGTATCCCCAAAAAACAGGCCTGGAAAATACCTCAGGAAGAACGGCAGATATAAAAGAAATATCACTAGAGCACGGACCGCAACAGATAGGAATCGAATGGACGAGTCACCATCATTCGCCCGTGGCGAGTCTTCGCAGAAAACACAGCAGCGGCAACTACAAGACAGCTGAACAAGCACCGACAAGACCCAAAAGACCAGCGCCGACATCACCCAAAAAGCAACAAAATCAATCGCGGAATACGGCTCAATATAGTTCTCGTAAATCCCGCCGGCAATCACCGGTTCTGTCACGCGAATATGCGCTCCCAGCACAAGAACAAACGAAAATACAAGGGAAATCACTAAGCAGCAAGCTCTACCAACAACAGACGGAAATGCAAAATCCCTGCACGCAAACTTATTGAAATTAACCAATGATGCGATTATCGCAACACATGCCAAGACAGATGGAAACAGGTCGAAGGAACCACTACAATACGTCACCGTAGTGATGCTTGCTGCAAACAGCAAAACAGCACGTGTCACATCTAATAACCTGAACTCTCGAATCAATGCGCCCATCCTAACCACGAAACAAACGATTCGATTGTACGCGACCAAAGGAACCTTCATGGCCGAGCAAACGATTGCCGTTATTATCCCCTGTTACAACGAGGCAGTCACCATCGGAAAAGTCATCGACGACTTTCACCGCGAGCTTCCGCAAGCGACGGTCTATGTCTATGACAACAACTCGTCGGACGATACCTCACGCATCGCTACCGAGCACGGCGCCACGGTCCGCTTTGAGCCCCGCCAGGGAAAGGGCAACGTGTGCCGCCAGATGTTTCGCGACATCGACGCCGATTGCTACCTGATGGTCGACGGCGACGACACCTATCCCGCCGAGGCGGCCAAAGCCCTCTGCGAGCCCATCCTTAACGGCGCGGCCGACATGACCGTAGGCGACCGCCTTTCCAACGGCACCTACGCCGAGGAAAACAAGCGTGCTTTCCACGGCTTTGGCAACAACCTAGTTCGCGCCATGATCAAGTGGATCTATGGCTACAGCTTCGATGACGTCATGACCGGCTACCGCGCCATGAGCCGCCCGTTCGTTAAAACCTTCCCTGTGCTTTCCGAGGGTTTCCAGATTGAAACCGAGCTCTCGATCCACGCCGTCGACCACCGCTGGCGCATCAAAGATGTGCCCATCGAGTACCGCGACCGTCCGGAAGGCTCCGAGTCCAAGCTCAATACCGTGAGCGACGGCATTAAAGTCGTTGCGATGATCGGCACGCTGTTCAAGGACTACCGTCCGCTCAAATTCTTCAGCCTGGTCGCGCTTCTGTTTGCGATTATCGGCCTCGCCCTGGGCATCCCCATCGTCGTCGAATATTTCCAGACCGGTCTCGTCCCCCGCTTCCCCACCGCAATGCTCGCCGCATCTTTCATGTTCCTTTGTGGCCTGAGTCTCGCGACGGGGCTTATCCTTGATTCCGTTGCAAAGGTTGAGCGTAAACAGTGGGAGGTCAACGTGTATAACACATATGGCTGCAGCATTCCCTCCAGCGCAAATAAAAACGAGAGGTAAGTCACATGCCGCTCATCTCCATCGTCGTGCCGTGTTACAACGAGCAGGAATCACTTCCGATCTTTCTCAAAGAGCTCGATGGCGTCGTTCGCATCATGACCCGGCAAGACCCCGGCATCTCCTTTGAAGCCGTCCTCATCGACGATGGCTCGGCAGACAAAACGCTCGCCGTCATGAAGGCAGAAGCTGCGGCGGCGCATCCATACGCCATCCGCTGGCACTCTTTCTCGCGCAACTTTGGCAAGGAGGCGGCACTACTCGCCGGACTCCAGCACGCAAAGGGCGACTATGTCGCCACCATGGATGCCGACATGCAGGACCCGCCCTCGCTCCTGCCGCAGATGTACGAGATCTTGCAAACCGAAGACTACGATAACGTCGCCACACGCAGGACCACCCGCGAAGGCGAGCCTCCCATCAGGTCGTTCTGCGCCCGTATGTTCTACAAGATCATCAACCGCATTTCCAAGGCCGATATCGTCGACGGAGCACGCGATTTTAGGCTCATGAAGCGACCTATGGTCAACGCCATCATCTCCATGGGCGAATACAATCGATTCTCCAAGGGCATCTACGGCTGGGTCGGCTTCAAGACCAAATGGCTCCCCTACGTAAACGTCAACCGCGTGGCCGGTGAGACCAAATGGAGCTTTTGGTCGCTGCTCCTCTATTCCATCGACGGCATCGTCGCGTTTTCCACGGCGCCACTATCCCTCGCCGCCCTCACGGGTATCGTCTTCTGCCTCATCGCTATTCTGGGATTCGTCGTCATCCTAGTAAAGACGCTTGTCTGGGGCGACCCCGTCGGCGGATGGCCGTCGCTCGCCTGCCTCATAACGCTGTTTGGCGGCATGCAGCTTCTGTGCCTGGGAATCATAGGTGAATACTTGGCAAAAGCCTACTTGGAAACCAAGCGACGTCCCATCTATATCATTCGAGAATCCAACGAGGAATCTGATGACACGGCCCAATAACAGCACGCTCAAGAATGTGGCGTTCTACGCCGCCTGCTTCGCATTTTCCGTCGCACTCTTTGTCGCACTTGCAGCGGCGGGACATGTCTATCCCTTTGGCGACAACTCGTTTCTCACCAACGATCTCAAATACCAATACATCGACTTCTTCGCGTGGTTTCGCCGCGTCCTTTTAGGCGAGGCAAACCTTCGCTATTCCTTCTCACAGGGACTCGGCATGAACACATGGGGGCTCTATAGCTACTACCTCGGCAGCCCCTTCAACCTGCTCTGCGTGCTGTTTCCCGCAGACAAGCTGACGCTCTTCGTGCTTGTTATCTCCGCGCTCAAACTGGGCTGCATCCACATCAGCGGCGCTTGGTATGTGCAAAAGCGCTTTGACCTACCCAAGCCCGCAGCATTCCTGCTTTCCCTCTCGTTCACGTTTTGTAGCTGGACCATCAGCAACCTGCGCAACCCGCTCTGGATCGATTGCCTGATCCTGCTGCCCATCTGCGCCTACGGATGCCACGAGCTCATCCGCAAGCAGCGCATGATCCGCCTCGTCATCGCAACGGCGCTCAATGTCATGTTCTGCTGGTATACGGCCTACATTAGCATCCTGTTCCTCTGCATCTTCGTACTGGTTGAATTTGTCGATTATGTTGCAGAAGAAGGATTTAGCTGGAAGCTCATGCTCGATCGGGCCCTGCGATTCGCCGGGGCTATCGCGCTCGGACTGCTTCTGTCCGCTTGGACCTTTTTGCCGACCATCCTTGCCATGTCCAAGGGCGGTCCCGTTCTAGCACTCGGCCCCCTACTTAAAACCAACCTCAAGTCGCTCATCAGGGGCTTTCTTCCCTGCATGTGGGTAAGCAACGAAAGCACACCTCAGTTCTATTGCGGCATCATCATGATGCTGCTTGCGGTGAGCCTGCTGGTTAACCGCACGGTTTCAATCAAGACGCGCATCGCAACACTCGTCGTCACGATAATCCTGGTTGCAAGCTCCGTTTTGAGCCCGCTCGAGTACATCTGGTGCGGCATGCGCGTTCCCAACGGCTTCTACTCGCGCACGGCTTTTTTGCTGAGCTTCTTTGCGCTGTGGGCTGCGGGCTATACCCTGCAGATCCTCAAGGATCAACCTAAATTGCGCCAAGCCTATCGCCCCGCCGTCATCTTGCCACTCCTGGCGCTCACCGCTATTGAACTGTTTGCCAACGCTCATGTAGTATGGAACCAGCTCTACGCGGGCTATTCCGAAAATACCAACAGGGCCTATGTAGCCACCGCAACCAACACGATCGCTACCACTACAGAACGGGATTCAGCTCCGTTCTACCGCATCGATCGTACAACCACACGAGCCGATAGTGCCGCTCTAAACGAAGGCCTGGCACTAGGGTATAACCAGCTATCTTCTTATTCGTCCGCCAATAACCCGCAGGCAATTACATTGCTCAACTCCCTTGGTTACAGCAGCGTCGGCGAATTCTCGACCCGTTATGCCGAGCCCATTCTTGCCGTCGATGCCCTACTGGGAGTCAAGTATGCCATTCCCGAGAACGCGCCTGCGGGATACGTTTCGACCAAGACGAATCAGGTCGACTCCACAAGCGCGGTGTACGAGAACCCCTATGCGCTCAGCATTGGCGTTGCAGCCTCAAGCGATATCCAAAACAGCACGCTGAAAAACGAGAACCCCTTCGAAAAGCAGAACGACCTCTACAGCAAAATCCTAGGCCGCGAGGTCAAGCTCTATACCAAGATCGAGGCCACGAGCACGGAGAATAGCGATAGCTTAAAGCAATGGAGCGTTACTGTACCGGCAAGCTCCATCGGGTATCTCTACATCAACAAAGATACGACTGCCGGCAGTTATTGGCCCGTCACCCTTACCATCGACCAGCGAACGATCGAAAACGAGGCCTGGAGATTCGACAATAATATCCGCCAGATTGCGGATGCATCGGACGCCCCGAGCCAGCATACGGTGTCAATCGGAGTCGCGGAGGGCTATACAGACATGCCCCAAGACAATGAGCCGGTCTTTTACGCCCTCGATCTGGACGTTTTCGAGCAGATTATTAACGAGCTTAAGACGAGCGAATTTGTTCCGACAGTTTTTGAGGACGGAAGAATCGAAGGCGAGTATACCGCCAAGGAAGACGGCAACCTGCTGCTGAGCGTTCCGTACGATGAGGGCTGGAACGTAACGGTAAACGGAACCGCCGCAGAACTAACGCCCGCCGCCGATAAGGGCCTGTCGTCCCTGAACGTGCAGAAAGGCGCGAATAGGATCGTGATGACCTACAAGACTCCGGGTGCCCTTGCGGGGCTTGCAGTGAGTCTGGCGACCACCGTCGCCCTTGTTGCAGCGGGGCTATACGCCAGGCATAAGAAAAGCCGCCGTTAACAAGCGGCGGCTTTTACTCTCGAAAAGTTAATAGCGGCTAGAGCATCTTGAGGTACTCCCCCAGCTCTTCCTCCCAGTCGGGCATGTGGAACCCGACCGACTCGAGCCCGGACAGGTCGAGTGCGGAGTGGACCGGGCGCGGTGCGACGGGGCCCTCGGCGCTCGCGTAGTAGTCGGCGGTCGATACCGGCACGACCTTCTCGCCGTTGCCGTTGGCGGCCTCGAAGACGGCGCGTGCGATGTCCGCCCAGGACTTCACCGCGCCGGATCCGGTGCAGTCGTAGGTGCCGTAGGGGGCGTGCGTCCCCAGCACGTGGAAGATGGCCTCGGCCATGTCGCGCGTGAAGGTCAGGCGGCCCAGCTGGTCGTCGACCACGGTGACCTGCTCGAGCTTGTCGTCCGGGTCGGCGACGCGGTCTGAGAGTGCCTTCATGGTCTTCACGAAGTTGTGCCCCTCGCCGATGACCCAGCTGGAGCGCATGATGTAGTGGTGCGGGCACCCGGCCACGGCGATGTCGCCGGCGGCCTTGGTCTGGCCGTAGACGGACAGCGGGGAGAACGGCTCGTCCTCCGTGTGGACCTCGGCGGTGCCGTCGAAGACGTAGTCGGAGGATACGTGGACCAGGGTGATGCCGTACCCGGCGCAGGTGCGTGCGAGAAGGGCGGGCCCCGTCGCGTTGGCCTTCCAGGCGGTCACGCGGCCCTCGGGGGTCTCGGCCCTGTCGACTGCCGTGTAGGCGCCGCAGTTGATGACCGTGCCGTAGAGCGACCAGTCGTACTGCGAATAGGCGTCCGGGTCGGACATGTCGAAGGTGTCGATGTCGCAGAAGTCGAAGTCCTTCGCCACGCCGCGCTCCTCGGCGAGCGCGCGCACCGCATGGCCCAGCTGGCCGTTGCAGCCGGTGACGAGGGTGCGCTTCGGCGCCATCGGGACGACGTCCTTGAGCATCGGGTGGTTGAGGTCGGCCTCGGAGACGGTGGCCTCATCGAGCGGGATCGGCCACTCGATGGCGAGCTCGGGGTCGGCGAGGTTCACGAAGGTGTAGGTCTTCTTGAGCTCCAGCGACCAGTGGGCGTCCACCAGGTAGGTGTAGGCGGTGCCGTCCTCGAGCGCCTGGAAGCTGTTGCCCACGCCGCGCGGGACGTAGATGGCCCTGGACGGGTCGAGCGTGCAGGTGAACACCTTCCCGTAGGTGGCGCTGCCCTCGCGCAGGTCGACCCATGCGCCGAAGACCGAGCCGCGGGCCACGGAGATGAACTTGTCCCAGGGCTCCGCGTGGATGCCGCGGGTGACGCCGCGGCTGTCGTTGTAGGAGATGTTGTTCTGGACGACCTTGAGATCGGGGATGCCGAGCGCGCACATCTTGGCGCGCTGCCAGTTCTCCTTGAACCAGCCGCGCGAGTCGCCGTGGACGGCCAGGTCGACGACCTTGAGGCCCTCGATGCCGGTCTCCGCGACCTTCAGGTCCTTCTCTAATTCGATGTCAGCCATGTGGTTAATTCCAATCGTGTTGCGGGCGCCCCTCGCGGTGCCGCAGGATCATCCCCATGCCCTGCGGCACCGCGAGGGGCGCTCGAAAAGGTAAACGTCCGGGAATCCGGGCCTACTGCCCCTGCGCCCTGTAACGGGCCTCGGTGGTCTCCTTGGCCGGTCGCCACCAGGACTCGTTCTCCACGTACCAGCCGATGGTCTGCTTCAGGCCCTCGGCGAAGTCG
Source organism: Collinsella sp. AF20-14LB (assembly GCF_003459505.1). Taxonomy (GTDB): domain Bacteria; phylum Actinomycetota; class Coriobacteriia; order Coriobacteriales; family Coriobacteriaceae; genus Collinsella. The sequence continues at coordinate 143,281 of NZ_QRWD01000003.1, forward strand.
GTGTGGGCCGGCCTCCAGCCCAGCTCGCGCTGGAGCTTCGTGCTGTCGATGGCGTAGCGGCGGTCGTGGCCGGGGCGGTCGGCGACCCAGTCGAAGTCCTCGGGGTCGCGCCCCATGGCCTCCAGGATCATGCGCAGGACCGTGATGTTGTCCCTCTCGCCGTCCGCTCCGATGAGGTAGGTCTCCCCCGTGCGGCCCTTGGTCAGGATGTCCCAGACGGCCGAGGAGTGGTCCTCGGTGTGGATCCAGTCGCGGACGTTCTCGCCGCGGCCGTAGAGCTTGGGGCGGACGCCGTCGATGATGTTCGTGATCTGCCTGGGGATGAACTTCTCCACGTGCTGGTAGGGGCCGTAGTTGTTGGAGCAGTTGGAGATCGTTGTCCGTAGGCCGTAGGTGCGGGTCCATGCGCGCACGAGCATGTCGGAGCTGGCCTTGGTGCTCGAGTACGGGCTGCTCGGGTGGTACGGCGTCTCCTCGGTGAACTTGGCCGGGTCGTCGAGTGCCAGGTCGCCGTAGACCTCGTCGGTGGAGACGTGGTGGTAGCGGACGCCGTGCTTGCGGACGGCCTCCAGCAGGCGGAAGGTGCCCTCGACGTTGGTGCGGAGGAACGGCTCGGGGTCGGCGATGGAGTTGTCGTTGTGGCTCTCGGCGGCGTAGTGCACGATGGCGTCGTGGCCCGGGACGACCCTATCGAGCAGAGCGGCGTCGCAGATGTCGCCCACGACGAGCTCCACGCGGTCGGAGGGCAGACCGGCGATGTTCTCGGGGTTGCCGGCGTAGGTCAGCTTGTCCAGGACGGTCACGTGCACGTCGGGGTGGTTGTTGACCACGTAGTGCACGAAGTTGCTGCCGATGAAGCCGCAGCCGCCCGTGACGATGATGTTGTGGGGTTCAAAAATCTCAGACATGAAAATCCAATCTGAAGCATGTATAGCTTCTTTAGTATGCCGCAGGAAGTGACGCCGCGACACTATTCAACAAAACTATCGGACATTTCGGCATGCGATAAGAGCCATAACCTTCGCAGAATTACCTCCTGTACAAAACGCCTCCGGAATGCAGTCTTTGTCGTAGTGAAAAACCGAATCCCCAGTTATTTCACGTAAGTAATGTCCTGTTTTGGCGCCGACCGGGAAATAGCATAACGATGATTCCCGCGATCTTGATAAACAGGGACGAAAGAATGGTATTTTCCGCTCGTCTTAATCTTGTAAATCTCATCCACGCTATACGGAAGATTGGGGAAATCAGCCCTTGAGATCAGCACGAAATAATTCGAGGAATACAGCACATGATGGGCAAACTCATCAGAATGGATCACTTTTAAGCCCTCATCGACAAATACAATCGAGTCATGAACGGACGAAAGCTGGTTTCGCCAATCATAATCGGTCAGGGCGACACAGGGACAATCGCATTGCAAGGAAACGCCCGACTGCTCGCCCGTTCGCATGTAGTCTGCGACCATGTCAAACAGTGTCGTCTTACCCGTGCCGCAATCGCCACGCACAATAGTGATGTTCCGCTTGATGGTAAATGTGTACTTGGTTCCCCTGCGGCGGGAAATCTTAACGAGATGCGAACCGTTCATAAGCAGTACCTACAGATACGGAATCGACTCGTGAATCAATTCGGCCATGTTGTGAACGATTCGGCCGCTATTCACGACTTTAATTTTAAAATCCTCGCGACCAAAGTCCATCACATGATAGAGATTCACAACAAGTTTGCGGTCTTTCGCCATGTCGAGAATCCACTTGGCACAGTTGTCACCACAGGTAGAAGCGTTATAAATTTGCTTACGATCAAATCTCATAAGCAGCAGCGTTTTCACGCCACCAGAAAGCTGGAGTGGGGAGATGGATCCAAGCACAGGGCTTTCGATGACGTTTTCGGAAACAACATCCGATCGATCAACATCTTTAATTATCGAGACTGCATAGGGATCCGTAATCCAAGAAGACCGGTAAGAGTTTTTGAAATATGTCGCTGTGTTGTAAATCGCTTCTGGCATATCGCCAAAGAAGACGCTTAACACATCCACTCCCAATCATATTGTCTTTATGGTCAACGTAATCATAACGAAAGGGGCCACCAGATAAACGGTGACCCCTAAAAGAAAACAAGCTTGCGCTAGTACTCGCGCGGGCTGTTGACGATCTCGCCGGCGGCGACCTTCTTCAGGTGCTGCCCGTAGACCGACTTGCCGTAGGCCTTGGCCGCCTCCTCCAGCTCGGCGGTCGTGATCCAGCCGTTCTCCCAGGCGATCTCCTCGGGGACCGAGACCGGCAGGTCCTGGGAGTGCTCCACGGCGCGGACGAACTCCGCGGCCTCGTGCAGGCTCTCCATGGTGCCGGTGTCGAGCCACGCGTAGCCGCGGCCGAGGGTGACCACGGACAGCGTCCCCTCCTCCAGGTACATCTGGTTGAGCGTCGTGATCTCCAGCTCGCCACGGGCGGAGGGCTCGACCTCGTGCGCCTTGGCGGCCACGTCGCCCGGGTAGAAGTACAGGCCGGTGACGGCGTAGGAGCTCTTGGGGCACTCGGGCTTCTCCTCGATGGAGACGGCCCTCCCCTGCGCATCGAACTCCACGACCCCAAAGCGCTCGGGGTCGTCCACGTGGTAGCCGAAGACCGTGGCCCTCCCCGACTCGGCGTTCTGTACGGCGCGCGTCAGGTGGCGCGACAGGCCGTTGCCGTAGAAGATGTTGTCGCCGAGCACCAGGGCGCACGGCTCGCCGGCGATGAACTCCTCGCCGATGGTGAACGCCTGCGCCAGGCCGTCCGGCGAGGGCTGCTCGGCGTAGGACAGGTTCACGCCGTAGCGCGAGCCGTCCCCGAGCAGGCGCTCGAAGTTGGGCAGGTCCGTCGGCGTGGAGATGACCAGGATGTCCCGGATGCCAGCCAGCATGAGGGTGGACAGCGGGTAGTAGATCATGGGCTTGTCGTAGACCGGCAGCAGCTGCTTGGAGGTCACGAGCGTGAGCGGGTACAGGCGGGTGCCGGACCCGCCGGCGAGGATGATGCCTTTCATGTAGTCCTCCGTGTCATATAACTCATTTTGTTACGACTTATATAATAAACTCTATCGGTCATATCAATTAAAAATATATGAGCGATACCCATTGAACAGGGCATCTAATTGCCTCGGCACGGAAAGAGCGTCAGGAACAGTGAAGATTTACATCGCAGCCCATAAGCACTTTGACATTGATGCACAGGCGCCTTACCAGCCGCTCTTCGTCGGGGCAAGCTCCATTCCAACGAAAAATCGACAAGCTGGATGGCTGTACGACGATCAAGGCGATAATATTTCCCAGAAAAACAAGCACTACTGTGAGCTTACCGGCCTCTATTGGATATGGAAGAATTCTCCTGAGTCGATAGTTGGGCTCACGCATTATCGAAGGGCATTTGAGTCCCCCAACGACTCGAAGCAGATGCTCAGAGACTATGAAATTGAGAACATTCTTACCAAGCATGACTGCATTGTTGCAGCCAAAGAACCCTGCACAAGCTCAATCGGGTGCAACTTAATCACTGTTGCTGAGCAGTATAGAATGATCCACTCTTCGACAGATCTGCTACAGGCAAGGGAAATCATCAGGACGAAATGCCCTGGCTACTTGGATGCTTTTGATGAAGCAATTTGTGAGGAGTGCTCTTTTTCGCCATGCAATATGTTTATTTGTAAAAAGGAACTGATGGACAGATATTGTAAGTGGCTTTTCAAAATTGAAAAACAACTTGATAAGCGAATTGACTATATAAGTGGTCGCGATAGCTATCAACAAAGGATGCCTGGCTTTATCTCAGAACGACTATTCAATGTCTTCCTTAAAAAGGAAGACATAAGATGCTATGAATGCCGCATCTTTAACCCAATAAATAAAGAGGCCCTCACGATCGATCAAAGCGCGTGGCCTCAAAGGAGACCTCAACTTACGTGCGCTTGCTCTACGAATGCAATATTTAACGGAGCAGACTATTCATCTGTATTTGATTATTCCTTTTATGTAAATCATTACGAGGATCTATTCGATAGATATAAAGACGACCCCCATGGAGCGCTGGAACATTTCATTGCAATCGGCATTAACGAACATCGAGTTGCGCATCCTCATTTTTCTATTGGCTCTCTTCTGAATGGAAATCCCGATTTAAGAAGTAAGTGCAGTGGAAATCTCGAAGCAACGCAAATGTATATAGCGAATCCTAAAGAGTATATGCATCCAATTGGGTATGAAAACATTCATCCGCTAGACGAGCAAAGCAATTCGACTACGGCCACATGGCATGAACGTCGAATTACAGCAGCGCGCATCCGATACCAAGAAAGAATAGAGAGGCTACCCGTACTGGGCTAATTCAATGTAAGAATAAACCCTAGATCAAAGTGAAATAGCACAGACATCTTCAGTGCAACGGAAAGGTAAATTGAAATGAAAATTAACATGGATTGCATTTGCCGCGGAAGCGGGAAGGTGTACGTTCTTCTAAAGAATGTTGAGACAGATGCATCAAATATTCAGGTGACAGCAGCAAAGAGCGACGGAACGACAATACCAAGCTCAATCTATCCATACGAGTCAAATAACAATCAATACGTCATAGTTCTTCCCGACCTCGGAACTGGTGATTGCGATATTCAGATTAATGATTTGAATGCGCAATATGCCTACGATGCCATTAAAATCAGCTTTGGCACGGCAAAATGGGCGTCAAGATTAAACTACAAAATTAAGAATGATTTGTCCCATTCCATTAGGAACTATGACGATAAGCATGACTTGGATGTAGCAAGCATGCGTTTTCACGAGTTTATCGAAGATGGAGATGAGGCCATTCTTCGCTGCTCAGTAAAACTTCCTCAGCGCAACGACAACAAAATAGCCATCAGCTGCTTCGATACTTCGATGAATCGAATTGAGATCGAGCCGATCACCACCGATGACATTACGATTCCCTTGTGGTTTGCCCCCAATAAAAAACGGCGCGAGATTCAATACTCGGTCCGAATCCCAAATAGCACAAATAGGCTAATCTTCACAATCGAAGATGACAATCACCCGAGCTTTAACAGCTTCGCTGTTGTGGACAACGAAGAGCTCGAAAGGCTGCGCATTTTAACCACATCGAAGATGCAACCTATTTCGATTGATCCATCTGCATATCCAAAATGGCTCGAACAACACAAGGCAAGCTCGGCGATGCTCGAAAAACAATCGATGGTTACCTTCAAGAAAATGCCTTTGTTTAGCATCGTCGTTCCCCTATTCAACACACCCGATAATTTGTTCAGGGAAATGGTGGAATCAGTTCTTAAACAGAGCTATGCGAACTGGGAGCTTGTGCTGGTCAATGCAAGCCCAGATAACAGTGCGCTTGTGGATATGATCGAAACCGCTAAGAATAATGACGCTCGCATTAAGGTGATAGAGCTAGCGAGCAATTCCGGCATTTCCAAAAATACTCTTGCCGGAACAAAAGAAGCGAATGGAGATTTCATTTGCTTCTTGGACCACGACGATACTCTTGAGCCCGCGGCGCTTTATGAATATGCGCATGCAATTAATGCTGAAAACAATACTGATCTCATTTACTGCGACGAAGACAAACTGTTTGCCAATGGCAGCTATGGTGACCCATTCTTTAAGCCAGATTTAAGCATCGATTTACTACGAAGCGTTAATTATATTTGCCATTTTCTTGCAATCAGAAAGACACTATTCGATTCTCTGGAGTACGGCGACGAGCAGTACGATGGAGCCCAAGACCATGACCTGACGCTTAAGGCGATAGAAAACGCACGAAATGTGGTACACGTGGCTAAAATTCTGTACCACTGGAGAATGACCGAAAACTCAACTGCAGGTGACCCGAACTCAAAGCTATATGCATGGGATGCTGGCGTCAAAGCCGTACAGGCCCATTTGGACAGACTTGATGTTTCCGCAAAGGTTTACCGTGGAAACGACCCCTTCACTTATAAAGTTACCTATGCAGTTCCAGATAGTCATCCACTTGTATCAATCATTATTCCGACAAAGGACCATCCCTCTGTTCTCGATACGTGCATTAAGTCGATCATTGAACGCTCGACGTACGATAACTACGAAATCGTCATCATTGAAAACAACAGCGAGAACCCAGAAACATTCGAGTACTACTCTGAATTAGAAAAATGCTATCCCGATATGATCCGCATCGAATATTGGGGTGCAGAATTCAATTTTTCAAAACTGATGAACTTTGGCGCTAGCAAAGCAAAGGGCGATTACCTTCTCTTGTTAAACAACGATACAGAAGTTCTAACCCCAAACTGGATTGAAAACATGCTGGGCATTTGTTCACGAAAAGAAGTTGGCATTGTTGGCGCAAGACTTTTCTACAGCGACAATACTTTGCAACATGCGGGCGTCGGTATCGGAGGAATTGGAGCCGGCCACCTTGGAAAAGACTACCCCAGAGGTAATTGGGGCTACTTCAATCTATGTGACCGCACGCAAGATCTAAGCGCAGTAACTGCAGCATGCCTCATGACTAAGAGAGCTGTATTCGACGAAGTCGGTGGCTTTAGAGAAGAGCTGGCTGTTGCTTTTAATGATGTTGACTATTGCCTCAAAGTGAGAAGTCACAACTATCTTGTTGTATATACACCCGACACCGAGCTGTATCATTATGAGTCGCTATCGCGAGGCTATGAAATCAGCGACGAAAAGAAAATGAGGTTCCATAGGGAATACTCATTGCTCAACTACCTATGGCCAGAATATTACGTGAAAGGCGATCCGTATATAAACAGCAACATCATCAGCGGGAATTTGTATTATCAAATTTAAAAGCGCTATGATGCTTATATCATAAACACGTAAAAAAGAAGAAGGGGCTGCCGGTTTAACCAGCAGCCCCTTCTTCCTAATAGGTCAATTCATATAGAACAAACCCGTTTGCTGAACCTAATTGCCTAATTTGTAATTTATCAGATGAAAACTCCGTCAAATCCCTACTAGACATAACGTACTTCACATTAAGCTGCCTCAAATCATCTTCAGTCAAATTCACTGTGAAGAGATCATCCTGAGTGGAATTAAATGACGTAGACGGGGCGAATACATTAGCAATGACATGAGCATACCTGTTGTATGCGCACTCGTTCTCGTTATTTTCATCGATAGAATTCCAACGCGCCAGATCAGGATAAGCATTGGTAGAGTTAATTACAGGCGCTCCATACGCAGCGCAAAGATTGGCAACTGTCCAAGAACCATCGACAACCCATTTATCTGAATAATCACTCTCTTCGACAAACTGATTAACGAGAGCCTCTAAATTCGTATCTGTAATTGGAGCCGCACCGATTTGAACTGGATTGATACAGAGCCCTGGAATTACGCCGAAGCAAATCGCGAAAGCAACAAATAAACCGGTACATTTTTTACCAAGAATATAGGAGCGAAACGAAAGGCACGAAAAAAGACAGAACAATATAAACATCAACAAATACAGCATCCTTGCAACAAGATATTTCGCAGAAAGAAGGATGAAAATCTGGAATGCTGAACTCAGAATAAGACCGATTATTAAGATAATTGACAAATAACCAATGGAGCTATTATTCCCTTGGGATTCTTTAGCCTTTTCGACAGAAATCAAAAATAGGAGAAGTTCCAGGTAACCAATAGGAAACAACAGTCGCAGAACGGGGACGTTATACATTAAGGTCATTCGAGATAGAAATGACGGAAAACCAATAAATGCAAAGGCCAGGAAAAACAATTGAAGTGCCGTAAGCAAAAATAGCTGCCAATCCCGCCTTTTAATAAAACAGAGCAGAGATGCAAGCGTTCCAAGAGGGAAGAAGCAAAGAATGGTTGCAATTTCGCATTCATTTGAAACCAGTGGTGAATCAAAGGCGTAAAAGAGTGAAATTGCATAAGAAAAAAGTTCAGGAAGTCCGCTTCCACCTGTTTCAAAGCGCGCACCAGGATAAACGGTATTCATAACAGATGTCATTGCTTCGGAGGACTGGAAGAAGGAAAGGAATATTAGTCCCGCTGAAATCAACAGGCAGGATACTAAAACAAAAGTATCAATTAGTGACCATGCAAGAACTGAATGTTGATTGTTAGATTTTAAAGTTTGACAATACTCTGTTGTTCTAAATACACCCATCAAGGCAAAAATGAAGAAAAATGGGACCATCCAAGCAGGGTACATGAGCATTATGTAACAACCACATAGCCATGCTATAGCAGCTAGCGCAATAATCCTGATATTTCTTTTTTGAGTAAAGAGCGCCCTATCCAACAACAAGACAAGGGCTTGGCCATAAAGAATCACCTCGCCCGTGCCCCACCATTGAATTAATGGCGAAAAACAAAGCAAGCATGAAAAGAGAAAGCTGAGCGGCTTTGACTTAATAATGAGAAAGGCACAATCAAAAGAGACAAGAACCATTAGACATAGTTTCGCGGACCAGGCAAACGCTAGGCCGAATTCAAAACCAAATAGCAAATAACCCCAAAGCACTGGTCTAAATAACGTGATTACGCTCCAGCAGGCAGCGCCATAAACCATCCGGACATCCGTTAAATCTCCTCTCAGGATTTCCGAAATTGGAGCATAGCCATTATGGGATTGAGATAATTGAAACAGGGTTCCAACTGAGAACTCATCACTTCGAAGGGACCTCGGTATACCCCAAAACGGAGTATCAGCGTTTTCAGGGAGCATAATGCTCCACATGCCAAGCGATGAACCGCTGATTTTAAAAGCAACGGCAAGCAACGCTACAGTCATACCGATTAACCATCGATATTTATACAAAAACTCGCTTTTATACTCAACCAATTTGATTACAGAAATGACAAATATAATAGTCAATCCAGCAACAAATAGAACTGCCCTATCGTCATTAAGCATCGGGTTGGCAATTGTAAAGCCAACCGTGCCATAGAAAGCATCAATGTAATTAACAAACAAAGACAGATATATCAGTGCAAAAGATAACGGCAGGACAAAAATACCGACATGGTAAAGGCGATACAAGCCGCCGCAAACGCAATGGTTTCGAGCTTCCGCTGCTAAATAGTTGTTCATACAGTTAATCTAAACTCCGTCTTTAATTAACTCTGCTGATTCCGCAAAACATCATTCTCATTTTCAAGTATCGCAATACGTTGAGTTAAGTTCTTGCAAGCCGTAACGAGTCTGCTGATCGCAATACTGAGAGATAGAGAAATCATCAATAAAAGTACCACGGCGACGAGAAACGCAAAATTCGAAGGACTAATAAACCCGATACAGCCTGAGATTCGATAAATCAACTCCGGAAAGCAAACGCTTAATAGCGCCACCACGCACAGGCAGAGCCATAGTAACGAGTACTTTAAAAGTAGCTTTCCTTTGCCGACTAAGGAGACGACATAAAAGAAAAGGCCACTAAAAATTACGCCAGCGCCCACACGAATTATCATACTCATTAGTGAGCCGCCTTTCTATAAACAAAACAGGCCATGGAAATTGCAAGCGAAACTTTAATCATGTAATAAATTGAAGAAAAGCCAGAAATTGATGACACTCCGCCCTGTCTCTCGCGCATAAGTACGGGAACCTCAACCACTGAAAGACCAGTTTTTAATGCTGCGGCAATAGATTCAGGCTCAGGGTAATCGTCTGGGTAGTCCCTACAGAACAGGTCTATAGCCTTTTTTCCGCACGCGCGAAATCCAGAAGTAGGATCTTTAATCGTCTTTCCGGTAAATAACCTCAACCAACCAGAAAGCCATCGGATACCCACTCTCCTTAAAAATGTAGACTGAAAGCCTTCCGTGGGCACGGCAAATCTGGAACCGATGGTTAAATCGGCACCATCAATAATCGGCTCGATTAAATTCCCGATATAAGAAGGATCATGCTGACCGTCACCATCAACCTGGACATCAATGTCATAGCCATGTCTGAGCGCATATTTATGACCGGCCTGAACGGCACCACCGATGCCTAAATTCTGCGGAAGGTCGAGGACATTAAATCCATGCTGACGACAGATAGATAGAGTTTTATCGGTTGAACCATCATTTACAACAACATAATCATAACCAGCTTCAACAACCGACGAAACAGTCTGAACAATATTGGCTTGCTCATTATAGGCAGGAATGATTACCAACACCCGCAACATGTCATCCATTAAAACCCCAACGATCCACATCGGACCTATATTGAAAATAGAACTTGCTTAATTTTATCCAAACAAACCAATCTCGAGAAATGCTCACGATAATAATTGAAGCCATTGGATCCCAAAGCTTCAATGGCGTCTTTATTCATTGAAGCAATTTTCACCATGTTGCTAGCAAGTGCGCTAGCATCTGAGGGATTGGAGACGAATCCGCACCTAGCAGAACGAACCGCATTGGCGCCTTCGCCGCGCATTACAGCAAGTATTGGTTTCGAAGACGCCATGCAACTTGAAATTTTCGCCGGAATAGTAAGCTCTAACTCAGGATTGTCAGCAAATGGTGCAATCATTGCCGTTGCAATATCTGAATACGTGGGCACAACTTCAGGATCTACGCGCCCTATAAACAAAATGGACTCGCTTAGTCCCTTATTTGCAACGGTCTTCTGCAATTCCGCTCTGGACATGCCATCGCCAAGAATTAGCAGCTTCATCTCAACAGAACTATTATTGATTGCATACGAGAATGCCTCAACAACTGTGTCAAGACCCTGTGCGGGAGTTATTGATCCGGCAAAAAGGAAAACGCACTGACTTCCAAATTGCGATCTCAGCTCCTGTGAAATACTCTTTTGTTCGTAAACCTCCTCACAGTGCTGAGGTATTACACTTATCGAAACATCCGGATTCAAAGGTTTAATCCTATGAAATAAGTTGTCGGCCAAAGAGTCACTCAAGGCAATCAGCTTATTACAGGCAGCATACTGCTTGTCGCAAAACGATTTGGCAAAAGCTCTCAGAAAGCTATTTTGGACATTTAAAACGGTGTACAAATTTTCAGGCCAAATATCCAAGACATAGGTGACAAGAGGACATTTACTTCGCAATGCAGCAAACCTTGCTGGAATTATCATCAAAATAGGACTTGTATTATAGCAAAATACAACGTCGTAATTGTTTTTGAGCCTTAACGCCTTGAAAGATGCAGTAATCGGCCAGCTAATATAGTTCAGGAAAATGCGGGCCGAAGTATTACCCTTTCGGCGTATTTCACCAGACCGAAAGACAGACGCACCATGGTAATCATCGCAACGATGGCCACAATAACCATATCCTTCAGCCCATTCACCTGAAGGATAATTTGGAATACCGCAAAGGACATCAACGCTTGCACCGTCTTCAATAAAGCCTTCGACGATGTCGTTGACTCGAAAAGTCTCCGGATAAAAATGCTGCGTTACGACAAGTATTTTTTTACCAGCGCATGAGCTAGTCATTAAATGCTCTTCCTCCACACCATCTTGTCCACGACGCCGGTGTAGCTCTGGATGATCTTGACAACCTTGGTGGACACGGTCTCGTCGGCGTAGTCGGGAACGGGCGCCTCGGGCAGCGACCCCTCCGCATCGAGCTCGACGGCAGTGTGGACGGCCTGCAGAAGACCCTTCTCGGAGATGCCGGCGAGCGTGAAGCACGCCTTGTCCAGCGCCTCGGGGCGCTCGGTGGAGGTACGGATGCACACCGCCGGGAACGGGCGGCCGACGCTCGCGAAGAAGCTGGACTCCTCGGGCAGGGTGCCGGAGTCCGACACCACCGCAAAGGCGTTCATCTGCAGGCAGTTGTAGTCGTGGAAGCCCATGGGCTCGTGCATGCGCACGCGCGGGTCCAGCTTGAAGCCGGTGGCCTCCAGGCGCTTGCGGGAGCGCGGGTGGCAGGAGTACAGGATCGGCATGTCGTATTTCTCCGCAAGCGCGTTGATGGCGGTGAACAGGCTCGCGAAGTTCGCCTCGGTGTCGATGTTCTCCTCGCGGTGGGCGGACAGCAGCATGTAGTGCTTGGGCTCCAGGCCGAGCTCGGTGAGGATGTCGGAGGTCTTGATCTTATCCAGATTTGCGCGCAGAACCTCCGCCATGGGCGAGCCCGTGACGTAGGTGCGCTCGGGGGCGCAGCCGGTGTCCTTGAGGTAGCGGCGGGCGTGCTCGGAGTAGGCCAGGTTGACGTCGGAGATCACGTCGACGATGCGGCGGTTGGTCTCCTCGGGCAGGCACTCGTCCTTGCAGCGGTTGCCCGCCTCCATGTGGAAGATGGGGATGTGGAGCCTCTTGGCCGCGATTGCCGACAGGCAGCTGTTGGTGTCGCCCAGGATCAGCAGCGCGTCGGGCTTCACCTCAACCATGAGCTTATAGCTCGCGGCGATGATGTTGCCCACGGTCTCGCCCAAGTCGGCGCCCACGGCGTCCAGGTAGACGTCGGGGTCTTCCAACGACAAGTCGCGGAAGAAGATGCCGTTGAGCGTGTAGTCGTAGTTCTGCCCGGTGTGCGCCAGCAGGCAGTCGAAGTGGCGGCGGCACTTCTTGATGACCTCGGACAGGCGGATGACCTCGGGGCGGGTGCCCACGATGATCAACAGCTTTAGGCGGCCGTCGTTATTAAAAGAAATATTGGAAGTCATAGTTTTCCCTAAAAGCCGAGTCTAGTATTTAGCCAACAATAATGAGGCGGACAACACGTCACCACATTCAACAAGTTTTGAATCGTCCCTATGCAAGGTCTCGGAGCATCCACCGACATCGTAACAAACGACCGGAACCCCACAAGCCTCAGCCTCAAGATTGACCGTAGGATAATTATCTTCGTATGTTGGATTGAATAAAACGGAGGCAGAACTATATAGTGAGGCCAACTCTATCTGAGAGTCGGTTCGCGGAATACCAACCACCCCCGGAGGTAGTTGCCTCATCTGCTTAGCACTCAGTCCAACCAAAACAATAGAATACTCGGACTTGTCAAGCTTATCCGCAAGGGCAAAAAAGTCTGAAAGACCCTTACGCTTGGACCATGGAGAGGCAACCCCTAAAATAATTTTCCTCGAATCAAGGCCGTATTTCTCCTTAACGCTAAAAACCTCACTATTGGATCGTGGCTTAAAAACGTTGAGATCAATCGTATTGTGTACAACCTCAATCGGATACTTTGATAAATAGCTACAAGCGACCAGTCCAGCCAGCCATTTAGAAGGGGTAATGATAGTCATTCGATTGGAAGGCAGCGAAGTGAAAATCGAACGTTTGGCCTCGTAGCTCCATTTACATGATGCAGAATTAATAGTTGGAGGATATCCCATAAGTTGAGGGCACCTCTTGGCGCCACATCCAGTTTTCCATTGATTGCAGCAAGAATAGGTGAAATAAGGGCAATGGCCGGTAAAAGCCCAGCAGTCGTGCAAAGTCCATACAACACGACAATCAGATCTAATCAACCATTTAAACAGTTTATCAATATTCAAATAGTAACCATGGAGGTTGTGCAAGTGAACCACGTCAGGACCGAACTCATCAAGACGATGAATCAACGCGTCGGTTTGCCTCACCGAATGAAAGCCCGCCTTACCGTCAAGGAGAGTAAGACCAACGTCAAGTATAAAATTAGCCGGTGACCCAAAACAGTATTCACTGACACTGCTCGCAGGCCTTCTTCTGCCCCAGCAAGCAAGCGATTCGTGTCCCTGATCAATAAGAGCAAGATGCTCCTTCATCATAATGCGCCCAGTGGATCCATTTGGAACGCTATTAATATGAGCGTATCTGGTCAAAACCTCTAGACTTCCTCGTAGTAAGTGTCGGGGTCCTCGGGGTCGAAGGGCTCGTTGGCCCACATGACCGTCACGAGGTCTTCGGTGCCGGACAGGTTGGTGATGGAGTGCGTGTAGCCGGGGACCATCTCCACGGCGCGCATGTCCGAACCCGAGACGATGTACTCGTCGACGGGGAGCGGGTTGCCGCCGGCATCCTCGCCCACCTTCCTCAGCTTGATGGAGGCGGTGCCGGAGACCACCAGGAACCTCTCCCACTTGCTCATGTGCCAGTGGTTGCCCTTGGTGATGCCGGGCTTCGAGACGTTGATGGAGACCTGGCCGCGCTCCGGCGTGCGCAGGAACTCGGTGAACGAGCCTCGTTCATCCATGTTGGGCTTAAGGCCGTAGGCGAAGCGGCCCGGCTCGTAGTAGGAAAGGAACGTGCTCCAGAGTTTCTTGGAGAAGGAGCCCTCGGAAAGGTCCGGCACCGAAAGCGTCTCGCGGCTGTCGCGGAAGCTGCCCAGCAGGTAGACGATCTCGCCCAGGGTCCTCACGTCGGTTTCCGGGACGTAGCAGAACCCGTCGCCCTCGACGCGCTCCAGCCCCTCGTAGCCGCAGCGATGCTCGTTTCCGAGGAGGGCGCCCAGCATCTCGTCCACCAGGTCGTCGATGTAGAGGAGCTCGAGCTCGACATTGGGGTCGTTCACGGTGTAGGGGCGGCCGTTGGCGATGGCGTCGCAGAAGGTCGCGACGGCGGAGTTGTAGCGCGGGCGGCACCACTTGCCGTAGAGGTTGGGGAAGCGGTAGATGAGCACCGGGGCGCCCGTGCGCTTCGAGTACTCCCGGAACAGGCCCTCCCCAGCGAGCTTCGACTCACCGTAGGCCGAGCCCTCGAAGCGGCCCGAGAGGCTCGCCTGCGCGGAGCTGGAGAGCATGACGGGGCACGTGTTGCCGTGTCGCTCGAGGGCGTCCAGCAGCGTGGAGGCGAACCCGAAGTTGCCCTCCATGAACTCGGACTGGTCCTTGGGGCGGTTGACGCCGGCCAGGTTGAAGACGAAGTCGGCTCGTGAGCAGTAGCCGTCCAGCTCCCCGGGCGTCGAGTCGACGTCGTACTCCATGACCTCGAGCGGGAGCAGGCCCGCGTATTTCTCGCGGCGGTCCTTGCCGTCGCGGATGTTCTTCAGCGCGCAGCAGAGGTTCTTCCCGACGAAGCCCTTCGCGCCGGTGACGAGGACGCGCACCCTACTGCACCGCCTCGTGCTCGCGGCCCTCGAGCGCAAGCTGCACGTACTCGGCGGTCTTGATCTTGGCGATGGTGCCCTCCACGTCGAGCCTCTCGGTGTTGTGGGAGGTGTAGGACTCGTCGGCCTGGGTCTCCACCTCGCCGTCGACGACGAACTTGTCGTAGTTCAGGTCGCGCGAGTCGCAGGCCACGCGGTAGTAGCCGCCCATGTCCTCGGCGCGCAGGCGCTCCTCGCGGGTCATGAGGGTCTCGAAGAGCTTCTCGCCGTGGCGGGTGCCGATCACCTGGGTGCCCACGCGGCCGAAGACCTCCTGGACCGCCTCGGCGAGGTCGCCGATGGTCGACGCCGGCGCCTTCTGGATGAACAGGTCGCCGGGGTTGGCGTGCTCGAAGGCGAACTGCACCAGGTCGACCGCCTCGTCCAGGTTCATGAGGAAGCGGGTCATGTTGGGGTCGGTGACCGTGAGCGGCTCGCCCTTGCGGATGCGGTCGATGAACAGCGGGATGACCGAGCCGCGCGAGCACATGACGTTGCCGTAGCGGGTGCAGCAGATGGTGGTGCGGCCGGCGCCGTTGCGGGCGTTGGCGTAGATGATGGACTCCATCATGGCCTTGGACTTGCCCATGGCGTTGATGGGGTATGCCGCCTTGTCGGTGGACAGGCACACGACGCGGTCCACGCCCTCGTCGATGGCGGCGTGGAGCACGTTGTCCGTGCCGATGACGTTGGTGCGCACGGCCTCCATGGGGAAGAACTCGCAGGAGGGCACCTGCTTCAAGGCGGCGGCGTGGAAGATGTAGTCCACGCCGTGCATGGCATCGCGCACGCTCTGGGCGTTGCGGACGTCGCCGATGAAGAAGCGCACCTTGGAGGCGAGCTCGGGCGACTTCTCCTGCAGGCGGTGGCGCATGTCGTCCTGCTTCTTCTCGTCGCGGGAGAAGATGCGGATCTCGGCCAGGTCGGTATTCATGAAGTGCTTGAGCACGGTGTTGCCGAACGAGCCGGTGCCTCCCGTGATCATGAGGGTCTTGTCCTTGAATACGCTATCGCACATTTCAAGCTCCAATTAAATAAACTAAAGGTGAATGAATCTTAAAAACCTTAGTCGATGCTTAACCTACTAATACGTTTCTTATCCTAAACGAAAAGACGACTGCTGCACATAAATTAGAATTAAAAAGCTTTTATACCTGCGCTAAAACTGATAACTCCCCCAATTAGCGTTGAAGAAGTCATTACGGGTGGATATATAGTCTCAGCCAAACACTTTTGTATCTAAGTATTTAACGAATCTCTGATGCACTATTTCCGAATAATGCAAGGAAGCATCGCGACACATCCGACAAGATAAGCAAGCGAAATTGCGGCACTCGTTCCGTTAGGTCCAAATAGCCGAATCAATAAGCTAGAAAGGGGGACGGCAACGATTAAAGCAACTAAATTACCAACAAGATTACCAGCCATCTTTCTCTTAACAATCGTCAGGTCGGAAAAGAAGCCGATAAACGCCGTAAGCAGCGAGCTAATAACCGCACCGTATAGCAAAAAAGAGTACTGATGAATTTGGTCACCAAAAATTAGTCCCAACAAGTAGTCGCCGCAGATAAAACAAGCGAACAGAATAACAATGGACAAAACTAGAGCACCAAGAACGACCTTCATCAACATAGCATTAAATGTTTTATTATCCCCCGACTCACTAGCGCTCGCAAAAACGCCGAGCAAAGGGGCATAGGCATTAGCAGCACCCGCCTGAACGATTGCCGCAGGAGAACACACCGAGGAATAAACGCCCAACATTGAGGCACCCAGTACGGTAGCAAGTTCTTGACGCGAAACGGATGTAACCGCAGCACAACAAAAAACCCCAACCGTAGCGGGAAGACACTTATAAAACAGTTCAGACATCGCCTTGAACCTGAAAGAAGGAACGATCGTGTCGAAATTAGAAGCCCAACGTGCATCAACAATCATCACGGGGAGAGACACCGCGATCATCAGAACAATACTCAATACAAGAGAATGTGAGATATACATTCCGGCGCAAAACACCAGAAGAGACAAAATACCTCTCAGTAGCATCGACATGCCACAATAAAACATATTTCCCGCTTTTTGATCAATGCCATGGAACACATCAACCATAACTTCAATTGACTTATATATGCAATAGAGGTACACGGGGAGAAGGGAAGACTGCTGACAGGTAAAGAATGCATAAGGTAATACGAAAACAAATCCCAACACTATTGTGCTTAAACGAAAACCAATGTATTCCCCTGAAGAATACTCACATGAAAGATCGGATACTTGAAAGGATCGAATCTTATATAAACCGATCGGAACAAATAGATTGCTGATTGTCATTGCCAAAGATAAATCACCAGCATAGGTAAAATCCGACGATAGTCGAACTACAGCAACTGTCGTTAACCACTGGCAAGCAAGGTATGCAATAGAGCCAACGGTATTCCATGTAATGTTTTTCTTTAAATTATCAGTCAAATTAACCCAATCGGTTTTAGATCTTATTAAATAGCCTAACCAATTACCTCTTTAGCGATTGCATCAATGCTTTCACCATATCCAACGCCAGGAACAGCCCATTTACCATTTAAATCAATGGTTCTCGGAGCGCAACCACGACTGACATATTTAAAGCGAGCGTCAATACACGGATTGACCAAGGGCTTCGTAGAACCATACGCCTTTAGATGTTGGACCTGCGCCCGCAGTCCCTCACGAACAGATCCGAAGCTATAGCCTGGGTTACCAGCCCCCGTGGCACCAAGGCCTCCAAAATTACACTGATCAGGCTGAACCAAATTGCCAAACTTTAGATACCCAGTTTCTTTCATCACCTGTCCATATAAAACCTCAGGTGAGACGCCTTCCGACTGAGCCTCTTCATATAGAATTCTGCAGAAATCTCTAATGTTCGACGCTCCCCTATCCGTATACACGGCTGAAGGGAATCCTTTAGTACCCACAGTCTTTGTGAACTGATTGGCAGCATCTAGATAGGTTGAATAGGCGGGCGACATAATAAGGCCTTCATATCCAGTCATACTTGCGCCATTACGCCCCTCCTTAATGCCGCAATTTAAATAGTGAATGTAATAGCTCTTCAGGTTCAGCCCGAAAGCCTTCCTCAGGTCCGTATAACGATTTCGATAGCCGTAAACGTCGAAGGACTCGCTCCCGCGCCGGCCCTCAGCCATGCCGCAGCTGACGAAATGGCGCAGCACGGCAGCATCGTCAACGAACCTCAAACCGCCCTTGACGGCTGTAAAGGCGTTCAGGACGTCACCGTTGTTGGAGGTATAGAAGTGGAAATCGTAAACGGGGGAATAATCGGTACCGCCCTGCGAAACGACAGCGCCCGCGAGGGAATCACATCCGATCGCGATCCTCCCCTCAGCGCGACCGCTGCTGAGGTAATGGCCATAAAGAGCGGTGAGGTTGGCACCGAACGCGCGACGCAGGTCGGGGTATCTGTTGTAATAGCTCAGCACGTCGAAGGACTCGCTCCCGCGCCGGCCCTCAGCCATGCCGCAGCTGACGAAATGGCGCAGCACGGCAGCATCGTCAATCATTACAACGCCAGCGGGGCTTCGTTTAGAAAAAGCGTTGCGAATATCTTCGTTATTCGATAGATAAAATGAGGGATCATAGACGGATGAATAATCAACACCATTGATAGTCGTAGCGTATCCCTCGATCTTTGAGCATCTGGTCCCATGCCTTCCTTCTGCTTTTCCTGCCGTAACGTAATGCTCATAGTACTTAACTAAATCAAAGCCAAAGGAAGCTCTTAAATCTGGATACTCATTAAAATAACTCTGTACATCAAAAGTGGCAGAGCCGCGCCTACCTTCGCTCATGCCATAGTTAATAAAATGGTCTAGAGCTAAATCGCTATTTCCAGCCGTAGCTTTGGCAACGTCGGGATAATGCGACAAATAGTAATTAGCATCGAATACGGAAGAATAGTCGAGCCAAGTTGACTTAGGAAATTGCGCAATGATCGCATCGGCATCGGCTTCGCCAAGACGCCTACAGCCCTCATCGCTAAAATAATTTAACACGTCCCCCGCATTAGAAATAAAGCCATGCTCGATTAGGATGCCGGGAATACCTTGTTCGCGGGCACAACGGATGACCGCGAACTCATCTCCAACTTCCATCTGGAATACACCGCGATAGCTGAGCCCCATAGAAGCGAGGTTGTTCATAACTTTATTCGCGAGCTCGACGGAAACTTGCGTGTAATCATATTCATTGGCAGTGGGGGCATATACCTCAGCGCCATGGGCAACAGGCGAACCGGAATTAATATGGAAGCTAACAAAGGCCTGCGCACCTTGACTCACGCATCGTTGGACACGATAAAGGTAATCATTTCCGGAGTAGCCACCGCTTTGCTCGCGCGCAAGAACGACTTTAAAACCATACGCCTCAAGCTTATTCTTGCAAGCAGCAACAATCTTCCAAGTTAGATCCGCTTCACTCTTTCCATTTCCTTGCGCACCGGGATCAGTGCCGCCATGGCCAGCATCAAGGGCAATTACCCGTACGTTTTTTCGAGCCGAGCGCGCAGCATAAGTAGAAATGCCGTCCGGTGAATCGGCACACTCCAACGCCTGTTTGATGGATTGAGCCTCAACAGCATTGCCTTCGCCGTCTGCATAGTAAACGGAAGTGCCCTCGGAATTAGCAGAGCTCTCAACAACCGCAAAAGAATAATCCCTGTCAGAGAGATCAATCTCATGTTCAGCATCGTCGCCCTGCAGAACATAGGTTATTGAAGTAAGAAAGTATGTATTGAGATCTAGCTTCGAGCCAAATGTAAATGCGGCAGAATTTACAGCCTGCGCGGAAGCATTAACAGCTCCCTGAACTCCGTTGGCGCTCACATAGTTTAGCGTTGCGGAGGCGATGGTATCGCTGTCATTAGGAGTTGCAAACGCGACGACTTGGTCAGCCCCACTGATAAGGTTCGGGTAGGCAATATATATATATTGGAAGGAAGAATCAGTCGATTCGGCTTGCGGTTCAACCAAAGAAGCATCTACACCGAAATCCTCATCAGCCGCCTCGTCAACATCCACCGGCAACGACTGCTCGACAGTCATGTCTCCGTCGGCAGGGCCCTCGTCACGTGAAGCTACGCCACCGTCTGCGGACGCCGCATCTGATGTAATATTCACTGATCGTACGCTATTCACAGCATAAGCAGCGGCTACAGGACTCATCAAGGGCGAAATCGTCAAAAGAACAGCTAAAGAAAACGCTGCTGAGGCACGCAATGCCTTTTTCATATCGTATCCCCCATCACAAATAATGATACTAATGTTGCATTATCTTACAATCTCTTCCGTATCGGAAGTCCAGTTATACAAGAGAATTGTTATAAAAGCAGATGGGAGACTGCTCCTATAAAAGATAGCAGGCGTACTCAGCGGGCTTTATTTCGTTCTTCCATTGACGCAGCGTTAAACTTTAGCTTTTAAATCAATAAGCAGCGCCCCAAACAACGCAAGCACCTGTGACACGAAAAATTCCTGAAGCAGGCAATTCGTCGTAATTCGCCTAAGCTCACGGCCGCGAAATACAGCAAAATGCCCCAATGTTTCGCTTGCATCAGAGGCGGCTGGGGCTTCATCGTCAGAATAATCTCGCCAGTTGCTTTTGGCAAAGCAAGACGCGATCTCCACGAATCAAACACCAGCAGTGTAGCAAAGCCCAACGCCTCCACAGCTCTTGAGCACCTTATACCGAACCTTGGCACCACTCCTCTCTAAAGCGAGAAGTGCTCACTGTCGGAGGATAAGTTCGGTCCGAGCCAGGAATCACCATCCAAGAAGAACTCCGGGCAGCGCTGCATGAACAGCGCCTGTTCGCGTTTCCAGCGGCGCTGTTTATCCTCGTTGGCCTCTTCCCTGCCGCGCGAGGTGAACTCGTAGTGGTACAGCTCGGCATAGGGCGTAAAGATGGTGCAGAAGCCCGCCTCCCATACGCGCAGGCAAAAGTCAGCGTCGTTAAAACCGACGGCGAATTCCTCGTTATAGCCTCCGACCTGCTCAAATACGTCGCGTCGCACCATCTGGCAGGCGCCCGTCACGGCACTGAAGTTGCCCGGGCGCACAGCACGGGCAAGATAGCCCCCACGCTTCGCAAAAGGCATCTTTGTGGCCGCAAATTAAAAAACGCAATACCATGCCCATATCGATACGTCATATGCGGCCAGCGCATTCTATTGATGTGGAAACCGGTTCGATTCATTAATTTAAACCAAAGCCTCTACAGCAATTAATAGCGCCCTAGACAGCAACAGCACCAGAGACATACCAGACTAGCCATCATCACCGATCTCAAATAATTCGCAACGGTTACCATGTCGGCCTTCGACTCAACCGGCCAGATTACAGCAACCTCGATGATAGTCGTCTTAGTTGCAACAGCCGTGGGCGTTACCATGCCTACCACAGGCTTTACGTGCCCACGACACGCTTTCCTAGATGATTATCGACCAATCCGCTACAACCAGAGAACGCTGGTTCAGAATCCCAATTGTTCCATCACCTGTGTAGAGGGATCGTCGGCAAATCACGTATGCAGTAGAAAATGTCGAAAGTCTCGGTTCTACGACATAGCTTTATTTAACAAATCGCAAGGACCGACAAGTCGCATGAAGAAGCCGGCTAAGAGTTTTCTGAGACCTTCCAGCATTAAGCAAATCGCGAAAACAGCCGTTGGAACCAGAAGCACCTGCAATATTCCCAGTCTAACGCCGACACGCGTAAAGGGAAACAGCGAGCTCCAAAGCCAACTTTGGATAGGCCCATAGTCAGAAATAAGATAAGTAGCGAAACAAAGTTTCGCTACAGCGTTAACGAAACGGGAGGAAAAATGCGGCATCTTTAAATCGATCAAAAAGACCGAAATTGCTATAACTAACGAAAAAATAGACGCCGGTGATCCGAAAAAACCGTTATACAAATTCGCAAAGGTCGAGCCCAGCAAACCATCAAAATGGAATTGACCATAAAACGATATTGCAACTCCCACAAAGGAAGCAATACAACAAGTAACCAGGCGCCGTACATCCACTGTTGACAAATCTACATACCAGCGAATATAGCAAACAAGAACGCAAATTATAATAAAATCAACTAGTAGCCCGTCGATGGGAATCCAAAAGAGCGGCACATAACGCAGGAATCCAAAGGCGAAGACCAGAAAGATTGATAGATAAAGATGTAGTTTCTGGTCCAACACATGCAAAGCCGGAATTAAAAAGGGCAGCAAAAAAACAAGCCAAGCATAGACGGTTACAAACCACCAACTAGAACCAGTAAGAGTTGGTGCAAAAATATCTATCAAATTGGTTGGACTTACTTGAATATCGCCGCGAAGCATGAAGAAAAAACCCAGCACAATACTATAAAAGAGAACCGTGCCTTCGATTGAAGCTATCTGTTTAACAGCTTGTTTAATGGAGTATCCAGCTTTCCCCGCAACAAACCAGATTGTTATGGCAACAAAGCAGCCGACCGCAGTTCTTCCAATTGGATAGAAAAAGATATTGTAGAAAAACCTAGTAAACGAGCTAGAAAATACGGAAACAGAATCAGCGTTGTGAACAACAAAATGATGAGCCATTACCGTCCACATAAGGACAATGCGAAGTAATTCGATACGGGAATCTCGTATTTTTACCATAATGCCCCCAAGTAAAATCAAAACCTAATTATGCTTCGCCCTAAAACCGTTCGAGAATCTCCTCGGCATTCTCTCGCAAATAGATATCTAGGTCCGGCACGGCAAACTGCACATAGCCCCCCCTGCGGTGTCTGAATAACCTCCCTCTGAGAAGTTTGACTCTGATGGGGCTACGGATAGAAAGTTGGACTGCGGGATGGTCAGGACTGGAGGCTAGCATGCGCTATTAGCGCCGGGCGATCTAGCCACTAATAGTCAAACGATTTTGACCAATCCCGGTCACCGAACAATGGTCGCCGCGCCTCCCCGCCGCCGCTACTCCAGTGGTGCCGACACACCGGTGTTAGGAGGGCCATTGAGGCGAACGAGAGGCAAGATGACCTACAGGAGATTATAGACGCGACGCTCCGGGAGATGGCCGCGGAGGGGGCAACGGGTTCGACCCATTGGCAGTTTATTCCCCGCTGCAAATGGACCATTTCTGCTGGCTGCATTCTATTTTTCCTTCTTTTTTAAGCACTTGACTATATATACACCAGTCCTTGTCCGTAATACCAAGTTCGCCTTTTATTTTTCGCCTTGTATTAACGCCTTCACTAATTGCTGCGAGGTGGCGCGCGCAGACGTGGTGTAAGAGCGTCCCGAGGTCCGTCGCTGCAAGT
>NZ_QRWD01000030.1 GCF_003459505.1 Collinsella sp. AF20-14LB
TTCCGCACGAACAGGAGGCCACTTAATGTGGCCTCCGTCGTGAGCAGGACTGTCCGAGCAGGAAAGTTCATATGTGGCCGCTGGCGCCCGGGCAGCGCCGGGGACCGCACGAGCACGACTACAGCGTCATGTTCGGATCGGCGTCGACGTCGAACGGCGAGATTTCTCCTCGGTCGAATTTACGGCGAGCGACCTCCGCGATCATGGCGGCGTTATCGGTGCATGCCGAGAGAGGCGGCACCGTTACGCGGATTCCCTGACGTCCAAGCTTCTTGATCATCATCTCGCGCAGATGCGGATTGGCCGAGACGCCGCCGCCAATGCAATACTCCTTGCACCCGGTGGCATGCAGGGCGTTCTTGGCCTTCTTGTACTGCACGTCAAAGACCGCCGCCTCAAACGAGGCCGCCAGGTCGGGCAGGTGAATCGTGCGCCCGGCCTTGGTCTCCTGCTCGATGTAGAGCGTCACCGCCGTCTTGAGACCCGAAAGCGAGAAGCGGTAGTCTCCCCTGCTGTTAAGCGCACGGGGGAAATCGATCGCCTTGGGGTTGCCTGTCTCGGCCAGCTTGGAGATGATGGGGCCGCCGGGATAGCCCAGGCCCAGGGCCTTTGCCACCTTGTCGAAAGCTTCGCCTACGGCGTCGTCCAGCGTTTCGCCAAGCACCTCGTAGTCGCCCCATGCCTTTACGTGCACGAGCATGGTGTGCCCGCCCGAGACAAGCGTAAAGATGAACGGCGGCTTGAGGTCGGGCTGCGCCAACAGGTTGGCAAACAGGTGACCCTCCAGATGATTGACACACACGAGCGGTTTGCCGGCAGCATATGCAAAGCCCTTGGCAAAGGCGACGCCCACCACCAGGGCGCCCACCAGGCCTGGACCCTGCGTCACGCCCACGGCGGCAAGCTCACTTGGCGCAATCGCTCCGCCCTCAAGGCCAAGCGATGCCGCGGCATCTTCAAGCGCCGCATCTACGACACTCACAATCACCTCAACGTGCTTGCGCGAGGCGATCTCGGGCACCACGCCGCCAAAGCGGGCATGAAAATCAATCTGCGTCGACACCTGGTTGGCCAGCATATTGCCATCTGCATCGATAATCGCCACGGCCGTCTCGTCGCAGGAGCTCTCGATGGCAAGCACCAGGCGACGGCGCTCGATTTCGGCACGTTCCTCAACGGTGCGATCGGGCGCGGCCAGCGGCCATACGCGCTGCTCTGCCGCCGTCGGCTCGGGCGAAGCATTGTCGACCGGAAGCACCAGGGGCAGCGGAGCCGTCATGACGATTGCGTCCTTGCCAGCACCATAGTAGCCGCGGCGACGGCCAGCCTCGGTAAAACCCAGGGCGGCATAGAGTGCAATTGCGCCCTCGTTGCCGTCCTCAACCTCAAGCGAAGCCGTGGTGCAGCCGAGCATCTGCGCGTCATAGCTCACGTGCGACAGAAGCTTGCGGGCGATACCCTCACGGCGATGAGACGGATCGACGGCAACGTCCATAATCTGCACGTCCCCGTCCACGACCATGCCGCCGGCAAGACCCAGCAGACGGCCGTCGTCGTGCGCCACCCACCAACTACGCGGCGCAGCGACGTCCTTGCCCAGTTCAGACAGAAACATACCCGGCGTCCACGCCTCGTGTCCGGCACCTTCAAAGCAGGCAGCCTCTAGCGTGCTCGCGCCCTCGGCATCCGCCGCGCCCATGGGACGGAACTGCAGATGACGACCGGCGAGCTCATCGGCAACGCCCGTAATTTCGCTCTGCGCACTCTCGGCAAGACCAAGACGCTTGCGCTCGTTTTCCTCGGCATCCGAAAGGCGCGTGTAAATCGGCAGGACGCGAGCCGGATCGCCGTCACCCGCAGCGTGCGCGAGCAGCAAGCCCTCGCCCGAAGGCCACCACAGGTCGCGCTCCACGCAGCGGGCGGTCTCGTCCTCACCCAGCAGCTTGCCATAGCGCACGAGACCGTCACCGGTCAGCTGAACCTGGTCCCAGTCCGCTGCTTGGCGCCACTCATCGAGCGCCACGGCGGCCTTGACCACGTGTTCGCGCTCAAATTGACGCTCGGGGCCCTCATCGACCAGCATATACAGCGCCGGATATACCTCACCGCGCATAGCGTCGGCCAAGATACCAAGCTTGCCGCGCACGCCAGCCTTCCACGCCGTCCAAGCGCAAGCGTCGAGCGTCGACACGCCCAGCAGCGGAACATTGGCACCACGCGCGAGGCCCTTGGCAGTGGAGATGCCGATGCGCACGCCCGTAAACGACCCCGGGCCGCGGCCGACCACGTAGCAACCAACATCGCTGCGATCCAGGCCGGCCTGCTTCAGTACGCCATCAACAGTATTCACGAGCTCCACATTGGCATGGCGACGGCACATATGGTCGCCACTCACCAGCTTCGCCTCGCCCGTCTGCGCATCAATCCAGCTTACCGCGCAGGCAAGCATGTCAGTCGAAGTATCGAGCGCCACCACCGGCGCGTTGTCCCTATGCAAGCTCATCTTGTACAGCCCTATCAATCAAATCGGAAAGCTCCGTCGCGCGCTCGCCGTGAGCCTCGAGCGTGATCGTTCGCACGTCGCTGTCGCTCTCATCACGCTTGAGCGTCACCGAAAGATACTCATCCGTCAGCTCGTCCTGGAATTGTTCGCCCCATTCCAGCAGGCAAGCACCCTCATAGCCCAGCACGTCAAAAATGCCCGTATCCTCGAGCTCGTAGGCATGCTCCAAGCGGTATAGATCAAAGTGAAACAGCGGAATACGACCTTGATCGTGAACGGCCATGAGCGCGAACGTAGGGCTCGTAACCATATGTCCATCGCCCAGCCCGCGCGAGACGCCCTTGGTAAAGTGAGTTTTGCCCACTCCCAGGCCACCGGTCAGGATGAGCACATCGCCATCCTCAAGGCACGGTGCAATTAGCTCGCCAAAGTACTCCGTATCGGCAGCGCAAGTCGTTTTGTAAGTACCTACCCCCAGGCGCTCCAGGGACATATATGCTCCTTATTATTCCGAGGCGTCCTCTGGTGCGGGATGTCGCTCCAGATAGTCGCCCAGCATCTTAAAGTCTTCCTCCAGCAGCTCCTGCCACGCCGGATTGCGTAGCGCTGCTGCCGGATGGAACGTGGGCATCACCACAAAGTGCCCCATCTGATGGAACCTGCCGCGCAGCTTGGTAATGCCGATCTCGGTCTTGAGCACAAAGTGCGTTGCGGGGTTGCCGAGCGTCACGATGATATCGGGCCAGATGCTTCGAATCTGCTCGCGCAAAAACGGTGAGCAAGCCAGCACTTCCTCGGGGCGCGGATTGCGGTTTCCCGGCGGGCGGCACTTAAGCACGTTGGCAATGTAGACGTCTTCGCGTTTGAGCCCCGCCAGCGACAAAATGCCGTTGAGGTCCTCGCCCGCCGCCCCCACAAAGGGCTCGCCCTGCAAATCCTCATTGCGGCCCGGCGCCTCGCCAATAAACATCACGCGAGCGCGGGGGTTTCCCACGCCAAACACGATATTGTGACGCGACTGGTAGAGCTGGCAGAGGTGACAATCGCCCAGAACGGCCTCAATTTCCTCGAGTGCGACCTCACGTGGTGCCTGATGGGTATGGCCGGGGATGTGCATGACGCCCATAGCGGCTCCTACACGTAGACCTTGTCGAGACGCATGCCAAAGCCGCAGGCGACCTCGTAGTTAATCGTTCCGCGCAGTCGGGCCATCTCGTCCATAGTGATCTCGGCATCGCCATCGCGGCCGACAATGATCATCTCGTCACCATACTCGGCCTCGGGAATCTCGTGTGCCGGGTTGGACTGAATGGCGACCATAAACTGGTCCATGCAGATATTGCCAACCTGATGCACACGCTCGCCGCGATACAGCACATCCATACGATTGGAAAGCGTACGCGATAGGCCATCGGCATAACCGATCGGCAGCGTGCAGATCTGAACGCGCGTACGCGGTACGCGGTAGGTAAAACCGTAGCCCACGCCCTCACCCATCGCAGGGTGTGCCACGCGCGTCACACGCGCATGGACGCTCATAACGGGATCAAGCTGCATCACGCGGCCACTCAGCTCGCACGGCTGCATGCCATACAAGCCAACGCCGGCGCGGATCATATCAAAATGCATCGAGGGGTCGAGCATCGAGGACGGCGTGTTGGCGCAGTGCACGATACCGCACTCAAAACCCGCATCCTTAATGGCCTGAACGGCCTCGGTAAAGCGCTGACACTGCAGCTTGTAGTCCCAGCCCGAAGGTTCATCGGCCGTGGCGAAGTGCGTAAATACGCCGTCGCACTGAATACCGCGATGGAAATTTATACCGCGGACAAAGTCGAGCACCTGTGTGTAGTGTACGCCGATACGATTCATACCCGTCTCGATGGCGAGATGATACTTGCCCACCTTGCCCGCCGCGACGGCACATTCGCCATACGCAAGAGCAAAGTCAGACGTATAGACCGAGGGCATGATATCAAACTCGAGCAACGTCGGAATGGCCTCGATAGGCGGCTCGCTTAGGATGAGGATGGGTTTCGTAATCCCGCCCTGTCGGAGCTCAACGCCCTCGTTAACCGTCGCCACGGCAAACATGTCGGCACCGGCCGAATACATGATCTTGGCGCACTCAACAGCTCCATGACCATAAGCATCGGCCTTGACCACGCAGCACAGGCGCTGACGTGGATTCAACAAGTTCTTATAGGCCCTCGTGTTGCGACGGAGCGCCCCGCGGTCGATCTCGACCCAGGACCAGCGCGTCAAATCGGCTTTATTCATGATTAGTCATCCGACCCTTCGTCCATGATTCCCAGATCTTCGAGCGCATCCTTTGCCGCCAGCTCCATGGCAGGACCAATCAAGTCGATAAGATCGGTCGCGATAACGCTCTTCTCACCATACTCCGTCGCCGCGGCAAAACCGGCGTAGCTGTGAAGTGCGACGGCGTACGAATACAGCAACTCCCAACGATCCATCTCGTCGCGCATGGTGGCAAGCGTGCCGGCCAAAATACCCGCGAGAACATCACCCGAACCGGCAGTTGCCAGAGAAGCCGGACCCGAGAGCGGCAACAGAACGCGCTCAACGCCACAGATAGCCGTCGTCGGCCCCTTGGCAATGACCACCAGATTGTCGGAGCCTGCAGCCCAGACAACCTTCTGCGCGGCCGCAATCGCGGTACCAAGGTCGTTCACCTCGTCACCGGCAACCAGACGCGAAAGCTCACGATAGTGCGGCGTCATAACCAACGGCTGCTCGCGACGATACATCTCGGGGTTACTATCAATACCGTCAATGGCAATCTTAGCAAGGCAGTTGAGTGCATCGGCATCCAAAATAAGCGGTACATCAAGCTCGAGCAAGCCCGAAACCACCTGCATAGCGCCGGCCGACGTCGTCATACCGGGACCGCACAGTACGCAGCTGTACTTCTTTGCAATCTCGCACACCGTCATGCGCGCAGCGGCGCCAAAGGAGCCGCGGGAATCAGACGGAATAGCAAAGACGGGAATCGAAGGAAGTGCCATGCGAATAAGATTAGCGCAGGCGTCAGGAGCCGCGACCGCCACGTAACCAGCACCCGCGCGAGCTGCAGACTTGGCCGCCATAATGGCAGCACCAGGATATTGCGCAGATCCGGCGACAATAAGCACAGAGCCACGGGAATACTTATCGATATTCGTAGGAAGTGGAGCAAAGTAATCAACTAAGTCACCGGGCTCGACAATCTCGGCGGCGTGGTCGACATCATCGATGACCTCGTCAAGACGGTCGTAAAGATTGCCGCAGATCAAATCGCCAGCATACTCAGGGCCATCAGCGCTATACAGACCAATCTTGGGCGCAATCATCGTCACCGTATGCTCGGCACGAATGCAGTCGTCATCAACAACGCCCGTCTCGGCATTCAGGCCCGAGGGGACATCAATGGATACGACACAATCGGCGCATTCATTGACCGTAGGAATCCAGATGGAGAACGGCGCACGCAGATTCCCGTGGAAACCGGTACCAAAAATGGCATCGACAACAACATCGGCCTTATCGATCAAAACCTCGAGTTCGTCACGCGAGGGGCCGACGCAAACGTGCACATCGCGGCCGGCAGTACGACGAGCAACATGACGTGCCAGAGCAGCAGGAATCTCATCCGGCTCAACCGGAGAAACGATATCGACGTCCACACCCTTATGGCTCAGAATATCGGCGGCAACCCAACCGTCGCCGCCATTATTACCAAAACCGACCAGAACGAGAACCCGATCGGGATTGAGCTTCAAGACCTCGTTGGCGGCAAACTCACCCGCTAGCTCCATAAGCTCGGCCTTCGAAGTCCCTTCGCGTTCGATGATATCCTCGAGACGAACGACTTCTTCGGTACTCAAAACCGGTTTCATCTATGCTCCTAGCGTATCTTGCGAAGCATCGCCCAGGTGCTCCGTCAATGCTGAATTCTGCAGCTGCTCAAGCTCATCTAAAACAGAGCGAGCCTCTTTAAATGTCTGCGCTACGCGTTTCTTGGTACACACCTTTTCCTCTTTTGGCTTAGGCCGAGCATCTTCGGTAATCGCGATGGCATTCGCAACGGCTAAGTCTCCTGTAAGCGTAATGGAAAGAGCGACCTCAACAACACCCAGCTCTTGAGCGATCTCGAGAGCACGGCCCGAAAGCAGCGCTTTCGGTTTGCCGAGTTTATCACGCGTAACCGAAACATCCTTGCGACCAACGCCTTGACTAAAACCCGTGCCGAGAGCTTTAAGTACCGCCTCGCGCGAAGCAAAGCGGCTGGCATAGTGAGCAGCGGGGCGCGATGATGCATCACAATACGCACGCTCTTCTTCGGTAAACACACGCCGAGCAAACGACGGCGTCTTTTCAAGTATTGATTTCATACGGGAAATCTCGACGATATCAACGCCGATACCAGCTTCAGCCATGTTCACCTCCATATCGCACAGACTAAGTTATTGTAGCCCGTTCACAGAAGATGCGACAAACGAGGGTTATAAAACACAGCTACTATGTGAGACAAGAGCCCGTAAACGCAAAAAAGGGGGAGGCCGCGATGCCTCCCCCTTCTCCATTTCCTCTGAC
>NZ_QRWD01000031.1 GCF_003459505.1 Collinsella sp. AF20-14LB
GGGCTCTCAATGTTTTATGTCCTGCTCATATCGTCTCTGCCGGCAGTCTGGGACACTCCTTGCCATGGCCCGCGCCAGCAGCAGACACCACTTCACAGCTCCGTCACAGGTGTAGCGGCTTTGTGTTGCCGCTAAAAACGCTGATTGAGCCTGCGGGCGAAGGGCATAAAGCAGTTGAGCGAAAACGGTTTGCCCCTTTCCCGTTCGCTCGAGGATCATGTCCCCCTTTTCCGCGGAAACCCCGGCAGTTGCGAAGAGCTGCCGGGGTTTCTGTCGTCTTAGGTGCCGAGTTGATGGACAGGTATCAAAGCACCGAGTCTGCGACCCGCCATACGCAATGAGGGGCCTCGACAACTTGCGGACCACAGTGACGCCTCCCCATCGCGCCCCGCGCTATACTCGTCCGCATGGATATCAAAGCACGCAACATAGCAACGCCCGCCGTGGCCACGTCGACGGCGACTCCCTCTCCCACCCCCGTCGTGGGCCGCTTTGCCCCGTCGCCCTCGGGCCGCATGCACCTGGGCAACGTGTTCAGCTGCCTGTGTGCGTGGCTTTCGGCCCGCAGCCAGGGCGGCAGCATCGTGTTGCGCATCGAGGATCTGGACGATCGCTGCAAGCGCCCGGAACTTGCCGCTCAACTGATTGACGACCTAGCCTGGCTGGGACTCGAGTGGGACGAAGGCCCCTATTACCAGCACGATCGCCTGGATCTGTATGAAGCCGCCCTGCGCCGTCTGCAAGACGCCGACCTCACCTACCCCTGCTTTTGCACGCGCGCCGAGCTCCACGCCGCAAGCGCGCCGCACGCCAGCGACGGCACGCCCATCTACCGCGGCGCCTGCCGAAACCTTTCTGCCAAAGAAATCGCCCGCCGCAGTGCTCTGCGCGCCCCAGCCACGCGTCTGCGCGTGCCCACCGTCGATGATCTCGCAGACGACGTGATCGAATTCGTGGACCGCACGTATGGTGCCCAATGCGAGGCGCTCGCCACTGAGTGCGGCGACTTTTTGGTGCGCCGCAGCGACGGCGTGTTTGCCTATCAGCTGGCCGTGGTGGTCGATGACGCCGCCATGGGCGTCACCGAGGTCGTGCGCGGATGCGATCTGCTGGGTTCCACGCCGCGCCAGATCTATCTGCAGCATCTGCTGGGACTGCCCATGCCGCGCTACGCGCACATTCCGCTGCTCATGTCACCGGACGGCCGCCGCCTTTCCAAGCGCGATCGCGATCTGGACCTGGGAGAGCTCCGCGCCCGCTTTGGCACACCCGAGGCACTGCTGGGCTGGCTCGCCGGGCAAACGGGCATCGTGCCGGACACCACGCCGCGCTCTGCCGAGCAACTGGTCGAGCACTTTAGCTGGGACGTTATCCGCGCACACCGGGAGAACATCACTGTAACGGCCGAGTAGCCGCTCACTCCACCCCTACGCAACATCCCAGGGCTGGAGTTCGTCGCCCAGGCGAACGATGCAGTCGTAGAGCACGGTATGGCGCTCGGCCGGGTTGGCATCCCGATGGAAATGCCCGTAATACCAGCACTTGTAATCCAAGCGGTCTTCCAGCTCATCGAAAAATGCCGTAAGCCGATCAACGGCGGGGTAATTCCAGCCGGGTGCCGGATAAAGCGTGGGCGAAAGCATGCGCGTAGAGCAGGTGTGGGTGACCACGTAGTCGACCTTCCAACCCACGCTGTCGAGCTTTGCCCGCGCCTCCTCAAAGTTGCGCTCGTCCGGCAGTTCCTGCGGCCACCAGCTGGAATAGGGAATGCGGTATTCTTTGTCCACGCTCGTGGCGCCGCCCATGGTAAAGATCGTTGAGCCGTCGAGCTCAAAAACCTCGCCGCGCGTCAGGCGCCGTATGGGGGAGGTATCCGACAGACGCTGCGTCAGCCCACCGTGCCACAGCTCCATGGGACGCTCCGCCCAGTGATCGAAACGCTCGTGGTTGCCGTCGACGAACAGCACGGTATAGGGGCGCGACTCCAGCCATGCGATATCGGCGCATTCCTCGGCAGAATAATCCCACGGAAAGCCAAAGTCGCCCGCGATGATGAGATAGTCGTCGCTCGTCAGACTATCCCCAAGTTCCCAGTCGCGCAGCTTTTGCATGTCGATGCCACCGTGTACATCGCCCGTCACATAGACCGTCATCGGATCACCACTTCCCTGCAAGTCGCTAGCCCGCATTCTGCACGATTACTAAGCTAACCGTTCCAGCCCTTCCATCCCTTAGGGCTTACCCCTCGTTCTTCCATCCAAACGGGTCAAGCACCCAAAAAACCAGATCGAGCAAGCCGCCGGTCATCATGGCGCCGGCAAGGGCCATGCAAACGTGCAGGGAACTGGCACTTCGGAGCACGTCGAATGGCCCCAGAACAGCCAGCAGCGCGACCGCTGCGCCGGCTACGCACAGCGCGAGGCACGGCCCCGCGTCCTTGACGCACTTCTTTGCGAGATGCTTGGTGTTGTCACTCATCAATATCGAACTCCTTAGAGGGTCGTTGTTTGGGTACATGCCGCCGCGGCAGAGCAGGACGGCAGGGTAAGTGTCACATGTCGTGCGGACATCCATGGGGAAACCGCCTGCTCGACCAACCCTTGACGCCGTTTTGCACCGGCACCCCATCCCCCGCTATTGAGGTCTAATACTTTTCCGCGAAGTGAACGTCTGTTTTTTGGCCCCCTGGAGCATCCGCATTTTTCAACGGCATAAACGCAGGATTCTGGCACCGAAACCGCAGGAAACGGCACCTCTAAAGTGTCGATGCTTCGAGGGTCCGATTTAGCTCGTTCACTTCTCGGAAAAGTATTAGACCTCGTCGGCAGCAGCCCAAAAGGCGAGTCGTTTCTCCCCCGCGCAACCCAATAGACACATTCCGCTCCTCCCTCACGCCACCCAAAAACTCATCCAACATTAATCTTGGCTCAAGAATCGCTTAATCTATAACCTGCACTATAGAGTTCGACCGAGGGCGGGGCGGCGGCGCGCAACGCAGGCCGCCGAACGCAACGCTCGCGCCCGGGCAGATCGCCCGACGTCGCGCCCATCGAACGAAAGGACAGGTCATGGACGACCTCGAAAAAGTTGAAACCATCCGCACCAAGTGCAACGTGAGCTACACCGATGCCAAGGCCGCGCTCGACGCCGCCGACGGCAACGTTCTGGACGCCATCATTTGGCTTGAGTCGCAGGGCAAGACCCAGACCACATCGGCGCATGCCGCCACCGAGTCCGCACCAGTCGATGAGCCCTCTGCCGAGATGGTCGCCGCGCAGGCCGCCTACGAAAAGTCGAGCGAAAAGACCGACTTCTCCAAGAAGATGGACAGCGTGTGGGAGTACCTCAAAAAGCTCTTCCGCCTGAGTCTGGACACCAAGTTTATCGCCACGCGCCGCGATGCGATCATCCTCAACATTCCCATCCTGATCCCCATCGTCGCGCTGTTTGCCTGGGGCGCCACGATATGGCTGATGCTGATTGGCCTGTTCTTTGGCATGCGCTACCGCATCGACAGCGACGGTGATGTACCCGGCAGCATCAATAACCTGATGGATCACGCCGCCGACGCCGCAGACGACATCAAGCAAAATCTCAACGACGACAAGTAATCGCAGACGGGGGCACGTATGGCACGAATCCTGATTGTAGAGGACGAGGAGAAAATCGCCCGCTTTGTGACGCTCGAGCTGGAGCACGAGGGTTACCAGGTAGAGCACGCCGCCGACGGCCGCACCGCCGTGGACCTGGCGCTGGAGCGCGACTACGATCTGATTCTGCTCGACGTACTGTTGCCGCAGCTCAACGGTATGGAAGTGCTGCGGCGCATCCGCAAGCACAAGGATGTGCCGGTGATTATGGTCACCGCGCGCGATGCCGTGATGGACAAGGTTGCCGGGCTCGATGCCGGCGCCGACGATTACCTGACCAAGCCGTTTGCGATTGAGGAGCTGTTCGCACGGATCCGCGTGGCGTTGAAGCGCTCGGAGGCCATGCGGGCGGCTTCGGGCGTAGCTGGCGTCGGCGCCGGAGCGGGCATGGCGGGCGTCGCGGGCGAGAAGGCCACCTCGATGCCCCCGGCCAGTGACATGGCCCAGACCCCTGCCTCGCCCTCCCCTGCCACACTCACCGTGGGATCGGTTGCGCTCGACCCCGACCGCCGCGAAGTCACGGTCGGCGGCTCGCCCATCGCGCTCACGGCCCGCGAGTTCGACGTCCTCGCCCTGCTTATGGCGCACGCCGGCACCGTGCTCACGCGCGAGCGCATCGCGCATGAGGCGCTAGGCTACGACTACGTGGGCGATACCAACAATGTCGATGTGCACATCGCACATTTGCGCGCCAAGATCGAAGACGCTGGCGGCGCCCGCATCATCCAGACCGTGCGCGGGGTGGGCTATGTCTGCCGCGCATAACGCCGAGGCCAAGCGCGTCACCTCCATCGCCCGCGCCATCAACTGGGGCTATATGTGGCGCCGCTTGATGAGCTACGTCTGGCTCGATCTGTTGCTGATGGTGATTGCGGCGGCGATCCTCGTCTATGGATACAACCAGACGCTGCCCGACAGCGCGTTTACCGCAGGCTGGATTCCCGGCGCCACCGTTCACGGCATGTCGCTGACGCCCGCACGCGGCTGGGACCTGACAACGCTCACCTATACCGTCGAGTTTGCGCGTACCACCAAGACCTTCCCCTTCGCGCAGGACCTCGTCGCGCTATGGCCTCTCTACCTTGTCGTTATGGGTTGGCAGGTCATCAGCGTGCTCAACATGCTCGGCGGCGCCCGCCGCGTGCGCCGCACCATGGCGCCGCTCAACGACCTTGCCTTGCGCGTGGACGAGCTCGGCCGTATGCAGCTCTCCGGCGGCAAGATGGAAACGCTGGAGCAGGCCATCGAGCGCGCAAGCGTCGACTCGCCGAGCGTCACCACCGGCGACGCCGACCTGGCAAGCATCGAGGTCGCACTCAACCGCCTGCTGCGCCAGATGCAAGAGGCCAAGCTGCAGCAGATGCGCTTTGTCAACGATGCGAGCCACGAGCTGCGCACGCCCATCGCGGTGATTCAGGGCTACGTGAACATGCTCGACCGCTGGGGTAAAAACGACCCGGACGTACTGGCAGAGTCCATCGCCTCGCTCAAGGCCGAAAGCGAGCACATGCAGGAGCTCGTGGAGCAGCTGCTGTTTTTGGCGCGCGGCGATGCCGGACGCACGGCCCTGCGGCATGCGAATACCAACCTGGCCGCACTGGTCGGCGAGGTATGCGAGGAGTCGCAGATGATCGATGCCGAGCACACGTATCGGCTGGCTTTTGACGCCTTGCTTGCCAGCGACCCGCGCTGCGACGCGCCCGTCGACGTGGCGCTCGTGAAGCAGGCTCTGCGCGTGATCGTGCAAAACGCCGCCAAGTACTCGGATGCGGGAACGACCGTCACATTTGGCATAACGCCCAATGCGGGCTTGGGCACGATCGACATAAGTGTTGAGGACGAGGGCATCGGCATGAACCAGGAATCCGCAGCTCACGCGTTCGAGCGGTTCTACCGCGCCGACAACGCGCGCGATGCCGGCGCGCAGGGCTCGGGTCTGGGGCTTGCCATTGCCAAGTGGATCGTCGATAGCCATGGCGGTGTCATCGGTGTGACCTCGGTCGAAGGGGTCGGCAGCCGCTTTACGATTCGCCTGCCACGGTAGGGATGCCCCCTCGTGGATCGAGGTCTAATACTTTTCCCGAGAAGTGAACGACCATATTCGGACCCCCGAAGCATCCGCATTTTTCGGCCGCAAAATCGCAGGATTCCAGCATCGAAACTGCAGGAAACGATGCCCTTAAAGTGTCGATGCTTCGGGGGGGGCTGATTTGTCTCGTTCACTTCTCGGAAAAGTATTAGACTTCGGTTTTTTGAGGCTTATAGGACAAAATGTGTGTCCCGATAGAACATCCGTTTCCA
>NZ_QRWD01000032.1 GCF_003459505.1 Collinsella sp. AF20-14LB
AATACTGCAATTTTACACCTAGAGCCAGAAGAAAAGCCCCCTCGCGGAGACCCGTCCGGAAGCCCTCTCCCTACCCGGAGCCAAGGGCACACAGTCCGCCTATATTATCAATAGATTTTTGGTACAAACCGCCCCAAAAAGCAGGGGGTCGGAAACGGCACCGACCCCCTGCCGACCGGCCTAGGCTATGGCCATGAGACCATCGGCGAGGATTCCGCGGGCATACGCACCCGTCGACTTGCCCTCGGCCTTCGCTTCCCTCTCAAGCGCCCGTTTCATGGCGGCGGGAACCTTGAGGGACAGCGTTACCGTCTCGGGCGCTGCTTTCGGGAGTTTCCCCTCGACGATTTCGCCCACATTCACCCATCCGCTTGGCCACTCGTCGCGTTCGAGAGCGCTTTCCCAATCGGCAATCATCTCATCGGTCACGACCTTGCCGTTCTCGGCAACGATTCCGTTCATGTCTACCTCCATCCCAGCTCACGCTTGAACTTCTTCGTCGGCGGCACCATCGCGTGGAACACGCACCAAACGCCGTCGATATCCATGAATCCAATCAGCTCGGCAAATCTACCGTCGGGAAGCGAGCCGACCGAAATCCAGAGCGGCGGGTCATCCGTGCCGTTTCGCTGACGGCATCTAATCGGGTTCTCCCACGCATACGCAACTTCCTCGCTGGTAAGCCCGTGCTTGAGAGCGTTCCCATGCACTCTGACCACTGCCGTTCTCCTTTCTTTCCTAATAAGTATACCATAGGGGTATACCTAATTAAATAGCGTATCCACCGCGAGTACCAAAGCCGCGAGCGCCGCCGCGACAACGAGGGCGATGCTTCTGAGGAAGGGTAGTCGGGTCAATGTAGCAATCAGTGACCACGGGGACGCGTGGTCTGCGAAGCAGATCTAAGCGACCTCGTTCACGGATTGCGGAATTGACGCGACGGGCAACTGAATAGACCAGACTCGAACAAGGGTCGATGGACGCTCTGCTCCATCGACCCTTTCCTTGCCCTCGTCAGTCGTTTTCGGCATTGTCGAAATCCTCGATTTTAAGATGGACGTTGTTCCGGTCGGCTTCCCTGCGGAGCGCCGCGAGCGCTTCCATGATTTCAGAGAACGCCGCAACCTCCTTTCCCAAAACCGCCTTGGCTTCCTCATGGTCGAGCGCATTCGAGCCGTACGTGTTCAGGAATCTCATGAACTGGTTCAGGTTCGTCCCCTGCTTCGCGAGTTCGTGCGCGGCCTTTCTCAAAGGCTCGGTATCAATGACCCTGATTGTCGCATCGTCGGAATTGGCAAGGAGCGTGCGAGCGTATTCGGAAACCGTCATGCCGTTTTTGGCGGCTTTTCGCTTGAGGGCTTCCTTCTCGTGTTCGGTCATCCGCACCTCGACGCGTGCTTCTTTTCTCCGCATGTCGCTTTCGACACCTCTCGTTTTTCCAGAATCATCCGTTTGCAAATAGCGCCGCCGCATTTGCAAACGGTGCAAAATCGAGCGGCAGGGTTGCCGCCCACTGAAAACCGGCAACCCTAAATTGCCGGTTTTCCAAAGCGCAAGCGCTCTCCCGTCAAGGCCGCTAAAGCCGTTCGGGAGCAAGATGGAAGTGAGGGAAAAGTCCACAACAGTGGAGTTTGTCCGTACACTTCCCAAATCTTGCAACTCGAAGAGCGGCCTTGGCCGGTGAGCGCTCGCGCGAGAGTCTTCTTTCTGCGGTGCCGCCGCCGCAGAAAGAAGACGGACAGCCCGACTAGGCGAACGCGCAGTAGACGTACCCGCCCTTTCGGTCATACTCCCAATCGCCCGGAAGTTCGTTGCCATCTGAATCGACCTCGACCCACCAGCCGTCCTCCGGGTCTCCCATGACGCGCCAGCGGCGCTTGCCGAGCTGCGATACGAGTTCATCGCCGTCAGGCTCGACGAGCGCGGAATCGCCCACATCGCCGACGCGCTCGACCGACAGAACCCACGCCTTGCCCTCGACGCTCGCGATTCGGTTGAAGAACTCCGAAAGCTCAAAGTCAGCCACCTCGGTGCGCTCGCATCCACCCGACCTGCGCAGCACGGATGCGTTCCACTTCATGGCTAGCCCCTCCAAGCCCTCTTGAGCCTTTGCCATCGGCTCAGCTTCTGCTCGGCCGATTCCAGCGCGAGCGTCTGGGCGGTCTCGTGGTGGAGCGCTTGAGCGCCCTGCACGGCCTTGGTGCTGTCCGTCACCGTCTCCATGAGCTTGGCTATCTGCTCGTCCTTCTTGGCGAGCTGCGCATCCTTGACGGCGAGCTGGCCGACCAGCGCGGACACCGCCGTCGAGTCGACACCGCCGATAGAACTGTCTCCTGTCTGGCAAACGTCTGGCAAAGTGTCTGGCATCTGTCTGGCAAGCCGTATGGCACGCTCGATGGCGGCACCCTGCGACACGTCCCACCCGGTCGAGAGTTCCACCAGCTCATCGTATGCGTCTTCCTCGATTCGGAAGGTCTTCTTAACCTTGGCCACTGTCGGCTCCTGTCTGGCAAAGTGTCTGGCAAATCGTATGGCACGTATTCCACCACAGCGGCGGGGAAACGGGCAAGAATCAACCGATTTTCGGCTCCGTCATATCGACGTGGATATGACCGTCCTCGTACCACGCGCCGTCCGGCAGGCCGTCGGTGTTTCCCTTCCCAGTCCCTAATCGAAAACGCGTTCCGGGCTGATATCCCGGATTACCTGTAGGTAGTCTTCGCCCTCCGGTTCATTCATGTCCTCATAGGTACGCCAAGACTTAATGTTCTGCATGACCCAAGACTGTTTAGAAAGGGCGACGCAAACAGGGCACTGCGCTCCGAACTGCACCTCGCGGCTCTTTGCCTGCCAAGTGCCAAGGCCGATGCGGACGTTGCCCATTTGCTCCGCGTATTCTCCCACGCAGTCGTAGAGGTCATCTACGTTGTAGCCATTCCTTTTTGCCTTCTCCTCATCGAACTCGATGGTGAAGCGCCAAGGTTTCGTTGTCATATCAATCACCCGCCTTGATTTTCGGCTCCGCCATATCGACGTGGATATGACCGTCCTCGTACCACGCGCCGCCGGGCAGGCCGTCGGTGTCGCGTTTCCAGTCCCTCAGCCACTTGATGACTGTCGGTCGGGACACACCAAGAGCCTTGGCTATTTCCGAGTGGTTGGCATCCGGATGCTCGCGGGCGTAGGTGCGGATTATGTCGCGCTTCTTCGGCGCACCGTCTTTGTTCCGCCAATTTCCTTCCGGGTCTGTGACCCCCTGAATCGCCCTCATTACCGCCATGTGCTGTGGCTGCTTCCTGTAGTTCCGCTTGTTTTTCGGGATCGCTATTCCCGATATCCTCTCCAAGTCCTTGATGGGGAACTTCTTGTATCGCAGGTCGAGGCATTCGAGAGCGTTCTCGACCTCATGGTCGTTGCCGAACGGGTGCTCGGTGTCTACCGAATCCAGGAACGGCACCAGCGAATCCATGTCCGCCTTGACGCGCTTGCGGTCGGTGATGCCGCACTTCACGGCGTATATCGCCAGAGCCATCAGGCAGAAGTACCTGTGGCTGAACGTCGCGCCCGCACGTATCTTGCGCAGCCACCAGTTGTAGAGGTCTTCCTTGGCATCCCACGAGCCGTCGGCGCGTCCGCCGCCGACGATGACCTTCTCGTACCACTCGGGGAATCTCTCCTTGGCCTGTTCGAGCGTGTACCTCGTCTCCCTCCACTTCTTCGACAGGTCTACCTGCTGTTCCGGGGGAAGGAAGTCGTTCAGCTCTTCGAGCGAGAAGGGGTGCGTGTTGACCGAGAACGCCCTGACCGTGCCGCCGTCCTTCGTCTTGCCGCCGATGACGCGGAACCCTTGGTTGATGCCCTGGTGCTGCGGGTGCTCCCATTCCCTCGACGTATGCTTGTTCCACATCCTGTCGGTCAGGTGGTACTTCATGTCCTTCAGCAGGCTCTTGGTGTTCGGGTATAGGTCGGCGGGTTCCTCGAGGACGTAGTACAGATGGACGTTGTGCCCGCTCAGGATGATGTAGTTCGGCTCGGGATAGACGGGGTAGTCGCTTCGGCAGTTGTACAGGAACGCCGTGAGCGTGCCGTCATCCTGCCCGTCGAGGTCGAAGACCATGGCGCACATCTTGCTCTGCGCATCGGCGGTGTTCGCCCTGCCCCAGTAGGTGAGACCGTTCGTTATCGCCCAGTTCGCATCGCGGAACTCGGCAAGGGTCTCCTCGAACGTGTCCTCGAACAGGATGCGGCGGCGTCTCCTGTCTCCGACGAGCTTCCCGTCGCTATCGTAATGCCCGCCGAACGAGCCGAGGATTATCGGGTTGGCCTTGCACAGCCCGCCCGGCTCGCCCTCCGTCTGGATGAAGCCATCGCCGAGCCGGAAGATATCCGAGTAGACTTCCATGGCCGACACCTCAAAAGCCCCGTATTCAAGAAGAACGGACTCAAGAGACAACCCACTCACCAACCCATCCCGGAAGCCCTCATAGGCACGTTATATTATCAATACTGCAATTTTACACCTAGAGCCAGAAGAAAAGCCCCCTCGCGGAGA
>NZ_QRWD01000033.1 GCF_003459505.1 Collinsella sp. AF20-14LB
ATCGACCTGCGCCGACGCCCCTAAAGTGGACACACATTTTGTCCTATAAGCCGCAGCTAATTGGGGACGGGGCTACCTTGGCAGTTGCGGTGGAATAGTTCCTGGCTCATTGCTTAGGTGCCGATTGTAGGAACTATTTCACCGCAACTTATATAGACAGTATCGGGTTAGGACAAATCATCCTCGTAGGGCATTAAATCGGCAAGGTAGCCTTTCTCCTTGAGTATGGCCTCGATCTCGTCGAGGGTTTGCTCATCCTCTGCCGCAATGCGGTGGAAGTGATAGCCGCTCGTCACCGTTAGTAGTGGAAAGCTCTTGCCGCTCTCGATATCGTGCAGGTAGCGCTCAACATCGCGACGATTGCGAATGTCCAGGTCGGCCGTGATCTTACCGTACACGCGGTGATTGACGATCACGTTGAGCACGGCGCCGCCGGCGTCGACGATACTCGTGAGCTCATCGCCTGCCTGCTCCACGCTGTGGCGAACCTTGACCAAGCGCGTGGGCACGGCGGGGCTGCTGGGGGCCTCCTGCAGCACGTAGCCGCGGTTGGTTGCCACGACATCGTGCCCATCGGCGCGCAACAGGGCAATATCCTGAACCACGACCTGGCGGCTCACGCCAACCTCGCGGGCAAGTGCGCTGCCCGAAACGGGCTCCCTGGCTCCCTCGAGCACGCCCATGATGGCACGACGGCGCTCGCGGGCGTTCATTATTTACCGTCCAGCAGACGCAGGTGCTTAAGCGAGAGGTCGAGGATCGGGGCGGAGTGTGTCAGCGCGCCCGAGCTAATAAAGTCGACGCCCAGATCGGCCAGGGCGCGAATATTGCTGGCGTCCACATTGCCCGAACACTCAGTCTTGGCGCGACCGGCGATAAGCTCGATAGCGGCGGCCATGTCGTCGTGGGTCATGTTGTCGAACATGATGATGTCGGCGCCGGCTTCCACGGCCTCGCGCACCATGTCCAGGTTCTCGCACTCGATCTCGACCGTCGTGGTAAACGATGCATGGGCGCGCGCCATCTCAATCGCGCGCGCCACGCCACCGGCGGCGTCGATGTGGTTGTCCTTGAGCATGACGGCCGTCGACAGGTTGTAGCGATGGTTGCTGCCGCCGCCGATCTCAACCGCCGCCTTCTCGAAAACGCGCATGCCCGGCGTGGTCTTGCGTGTGTCGACAAGCACGGTCTTGGTACCCTCGAGCGCCGCTGCCATTCTGTGCGTATAGGTAGCGATACCGCTCATGCGCTGCAGGTAGTTGAGCGCCACGCGCTCGCCCGAAAGCAGCACGCGCGCATCGCCGCGCACCTGGCCCACGTGGTCGCCGGCGTGCACCTCGTCACCGTCGGCAACATCAAACAGCACCGAGCTCTGCGAATCCAGCAGCTCAAAGGTGCGGGCGAACACATCCAAGCCCGCGATGATGCCATCGGCCTTGGCGATGAGCTCCACCGTGGCGGGGCGCGCCGTGGGGCACACGCTCGCCGTGCTCACGTCCTCAAACGTAATGTCCTCGCGTAGAGCCTGCAGAATCAGATCATCGACGACGAGCTTCATGGTAATGGGATTCATGGTCTACTCCTCCACGGCCTGCGTGCCGGCGGCACGGGCCAAATCATCGATTGCAAGGGTATCTGCGCTCAGAGCGCGATGGCGGCCATCGAGCGCGGGCTCGCCCGCCTGCTCCACGGCAAGCGACTCGCCGGTACGCATGTGCCAGGCGGCACGGCGACCCCAGACCAGCGCCTCGAGCAAGCTATTTGATGCAAGACGGTTCTTGCCGTGAACGCCATTGCAAGCCGTCTCGCCGGCAGCGTAGAGCCCGGGCATCGAGGTGCGGCCGTCCTTGTCGACCCACACGCCGCCCATAAAGTAGTGCTGCGTAGGCGTGACGGGGATGGGCTCGTCCAGGATGTCGCGGCCGTCCTCCAGGCAGCGCGCACGGATATTGGCAAAGTGCCCGGTCACTACATCGCGCTCGACGGGGGCAAAGCTCAGCCACTCGTGCTCGGTGCCGTCGAGCTTCATCTGCTCGCGAATAGCGGCGGCGACCACATCGCGCGGCTGCAGCTCGTCGGTAAAGCGCTCGCCGGCGGCGTTGAGCAAAATTGCGCCCTCGCCGCGGCAGCTCTCGCTGATCAGGAAGGTGCGGCCCGGCTGCGGCGAGAACAGCCCCGTGGGATGAATCTGCACGTAGTCCAGGTGCTCCATCTTAATGCCATGCTCCTGAGCGATGTAGCAGGCGTCGCCGGTGAGCTGCGGGTAGTTGGTCGAGTGATCGTATACGCCGCCGATGC
Source organism: Collinsella sp. AF20-14LB (assembly GCF_003459505.1). Taxonomy (GTDB): domain Bacteria; phylum Actinomycetota; class Coriobacteriia; order Coriobacteriales; family Coriobacteriaceae; genus Collinsella. Next base: position 2,299 of record NZ_QRWD01000033.1, read on the forward strand.
CGCCCGTTGCCCACAGCGTGTGGCGGGCATGGATCTTAAACGGCTCGCCGGCATGCACGCCCTCGGCGGCATTTGCCAGCTCGTCGGCGGGACGAACCGAGTTGTCCTCGTCCACGGAAACGGCGACGACACCGGCACACACCGTGGCGCCGTCACGCTCGGCCGTCAGGATGTCGGTCATGGCCACGTGCTCCAGAATCTGCACGTTGTCCAGCTTGCGAACGGCCTGGAGCAGCCTGGTCGTGATCTCCTTGCCCGTAATATCGGCATGGAAGGCGATGCGCGGACGGCTGTGCGCGCCCTCGCGGGTAAAGTCGAGGATGCCGTCGGCCTTGCGCTCAAAGTCTACGCCCATCGCTAGCAGGTCGTTGATGACCGAACGGCTCGAGCGAATCATGATGTCGACGCTCTCGCGGCGGTTCTCGTAATGGCCGGCGTGCATGGTGTCCTCAAAGAAGGCATCGTAGTCAGAGCCTTCGGGCAGCACGCAGATACCGCCCTGCGCGAGCATCGAATCGCACTCGTCGACGGCGCCCTTGGAGAGCATGATTACGCGCGTGCTCGTCGGCAGATTGAGGGCCGCGTACAGGCCCGCCACGCCGCAGCCGGCAATGACGACGTCGCACTCCATATCGGGGTATTGCTTGGTTTCCACAGGAATCCTCTCCCTTGTAATGTGACATAAGGGATGGTCCCTCATGTCACATTGGCTTAGCGCGCCGCGTACTCGAGCATGCGGTCGAGCGTGAGCTTGGCCTGATCGGCGGCCTCGTCCGACACGCCAATCTGCACCTCGCCCTCGCCCGTCTCCAGGCAGTGCACGAGCTTTTCGAGCGTGATGAGATCCATGTTGACGCAGGTGGGCTGCACCGCGGGGAAGTAGAACTTCTTGCCGGTGCTCTGGCAGCGGCGCTCGAGCTCGTAGAGCACGCCGCGGACCGTCACGATGATGAACTCGCTCGCGTCCGACTCCTCGGCGTACTTGATGATGCCGGCGGTGGAGCCGATGTAGTCGGCCTCGGCCAGGACGTCGGCCTTGCACTCGGGGTGCGCCAGCACGAGCGCATCGGGATGCGCCTCCTGCGCGTCGACAATCTGCTCGACGGCGATGATGTGGTGGCGCGGGCAGTAGCCGTTGTTGAGGATGACGTGCTTTTGCGGCACCCGCTCGGCTACGAAGCGGCCCAGGTTTTGATCGGGGATAAACAGGATGTGCTGCTGTGGCAGCTCGGATACGATCTTGACGGCGTTGGAGCTGGTGACGCACACGTCGCTCCAGCTCTTGATCTCGACCGTCGAGTTGACGTAGCAGACCACGGCAAGGTCGTCGCCGTACTCGGCGCGCGCCGCGTCGACCGTCTCGCGCTTGACCATGTGAGCCATGGGGCAGTCCGCGCCCGGCTCGGGCAGCAGCACGGTCTTGGTGGGGTTGAGCAGCTTGGCGCTCTCGCCCATAAACTCCACGCCGCACAGCACGATAGCCTGCTGCGGTAAGCTCTTGGCAAGCTTTGCCAAGTAGAAGCTGTCGCCGACGTAATCAGCCACGGCCTGCACCTCGGGCGCCACATAGTAGTGCGCCAGAATCACCGCATCACGCTGGGTTTTTAATTGCTGAATGGCCTCGACGAGCTCTGCGGGCACCAGTGCCGCGCGCTCCGTTGCCGTCGTTGCCGATGCTAGGCCGGCCGCGATATCGCGTGCAAGCTCCGACGCATCCATGTTCGCGCTCTGTGCCATCAAGGCCCCTCTCTTTTGGCGATTCTTGGGGCTTTAGTATGACACCTAGGTTTACAGCTGACAAGACAGCTGTAAACCTAGGTGTAAAGTTGGAATAAAGATTCAATCTTGGGGCGGATCCATTTTCGAACTGGCAAGCTGAGGATAGCCGAAAATGGACCCGCCCCAAGATTCGAGCGGCCCGTTTTGTCCTGGGCCAAGGGGCGGTGGTCAAAAAAGGCCAAATATGAGTACTGTCACCAAATTAGTAGCAGCGATTTTCCGGTCCAGAGCAGCAAAATCGCCTTGTTTGGAGCCCGATCAGGTAGCGTGCAGAGATGTGGTGTAAGAGGCGGGGCATGCCCCGCCTCCGCC
>NZ_QRWD01000034.1 GCF_003459505.1 Collinsella sp. AF20-14LB
ATCGACCTGCGCCGACGCCCCTAAAGTGGACACACATTTTGTCCTATAAGCCGGCGTTGACATGCTTCTTGACGGTTGACTCGCTTATGAATAGCTCGTTTGCCATCTGTTTGTTCGTTTTGCCGTCGAGCATGAGCCGCATGACTTCGGCTTCGCGCGGTTGGATATTGTGTTCTGTAATGAAAGCATTTAGCTGGTTTGTGTCTTCTGTCTGGGTGAGTTTAATGCCCCGAGGATAGAGGTTGGCGAGCGCGAGGCTCGCGTGCCGAGCGACTTCGAGCAGGATTGCGAGCTCGGTGTCGGTGAAGTCTCCGGCCGTGCGTTCACGAAACAGGGTGATGCTTCCTAGCGGGCTGTCGTTGTGCGCGAGCGTGGCCGTACAGCCAAAGTAGACGCCCTGCGGTTCCATCCATTTGCGATAGATGGGCGTGGCATCGCGTCGCTCGACGTCGACGAGGTCGAGGTCGCGGTAGACGCCGACCTTATGTAAGTCAAAGCTCCATGTTGTATAGTCCATCGCGGCGTAGCGGTTGTAGTAGTCGCTCAGTGCGCGGTCGTCCATTCCGCTGCTTGCGGGGTGGACGTAGCGTGGGGCATCACTGCCCGCCGCCTCGATCAGGTCGAACATGGCGATCCGATGGGGCACGAGCCCTGTCGTTCCCTCGAGGGTCTCCTTTTGCAGCTTATCGACACCGTGTGATGCGTGGATTGCAAGCGCGAGCTCGTTGAGAGCAGTCCAGGTCGTACTGTCCAACTCAATAGTCTGCTGTTTATTGCATGGGGGCATAGGGCATCCTTTCCATTGTGGAACCCAGTATGTCATGTTCTCGGCCTGAATAGAACTTTAGGTCAGCGAATGGTATACCGTCGGTCGCTGAAAGGGGCTCGAGGGACCATTGAGAACATCTCGGTGCGGCCGCATCATGGTCTCGTCAAGCAAAAGCACCGAGATTTAGGAGCTTGAAATGAAGACCATTTACGAGAGCGAGTCTACGCCAAAGAAGGACGGATTCTACATGCCCGGCGAGTACGAAGAGCAGGAGCGCACCTGGATTTTGTGGCCGCATCGCTCGGATGTGTGGCGCTGTGGTGCCAAGCCGGCGCAAAAGGTCTTTACCGAGATTATTAAGACCGTTGCACGCTTCCAGCCCATCACCGTTGGTGTCAATGCCGAGGATTTCCCTGCGGTGTGCGAGATTTTCGATGGCGTTGAGAACGTGCGCGTGATTCATATGGAGTACAACGACTCCTGGATCCGCGACCCCGGCCCGGCGTTTCTTGTCAACGACAAGGGCGACGTGGCACTCTCGCACTTCCAGTTTAACGCGTATGGCGGCTTTATCGACGGTCTGTATTTCCCGTGGGACAAGGATGCGAGTATCGGCTTGCAGGTGGCACAGCTCGAGCAGGTTAACCGCTATCGTCCCGAGGATTATATCCTCGAGGGTGGCTCGTTTAACTGCGACGGCCAGGGCACCGTGGTGACCACCGAGATGTGCCTGCTCAATGAGGACCGCAACCCCCAGTACACCAAGGAGCAGATCGAGGAGAAGCTTGCCGAGTACCTGGGCATCGAGAAGGTCATTTGGATCAAGGATGGCATCGACCCGTTTGAGACCAACGGGCACGTGGACGACGTCGCATGCTTTAGTGCGCCCGGCGAGGTCTGCTGCATGTGGACCGATGATCCCAACCATAAGTTCTACAAGGAGTGCCAAGAGGCGTATAAGACGCTTTCCGAGACGACGGATGCCCGTGGCCGCAAGCTCAAGATCCACAAGGTGATTATGCCTGCGACCTCGGTATATATGACCGAAGAGGAGGCCAGCACGATTGACCCCGTCGAGGGCGTGCTGCCGCGTACCCCCGAGGACGCCTTTGAGCCCAGCTACCTCAACTTCTTGCCCATCAACGGGGCGGTGCTGGTGCCACAGTTCGGCGATCCCAATGACGCCCAGGCGCTCAAGGATATCCAGGCTGCTTATCCGGACCGTGAAGTCATCGGTATCATGACTCGCGAGGTTATTTACGGCGGCGGCAACATTCACTGCATCACCCAGCAGCAGCCCAAGGCGCGCTGTAAATAGCAGTTCCATGGTGAACAGTGCTTGATTGTCCGCACGCGAAAGTCCGCCGACTTCAATGGTCGGCGGACTTTTTGTGTGGTGGTTTCAGCTGAACGGCGGGCCGTGCGGCTTGGGTGTGCGGGCACACAATCTGGGGAAACCAAACAGATTGGGGGCTTGTATAATCGATTCGAAGGGAAACGTGCGACCCGAGGGCATGTTTAACAGGGCGCATCTGGCTCCCGAAGCCCAGCGCGCATACGATACGCTGCTCGAGTGCGTGCTCAACGGGCAGAAGGACTGCGAGGTTTCGGCGCGTGCGGGTATGGATACGATCAAGGCGCTCGTATAGCTTTGCGCTTTCGGATGTGACACATAGGACTGCATGCGCCGCTCCCGGCTATATTGCCTTCGAGTGCTTTAACTCATGGAGATAGCCGGCATCAGCGATTTCGAGAGCTTGGCGGCGTCCACGAATGCCCCCGTGTTTACGCCTCAGACGGATGACTTTGGACTCGCGGTCCATATCTTTAAGATGCTCAACCGCGGAATACACCCATACGCTTCTGGTGAGCTGGACTTGGACATATTTGACCTGGACGACGATGACATTCCGCCTGCACCATTGATAAACAGCTGCGTGTGTAATGGGCACAGCCCGTTTGTGGGGACGTTGGTCGGATACGTTGTCCCAAAGCACGCTCTTGAGCTCGATGATTTTAGCGGCCTTATGGGCGAGGCACTCCGTCGATCGCTGTATGGCAGGGCGGAGGAGCGTCTTGACGCACGCACATGGGCGCGCCTGCTCGACCGCTATCTATCCGAGACAGTTGTGTGCAAGCGTGGCCATCTCCACCACTCGTTACAGCACGAATGCCCTTGCTGCCGAGGAGAGCGCGCCTTGTTGACTCGTCTTGGTTGATGGTTTGGGCCATCTTGTGGAAAGCCCGTGAGGCGACATGCAAGTTAATCCTGCGTGTCGCCTCCGTACATATAGACGATAAATCCGTCGCCGGTGTCCTGGCTGTGATCCTCCAAGATGCGCTTCATGTTGAGGTGCTCGTAGAACTGCCAGTCGGAGTTGCAGTCGCTCATCAGGAAGAATTTGGTGCACCCGGCTTTGGCGAGTTCGGCGCGCGCAAGGTCGATGAGCGCACGGCCGAGCCCCTTGCCCTGCCATTCGGGCACGATGATGATCAGGTTGAGCTGGCCCTGGGCATATTCGTTGCCCGTGGCGGCAAAGCGGTCGGCTGTTGCCTTCTCGCGGCTATCGCCAAAGAGCGAGCCTTCGAGCTTGGCATCGGCGGTCTTTGCCATCTCGGTTGCCTGGGCGAACATCTCGTTGTAGCAGGGCTCCCACGTGGGATTGGTGCGTGGTTTGCCGTCTTCGGAGATGCCGATGCAGCAAGCGGCGATGATGCGGCCTTCAGCTTCGGCAACGAGCGCGATGGGGGAGCGCTGCAGCTGCATGGCGATGTTAAAGCGCGCACAGAAATCGGCGGCTTCGACGTCGCCTCGGTTGCGCAGCGTGTTGCACCACAGCTGGTTGTAGATGGCGGCGATGCCGGCCAGGTCATCGAGCGTGGCGGCACGCAGAGTTACGTTGTCAAGGCTCATGGGGGCTCCTTCCAAGTTGGGTCAGGCCACCCCTGAGTGTGACATGGACGCAGGACGGCCGCATCGACCATTCGGCAGGCGAGCCTCGAATCCTCGGGGACGGAGGGTCCTAAGAAGGAATGAGGGCGGATTTTCGGACACTTGCTCGATGAGAGTGGATAATCTCCCACTTTTAGCGCTGGTATAGGCCAAAAACGGGAGATTATCCACTCTCATTCTGGGTAGTCGTTGGGGACGTTCTTAAACGACCAGTCATTAAAGAACGTCCCCAATGACTACCCCAAGGAACATCCCAGACTGCCGGCAGAGACGATATGAGCAGGACATAAAACATTGAGAGCCCCTGCTGCATGAAAGACCGCGGATTAGGCCGACAATGGTGAGTGTCTAATTCAGCCGCGGCGGCCACGCCGCATTCATGGAAGGGGCTCCCATGCTCGATACTACCACCTTCATCGGCCTCGACGTCCACGCCCGCTCGATAAAGGCCGTCTCCCTCGACGTCATGACCGGGGAGGTGCGCGCCGCGACCTTCGGCTACGACGCCGGCGCCGTCGC
>NZ_QRWD01000035.1 GCF_003459505.1 Collinsella sp. AF20-14LB
AGGTAGCCCTCCTGGTCGAAGTGCATGATCTCGATCTTCTCGGTCTCCTTCATGTGTGTCCTCCCATCACATGTGCGCGATTCTATACATCGCGCTTCTTGCTGATACCAATTATAGCCATACGATTGCTCATTATTTAATACCAATCTAAACTCACGGAGATTTACGGCGAACGGTCGGTTTCCTCGCCCGAGTGGTATTACAACGCCATTAGTTGTCTAATTCGAGCAACACTGCAACGAACACTCCGCAACTCGCCACCTAAAACTACGTTGCGCCAAACCCGCCCTAGTGTTTCCGGCGCAACCGCGCAGTTCGGTTATTCGGCTTCCATCTCTGCTATCACACGACGATACATATCGATAACCTGAGTTGTCGCCTTAGACGGATCCTGATAGTAGCGGCCGTCACACGTCTCGGCCGAGGCATAGCCCGTATAGCCGTGGCGCATGAGCGCCTCGAGGTCGGCACGCATATCGCGCTCGCCGTCGCCCCAGGCAAGATGCGTCGTGCCGCCGCCGACATCCACAAAGTGGGTGTGGACGATCTTGTCGCCCAAGACCTCAAAGTAGCCGTCGATTGTGTCGCCGGCAACTTCCATGGCGCCAAAGTCGATACAAGCCTTCAGGTTGGGACGATCGACCGCCTCGAGGATGCGCGCGACGTCCTGCGCGGTGTTGACCAGCACGGACTCCGACGGCTGTAGCGCCTCGAGCGCAACGCGAATGCCGCGCGTATCGGCATAGTCGCATACCGAACGCAGCATGGCAACGCTGCGGGCCCAGGCGTCCTCAGCCGGCTCGTCCAGATAGGCCCAACCACTCGTCACCAGAATCTGCGGCGCACCCAGCTCAACGGCAACGTCAATGACATTCTTAAAGTACGAGAGTATGCGCTTTTGGCCCGCCTCACCACGCACCGCGACATTCCACGGCTTGGGGTTGTTCTGCTCGGGGCACACGCACACGATCTTGATGCCGTACTGGGCGGCAAGATCGCGAATCTTATCCACCGAATCGTGCTCGTGGCAATCCACATACAGGTGCATCGAGCCAGTCCACAGCTCGATATTGCGATAACCCGCCTCGCCTGCAGCCTTAAAGAACGTCTCGATGCTGTAGTAACGATGGTTGATGTTCATGAGCGAAAGCTCGGGTACGGCCATAGTCCTCCCCTTTCGTACGGGCTTTTAAAAAACAGGGGGCTGCCGCACATGCGACAAGCCCCCAAAGATCGACGCAACCGTTAGACGCGATGGAAGCGCGATTTAAACATATTAGGCAAGCACGCCAAAGAAGGCACCGATGATGCCGATGACCATGGTGCAGAGAATCAGGACCATCGGGTTGATCTTCTTGGAGAGCAGCCAGTAGTAAATCCAGAAGGCGGCCATGCCGAGCATGCCGGGCATGATGCCGTCCAGGATGTCCTGGAGGGTCTGGGCGGAGTCGCCCTGACCGATGGCGACGGGCAGCGAAGCCCAGAACATGTCCTTGCTCATGGCGCCGACCACCATGACGCCGACGATGCCGACGCAGGCCATGATCTTTTGCATCAGACCGGTCTTCTGAGCCTCGTTGAGGAAGCCAATACCCAGTTCATAACCCTTGATAGCGCCAAAGATACGAATCAGGAACGCCGGGATGTTATAGATGAGCAGGAAGGCGATGGGGCCAAAGGCGTTGCCGGCCTGGCACAGGCTGATGCCCACGGCAGCGGCAACAACGCGCAGGGTGGACAGGAAGAAGGAGTCACCCAGACCGGAAAGCGGGCCCATGAGGGCGGCCTTGATGTCGTTGACGCTCTCGGGCTCAACCTCGCCGCGAGCGACCTTCTCTTCCATGGCCATCGCGATGCCGCCCACGAAGGGAGCGAGCTGCGGGGTGATGTTGAAGAATGCGCTGTGACGGTGCAGGGCCTCGGCGTAATCGTCGGGACGGCCGGCATAGATCTTCTTGAGCATGTTGGCGACCATCAGGCAGAAGGCAATGTTCATCTGCTTGTAGTAGGTCCAGGAGAACTCCATGCCCAGAGCGCCGGTACTCAGAGAGCTCTTAATGAGGTCGGAGCGAGTAATCTGGTTCTCGGAATTAGAAGTCATCGTCCTCATCCCCTTCCACAGAAAGCTGGGGCTGGGCGCCACCAAGGCCCAGCAGGTCGAACTTGTTGATGCCGATGATGATTGCGATCAGAGCGACACCGAGGACGGGCACGTTGGCATAGGAGCACATCAGGAAGCCCAGGAAGTAGAACGGCACGAGCTGCTTGGTAAGCACCAGACGACCGAGCATTGCGAAGCCCATGGCAGGCAGGATGTTGGCTGCGACGCCAAAGCCATCAAGGACAAACGTCGGGATGAAGTCGAGCAGACCCTGAACGGCGTCAGCGCCAAGATAGAAGGAGACGGAGCACAGGAAGAAGGCCAGGGCGACAATCACAAGACCGATAACCCAGTGCATAGCGTAGATACCCTTGAGGTTACCCTTGCTGGCAAAGACGTCGGCGCGGTCGACCAGAAGGGGCATACCGGCGTTGATGACGTTCTTGATGGCCAGGCACAGGGTGGCGATGGGCATCGCGAGCGCGATAGCGGCCTCAGTGCTCTGGCCCAGCTGAATAGCGAAGGCGCAGGCGAGCACGCCGCCAATCGTCTCATCAGGTGGCACGTAAGCGCCGATGGCAATAGAACCCATGAAGAGCAGCTCGAGGCTCGCGCCGATGGCGAGGCCGGACTGCAGGTCCCCGAGGACTATGCCGACGAGCGGGCACAGAACGATCGGGCGGAACGCATAGAGCGTACCGAGCTGATAATCGAGCTTACCGAAAGCAGCGATAAGTCCGATGAGGATCGCTTGAACAAGCATTGTTCCTCCTTTTGATCCCTCTTGGATCCGGTCGGCGATTCCCGACTTGTCAGCGCGCCCTTTTCCATGCCGACAATCGCCTAGGCAGATCCAGCTTGTACCGGCGTGCTGTTAACACCTAAACCGGTACAAATGATTTCATACCAATTATATAGTCATGCAGAAACTATTTAATACCAATCGCTCAACGGGCAGGTACTTCCGGTGAACGGTAGGTGGACTACCGGGTAAAGCGTTTATCCGCTACTCCACGGATAGGGCAGCACCATGCGTGCCGCCCCGTGGTCCCAAGTTACAGGACACTCATAGCGTCGACCTTGGGGTCATCGGCCAGAGCGCGAATCTCGACCTCGACACCACGACCGACGAGCTCGCGGATTTCCTCTTCCTCGGCGGCGGTCACAAAGACCTGACGCGAAACCTGGCGGGCGTCGGGACGCTGTTCGTCCTTGGACTTGGTGTTGCCCAGGTTGATCGAGGTAATCTGCGGGCAGCCGTCGGCAAGCTGCTTGGCCTCGGCGATGCTGGCGACGCAGATGATCATCTTGTACTTATCAGTGACACCAGAGTTAATTGCCTCGATGGCGTGTTCCATGTCCTTGATGACGAGCTTGGCGTTGGCCGGCTTGCCCATCTTGAGCGTGGTCTTCCAAACGGGATCGTTGGCAACCTTGTCGCCGACGCAGAAGATGCAGTCGGAGCCCAGGCCCTGGACCCAAGAGACGGCCACCTGGCCATGAAGCAGACGATGGTCGACGCGAAGCAGTTGAATCATGATTGACCCCCAAAGGTCTCATGCCGGAAACCCGGCCCCATTAATAGCAGGCGGAGACTAGAACTCTTCCTCGTCATCCGCATCGGTCAGCAGATCGTTGACAAACTTGACGCGCGTGTCGTCAGCCGCGATTATCTCGCGGATAACCTGATCGGCGGGAGCCTCCTGGTCCGAGAACAGTAGCTGGATCAGCAGCGGCAGGTTCATGTTGGCGACAAGGTAGGTGTTGGGACGCGTCTGAACGATCTTGGTGAACTCGTTGTTGACGCTACCGCCAAACAGGTCGGTGCACACGATCACGTCATCGGCAGGGTCGATGGTCGCCAGCAGCTTTGCGGCCTCCTCGGCGACGTCGGTGCGACCGTCGACAAACATCGATAGATCGTGAACGTTATCGCGCGCGCCCGAGAGCAGCTCGGTGCTCTCTTTAATGCCGGTCGCAAAATGCGCGTGGCTGGCGAAGATGTATTGCCTCATTACAGTTTCCCCCAAATGGAATTAGTAGTCGAACTGGTGGTAGTAGCGGCGGTACTTGAGGTTGTGCTTGGTGA
>NZ_QRWD01000036.1 GCF_003459505.1 Collinsella sp. AF20-14LB
ACATTTGTCGAGCAGGCTCATGTCCTGCCCCTCGTCGCGCATGACCTGCTCGATGGCCGCGCGTGCGTCCGAGAAATCGCCCTGGTTCCCGTTTACCGAGAAGGTGCTGTTGAGCTTGATATAGACCGTATGCATCTCCTGCGTATCGCCGATTGTGTCCACCAGCATAAAGTGGACGGTCGAATGCTTCGGGACATCCGATACCTCGATGGTCGTGTCGCGGTCGAGGCGAATCTTATGGACATCCTTGTCAATCCCGAAGCCTTGCGGTGCGACCGTCTCCTTCACCCAGTAGTCCATGTTCGCAATCAGCTTGTTCGTCCCGTTGACCGCCGAGAGGGTAGCCTCGCCGTTCTCGTCCGTCTTGAAGGTCCCGCACTTGCGGGTGCAGGCCTCGTCGCAGTAGATGGCGTACTCGGCTCCGGCGAGAGAGAAGTACTCCGGATCGATCTTTGTGACATCGGGGTTGGTTGAGGACTTCTTCAGGCTTAACGAGCAGAAGTTGCCGATAGACTGAAAGTCGAACTGGAACCCGTCGCCATACACCGTGTCGCCGCGGACGCACGAGATGCTGGGTCCCTTGTATGCGATGATGGCGCAAGTCCGGTCGCTCACCTCGTTTACACGAGACGAGATGCAGCTGTAGCCGTCGAAGTTGGTGAAGAAGAGCTGGGTGTCCACTCCCCGCGGGATGAAATAGGCGTCCTGATTGTTCTCGGCGGGGCTGATCCACTCATATCCGCCGCCGTCACACTGTATGCTCCTAGCGCCGAGGTACGCCCAATCGAGGTCGATATACTCGCCGGGCCTGTCGGAATAGAAGAACTGATATACCATCTTTATCGACTTCAGCCCCAGTAGCCAGTGACAACTGTCCCACGCCGCGAAGGCGTCGCTCACCAAGAAGAAGCTCTTCGTGCCGAAGTGCTGCTGGTAGAATTGGGCGAGCTTCTGGTTGAAACCCGCGTTGTTGTTGTAGCCGTTGCCAACGGCGGGATTCGAGAGCGTGAGCGTGCATCCCACGGGCTTCCCGTTATAGGTTCCAATGCTATTCCACGTGACGCTCGCGCGGTATCCGGAGTTGTCCATCGGTAGAATCGTGTAGGGATGCCCATTGTTCAGAAAGAGCTGTGCTTTGTCCCCCCTGTGGAAGACGTCATCATAGGTTGGGGTCCAGCTTGTGTGCGTCGCCCTGCCGGCGCTGTGCCACCAGCCGGTGGGGTGCGATGAGATGCCGTTGACACTCATGGGAACGGCGAGCCCCGATGGCTTAACCTTCGGGTTATCGGGCGCAAACTCCTCGAATCTACTCATCGAATAGGTCGATATGCCTATCGCGTCGAAGACCGAGCGCATCACGACCCCCAGGGGGCTGGAGGGTCTGGCAACCGCGTCGGTCACTGCCGCCGCAGCCGTGATCCCGCCCCCGGCGATAAGGGCCCTTCTGGAAAAGGCTAAGCCTTTAGAGGCCCCCCCCCCCCCGAAGTGATTCCGACATCGATGTGGCGTTTACTTTCGCCCACAATTACCTCCTGAGTACGTCATCCTAAGTATCCACTAGACGGTAGTCCTGTATACGAGGTGATTTAGAGTATTGCCGCAGCGGCAAGAAGCATCGAACGCCCCAAAGGCAGGGCGCTTCGTAAGAGCGATAGGGGGCGGAGAAAATCTCTGCCCCATTACAGTCTGAAATAGGCCATCGATAAATTTCGATGGCGAGCATTCGGCGCATTGCCTACGATACGGGCAAGCCCCGAGGGGCCGCCGATCGGGCGCCTCCGGATGGCCGTCTGCCCCTGCCCCGTAGAGGGCCCGGGGGGGGTGTTGCCACCGGGGGCGCTCGCCGCTCCGGACGACTGATAGGAAACTGCCGGGCGCAAGCGCCACGGCCAGGTAATGTGGGTGTCGCGGGGAGGGGTTCCGATCGGCCTACCGATTGGAGGATACCACCGTGGCACCAATTAGAATGCCGGAAGCCGTCATCGGGCTCGATGTCGGGAAATCGTCCCACTGGGCATGCGTCGCGACTCGAGATGGCGAGGTGCTGTTGAGCACCCCCGTCGCGAACAGGGAGGACGACCTGGACTCGCTGTTCGGCCGCTTCCCCGATGCGCTCGTGGTCGTCGACCAGTCGCGCAACATAGGCGCCCTCGCGCTCGCCCGCGCCAGGGCGGCCGGGATGTCGGCGGCGTACCTGCCGGGACTCGCGGCGCACGGGGCCGCCAGGCTCTTCGCCGGCGACGCCAAGACCGACGAGCGAGACGCGATGGTCATCGCGAAGACGGCGCTTGGCATCCCCGACGCGCTCCTGCCGGTCGGAGACCCGGGTCCGACGATTGCGGCGGCGAGGGCGCTGGCCGCCCAGAGGAACTTCCTGACCTGCGAGAACACTAGGAATAAGAACCGGCTGCGCAGCATCCTGCTGGAATCGTGCCCCGCCTTCGAGGCACTGGTCGACCTGTCCGACGGGCCCCAGCTGAGGCTCATGGCATCCCTCGGCGGGGCCTGGTCGGTAGCCGACGCCGGGCCCCGCAGGGCGGCGGCGCTCACGCGTGGGGCGCCGCGCGGTAAGATCGAGGCCCTCGTCCGCTCGACAACCTCCTCGACAAGGCCGGATGCGTCGGTCGTCGCCGCCGAGGACCGGGCGGTGAAACTGCTCGCGCGCAGGATATCCGAGAACTCGGCGGAGATCGAGGCGATCACGGCGGAGATCTCCGCCCTGCTCGAGGGCGACGATACCTACCGATGCCTCCTGACGGTGCCGGGCATCGGGCCCAAAACCGCTTCCGAGCTTGCGATCTCCATCGACATCGAAGACTTCCCCAGTCACGACAGGCTCGCGTCGCACTGCGGCTTGGCGCCGCGCAACCGCCAGTCGGGAACCTCGATCTCCTCGGTGACGGCATCGCGCCAAGGCAACAAGAGGCTGAAGAACCTGCTCATATTCTCATGCAACTGCCTTACCCGGACAGAGGGGAGATGGGGCGACTACTACACCAGGTGCCGAGAGCGGGGCATGTCGCACGGCAAGGCGCTCAAGGCGCTGGCGCGAAAGAGACTGAAGGTCATCTACGCGGTCATGCGAGACAGGGTGCCTTACGCAGCCTAGCCGAAACGCACCGAGCAGACTGAAGCCCACCGGCCTAATGGCTTGGCGTCAGCATGCCGCGATCCGGTCGCACGGAGAGCATTTCCCAGTTGACAAAACTATAGGAACACCCCCCTTTTACTTACTTCCTCCTGACGCCCACCACGCCGTCCGAGACGACCTCGGTCCAACGGATGTAGCGCACGGTATCCGCAGTCATCTTGACGGCGCTAGCGGCACGACCGCGGGAGCGCGAGCGTCCCGAGACGCCCGTCTCGGAAGTCTCCGAAACCTCAGCCGCCGCGTTCGCCTCGTCCGCGTCGAGCCACGCTTCGCACTTGTAGGTGCGCCACTG
>NZ_QRWD01000037.1 GCF_003459505.1 Collinsella sp. AF20-14LB
TGCGCTCACATCGACCCTCTTCCCAGTCTGTCTTTTGGCTCGACCGCCGCGTCAATTCCGCAATCCGTGAACGAGGTCTCCGTAGATCCGCTGCGCGGAACTACTCCGCCCCCGTGGTCACGCATTGCTCCATTGACCCGTCTACTTTTCCGCACGCGCCTGTCTCACGTGCCTTGCGCTTGCGTTCGGCGTTCAGGTAGTTGCCGCGACAGTAGCGCTCGAGAATCGAGTTGTAGCCGACGATGATTTCTCGGTACTGCTCGGGGAACTCACGTAACGCCGCAGTCGTGAAGTCGTTGATGGTCTCGAACTTCTCGACCATGATGAAGCCGACCAACTCGAAGAGCATGTCCTGCTTGTCCTTGGTCGAGAGCTGCTCAAGCTGCCCGATGTCGAAGTTGTTCCCCTCGATGCGGGCTTCGACTGGGTACAGTTCCTTGCCCTTCTTTCGGCACGATGCCGTGTCGTGGATGAGGTAGTCGTATGCGTGCCTGATGTTGTTGACTGGCTCCGCAGAGGAGCAGCACCTCTTGCCTTCCGCGCTCAAGCGGTTCAGGACGTTGATTATCGCCTTGCGTGTTGTGTTGCCGCCCCAAACCACGATGATGTGAACATGGGTCTTCCGCTGCTTGCTCTTCTGGTCATGGTCGATGTCGTGAATTGCGTAAGCAAACGGAACTTGGAGGATGTCGTCTATCTCCTCCTGCCAATCATCGAGCATGTTCTCTGGGTAGCAGATTCCCTCCCAGAGCTTTACCTTCGTCTCGCCAGCGTTTGCCGCCATGCTATAATCTCCTTGTCTCGAATGCCCCTGCTGCCGCCAAGCTTGCTGGGGCTTTTTCTTTTTACCTGCGCTTGTAGACCTCGCGCCGGTGCGCCACATCAACCACGAGAATGACAAGCCTGCCGTCGTTGATATCGCACAGGATCCGATAGTCACCGACCCTGTATCGCCACACGCCAGCCAAGTTCCCCGTTAGGGCTTTGCCCCTGCTTCTCGGGTCTTCGAGCTTCGCTATCTCGTCCAGCTCGTCGAACATCCGCGCCGCAACGCCCTTGTCTAGCTTGCGCATCGCCTTGTCGGCATTCCTCGTGAACTCAATTCGCCAGGCCACAATGCGCCCTTACCTCATCGATGCTGTAGGTCTCAAGCCTGCCTGCACGGTAGTCCTCAATGTCTTTGAGAATCCCGTACTCATACTCGAAGCGGTCTATAGCTTCTTGCAGGGCTTCATTCACATAAAAGCTCCTTGACCTGCCAGTTTCCTTCGCAAGTCTGCTATAACGCTCGTTCAATTCAGTAGGAATCCTCATCGAAGTAACTGCGGTAGCCATGCTGCACCTCCTTGATGTGTAATACAGGTAGTACTATAACACATCACCGAGCCTGCCCGCGCGGCCTGCTGTTCGTCGGCGCAACATGGTTACGGCTCAACGCTTCCGCCGCACGCGCGACTTCCGTGGCTTTCCTCATCACATCATCCAAGCCGCGCTCGGTGCGTTGCACCTTCCTGGGACGCATCAGCGCCCAGATTCGGTCTCCAAGCTCCTCAACTGCTCTTCCAATTGCTCGCGCCGCTCCTGCGCATCGAGCAGCGATTGAATCGAGGATTGAGCCGCGCTCAGCTTTCCCCGCATCTTCCCAGCGCCGAACCTCGGCAGCGACGGGTCGAAGCTCCTCAACGTCTCGCGCAACCCCGTTCGCTCTTTGCCGAAGGCACTCCAATCGGTCGGTCGCATGCTCGATATCGACCATCACGTCCTCGAGCTCGCCCTCCCTCTCGGCAATCTCGGTCACGAGCTCCGCCTTGCGCGTCTCGGCTTCTTTGAGCAAAGCGGCGGCTTCCTCCTTCGCCGCCGCGACAATCCGAGCCGCTTCGTCCTCGGCAGGTCGCACGACCGCCCTATCGACCGCTCCGCGCACCTTGTCAATATCCACGGACTTGTCGGTGTACACGCGCTGCGCCCGCGTTTCCTCGGCAAGCTCGACCTCTGGGCGGTAGCCAAGGCGCTTCTCCAAATAGTCACCGAGTTCCCTATGCATGTTCTGATAGAACATGCGCGGGCACATCTTCTTGTAGTTGAATCGCCCGTCGAGTATCGGCGTGAACGGCACGTGCATGTGGTCGCGGGCGGGCGTGCCGTCCTTCAGCACCTCGTCCTTGTGGACATGCCCGCCCATCATGTTGTCGATGCCGAACTTGTTTGACAGGTACCAGTACGTGAGACGGAAGAACCTGTCCTCATCGCCCTTGCGCACGTTGTCGGGAAGCGTCACCACAACGTCTGCCATAACCACCGCGTCCTTGCGCGTGGCGCGCTTCCCCGCGGCCTTCTGTGCCTCGTTCACGCGCTCTATGCGCCGCTCGACCGTGCCCCAGTTCGGCTCGCCCTCACGGGGCACCACGCGCCCGACCACGAGCTGACCGTCCTTGTTCGTGTAGTGGGCAACGACCATGTTGTCCTTCGTGCGCTTCGGGTCGATGTTGTCGCGCTCCAAGCTCGACGCATCGCGCCTGTAATGTGCGAGCATGTGCCCGACCGAGGTTGCCTTGTACTTCGCTATGTGTGCCATGTCGTAACCGCCTTGCGTGAGATTTTATCCGACTAAAGTCTAGCACGTTAGACCTTAGCTATGCTAAGGACGTGGCAGGGCCAGCCCTGCACCCGCTCGGGCGTTCCCCCCGAGACCCCCCAGCCCTACTCATTCGCGGCGTCGCTCACGAGGTGCGGGCCATCGGCGCGGGCGCCGAATGAGGGGGCAAGCCCCCTCAAACTCCCCCGTTCAACCTGATTTGTCATTTGTCATTTGTCACATTATTTTTCGGACGTAGTTAGCGAAAAATAATGAGCGCGCCCCTTTTGAAACCCGCGAATCGCAGTCGATATGGGTATGGGGCATGGATTCCCAAGGGCGAGGTCATAGTACCTCGCCCTTGGGAATCCATGCCCCAGCCCTCCCGCTCTCGCAGACTTGAACAAGGAAAGGGTCGATGGGAGCTTGCGCTCACATCGACCCTCTTCCCAGTCTGTCTTTTGGCTCGACCGCCGCGTC
>NZ_QRWD01000038.1 GCF_003459505.1 Collinsella sp. AF20-14LB
AGGTAGCCCTCCTGGTCGAAGTGCATGATCTCGATCTTCTCGGTCTCCTTCATTCCCGCTCCTTTCACGAGCAGTTTGAATTGTCACACGGCCCGGACGGGCTTACCGTCCCGTCGCACCGCCTAACCTTGTGGTCATCTTGGCCCCAAGCTCAACAATTCAAAGGTTCTTAATACCAGTGAACGATTACAGGTTAGCCGTTTTTAATACCGATTTTTCGATTTCATCCTCCCCTCTCGGTAGACGGTCAGTTTTTGCCGCCCATCGGTCAAGCGACATATGGCCATAAAAGACGAGCGCCCTGCCGTACACAAGGACGCTCTGAACACTAATAGTTGTAGGTATATCCGCCGGCATCGCCGCGGGTAAAAGACTTGGCACACTCGATAACCTGTCCACTCGAGTCATAGGTCAGGCATTCCAGCACGAGGGCCAGGTCGCCCGGCTCAAGATCGAGCAAACTCGCATCGCGTGCGCCCAGCGCCTCAATATCGAGCTTCTCAATCGATTTATCTGGCTTTCGGCCCAACATGTCATAGGTCTCATACAGGCTGAAAACCGATATGTCCACGTCTTCGATGCCAGGGAACAGCAGACACGGGATCAGCGTCATCTCGATCGACACGGGTTCACCATCAATGCAGTTAAGACGGCGCACCGAGTAGAGCAGATCGTCCTCGCCGATACCAAACAAGTCGGCATAATACGGGCCGGCATAGCGTTTGGAGCGCGCCAGGATGCGCACCGACGGCGTCGCGCCCGAAGCTAAAACCGACTGACGGAAGCCGCCCTTGCGAGCGTGCTCGTCAAACCACTTGTGCCCCACAAAGGCGCCCTTGCCCTGCACGCAACGAATCTGGCCACTTTTGACCAGCTCATCCATGGCGCTGCGGATGGTCAGGCGCGTCGTGCCAAACTCCTCGGCCAGCTCATTTTCGGACGGAATCATCGAGCCCGTCGGATAGTCACCGCGCTCGATTCGCTCCGCAATGCAGCGGCGAATTTGCTTGTAAACCGGCAAGTCTTCTACTGCCTCAGCCATTCGACACCCACCTTCGTCGCAACGCCGTCTGCCTCACCGTTATCGGCAAATCGATACTTGGTCGGCAGGGTCACGGACTTGCAATACTCGACAAAGCCATCGTTCTCATCGCGCTCGTGCGAAGCCTTATAAAACACCGGGGCGCCCTCCTGGGCATCCAGCAACTTGGCCTCGTCGGCGTTCAGACGGCTGATGGAAATATGCTCCTTGCCGTGCGACACGCGGACATTCCCCTCTTTGAGCAAAACGTCGTAGAGGCTCTCCTGCTCGAAATCGTGATCGGGAAGCGAGGGACACAAAGACAGATTGACGTATGCCGTCTCGATCGACGCCGGGGAACCATTGACCACGCGCACGCGCCGAATGCAGAAGAGCGGCATGCCCAGCTCGATTTGGGCCTTTTGGGCCAGGTCGATATCGGCGTACACGACCTTGGAGCATACCAGGCGTGCGGTTGACTTTGAGCCGACCCTCTCCACCGCCTGCGTATAGTTCCACGTTTCCTGAAAGATGTTCAGCGGTTTGGGCGGGCACACATAGGTGCCCGAACCGCGGCGGCTTTCCAAGGTTCCGCACGAAATGAGACGCGTGATCGCAGCGCGCAACGCCGTGCGGGACACGCCCAGCTCTTCACAGAGCACGCGCTCGGCGGGCAGCCGGTCGCCACCCTGCAGGTCATAATGGTTGATATACCAAAGAATGCCCTCAAAGGCGCGATCTTTGGGCGGAATCGCATATGGTTCACTCGACATGGGTAAGGCTCCTCGACCGCTTGATGCTGCGGGCATCATTGCTCCGAACGCCCCATGGCGTCGAAGGCTTCTTTGATCTGTTCCGCAACGTTCCGATACGACCGATATAGGCCGCAGTCTCGCTTGACTTCGCCCGCAGTCACAGGAATCTCAAGCTTCGAAATCTCATCCTCGCCGGTTTGCACGGCAACGACGACACCCATACCAAGGCACATGTTACGCTTGGCGGCATTGTTTTTGGTAGCCTGAGCTGGGTTAATCAAAATCTGCTGAGCGAGCTCTCGATTGCTGAGCTGCGGCACATCCTCGGGATTTCCGGTCTCGACAATCTCGCATTGCAGCACATCCGCGTAGTCAAAAATCCTCGGGGTCGCGCCGCGCTGATGCACGGCCCACTTGCGACGCGTGGCATCCTGGTAGATAGCCGGCAAAAACGTAAAGCGCGGCGGGTCCAAAATCGTGTCCGTGATGGTAAACACATCGGGATCAAAGGCATCCTGCGGGTTTTTCTTCTTGAACAGCCCCATATCAGACTCCCGTACTAACACTTAACAACTCGAGCTAAATATAGCACCAATTTCAAGTCGCCGCTTTAGCGCATCGGTGCATGGCATCTATAGCTCGCCCAGCGGGAAATACACAGACGAGACCCGGGGCGGGGTGCTTGGTTTTGAGAAGTGGGCTTCGCGAACTTCCAAAACCAA
>NZ_QRWD01000039.1 GCF_003459505.1 Collinsella sp. AF20-14LB
GTTAGCGTCAATATATTTTTCACCATTTTCACCAACGTATTTTCGCCAATCGCGCCAACGCGGATGCGCCGGATTCGCCAACGCGGATGCGCCGCTTTCGGCGTCTAGGCTCCCTCCTCCTTCCCGTCCTCGCCGCCGATGGATACGTCCTTCAGGCGGTACGACCGTCCCGTTATCTTGATCATCGCGCAATGGTGGCAAAGCCTGTCGGCCACCGCCGAGGCCGTGACGTTGCTGCCGAACACGTCGCCCCACCTGCCCACCGGCACGTTGGTCGTGACGACGGTCGACCGCTTTAGCGCGTAGCGCCTGTTGACCAGCTGGAACAGCAGGTCGGCGCCCTCCTTGCCGATGTCGAGGTAGCCGAGCTCGTCTATTATCAGCAGGCTGCAGTGCTCGTAGAACCGCATCCTGCGCGCCAGCGCCTCCTTCGCCGAGGCGTGCTTGAGGTCCTCGACCAGCCTCGAGCAGTCGGCGAAGTACACCTGCTTGCGGGCCATCACCGCCTCGTGGCCTATGGCTATCGACAGGTGGGTCTTGCCGACGCCCGGGCTGCCGACGAGCACGACGTTGTCGCCGCGGTCGATGAACTCGAGCGTGGCCAGCTGCTCGACCAGCCCGCGCGGCACGCTCGGCTGGAAGCCCCAGTCGAAGTCGGCCAGCGTCTTTATGTAGGGGAAGTTGGCCATCCTCGTGCGGCGCTCGTCGTCGGCGCGCCGCTTGAGGGCTATCTGGGCGTCGGTGAGCTCGAGCATGGCGTCGACCAGGCCCTTCCTCCCGTCGGCGACGAGCCTGACGTACTCGGGCACCGACGACGCCATGCCCTCGAGCCCCAGCTCCTCGAGGTTGGCCGCCAGGCGGTTGAGGGGGCTGGCCTGCACGGCGGCGCTCACAGCGAGCCCCCTATCGAGTCGAGCAGGCCGAGGTTGGCCGCGGCGGCCGCCTCGATGTCGCCGGCGGCGTCGCCGAACCACCGCTTGCCGGCCATGGCCTCGGCGTAGTGCGCCGGGTCGTAGGCCGGCCCGCCCGCCACGTGCGTGGCCACCAGCTCGCCGCCGACGTAGCAGTCCATCGCGCCGCCGGGCATGCAGACGATGCGGGCGGGCCTGCCGATGCAGCGCCTGGGCACCGACATGGGCTCGCCGTGCGCGCTCACCAGCATCGTGGCCGGCACCCTGGCCACGCGCACCACGTCGCCCATCGCCTCCTCGAGGGCGCGCAGGTTGCCGACGGGCAGCAGCGCGTCCTTCTCCTCCATGAACAGCGCGGAGGGAGGCAGCCCCGTGGTCTCGTTGGGCTCGGAGTTGCTGGCGTCCTCGATCCGCGCGACGATCTCGTCGATGTCGTCCCAGCCGTCGAAGTCGCCCTGGTAGGCCATGAGCCGCGACAGGAAGCGGTTCGACGACTCGACCTTGCCCTTCGTCTGGGGGCTGCGCGGGCGGCACAGCTTCAGCTCGAAGCCGGCGGCCTTGGCGAACTCGTACGCGCGCTGGACCTTGAGGCGCCGGCCGCCCTTGACCGTCACCAGGGCGGACATGTTGTCCGTGACCCACTCGCGCGGCACGCCGCCGAGCCTCGCGATCGTGGCGTACATGCACCTGACCAGGTCGTCGGTCGTCCTGGTCCTCGACCGGATGAATATGTGCCTGCGGGAATGGCCCAGCGTCGCCGCGAACACGTTGAACTCGAACAGCTCGCCGTCGCGGTTCGCCATCTTGACGGACTCCTTCCAGTCGAACTGCAGCTGCAGTCCGGGCGGCGTCTCGAAGCGCGGGTGCGGCTCCGGGCCGCCGGAGGCCCCGACGGCGATGCCGTTCTTGCGCATGAACTGGGTGAAGGCGTTGTAGCCGGCCAGGTCCTCGCCGGGATACCTGTGCAGCAGCCACTCGTGGATGCCCTTCTTGGTGACTCCCGGCAGCTGCGCCTTGGCGGCCACCTCCTCGATGTGCGCGTCGAACGAGCCCGCCCTGTCGCCGCGCCCGTCGTGGGGCCGCCCGCCCTCGGCCCTCCAGTACGACGCCACGGTGTGCCTGTCCTTGCCGTAGCGCTTCGCTATGTCGCTGAAGTTGGGCTTTATGCCCGCTTCCCTGTACATGTCCAACTCTCCGATCAGGTTCTTCTCCGCCACGGCCCGCTCCTCCCGAAAGCATCGTTCGCTCGTCGATCGAAGCGTAAGCCCCGGCGTTGGTGGAAATGGTGAAAATGCGTTGGCGCAAATGGCGGGACTGCGTTGGCATGATTGGTTATTGAGCGTTGGTCAAAATGGTTGTTTTTACAGTAGCGCTAACA
>NZ_QRWD01000004.1:0-158660 GCF_003459505.1 Collinsella sp. AF20-14LB
TCTTTCATGCAGCAGGGGCTCTCAATGTTTTATGTCCTGCTCATATCGTCTGTGCCGGCAGTTGGGGACACTCCTTGTGTCGAGAGATTTCCCGTTCGCCGATTTGTGCCTTGAAAAATGTATATAACGACTATAACGTAGCATGAAACATATTGGAAATAATACTGAGGAGGCTGCGTTGAAGAGGAGCAATCTGGGCTATGTGCTGGTGCTGATCGCCGCGCTTATGTGGGGCAGCATCGGAATCTTTGTAAACGGCATCTCGGCCATGGGCGTTTCGTCCCAGAGCATGGCTGCCTTTCGCTTGTTGGTCGGAGCGCTTATCTTGGCGCCGGTCCTGATGTTTATGGGCTGCCGTCCGGGTGAGGAGTCTACCGTGGTTCAGGGTCCGCTGACCCTGTTCAAGGCAAGCCCTAAAGAGCTTGTTTCCTGCGCGCTTGTCGGTATCGTCGGTTTGGCTGCCGCCAACACCTGCTATTACGAGTGCATGCGCGAGGTGGGCATGTCCACGGCATCGGTGCTGCTCTACACGTCGCCGGTGTTTGGCGTCGCGCTCGGCCGCGTACTTTATCGCGAGGACGTGACCCTCAACAAACTCATCGCCATTGTCTTTAACATCGTTGGCTGCGTGCTTGCGGTGACCAATGGCGACCTTTCCGGTTTTCATTTTTCGGTTTGGGGCGTCACGTCGGGCGTGATTGCAGGCCTTTGTGGTGCGTCGCTCGCGGTGTTTAGCCGGATAGCAACCAAGACGGTCCACCCGCTGGCTGTCACGTTTTGGGGCTTTGTTTTTGGCGGTGCGGTTATGGCAGCTATCGCGGCTCCGTGGCCGGATGTCGCCGCGGCAATGTCGCCACAGCTGCTGCTGTTGTTCCTTGGCTTTGGACTCATCCCCACAGCCGTGGCTTACATCTTATATATGCAGGGTCTGTCCATGGGGCTCGAGACGTCGAAAGTTCCCGTCGTAATGTCATTCGAGACAGTCGTCACCGTACTGCTGGGCATTGGTGTCTACGCCGAGCCCGCCGGCGCGATCAAAGTTCTGGGCATCGTTTTGGTGCTCGCGTCCATCGTGATTATGAACACCGACTTTTCCAAGCTGCGCAACAGTGTGTTTGTCGGCCATGTCGTTGAGAGCATGACCTTTAAGCCCAACGCGTGGTGGACGGAGAAATCGCAGGACATGGATCTCTTCCGCGAGCGCACGGGCATTGCGCTGGAGCCCACCGTGCAGGAAAGCCCCTGGTACTTCGTGCGATAGGGGGTTGCGCGCGGCGTCCGACCTGGGGTTATCCAGCCAGCGCCGACCTACCCAGCCCCAACGTTTCAAGTACGTTAAACCCGCCAACGGTCGTTTTTCACCCGCGAACGGTTTATATACTAATTATCAATATAAACAACGTATAAGACGTTATAATGACCATAACGAAAAGGAGGAGGCAAGATGAATCAGATCATTCTCGCATCTCATGGCGGCCTGGCCGCAGGCGCCAAAGACACGCTCGAGATGGTTCTCGGCGACGTGTCGAACGTCCACGTCGTGTCGCTTGCTCGTGACGACAAGGAGCCCATCACCAATAAGGTTGAGGCTATGATCGCCACGTTCAACGCGGACGACACCGTGTATGTGCTAACCGATATGCTCGGTAGCTCGGTCAACAACAACATGGTCGAGCTTTCCAAGAACGGCACGAAGTTCACGGTTGTCAGCGGTTTCAACATCCCGCTGGCGCTCACGCTTGCTATGAGCCCCGCCCCCGTCAAGGGCACCGAGCTCGCGGCCCTCATCAACGAGGCCCGCACCGGTCTGACCAACCCCAACGCACCGGTCGAGGTCGCCGCGGCTCCCGCTAAGAAGGCCAAGGCGTCCCGTCACAGCTCCGGTCCCGCCAAGATCGTCCTCGCACGTCTTGACTACCGTCTGCTGCACGGCCAGGTCGTCTTTACCTGGACCACCAAGGTTCAGGCCGAGCGCATCATCGTCGTCGACAACGCTGCCGCCAACGATGACATCAAGAAGGGCGCTCTTAAGCTGGCCAAGCCCCAGGGCGTGCGCCTGAACGTCTTCACCGTTGAGCGTGCCCTTGCCAAGATGGACAGGCTCAACACCCTCGGCGAGCGCGTCATGTTCGTCTTTGGCAACACTGCCGAGATGCTGCAGTTCTGCCAGGGCTACAAGCTCGACGCCATCAACCTGGGCGCCACCGCCAACCACGACGGTGCCGAGCAGGTCGGCGGCAAGGACAGCTCCGTCTTCTTCGACGCCGCCCAGAAGGCCGACGTCAACCAACTGCTCGACATGGGCATTAAGCTCTACGTCCAGCAGACCCCTACGTATCAGAGCGTCGACATCGACGCCAAGCTGTAATCAACCAGGCGTTTGCCTGACTGAAAGGAGAAGGGTATGAATACGTTCATCAGTGCGGTGCTCGTCGGCCTCGTCGGCGTGTTCTGCATGTGGGACTCCCGCCTGCTCGGTCGTCTTAACTTCGAGCAGCCCCTCGTTGGCGCTACGCTCGTCGGTCTGCTGCTGGGCGATGTGCCCACCGGCCTTGCCGTCGGTGCCGCCGTCGAGCTCGTGTCCATGGGCCTGGTGCAGGTCGGCGCCGCCGTTCCGCCCGATATGGTCCTGGGCGGCATCGTGGCCGCTGCCTTTGCGTGCCTGACCGATGCTTCCGCCGAGACCGCCATGACGATCGCCATCCCGGTCGCCGTCCTGGGTCAGCTCCTCGGCATCGTGTTCCGTTCCATCATCGCCGCCCTCACCCATGTGGCAGATAGCGCGATCGATAACGGAAAGTTCAAGACCGCTTACCGTATGCACATCTGCGCCGGCTCCGGTCTGTACGCCGTCATGTACTTCCTGCCGATCTTCCTGGCCGTCTTTGTCGGTACCGACCTGGTCCAAGCCATCGTCAACATGGTTCCCGAGTGGCTGTCCGTTGGTCTGAACGTCTCGACCAAGATCATGACCGCCTACGGTCTGGCCCTGCTGCTCACCATGATGATCAAGAAGGGTATGACCCCGTTCCTGTTCATCGGTTTCCTGCTCGCCGCCTACCTCAACCTGTCCGTCATCGCGGTCGCTCTGATCGGTGTGTGCCTGGCTATTGTCTTCATGGGCTTCAAGTTCAACGGTTCCCATGCAGCCGCCGGTGTCGATTCCGACTACGATCCGCTCGAAGACGACGAAGACTAAGGAGGAACACACTATGGCAACCGCAACCAAGGACGTGTCCCTGAACAAGAAGGTCAGCCAGTTCTTCTGGCGCTCCTGGGCCATCCAGGCCTCTTGGAACTACGAGCGTCAGATGAACATGGGCTTCCTCTACGGCATGGTCCCCACGCTCGATCGCCTCTATCCGGACGAGTCCGACCCCAAGCAGCTCGCTGCTAAGAAAGAGGCTTACCACCGTCACATGGCGTTCTACAACTGCACCCCGCAGACGAGCGCTTTTGTCCTAGGCCTCGCCGCCTCCATGGAGGAGGAGTACGCCAAGGATCCCGAGAACTTCGATCCCGATTCGATTAACGCGGTCAAGACCTCCCTCATGGGCCCGCTTTCCGGCATCGGTGACTCTTTCTTCCAGGGCACCATTCGCGTTATCGCCTTTGGCCTGGGCGTTCAGCTGGCTCAGCAGGGCTCCATCATGGGTCCGATCCTGGCCATGCTCATCTCCATTGTGCCCTCCGTGCTGATCACGTGGTTCGCTGCCAAGATCGGCTACCAGGGCGGCCACGAGTACCTGAGCAAGCTCCAGGGTGGCGACCTCATGGAGAAGCTCATGTATGTCTGCGGCATCGTGGGTCTTATGTCCGTGGGCGGCATGATCGCTACGCTGATCGGCGCCACCACCCCGCTGCAGTTCGCTGACGGCACCGTCGTGATCCAGGACATCCTGGACGGCATGATGCCCCAGATGATCTCCCTTGGCCTCACCGGCCTTATGTACTGGCTCATCAAGAAGAACGTCAACACCGGTTGGCTTCTCGTGATCGCCATCGTGGGCGGCATCGCCCTCTCCGCGGCCGGCATCCTGGCCTAGTCGCGACCAAGCGTCTAACCGCTTTCCCCCGGGGGCCTGCCTGGCATCCCATACCCCAGGCAGGCTTCCATCCCTAAATGTGTCAAAGGGACAGCTCCTTTGTCACATCCTCAACGGGCCGGCGACTCGGTCCAAATCACGGTAACCCTGCGTGCGTCCGGCAAAGTGGCGCCGCAATAATCGAAAGGAATGTGTCAGATGTACGAGATCGACCTTAACCTCCCTAAGCAGATCGTCGCTGACGTCCTGTCCAACCACGAGATCCACAGCGTCGCCTTCGTCGGCTGCGGTGCCTCCATGTCCGACCTTTACCCCGCCAAGTACTTCCTGGCCAACAACACGGACAAGCTGAACGTTCAGATCTTCACCGCTAACGAGTTCAACTACGACACGCCCTCCTGGGTCAACGAGCACACCTTCGTGATCACCTGCTCCCTCGGTGGCTCCACGCCCGAGACCGTCGAGGCCAACAAGACCGCCAAGAAGCACAACTGCCCGGTCGTCTCCCTCACCAACAAGGCTGGCTCCGCTCTGACCGTCGACGCCGACCACGTCATCGTTCACGGCTTCCACGCCAACTACGCTGCCAAGTGCGAGAAGCCCGGCTACGCCATTGCTCTTGCTCTCGAGATCCTTCAGCAGACCGAAGGCTATGACCACTACGAGGACATGATCACCGGCCTCACCAACGTCTTCGAGCTCTGCGAGAACGCCGCTCAGTCCGCCAAGGGCCTCGCCAAGCAGTTCGCCCAGGACTTCAAGGACGACAAGATGATCTACTTCATGGCCTCTGGTGCCTCCGAGAAGATGGCTTATTCTCACGCCGCCTTCCTGTTCACCGAGATGCAGTGGATCGACGCCGCCGCCTACAACACCGGCGAGTACTTCCACGGCCCGTTCGAGGTTTCCACCGAGGGTAAGCCCTACGTCTTCTTCATGTCCGATGGTGCCACCCGTCCGATGGACGCCCGCGCCCTCACCTTCCTTAAGCGCATGGGCGCCAAGGTCGCTCTGATCGACTCCAAGGACTACGGTCTAGCCGACGCCGTGCCGGCAAGCGTCGTCACCTACTTCAACCCGCTGCTGCACCTCGCCGTTATGCGCGAGTACGGCAACCAGATCGCCGAGGCCCGTCAGCACCCGCTGACCATGCGTCGCTACATGTGGAAGCTTTCCTACTAATCACAAGTAAGTAGACCTTGCGGGTTGATTGAGAGGGGATGGGGTTTTCGCCCCATCCCCTTTTTTGCTCTGGGGAGGACGTGTTTGTCGCTCCGCAAAACCCCAGGTAAAACCTACCAAAATAAACCTGTCCCTTTTTGGCAGGTGGGAGGAGATGCGTATGATCAAGGCAGTGCTGTTTGATATGGATGGCGTGCTGGTCGATACCGAGTGGTTCTACAACCGTCGTCGCGTGGCGTTTATGGAGGAGAAGGGGTTCCACTTTGACGAGATCCCCGATCTTTCGGGGTCTAACGAGCCCGCCATTTGGAAGGCGCTGGTGCCCGACGATGTTGAGCTGCGCGAGCGCTTGCGCGTTGAGTACAAGCAGGTCTACAGCCCGGTTCACCCTGTTCCGTATGCCGAGCTGCTCAACGAGCAGACGGAGCCGGTGATGCGCGAGCTGCACGAGCGCGGCGTCAAGTGTGCCATCGCGAGCTCGTCCTACCGCGAGCTCATCGACGAGCTAGTGGAGATTGCCGGTATCGCCGACGTGCTGGACTACACCATTAGCGGTCACGAGTGCAGTGCGTTTAAGCCCGATCCCGAGATCTACCTGCGCGCCATGGAGGCGCTGGGTGTGGAGCCTACCGAGTGCCTGGTTATCGAGGACTCGCCTTTGGGCATCGAGGCCGGCAAGCGCTCCGGCGCGCGCGTCCTGGCACTGCGTCCGCACGAGGGCGTTAACCTGGACCAAACGGGAGCCGACGCCGTCATCGACAACCTCGCCGACATTCTGACCGCTTTGTAGCGTCAATTCGCCGCAAGAAGTGCGGATTCACACGTCTCTTGCGGTGGATTGGCTCATTTTGGCTTCAATTTAGATCCGTTTGGCTTCGACTCGGACTAAGTGAGTAGACTCTTTGGCACATGCCGAGCACAAAGCGTATCTGCCTTAGTAAAACCGCAGGTCGGAGAGGTGGCTGTTTTGAGTGTGCTTGGTAGATCGCGAAAAGTCTACTCACTTAGAATTTGGCTCTTTGGTTGGGGAGCTGCTGGCTCGTTTTGGTTGTCGAGAGAGGGTGAATTGAAGCGCCCTCTCGCGCTCCATGCTACAATCGCCGACATGCCCCACAACTACATCTGCCTTCGAAGGGAGCCTACGTGGCGAACGCCATCGATCAGCTCACGGACCGCGTGCTCGTGCTCGGCCGCCTTACCATCGTCCGCCGCGCTATTACCGCTGTGGCGGTCACCATTTCTGCCGTTCTCCAGACATTTCTGATCCAGGCGTTCATTCAGCCCGCCGATCTGCTTCCGAGCGGTCTCACCGGCGTCGCGGTCCTGCTCGATCGCGTTACCTCGCTGGGTGGCGTTCATATCGACATCTCGCTCGGTATGCTCGCGCTCAACATTCCTGTGGCGCTCCTATGCTGGAGCGGCATTAGCAAGCGCTTCGTCATCTTCTCGATGATGCAAGTTGTGCTCTCGTCGCTGTTCCTCAACATCTTTCATTTCGCCCCGTTTTTGGGCGACAAGATCATGCTCATCATTTTTGGCGGCGTGGTCTCGGGTCTGGGCGCTGCCATCGCGCTTAAGTCCGGCGCATCTACCGGCGGCACCGACTTTATCGCGCTGTGGGTCTCCAACCACACGGGTAAGACCATCTGGGGTGTCATCTTTGGTTTCAACTGCTTTATCCTGGCGATCTTTGGCTTTATGTTTGGCTGGGATAACGCGGCGTACTCCATAGTGTTCCAGTTTATTTCGACCAAGACCATCGACAGCTTCTATCATCGCTACGACCGTGTGACGCTGCAGATCACAACGCGTAAGGCAGACGAGGTCATGACCGCCTATGTTGACCATTTTCAGCATGGTATTAGCTGCGCCGAGGTCATCGGCGGATACAGCCGTGAAAAGATGTACCTGCTGCACACCGTTGTCTCGACCTACGAGAGCCAGGACATTATCAAGCTAGTGTGCGACATTGATCCCGGTGCCGTGATCAACGTGTTCCACACGCTCAGCTTTGTGGGCGGCTGGTGGGGTGGTCATGTCGACGAGCCCATGCCCACGGCCGTTCCCGATCCCGACAAGCCCGCACGCATGGCCAGCAGGCAGGCGCGCCTCAGCGAGCAGGACAGTCTGCAACAGGACGACGGCAAGTAAGGTTTTGCTGTATGTGGTGTATCGTTTTATCCAACTGAGGTAACATATAAAAAGACGTTATATACGTATTAGTTATTTCGCTATTTTGATAAGAGTGATCAGATATGCCCGCACCCAAAAATGCACCGCTTTACCAGCAGATTTACGACGAAATCAAGGATGCGATCGAGAAAGGTGTTTATGCACCCAAGGAGCGTATTCCGTCCGAGCTCGAGCTAGCCGAGCAGTACGAGGTGAGCCGAATTACGGTGCGCCGCGCCGTCGAGGAGCTATGCTCCGATGGCTACCTGGTTAAGCAGCAGGGCCGCGGCACCTTTGTTTCCACGCCGCACATCAATCGCCAGTTTCACGCCTCGACGCTGCAGACGTTTACCGCGCTGTGTGCCGACAACGGCATGAAGGCGGGCGCACATGTGATCGATCGTCAGATCGTTCCGGCGCGCCAAAACGAGATGGAGTTCTTTGGCCTGCAGAAGGATGCGTTGCTGCTGCATATCAAGCGCGTGCGTACGGCCGACGGTGAGCCCATCTTTGAGGAGAACATCTTTGTGCCGTTTGACGCCTACCGTGAGCTGTTGACGGCCGATCTTGAGGACAAGTCGATTTTTGCCGAGGTCGAGCGTGTTGGCGGAACACCGATTGTCTCGGTTGGCTACCGTACGGTCGAGGCCGTTCGTGCCAACGCCGAGCAGGCCGCCGAGCTGGGCATTGCCCCGCACGATCCGCTGCTCAACCTGCGTGCCGGCTTTATCGGCCCCAATGGCGAGCCGGTCCTGATGGGTAAGCAGTACTACGTGGGATCGCGCTACGTTATGGTCATGTAAGTTACGCGGTTTTACCAAACCGCGTAACGGGCCGACGCTGCGCCCTTGGTTCCGCCGTTCTAACGAACGGCGGACCGGTCGACGCTGCAAACGCCCCTAAGCGGCAATCTGACGTTCAATCGTCGGTCGCGTACCGAAGTACGCTTCCCTCCTCTTTCACGTCACCTTGCTCGCTTGGGGGCGTTTTCGCTGACTTATGCTCAACTGGCGATGTTTCCGCGCTTATCAAGATAGTCATTGGGGACGTTCTTAAACGACTAGTCATTCAAGAACGTCCCCAATGACTACCCGCAGAATGAGCGTGGCCGGCAGCCGTACGACGCTGGTCCGCATAGCGGCGTATAATCGGCGGCAGATGACTTGGACGTTAGGAAACCATGATCGATAGCATGCAGCAGATGGCGCTCGACACGCTCGGCGCCTATTTTGGCTACACCTCGTTTCGCCCGGGACAGGACCGCATGGTCGATGCGATCCTTGCCGGTCGCGACGCGCTGGGTGTTATGCCCACGGGCGCCGGCAAGTCCATTTGCTACCAGGTGCCCGCGCTCATGCTGCCCGGCATCACCTTTGTGGTGAGTCCGCTGCTGTCGCTTATGGAGGATCAGACCCGCGCATTGCTCGCGGCGGGTGCGCGGCCCAGCTATCTCAACTCCAGCCTTACGCCGGCCCAGCAAAACACCGTGTTCAAGCGGGCGCGTGAGGGTCGCTACCAGCTTATGTACGTGGCACCCGAGCGCCTGCTCGAGCCTCGCTTTTTAGCCTTTGCGCAGGAGGCCGCGGCTGAAGGCGGCATTGGCGTGCCACTCGTGGCTATTGACGAGGCCCACTGCGTGAGCCAGTGGGGGCAGGATTTCCGCCCCGCCTACCTGCAGATTCGCGAGTTTATCGATTCGCTGCCGCAGCGCCCCATCGTGGCTGCCTTTACCGCCACGGCGACCGAGCGCGTGCGTGCGGACATTCAGCAGATGCTCGGCCTGCAAAACCCCGCGACGGTGGTGACGGGCTTCGATCGCAAGAACCTCTACTTTGGTTGCGAGGAGATGGGCGACAAGGCCAAGACTGCCTGGGTGCGCGACTACGTGATCGCGCATTCGAGCGAGAGCGGCATCGTGTATTGCTCCACCCGCAAGACGGTCGATGCGCTGGCAGGCGAGCTTGCCGAGGCGCTGGGACCCAGCGGCATTCGCGTTGGCCGCTACCATGCCGGCATGGGTAACGACGCCCGCCGCCAAAGCCAGCGTGCCTTTATCGACGACGATATCCAGGTGATGGTTGCCACCAACGCCTTTGGCATGGGCATCGACAAGCCCAACGTGCGCTACGTGATTCACAACAACGTGCCCGAGAGCATCGAGGCATACTACCAAGAGGCGGGTCGAGCCGGCCGCGATGGAGACCCGGCCAGCTGCCATCTGCTGTGGAACGGTAACGATTTTCGCATGCGTCGCTTTTTGATCGACCGCGGCGATGCTGCCGATGAGGCGCTCGACGATGAGCAGCGCGCATGGGCGCTCCAGAATCGATATCGCCTGCTCAGCCAGATGGAAGGCTACTGCAATACCACCGGCTGCCTGCGCGAATACATGCTGCGCTACTTTGGCGACGAGGCCGCGGCCGAGCATGCTGCCGCGGCTGGTGCGGGCAGCACCGCCGCGGACGACGCCGAGGGCTGCGGCAACTGCAGCAACTGCCTCACGCAGTTCGAGGTCGAGGACGTCACCGATATGGCCCGCGCCGCCGTGCGCTATGTGGCCACGCGTCCCATGCGCTTCGGCAAGTCACTTATCGCCGACGTGCTCCACGGCGGCAATACCGAGCGTATTCGCCAGATGCATCTGGACGAGGATCGCGGCTATGGCGAGCTGTCGAGCGAATCGGCCGGGCGCATCAAGGACATCATCGGCCAGCTGTGCGGCCGCGGTTATCTGGCCACCTCGCAGGGGCAGTACCCGGTTGTGGGCCTGGGTCCGCGTGCCGGCGAGGCCGAGGACGAGGCGTTCGCCTTTACCGTTAAGCGTCGCGCGTCCAAGCGCAAGGCCTCGGCCCGCGCCCGCCGTGCGGTGGATCTGCTGCGCGAGGAGGCCGAGCTGGATCAGCGCCCGCGTGTGGGCGACGATGCCGAGCTGTTCGAGCGCCTGCGTGCCCTGCGTAAGGAAATCTCGACCGAGCTCGAGATGGCGCCGTACATGGTCTTTTCCGACAAGGCCCTGCGCGGCCTGTGCCGCCTGCGTCCGCAGACGCGCGACGAGCTTATCCAGGTCAACGGCATCGGCGAGAAAAAGGCCGACGCCTTTGGCGAGCAGTTTATGGCGGCGATTGAAGAGTTTGAGTCCGAGCATGCGCGGGATGGAGCGTAACGATGGCATTCGACGATAAAACCGGCAGCGCAGATGTTTCCGCCGTGCCGCTGTACCAGCAGGTTATGGACGACCTGAAGGGCGAGATCGCGCGCGGCGTGTACGCAGCCGGCTCGCGCATTCCTTCCGAGATGGAGCTCGCGAAGTCCTATGGCGTGGGACGCGTCACCGTGCGCCGTGCCATCGAGGAGCTATCGCGCGCGGGGTATCTCAACCGCCAGCAGGGGAGGGGCACGTTTGTGTGCGCGCCCAAGCTCAAGCGCAAGATTCGCCAGAAGGGTGACGTCCAGAGTTTTACTGAGGGTTGTGCTGCCAACGATATGGTGGCCGGAGCGCGCCTGGTGTCGCGCACGGTGGTTGCGGCGACGCGCGAGGACGCGGCGTTTTTTGGCGTGGAGCCCGGCAGTGAGCTTATCGTGGTCGAGCGCGTGCGCACGGCCGACGGCATCCCCGTCATGCTCGAGAACAACGCCTTTGTGCTCGCCGACCATCCCTACCTGCAGACGCTGGCCGCCGAGGACCTCACCGATAACTCGATCTTTGCGCTCGTTGCCGACCACTCGGGCCGCGCGCCGCTCAAGTCCGACCCCTGTACCGTGGAGATCGCGCTTGCCGATGCCCAGGTGGCCCCGCTGCTGGAGGTGCCGGTCGGCGAGCCTCTCTTTTATATGGAGGCGTATTTTACCGATGCAGACGAGCGCCCCCTGCTGCTCGGGCGCCAAAAGATCGTGGGCTCGCGCTACGTGTTCGACATCTAACATCCACGAATAGAACAATATGGAACAAATTTGCCGCAATGACTTCACCTGCGACAGCTTGCGTGCTATAAATAGGACAACATAGAACGACCGCAGGTACGAGCTGTCGTCGCTCAAAGCCGCCCCACAAGGAGGAACATCAGGATGAACGCACATGATCTGGTTCAGGAAATTATCGAGCGCAAGGGCAAGATTGAGAACGTTTTTTGGATTGCCTGCGGCGGTTCGATGATCGACCTGATGCCGGCCAACGAGCTGCTCAAGCGCGAGGCGACCACGTTTACCTCGACGGTTTACACGGCGCGCGAGTTTTGCCTGATGGCCCCCAAGAGTCTTGGCGAGAAGTCACTCGTCATCGCCTGCAGCCACAGCGGCAATACGCAGGAGGTCGTCGACGGTTGCGAGATGGCGTTGACTGCCGGCGCCGAGGTCGTGACCATGACCGACTGCGAGGGCTCCAAGATTGATAACGGCAAGTGGACCACCTGGGTCTACCCTTGGGGCGAGGGCGTGTCGCAGGCCGAGGTGCCGCAGGGCATCGGCGCTCTGATCGCCGCCGAACTGCTCCACCAGCAGGAGGGTTACGAGGCGCTTGCCGACATGTACGCCGGCCTTAAGCAGATGGATGCGCTGCTGCCCGCTGCCCGCGAGAAGGTCAACGCCGAGCTGGGCGATCGCTTTGCCGAGCTCTGCCAGCAGCACGAGTTCTTCTACATCCTGGGATCCGGCCCCAACTTTAGCCAGACCTACGCCATGGCCATCTGCTCGCTCATGGAGATGCAGTGGCAGCACTGCTGCTACATCCACTCCGGCGAGTACTTCCACGGCCCCTTCGAGGCTACCGAGCCCGGCGTGTTCTACTTTGTGCAGCTCGGATCGGGCGAGTGCCGCCCCATGGAGGAGCGCGCGCTGGCGTTCCTCAACACGCACACCGATACGGTCATGGTGCTCGACGCACTCGAGTACGGCGTGGGCGACGTGCCTGCCAGCGTGCGTTCGTACCTGGAGCCGATCTTCTTCTACAACATGAGCTGCGAGCTGCGCGCCGCCCGCGGCAAGGTGTTCGACCACAGCCCCGAGGTTCGTCGCTACATGGGCGTTGAGCAGTACTAAGTAGCGGGGAAAGCGAACTTTTACGACGGGGCCTTCGCCAAACGAGGGTCCCGTCTGCGTCGCGGCACCCCGTCCCAGCTGTCGAATAATGAAGTCAAATGCTTTTCCCCAGAAGTGAACGACCTATTTTGGATCCCTGAAGCATCCGCACTTTTTGGTGCCAAAACCGCAGGTAAATCTCGACGAAATCGCAGGAAATGGCGTCTGAAAAGTGTCGATGCTTCGGGGGTCCGATTTGGCTCGTTCACTTTGCAGGAAAAGTATTAGACCTAAATCTGCAGGCATGCTGTTGGGGTCAATAAAAAGCGGGCCGCACCGGGGATTTCCGGCGCGGCCCGCTCTACATTGCGGCCGTGTGTGCGAGGTGTCGCGTCAAGCGGCGGCCTACTTTGCGTCGTAGGCCTCGGCATCCCACCAGTCGAGCTGGGCGATGTTGTCGCGGATGTGCTGGCAGCTCTTGTGGAAGCCCTCGAGCTCGTACTCGGACAGGTCGAGCGTGTAGACCTCCTCGACGCCCTCGGCGCCGATCACGCACGGCAGGGAGGTGAAGATGCCCTCCTCGCCATACTGGCCGGTCATGAGCGTGGAGGCGGAAAGCACGGCGTGCTCGTTGTGCAGAACGGCAGCGCAGACGCGCGCGGCGGAGTTGGCGACGGCGTACTCGGTGCACTGCTTGCCCTGGTAGGTTACGTAGCCGCCCTTGCGCGCGAGCTCCTCGACCTCCATGTGGTCAAAGGCGTACTTGTCGGGGTTCTCGGCCTGGAGCTCGTTGAGGCTCTTGCCGGCGATGGTCGCAGCCTTAAAGGCAGCCAGCTGGCTAAAGCCGTGCTCGCCGATCATGTAGGCGTCGATAGACTTGGGGCTCACGCCGACCTTCTTGGAGATCTCGGTGCGCAGGCGGGCGGAATCCAGACCGCAGCCCGAGCCGATGATCTTCTTGGGATCGTAGCCGGTCAGGTGCCACAGCTCGGTGCACACGACGTCGCAGGGGTTGGAGATGCTCACAAAGATGCCGTCAAAGCCGGCGTCGACGATGCGCTTGGCAAAGGTGCGGGCAGCGTCGGTGGTAAAGAACAGCTCGCCGTCGCGGTTGCCGGCGGCCAGCGTGACCTTGCCGGCGGCGTTAACGATGACGTCGCAGCAGGCCAGCTCCTCGTAGTGGTCGTAGCAATTGACGATCTTGGTGTTATACGGGACAAACGAAAGGGAGTCGCGCAGGTCCTGGACCTCGGACGTCACCTTGGCCTCGTTGATATCGCACAGGTACAGCTCGTCGGCAATGCCCTGCATAAGCAGGCTGTTGGCAACATGTGCTCCTACGTGGCCCTGGCCGACCACACCGATCTTACGCGTCTGGTACATATACGTATCCTTCCGGCCGAGTTTTTCGCGTCGAACCATTGTAGCGTCCTGCCGTCACTTTGCTAGGCTAAAGTGCCGTAGATTTTTGGGACATGCCTTAATCTCTATTTTTGGAGTGATTCGGGCCGCTGACGGCATCGCTGGGCGATGTGCTCGCGCGGATGGGGTCGCTCGTTGTACCATAGCTGCAACTGACTCGTAAGGAGCATCCATGCCCATTCGCATCCCCGACGCCCTCCCTGCCGCCGCGCAGCTCGAGAGCGAGAACATCTTTGTCATGACCGAGTACCGCGCGCTGCATCAGGACATCCGTCCGCTGCGCGTGCTCATCCTCAACCTCATGCCCACCAAAATCGCCACCGAGACGCAGATCATGCGCAAGCTCTCCAACACGCCGCTACAGGTGGAGGTGGACCTGCTGCGCACCAAAACGCACGAGGCCACGCACGTGAGCGCCGGCCACCTGGAGACGTTCTACCGCACGTTCGACGACATCCGCGACATTCACTACGACGGCTTGATCATCACAGGAGCGCCGGTGGAGCAGATGCCGTTCGAAGAGGTCGACTACTGGCCCGAGCTCTGCCAGATCATGGACTGGTCCACCACGCATGTGCACTCTACGCTGCACATTTGCTGGGGCGCGCAGGCGGGGCTCTACCATCATTACGGTATTCAGAAGTACGACCTGCCGGCAAAGGCGAGCGGCGTGTTCGAGCATTATCTGGTGAAGCCGCAGAGCCCGCTGGTCCGCGGCTTTGACGACCGTTTCTATGCCGTGCATTCGCGCAATACCGATGTGCGCCGCGAGGACGTGGAGGCCGAGCCGCAGCTCGAGGTCGTGGCAGTGTCCGACGAGGTGGGCCTGTATATCGTCAAGTCGACCGACAGTCGCCGCTTCTTTGTCTTTGGCCATCCCGAATACGATACCGACACGCTGCGTCTGGAGTACGAGCGCGACGTGAAGCGCGGGCTTGATCCTGATGTGCCGGCACATTACTTCCCGGGCGACGACCCCACCGCCGAGCCGCGCAACGTCTGGCGCAGCCAAGCTCAGCTGCTCTACACCAACTGGCTCAACTACTACGTCTACCAGACCACGCCCTACGACCTGGCCCGCGCCGGCGAGGAGCACTAGACTGCGGTGGTACTGCTGTAGCCGTGGCTGACGTGGCGGCGATTAGGCGCTGATGATGTGGGGTAGCGGCAGGTCGTGGGCGTCGGTGGGAACGTGGTCGACACGCTGTTCGTCAAAGGCGATGCCGATGATTTGACATGCGGGCGAGAGCATGGGCAGGTAGCGGTCGTAGCAGCCGCCGCCGTAGCCCAGGCGCTCGCCGGCGCGGTCGAAGGCTACGAGTGGCACGATGGCCATGTCGAGGGCCTCTGCAGACACGATAGGGAAGTGGTCGCTGTCGATGTCCATGGCCGCGAAGGCCCGCGTGGGGTGGGCGATAAACGGAGCCGCGGACGCATCGTCGACAGCGACTGTCCGCATGCACATGCGCTGGCCACGAGCTGCGGCATCAATTGCCGAGAGCATGCACGGATAGGCCACGCGCCAGCCGCGTTTGGCGGCAGCTGCGGCAAACGCGGCTGGGTCGACTTCGGAACCCATCGCGGCATAGACGGCAACGGTGTGCGGTGCCGCGGCACCCGAGCTGCCCAGCAACTCAACAAGCCGCGCGCAAATGACAGTAGACTTTGCCGCCCGAACATCCAAATCAATCGCATCGCGCCGAGCAATCACCGCCCGCCGCAACTCAGCCTTATCCATCCCAGCCTCCTCTCCCAAACCTACCAAAAAGGGACAGGTTTATTTTGGCAGGTTTTATCTGGGCAAACGTCAAAACCACCACGAGGGTGCAGTTCACTGCCTCCTTCGTGGTGGTTTGTGCCTATGCGATAACGCTACAACGCCGCAGCGATCGCTTCAGTCACAAACTTATTGAGTGACTCGCCCTTCTTTGCCGCTGCCAGCGCCGCCTGTTTGTGGAGCTCAGAGCCCGTTCTTACGTTGAACGAGCCCTTAAAAGCCCGCTCGGGCTCTTTGCCCTTCTCGGCGCAAAACTCAAGGTAATCGTCGACGGCGTCGTGGAAGCATTGCTCCACTTCTTCAGCCGTGGAGCCTTCAAATACGATTGCGTCTCTAATGCCGGCGACCATACCTGTTAGTACACGCTGCTCGGCATCGAACTCGACTGGGGCGAAATAGCCCTTGTATGCCAAAACGTTACTCATGACTGCCTCCGACATCCTGCAGAAATCGAACGATGTTTCGAATTGTCCCCGCTGTCAATTCGTCAGATGGATGAGGCGCGTGCATCACGAACATCCTGCCATCTGAGGGCCTGTAGAAGCGAACGCGCGATCCGGAAGTCTTGCCTTTGCTGTCCATTTCAAAGCCATATGAGACCATGACTTTTAAAAAATCGGCATACCGATACGTCGAAGGGCAGCTAAGCAGTTGGGCGATGAGTTTATCGGTCCGAGTCATCCCGCCTCACATTCTGCAACTATATCCTAGTTGCAATTTAAGTCCGATGCAAGCACCCCTACTATAGAACATGTGTACGTATAGAATAAGTGTTCGTACCAACACAAAGGCACCTGCCACTTCGTGGTGGTTTTTGCTGGTGGGACGGGTGTCTGCGGCGGTTTGTCTCGATCTGTAACAGTAACTCGGCAAAATCGGACCTAGATGTTACAGATTGAGACAAAGGGTCAGCGTCATCCGGAAACGTCTCGATTTGTAACATCTGGAGCCAATATTGCCGCCTAGATGTTACAGATCGAGACAAACTGGTGGGACGGGGTGAGCTGCCCCGCCCAAGCAGCGGCAAAAGAAAAGGTAGATTTTCGGGCATGTCCCAAAAATCTACCTTTGTGCGTTAGCCGAGCAGGTCGACGACGTTAAAGCCGGCGTTGCTCTTGGCGATGACTTCGCGGCTGCCAAAGACGCAGTTGGGCGACTCGGCTGCGATGCGTGTCACGTCGGCGCCGAGCGAGCGCAGCTCACCGGGCGTGGCGGCGAGCATCTGGGCGCGACGCTCCTCGCGTGCGTGCGGATCGAGCCCGGCCAGGTAGGTCGTGTTGCGGCGCTTGGTGAGCGCGTACGGCTTCACCGGCGCGTCCATGCCGCTCACGCAGCTCACGATAAAGCCCTCAAAGGCAGCCTCGTCGGGCTCAAAGCTGCCAAGCCATGCACCCGCGCGCTCCACGCGCTCAATCGAAGGATCGATCGCCGGGTCACGGTAGGTGTAGAACGCCGCCTGACGCTCGCCGGCTGCGCGGAATCCGCAGCCGTACGCACCGCCCTTCACGCGAATCTCGTTCCACAGGTAATCGTAGGAGAGCGCGTTGGCGGCCACGGCCCAAGCGCCTGTCACGTCAATGCCCAGGCGACGCGGATCGCATGCACGCGCGGCAAAGCAGATATCGCTGGGGATCACGAAAGCCTCGTGGCGGTCGCACGGCGCCGGCACCGCGAGCGCGTCGCGGCCGGCAACAGCACCGTCGCCCGCACCCAGCCCCAGGTTGCCCGCGGCATCCCAGTACGCGTTAAAGTCCTCGTCGCTGCCGGTAAAGCTCGCCATGCAGCCATCGGCCACAAAGATACGCTCCGCCAGCTCGGCAAGCTTGGCGCGCAGGTCGTCCAGGCGCTCGTCAAAGTGGTCGAGCAGATCGCGCAGGAACAGATAGAAATCCACGCCCGAAAGCTGCTCGCGCACCACGGCCGAAGGCGAGCTGTAGCTCATCGCGCGACAGAGCGCCGCCGAGTGGCCGTTGTTGATAAAGCCTTGCTCAAGCCCAATGCGAATCTGCGTGAGAACGTCGCGCACGCGGTCGGCGTCGGCGTCTGCCAGCAGCGTGCTCGACCACACCTCGCGCGGCAGGCTCGCCAGCGCATCGATCTTCTCGGACAGGGCGCCGGCGCTCACCAGCAGATAAGGGCGCACGCCGTCCACGTCGGGCTGTGTCATGACCTCGGTCGTAAAGCTCAAAAAGCCCAGCTTGCCGGCGAGCAGATTGTCGAGTTCCTCGGCCGAGTGCTCGCTCGTGGGCAGCTGTTTGAGCAGGCGGCAGAGCAGCGTCACATAGGGCAGGTCCTCAAATGCGACGCAGCTCAGGTCGAAATACTGCATGGCATAGGCCAGGCGGTTGGTGGGGATGTCGTGGCGCAGGCACGGGATGGGCGCGGTCGTGTCCACAACGAGCGGCGGCTCGGGGCGTGCCTCGCCAATGTCGGACACGCGCAGGCGCGGTAGCGTGGCCTTGTCCTCGGTCGTGTCCTCGGCCTCCTGTGCGGCACGCAGCGCGGCTGTGCGCTCGACCACATCGGCAAGCTCGGCATCGGTCATGGCATCGCGCTTGGCGGCAAGCTCTGCCGCCTCGGCGCCTTCCGATCCGGCACTGGCGTCCACCGGCACCAGCTCGACCAGCGCCATGTGGTCGTTCTCCAGCACGAGCTCGCACAGCAGGTCCTCGAAGTAGCTGCCTTCCAGCTCGCCGCGCAGCTCCTCGTACACCGGGCCATACTTGAGCGCCAGCGTCGCGGCGTCGTCATCGTAGAGCCACGTGCTCAGCGCGTCGCACGCAATGGCCACGCCGTCGGCGATACCGTAGTCGCGCTGGCGCAGGTCGTATTCGTTGCTGCTGATGATGGCCTCCAGGCGCTCGCGCGGAACGCCGTGCTCGCACAGGTCGCGGCAGGCGTCCTGGAACACGCGGCGCAGCTCGCGCGCCACGCCGGGCTGCGCGTTTTGCAGCATGATGAGCTCGTAGGGCTGCAGGCTCTCGGCCGCGGTGTAGCTCACCACGTTGCCGCCCAGGTCGGCGGCCAGAATGGCCTTCTTAACCGGCGCCTCGTTGGAGCCCAGTAGCGCTTCGAACAGGATGTCCGCCGCGATCGTGCGCTTGCGGTCGAGCGCTGATCCCAGCACCAGGCCCAGGCCCACCAGGGCGTTCTCGGGCGTGGTGGCCATCTCGACGCGCTTGTACTCGCAGGTCACGGGTGCCTGCACGCCCAGCGGATTGGGTGCCAGCGTGGACGGGTCCTCACCGGCGGCAACGGCAGCGTCCATGCGGCGGCTCGCGGCACTCGGCTGCGACAGATAACGCTCGTCCAAAAACGCCAGCGCGCGGTCCACATCTAGGTCGCCGTAGAGCGTTATATAAGAGTTGGAAGGATTGTAGTGGCGCGCGTGCGTATCCAGGAACTGCTCGTAGGTGAGCGCGGGAATCGCGCGTGGGTCGCCGCCGCTCTCGTGCGCATAGGCGGTGTCGGGATAGAGCGCGGCGTTGACGGCGTCGTCCAGCACGCTCATGGGGTCGGACAACGCGCCCTTCATCTCGTTGAACACCACGCCGTTATAGCGCAACGTGCCCTCGCGCAGGCTGGCGGTGCTGCCTTCGCCGCCAGCGCCCTCCGGCAGGTCCAGCTCGTAGTGCCAGCCCTCCTGCTCAAAAATGGTGGGCTTGGTATAGATGGCCGGGTTGAACACCGCGTCCAGGTACACGTCCATCAGGTTGTACAGATCCTGCTCGTTGGTGGTGGCAACGGGGTAGATGGTCTTGTCGGGGTAGGTCATGGCGTTGAGGAACGTCTGCATGGAGCTCTTGATCAGATCGACAAACGGCTCCTTGACGGGGAACTTGGCCGATCCGCACAGCACCGAGTGCTCAAGAATATGGAACACGCCGGTGGAATCGGCCGGCGGCGTCTTAAAGCCAATGGCAAAGGCCTTGTTTTCGTCGTCGCACGCTAGGTACAGCAGGCGAGCGCCCGAGGCGGTGTGGCGCAGCACGTAAGCGTCTGCGTCGAGCTCGGGCACGGTCTCGCGGCGTTCGACGGTAAAGCCGTGGCAGGTGGTTCCGGGCACCAGCAGCGCGGCGGCAGCGGCGCGCGGGTCGGTTGAGGTAGTGGACATATGCAGTCTCCTTTGACGCCCCAACGGGGGCGAATCGAGTCGAATCTCCGAGAGTATACCCATATGGGGCCTTCGACCAATCTGCCGGATGAGCGTGGATTTTCTGACACACGAGCGTGGATTTTCGGACGCCAGCCGAATTACAGTGGATTTTCGGACGGAATCGGCCTCCAAAAGCCCAAAAACCGTCCAAATATCCACGCTCATTTTTCAACCGTCCAATAATCCACGCTCATGCATCGCTCGCGTATCTCTCATCTCTCACTCATTTCTAATACGAGAGATAGCAGAAAGATGAGAGATAATTACGAGAGATAGCAATGCTGCAAGGTGGCCGGGGGATCGAGTCAAAGTTCCTGTATACATGCGTTTACATGTGCGAACGTGATTTGATTGAACCAATAACGGCCAATTTGTCTCTCATCTCTCACTCATCTCTAAGCTGAGAGATAAATGAGAGACGAGAGATAATTACGAGAGATAGCTGAGAGACAGGCAGACAGACGGTCTGTCGGGGACATGCATCGCTGCCAGATTGATGCCGCGCACAGAGCGGCTGCACGTTCACCCGCGCCGCCGCATCCGCACCATTTCGCGCACCCTGCGCTGCAACCCACAGCAAAGCAGTTACAATAGCCCAATGTGCATCGCGCACGACGATGATATCGGCGCCCGCGACTAGGGGAGAATACATGGCAGAGCAACAGATAACGCCGGGGACTAAGCTTCAGGTGGCATTCGACGTGCCCATGGGCCAAAAAACCGACTTCAACATGCTCGCCACGTACAAAGAGGACCTGGACGAGGCGTACTTTCTTATGAGCGCGCCCATGCTTGCCGGCAAGCCGCTGCTCATGGACGAAAACCAAAAGCTGCTGCTGCAGTACAAAGTAGGCGAGGAGACGTTCGTGCTCGCCGGCTATCCCGAGGCAGTCGAGAAAAAGGGCATCCGCACCTATTGGAAAATGCGCAAAGTCGCCGAGCAGCGCAGCTTTGTCAAGCGCCGCGACGAGCGTTTTAAGGTCGCCATGCGCCTGACCTACCAGCGCGACAACGCGCCGACCCCCGAGCCCGAGGACGCCATGACCATCGACGTCTCGGCCGGCGGTCTGGCTATCTACCTCAACGATTACCCCGACGTGGGCGAGGCCCTGGCCGTGCAAATGCCCACGATCCGCCTGCAGGGCGAGCGCCACGAGCTGCCCGAGCAGCTGGGCATCGTGTGTTGGGTGCGCCGCGCGCCCAAGGGCAGCCTGTACCGCAACGTCTGCGGCCTGCAGTTCCGTTACGCCGACGACATGGAGCGCGAGCTCGTCAAAGAATACGTCGGCTACATCCGCGCCAAATATAAGCTCTGATCGCCATGGCACTGTTCAAGCGCAACGACAACAAAGATCAAGCTGCCGAGGATTTGGCCGAGAATCAGGCTGAGGGTGTAGCCGAGGATTTGGCCGAGGGCATGGCTGAGGATTTGACCGAGGGCCAGGCCGAGGATACGTTGCAGAACGCACCCCGCGTCAATGCCGAGGACGCGCCCGGCGAGGACTCCGCCCTCGATCAGCCTCCCACCTCCCGCAAGCGTTTCGGCAAGTCCAAGCCCAAAAGCAAGCACAAGCGCGACCTGCGCGGCGTGGTGCGCATCGAGGAGCTGGAGCAGGCGCTGGCCGACCAGGACCTCGACGACATCGACCCCGACGCGGTCGTCTCCATGTACATGCCCAAGCGCCGCATGGAGCGCATCGGCACGGCGCTGCTGCGCATGGACAAGCTGCAAAAGGCCCTCGTGGTGCTGGCGCTTGCCTTTGGCGTGTTGTTCGCCCTGTCGTTTATGCAGGAAAACATGGGTAACTTCACTATCAACCTCAACCGCTTGGAGCTGTTCCGCCGCGG
Organism: Collinsella sp. AF20-14LB; assembly: GCF_003459505.1. GTDB lineage: Bacteria > Actinomycetota > Coriobacteriia > Coriobacteriales > Coriobacteriaceae > Collinsella. Next base: position 21,617 of record NZ_QRWD01000004.1, read on the forward strand.
CGTGGCCATTGCCGACAACGGCGACTTTAACAACGCCACCGCACGCTTGGCCGCCGATGCCGTGGATAACGGCACCAATATTGCTGCCGAGGATCTGCCCGACAACCTGGACGACATCGACGGTAGCCACAACGGCAAGAACTACGTGACGTACACCTTCTATATCCGCAACGCCGGCAAGACCGATCTGGGCTATAGCGCCAAGCTCAAGGTGGTCAGCGCCAGCAAGGGCGTGGATAAAGCGGCGCGCGTGAGGGTGTATCGCAATGGCGAGCCCACCACCTATGCGGCGGCTGCGGCCGATGGCAACCCCGAGCCCAACACCGAGCCGTTTGCGTCCAAAGACGTGGTGACGACCATCAGCCATGCGAACTTCCGCGTGGGCGATGTGGACAAGTACACCGTGGTCATTTGGCTGGACGGCGACGACCCGGAGTGCGTGGACAAGATCATCGGCGGTGCGGTGGAGTTTGGCTTTGACTTTGATTCGTCCGAGACCGACGACTCGAGCCTGTTCATTAAGTTCGTGCAGGATATTGCCGACACCCTGACTGGCAACGACCCCATTAGCGCGAGCGGCAACGAGGCGCCCGATTACTACAAGGAGCACAACGTGACCTGGAGTAACCGCCGCAACCAAAAGAACTCGCCCGTAGGCGACGGGGACAAGTAGAACGAACAGGCGCCGGGCCGGGATTGATGTTCCGGCCCGGCGCTTTTACTATGCGCAGGTGTTGTCTTTGGAAGCGCTGGCGTTGCCGCTGGCGGCATCCAGCAAGAACAGCCGCAGCGCGAGCTTAATCGCGTAACCCGGTTTGACCTGCGACGCGTCTCCCATGCGTTCGTCCAGGTCGCCACAGTAGGCATAAAGGTCGCGGATCAGATCCGCGCCCGAGAGGGTGAACACGTAGCCCGCGTTCGAGAGCGCGTTGGGTGCTGTGGGCAGCCCCGCAGCCGCACAAAAGCTTGCGAGGTCGGGGCCCATGACGGCCTCGTAGTCGATTGCGGCGCCACGGTCCTGGGCGGCCCGCTCCAGCTCGCGGGTGTACGACAAGGCCGCCGCCAGCACAAAGCTGGGCGTGGGCGCGTTGACGTCGTCGGTGGTGGCGACGAGCTTGCCGGCCGCCTGCGTGACCAACCAGGCGACTTCGCGCTGGCAGCGAACGGCCTTGCGCGTCACCGGCTTGATCGATCCGGGAGAAACGCTTCCTTTAGGTTGAGCGGCAGCAGCCATAGGGACCTCCTAACAAACAGCCTACGCAAGCAGGCAGAAATTACACGTGCTACATCAGTATAGCGGGTGGGGAAGGGCTAGGGCGAAGCTCGGCGGAGGGTGAATGTATGCGATGGCGTGGAACTGCGGTCGCAAGGCTTAAGAGGGACTTACAGCTTTGCGGGAGAGAGATCAAATAAGGTAAACGATGTTCACATAGCACCACATATAACCTGAGGTAGACTTATGAATCTGCCGGAATGTAGGCTGCCGAAAACTCATAAGGAAATCGTAAGAATTATGGTATTCTCAACTCCATATCAAAAGGATGGGCAAGCAACATCCAACACGAAAGCGCGGGCTCCCCTTCCGGGCTTCTCGGGGGTCATCTGGGACGAATGGGGAAAGAAAGGGGTCCGTATGGATACCAAGGCATTAAAGAAGCAGATGGGCGCCGCCATCGCCATGGTCCTCGTGGCAGCCGTAGCCCTCGGCTCCGCCACCTTCGCATGGTTTGTGAGCAACAACTCGGTTAAGGCGACGACGAGCAGCATTAGCGCTCAGTCGAACGCTGCCTACATGACGATTGCGAAAGGCACCACTGGCGCAAAAGACGCTAACGAAAGTGCTGTCGAGACGGATGTGAAAGACACGCCCCTTTTCCCTGCGACTTTCGGCGAGCAGGCGGATTCGGATGGCAATGCACATCCTGGTCTGTTTTATACGGGAAACGGCACGACGACCACCGATGGTAAGCTGAAGGATGCCCTGGAGAAGGTTGGCGCGAATGGCACCCCTGCGGAAGCTGCAGAAAAAGGTTATGCCGTTCATGTTCCCTTCAATGTGAGCACTAAGGGCCAGAAGATGAAAGACCTGAAGGTCGCTGGCATTACCAACGGGAAGTATGATGCCAAGGATGAGGCCAATAATGGCTCTGCCCTGGCTAAGGCCTTGCGTGTTTTGGTTGTTGACGGCACCGATTCTAGCAAATGGGTTGTGTACGGCCAAGAGGCTGATTCCACTAAGTACGTAGTTAAGCTTAGTTCTGAGACTGGTAACGCGGTACCGAATTTTGGCGAGGTCTTGCCTGGCCAGGATCACGTTGTAAACGTTTATCTTTATTATGAGGGATCGGACCAGGCCGTCTACACCAATAATCTTGCGAATCTGACCAAGACCAATAAGGTCACCGTTGAGTTCGCTGCTACTCCCAACGGAAACAACTAACCAAGCGGGATGGCATATCTGCTGACTTTGGGGCGGGGTCTTTCGGCTCCGCCCTTTTTTGAAAAGAAGGTAGGTGAAAGATGAATATATGCGGAATGAAAAAACAACTCAGGATTGCAGCCATTTCGGTTGTAATGGCTGCTGTTGCACTCGGATCGGCTACGTATGCGTGGTTTGTCACCAACTCTACGGTTAAAGCAACTACAGGTAGTATTAGCGCTCAGACAAACGGAATGGTTCTCCAGATTGTCTCCGGAGATATGCCCAATCATGAGGACAACCGCGAAGCGCTGACGACGGCATCTGCTGTTGGAAATCAAATCAGCCCCTCTTCAACGGATAACGCGAAGTCATGGTTTGTGCCCGCCACCTGGAGCAATACGATGGTCAGCTCTTATAAAGAAGCCAGTACCAATGAAAAGGGTCTCTACAGTCAAGGTGGCAACTCGTATTACGCATTTGCGGTGGGAAACTACACCGTCTATACGGTTAAGGAAACCGGACGTGCCGATGTCTATTTGAATCCTGACAACCCCTTAGTTGTTACGCCTTCAGCGGGGGCTTCGGAAAACTGGTTCAATAAGATTAAGGGATCCTTGAGGGTCGGTATTGTTGTCGACGATGACCTTAAGTTCGTCTATGCTCCGACTCAGCCATCTTCTACCGAAACTGGCAACGATGTTAATGCCACCATGGGCTGGAGCTGCGTTGCTTCGGCGGGGGATACGACCCAAGTAGCAAGTTACATGCACTTGTATGCCGACAATCTTGTTGACCAGCAGAATGGTAACTGGGCAGCCGCAAAAAACGGCACTCTATATGATAAGCCGGCTGGGCAAAACGGTAAGGCCATCGACACGAATGTTGGCTATAACGGCACTCATATAAAGGTCGTCATCTGGATGGAGGGCACGGATTCAGATTGTGTAAATGTGTCCGATTTGGATGATGCCCAGAAAGCAAATCCAACGTTTAATGTCACGCTCAATTTGGTTGGCGTAGCGACTGAATAGTCGGTCAAAATAATCGCAGCAGTGTAATTAAAGACGAGGGCCAGTTCAATCAAGAACTGGCCCTCGTTTGTTTATGCCAAAAGCGCTTTGGCTACAGCCCGTACACTTCAACCATGGCTTCGCCGATGCGATGGGGGACACCCGTGACCAGGGCATTGCCCATGCAGAAGGCTCGATGGCCATCGGTCATGCCGGTGTCGGTCCAGCCCTTCGGGAATCCCTGGAGCTGGTCGAGTTCGTCGGGAACAAGACGACGGAAACGACCGTCGGGGCACTCGATGACATGCTTAAAGCGGCTGGCTCCCGTGCCGCCTTCGCCCGTGAGAATCGTACGGCTTGGTTTGTCGATAGCATCCGGGAAGCTCATGGCACCCTCTGAATACGTATACGTAAAGCCGGTTTTCTTATTGGTGCGCTCTTCGCGTTTGCTGCCCTTGAGGTAGCGCCAGTCGGGAAGCTTTTCGTCAGAGATGTAGAACTGTTCCGGAACATTCGCCTCGTCAACAAGCACATCGCCAAGTACGCGGCGCTCGCCGTGATAGTCCTCGGCGAAGTCGCAGGTCAGAACGTGGCAGTCCTGCATGACGCCGGCATTCTTAAACTGAGAGGTCTTTTGACCAACGCCAAAGCGAGTCGAGTTCTCGTAAGGATCGGGCAGGACATCGAGTTCCGCAATTTCGTCAGGGTAGATGGCGGGGAAGGCCTTCGCCATAACGCCGTTGTGCATGCGGTCAACAAGGTCGACCTTGCCAGCGTTCTTCTCGCAGAAGATGTAAACGCGTTTGCGGCGCTGGGGGAAACCGTATTCTGCTGAGTTGACCACGCGCCATTCGACGGTGTAATCGAGGTCGGCAAGGCAGCTCAAGATGATGGCGAAGTCTCGACCGCGCTGGGATGCGGGCGACTTGAGCAGGCGATCAACATTCTCAAAGAGCCCGAAGCGGGGCTTCTTCATCTCGAGGAAGTGATAGATATCCCACCAAAGGACACCCTTCTTGCCTTCGATGCCATGTGCCTGATTGAGCGGACGTGCGACGGAGTAATCCTGGCAAGGGAAGCCGCCGACGACCATGTCAACGTCGGGGATTTCAATCTCGCTGGCTTCAGCCTGCTCCAAGACTTTATTAATATCTTCGTTGACTACGGAATCCTCGCCAAAGCGGTCCATATAGCAACGTGCCGCGAACTGACGAGCCTTTGTTCCGGGTGGTTCCCACTGGTTGGCCCAAATGGTGCGAAAGGGTCCGGCGGGCTTCATGTAGAAATCCGGATAACGGGGGTCGGCATAGCCTTCGAGGCCTAAACGGAATCCGCCGACACCGGCAAACAGCTCGGCAATCTTGACCTCTGACATGCTATTCCAATCGATATAACGAACGTTTATAAACCAAACTACGATAACCGATCTGGCAAAAAAGATCAACCCTTAATTTTAGCACTCTCAGATAACGTTCATTATTGCAGTATGGCGCACGTCATGGGCTACCATGGGGCTAACTGCGATTTTCGGAGGTATCCTATGTCCAAGAAGCACCTCGATTTCAAGCGCATGCTTGACGATACCGATTTTTCTGACCCCTCAAGCATTGAGCGATATGCTGCCAATCTCGACGGGATGACGTTTCGCGATATTCTCGAGCTTGGCATTGCGCCGGAGGGGGAGAGCGCGCCCAAGGACTTTGGGTCCAAGAAGTACAAGGGTGGCATGGGAACCCTGATCGAGGAGCGTTACTTTGGCTATAAGGCCAACAGCGATGATCGGCCAGATTTTCCGGAGGCAGGCGTTGAGCTCAAGGCGACGTGCTTCGACGTGCTCAAGAACGGTCGCAAATCTGCCGGCGAACGCCTCGTTTTGACGATGATTCCTTACGATCGTCCGGTGACGCTCGATTACGACAGTTCACATCTTAAGACCAAACTCAGCAATATTCTCTTGGTTTATTACGGCCGCGACCTCTCAATCGACAAATACGACCAGCGCATTGAGCGTGCAGTTATGGTCCGTCTGCCCGAAGAGGACATGAAGATCATTCGCGCCGACTACGAGAAAATCATTTCGTACATTCAAGATGGTCGCGCCGATGAGCTTTCGGAGGGTATGACTACCTACTTAGGCGCCTGCACGAAGGGTAAAACCGAAGCGAAGATGTGGGTTGACCAGTATTATGAGTACCTCAACACCGATACGGGCGAGATTGAACACCGTCGCGCGAAGCGTCGAGCCTTTTCGCTCAAGCGCTCGTATATGGACTACGTGCTCCATACCTACGTGCTCGGTGCCCCGCGCGTTGGCGAGAGCATCGTCCAGGCCGGCGACGATCCCATTGATTTCGAAAGCTACGTAACTGGACTTATCGAGTGCCACTATGGTGAAACCGATCGCCAGATCGCGGAGCAGTATGGGTTGGAGTATACGGGCAACAAGGCGCAATGGACGACGATCGTTTACCGCATGCTCGGCATTAAAAGCAATGCCGCCGAGGAGTTCGTTAAGGCTGGGATTTCCGTTCGGGCTGTTCGCGTTAATAAAAAAGGCCACATCGAGCAGGCGATGTCCTTCCCGCCGTTTAAGTTTAAGCAGCTGATTAACGAGGATTGGGAAGCGTCGCCTTTCCGCGCATGCCTCGAAACCAACCGCTTCTTCTTCGTTGTGTTCCGTGAGGACCACGAGGGTGTGCTGCATCTTGATCGTTGCCTGTTCTGGGCAATGCCGGCAAACGAAATCGAAGGTCCCGCAAAGGCTTGCTGGGACGAAACGAAAAAGGTTATTCGCGAGGGAGTTGAGCTAAAGCCGTATAGGGATTCGGCAGGAAAGCTCAAAGTGGCCAACAATCTGCCTGGTATGGCTGACAATCCAATCGTTCACGTTCGCCCACATACGTCGAAAGCTGCGTACAGATTCGCCGATGGCACCGAGGTCGGCGATATCGCAAAGAACGCTTACGAACTGCCGGATGGGCGCTGGATGACCAGGCAATCGTTCTGGTTCAACAAGAGCTATCTGGAGCACATCCTGGGACTGTAGGTCCTCGAGCCCGCAACTCAGCTACCTGCGCATACTCGATTTTCGAGGAATTCCACACTCGATTTCCGAGGATAACTGGACTCGATTTTCGAGTTTTGCCCTACAGGTAAATTCCCTCGCACAGGGGCTTGTGGAACTGGATGTGGTGGTCGCGTGCCCAGGTGAAGAGTGCCTGGTCAAAGTTGCTCTGACTGGCGGGGATGCCAAAGACGCCGGCGACTTTCACGCGCACGAACTCCAACGCGGGCAGCTTGTTGATGGCCGTGAGCGCAAACGGCGACGTGGGCTCCTCGAACAGGTAATGGCTGCCTTGCAGCGCGCCGCAGGCGGTGCAGGTGCTGGCGAGCGATACGGTCTTGGTGGTGCGCGACGTTACGGGCTTGTAGCCGCAGCGCTCGCGCAGGTAGTCGCGGATCTCGGCCGGCACGCAGCCCAGCGCGGGGACGATAGCTATGGCGTTGGCGCGGGCGGTGTCGATCGCGATGTGGCCCGTGTCGTCCATGGCGGGTACTGCGCCGGGCGCAGCCTTGCTGCCCGAGTCCTCGGCTACCCGATACGGAATGCCAAAGGCCGTGACCGTTGTCTGCTCGTGGCACTTCCAGCATTCGCGCTTGCCCAGCACCAGGTAGATGTAGGGCGCGCTGGGGTCGGAGCGATCCACGCCGGGCAGCCACGCGGCAAAGGGCTCGGGGTTGACGCCATCGGGCACGTACCAGATCTTTTTGATCCGGTCCCACTTGGCGCCCAGGGCTTTGGCCTCGTCTTTGTGCAAAAAGGGAACATCGAGCTCGGTGCGCATGGCGGCTCCTTTGTGCGGCTTGCGGTGCATGTGCTCCAAGGATACCCCAGCGGCGGACGTCCGATGCATGCCGACGGAATTGCTGATGTTCTTGCTGTTGGCCGCGGCTGTTTGCAAACGCGACGGTGCCGTTGGGGCATTGCTATAAGTCAGCAAATGAGCAATTTGGCCGTCCAAGCAGTCGCAAAGCAAAATGGAAGTCCCGCGCCGTCAAGCAGTTTTGCCACTGCTGCACTACATAACCACAGTTAAACGCGGCAATTCGCTCTTGTACAGTCTTAACCGTGATCACACGTCATTAGTAGCTCAGAGGTTAGGGCGGTGACTGAATGGCTCGGTACAAAGGCGAGAATAGGGCATGGGAAGGAGCCGCTCGGCTGCTCGCAAATCCGGCGCGCGGACGTGAAGGTGTGCGAGACCCCCAAGCACGTGGCCGAGATCGGCGGGTGGAGCCTGCGCCAAGTCCAGAAGTGGTGCGCGGACGGGACGCTCCCCGCGATGATGATCGGCGGCACCTGGGCGATCAGCGGGCAGAAAATCTGCGACATGCTCGGCATTGAGGACTAGCGATGCCTATGGAAGCATTCAAGGAAAATGACACCGGTGGCCGTATGCTTGGCGGCGGGGCCACCGGCGGCGAGTGGACAGGCCGGGGGCCTGTCGTGGCTGCATCTTACAGCTCGGTCACGGGGAGCGCCGCCTCGCAGCTCGATTGCGGGGTGAGCCAGCATGAACGATAAGGAGAAGGCCGACTTGGCGTTCCTCTCTATGGAGCCGCCCAAGAACTACGAGACTTGGAAGAACATCGGCATCAGCTACGAGGCCGCTGGAGGCGACCACGACACGTTCCTCAGCTGGTGCTCCCACGACCCCGAGAAGTACGACGAGGCCGTTACCCGCAAGCTCTTCGAGCATGTGGACGAGGGCGGTAGGATCACGGCGGGCACGCTCTTCTGGCATGCGGCGAACGCAGGTTGAAAGAGCGCGGGCGACCATACAAGCGGAGCGCTTTGCACGGCCTCCGGCGGCCAGGACCTCTCCGGATTGCCGTACTTGGAACAGGCGATCAAGCAAATCGAGGCCAAGGCGTTTTACCTGCACTTCTGCTGTTTACGGGAAGCAAACAGCCGTTCGGTGGCGTTTTCAAGCTCAGGTCTCCAATCCCTCTGATTGCTGCTAATCTATAAAGTTAGCGAGTTGAATTCTTTTCGAGTTTGTGACGCTCGCATACGGTCATTCTAGGACGCCGAAGGGGTGATTGCGATGAGCGTTGATAGTTCCACGGAGGATAAGGCTCAGAGCGCCTCCATTGGTGCTGTGGATTTGTTTTGCGGGGTCGGGGGTCTGACCTACGGTTTACGCACCGCTGGCATCGATGTGGTGGCTGGGTTTGACCTCGATTCCTCTTGCCAGTACGCCTACGATGCGAACAACGGCAAGGACAAGTTCATCTGCAAGAACATCGCCGAGGTCACCGGGGAGGAAGTCAAGGAGCTCCTGAAGGACTTTGACATCAAAGTCTTGGTAGGGTGCGCTCCTTGCCAGCCCTTCTCGAAGCACCGCAAGGACAAGAAGCATCGCGAGAAGCACAAGGACTGGGGGTTGCTTGCGCAGTTTGGGAGGCTTGTGCGTGAAGTGCAGCCAGATTACGTGTCCATGGAGAACGTGCCCGAGCTCGAGAAGGAGAGCATCTTCTCTGGTTTCTTGAACACGCTTAAGGAGTCCGGATACTCGGTGGAATACAGCGTCGTAAAGGCTGAGGAGTACGGTGTGCCCCAGCATCGGCGGCGATTGATTCTGCTAGCTTCTAGAAATGGGTCCATCAGCTTGATTGACCCTACGAATGATAACGCTCATGCTGTTACGGTTCGGCAGGCAATAGGTGCGCTGCCTGCCGTGAGCGCTGGCGGCTCTTGCAGGGGGGACTCTCTGCAAACGGCGTCGGCGCTATCAGAACTAAACTTGAAGCGCATTAAGGCTTCGACGCCTAATGGCACGTGGCGAGATTGGCCTGAGGACCTGAGGCTTGATTGTCATAAAAAGGCTGCTGGCCAAACGTACCCTGCGGTCTACGGGAGGATGGCTTGGGACGAGACGTCCCCAACTATAACTACGCAGTTCTATATGTACGGTACGGGCCGGTTTGGGCATCCAGAGCAAAATCGAGCCCTAACCTTGCGTGAGGGTGCCGTCTTGCAGAGCTTCCCGCAGGATTACAAGTTCATTAGGCCTGGCGAGAAGATCAGCAAGAAAGCTGTGGCACGGCATATTGGAAACGCCGTGCCACCAAAGCTCGGCGAAGCGGTTGGCAAAAGCATAATTGCCGCTTGCGTACACTAGCCCTCTTCTGATTCGGTCATACCGCGCCGATATTCACCGGCGTTGAGATAGGTCGAAACATCCTTGCGGAGCTGCATCAAAAATGAGTCAACATGATTGACTAGCTCCGCAAGCTCCGATGTTGTCACCTGATTGCTTGCTTCTGCAAACGAAATTGATCCATGAGCTAGGTCATTCCGTCGATTCTTGATGTCTTTAAGCTCGCTCTTAATCTCATCCCTCTTGCAGTTCGCTATATCATCATGAATCGATATTCCGTGGTCATCAAAGAGCTTGAGGATTTTGTCTGCATCTAGATTTCCACCGGCGATGGTGTTCCGAACGCTGAATTGAAGTACGTTATTTTTAACAGCATGATCAAGCAACCTCTTGCTTATGGACTCGGCAGTACTATTGCTGGCTTTTGGGTCGCTCAACCCGTTATACATTTGGGTATGGTGCCAAATCGATTGAAGCTTTTCGGAAACCTCAGCGTAGCCGCAACCCTCGTCCTTTACTCTGTCGTAAATCGCCTGCATGAGATTAGTGACCGAGTACTCAATGATGTTGTAGATCATAAGCTTGACGTTGGAGCGGATGACACTGGAAACGAGGGTCACATCTGGTGTCGATGAGGGCAGGCCACTGGGATTTGCCTTTTCAGCGTTTTCGTACGCTCCTCGCATTACAGCATTGTAGCGCACGCCCTCTGCGCCTTGGTCAAGCGAATCGAGCAGGGTCGCGAGCGTAATCATGCTCTTGGTCTCACCAAGGCGGTCGTTGTAGACCTCTTCGTACCCCAAGTTAAAGTCATTGGAATCCATAAGGTTTACCGCTCCGCCTTCAGCTTGTTGGCAACGAAATCAATGCGAGCTTTCAACTTGGCCTTTACGTTTGCCGAGTCTGACCGCACAAGGGTCTGGAACTCTTCGCAATCAACCCAAGACATGTCTTTGCGCGAAAGGTCCTTGTCCTCCGACAACGCCACGGCAACGCCGACCGCAATAGCTTCGAAACGCGCATGAGGAGTCGTTTTTCCTGTCGGTGTCTTTTTGAAACCCCTGTCTCCCAAGCACTTCTCAACGTATTCCAACATTTCTTTGAAGCGAGCGACGAGTTCATTGCGCTTGTCAGGTGACTCGGCAAGCTCGATGTTCATGCGATTCGTGTATTCATCCAGGTAACTAGCAACGCGGTCTTTGTAACCCTCGAAATCTGGGTAGCCGTCTGCATAGGCGAAGAAACGAGTGACAAGTTCCATGTCATCGTAGTGTTTGCGCGCCGTCTCGCTTAACGGGGCAAGTTTTATAAAGAGCGGATCATTGGAGAGCTCGCTTACTAGTTTTGTAAAATCGCCGCCCATGGAGCCACGGCGAATTTCTTGCGATTTGAGCTGCTTGCCCGATGAATTGATACGACGAAAAATCTCCTGTCGGACGTCAAAGGTGGTCCCTTCCTCAAGGTAAACCACTCGAAAGCTCGCGTTATCGAATCTTCTTTGTACTTCTATGGGAAGTTCTGAATAGGTCTTTCCGTTGACAGATGTAAGGATGTTTAGATTGCACAAGGTTAAATCGCCTCTGGCAAAGTTCACCAAGGCGTTCATCCTTTGCGCTCCATCAACGATTTCCGTTCTGCCATCTTCAGCATCGGCAAAGAACATGTAGGGAATGGGCAGACCAATTAGCACAGACTCAATAAAGTAGCTGCAGTCAACGTCCGTCCAGACGAAGTTCCGTTGATAGTCAAGCGGAATGTAGAATGCATCAGCATTGAACTTATTGATGAGGTATTCCGCAACGTATTCGCGAGTGCTGAATCGCACATCCTTTTTCTTGTCGCGAATCTGTTCGGAAATCTCGATCGTCTCACTTTGTTGATCGGTCAATCGCCTTCACCTCAATCTATAGCAGGACGAAGCCAACTTAGGTCTGACTGGCTGTGGGATGTGAAGTCCTCTCCCATAACCAATGCTGCACTCTAATGATACCAGCAGATGCCTGGCATTAGAGTCGTGCCCCTCTGCCACTTTGTGACGCCCGTCTAGGCTGCTCGTATCGAGTAACTGGGCGGGCGCCTTGTTGTGCCTGCCGCGATTTGAAAGCAGGATACATGGACGGTGAGACTCATGGCGACGAGGCGGCGAAGGTCGAGCTCGCGGAAGGGCAAGAGGACGCGAGGTCGGCAGAGGTGGCGGACGCCCTTCGCTCGGAGATCGAAGCGGTGGAGGGCGCAGCAGCCGACGAGCGCGTGGAGTACTGAGCTCAGGCTCGCTGGGGCGCGGAGCGTCAAGGCCGCGCGTGCCCTTCTCGACGAACACGGGGGCGACGTGGGCGCGCTCAAGGAGGCGGAGCCCTGGCTCTTCTCGGTCCCCCCGCGCCCGCTGGGATCACGGGGCTGTCAAACGCGGGAGCCGCTGTTTGTGTCGACGACAAACTGAACATTGTGGCGCGACCAAATTGAGCACTTTGGCAAACACGCCGCGTTAACCTATCCCACCGCCTTGCCGAGCATGAGCGTCGCCTCCATACGGTGACTCGCGCCGGTGAACTCGACCAGGCGGCCGTGGTGGACGATGCGGTCGATCATCGCCGCCGCCATCTTGTCGTCCCCCAGGACCGTGCCCCACTTGCTGAACTCAATGTCTGTGGTGATGACCAGGCTGTGCCTCTCGTAGCAGTTCGACACCCCCTGGAACAGCAGCCTCGCGCTGTCGAGGTCCAGCGGCACGTAGCCGAACTCGTTCAGGATGACCAGGTCGTTTCTGGCGATGTCCCTCATCGCCGCCTCCAGCGAGTGCTCGCGCGCCGCCTTTTGGGATACATTTGGGATACAGCGCTATATACAAGAAACCGGTCTACCGCATTTCCGCAGGTAGACCGGTTGAACAATTGGTGGGCGTTAGAAGATTTGAACTTCTGACCTCTTCCGTGTCAGGGAAGCGCTCTCCCCCTGAGCTAAACGCCCGATCAAGGGTGCGCGAGTGCGCAGGGAATAATATAACGGAGCTCCCACCCAGTGGCAAGAACTATTTTAAAAAACTGGTGAATTGTGGCCCCATCGGAGCCTGCCGCAGCGCGAACAGCACGCGAAAAGTCGCGTTTGTACCCCCGATGAACTGCACGTTCGCGTAAAATGTTCCCATTATGGGCAAATGGTGTCCAGGTAGTTTACGATGCGGCATCTGGGGGAGGGGCATGTCGGACGCGCGCTCGTTGCGAAAACAGTTCAATCGCATGCTCGCCACGTTGCTGGTGGCCCTTGCTGCTGCCGGAGCCGTAACATATGCCTGGTACATCTACAACGCCAACCGCCACATCACCGACGTCAAGATGGCCGCCGGCACGGGCGTGACCTTCCTCATCTCCAACGAGTACGACGGCGAATACAAAACCAACGCCGGCCTGAGCTTTACGGGTCTGCTCGATCCCGTCTCGACCGACAACGTGCTCAACGGCTTTCAAAAGGTAACGGGCTTTACCGGCGGAACCACCCAGGACTCGCTGTTTGCCAGCATGTTTGGTGCCGCCGAGCATTCCGACTACTACAAGACCTCCCTGTACCTGGCCACCAACTCTGCCGCGACCGACGTGTACCTGTCGGGCATCGACTTTACCGAGCAGGACCCGGCAAACCCCATCTCTACCGCTCTGCGGGTGGGCCTGGTTACCTATGCGCCGGGGCAGGGCGATACCGTTACGGGCCAGTACATCTTTGAGGTCTCGGGCGAGCGCAATCCCCAGGCGCGCTACAACACGCTCGACGGCAAGGATGCCGGCGAGAACGAGCAGAATCACCTGGTGCTCGACAGCACCCGCTCCGATGGAACAACGGTTCATTTTGACCAGCTGACCAGTGCAAACTTCTGTGACTACAACGAAGACACTGGCATCGTGAGCCTCAAGGAGGCTACGACCAAGATCTGCAGCCTGCCCGCCGCTGCCAAGGGCACCAACCGCAGCACGCCCGTGCGCGTGGATGTGTACGTGTGGCTGGAAGGCTGCGACCCCGACTGCACCAACAACCTGGCCGCCACCAGCTTGCAATCGCTGGCGTTGCGCTTTGCCGGTAAGCGTTCGTAAGGGGGCTGGGTATGAGTGCATCGAACATCAAAGATATCCTAAGCTCGCGCCGTCGCATGGTTGCTGCGGCCGCATGGATGTTGGTGCTGGTAGCCGCCTTGAGCGCGGCCACCTACGCCTGGTTTAGCAACTCGCGCTACACCAACGTGACGCCCGTGGCGCACACGGTAAGCGACGAGGGCGCCGACCTGCAGATTGGTCTTTCGGCCAACGGGCCCTGGGACACAACGGCAACGCTTGCCGCCGCCGACAAGACGCTCTATCCCATCTCGACGGCAGACCTTTCCCGCTTTTGGCGCGGCACGTTCCAAAACGCCGCCGGCATCACGACCGACTACGCCGACTGCACCGCGCAGCTGGACGACTACGCTCTTTCGGGCACGCTGTACCTTAAGGGCAGCGATAGCGCGCTCAACGTGTACCTGTATCAGGGCCAGATGAGCGTGACGAACGACCCGCAGCTGCTGGCCGCGCTGCGTCTGGGCCTGGTCATTACAACTCAGTCGGGCACGCAAACGCATATCTTTACCTGCGACGATCTGGGCAACACCTCGGGCGCCACCAGTAGGCGTACCACCGCGCAAGACGGCGTGGTTGTGGCGCCCGGTGCCACGGGCTGGACCTACACCGCCGACCCCGCGCGTGCCATAAGCGCTTACAGCATGGATGGCACCGGCGACACGCCCGCGGCGCGTGCAGGCGCCACACCCATCTGCACGCTGGCCGCCAACGAGGTGGCAAGCGTTCGCTACGTTGTGTACATGGAAGGCTGCGACGCCAACTGCATCGACGAGGCTCAGGCCCGCGATGTGGTGCTGCAGCTTGCCTTTGCTGCGGCCAAGGCGTAAGGGGGCGAAGCGACATGGAAGACAAGAAGCACATGCCAGCAGATAGCTGCAAGGCCAACGCCGAGAGCGCGACCCCCGCGGTCCCCTCCAACGCAGCCGCCGAGCGCGAACGCCTCGAGCCCGCCGCCGCCCGCCGTCACGCCCGTCGCGCGCGTGCCTACATCGCGCTCGTTATGGTGGCGCTCGCCGCCACTTTGGGCGTCGCGACCTACGCCTGGTTTACCAACAACATGAAGGTCAACACCAACTCGGTGAGCGTGCACAGCGACACGTCTAAGTTGGTACTGGAGCTGGGCGACGCCGACGCCGGCAGCTGGTCGCAGCAAGGCGATGCATCTCTGGCCTCCACCGCGAGCGGGGTCGCGACGCTCTACCCGGTCTCGACCTTTGACCTCAACGGCTTTGCGGCCTGCGCGCAAAACAACTCAGCCGGCGATGCCGCGGTGTTTGAGCAGGCAAAAGACAACGGCTCCGCGTTCTACCACGGTTGGATTGACCTGCGTCCCACCATTACGGGCACGGGCGCCAGCAAGGTTAAGGGCAAGGTGAGCCTGTATCTGGCCGAATCGCTGGTTCCGCAGGGTGCCGACGCCGAGCTGCTGCGCGCGGCCCGCGTGGGCATCAAGATCTCGAGCGGCAGCCAGGTGCTTGCCACCAACATCTTTGAGCTCGACAGTTCCGACAGCGGCCATCGCGGCGAGCATCCCACGACCGCGCCTGCGGGCCTGGCGGGCTACGCCGATGGCATGCTGCTGGGCTGGCAAAACGGCCAGCTCGCTTGCGGTGCCAACGTGACGCAGGACCCGGCCGCCTTTACCCTGGACGCCGGCGAGACGGCCGAGCGCCCGCAAAACTCGCTCGCCACGCTGGCGCTGGGCCAGACCTATCGCCTGGACATCTATTACTACATCGAGGGAACCGACCCCGATAGCGCCGACTACCTGCATCAAGACCCGGGCACCCTGCACCTGGCGCTCTTTGCGACCCTGGACGGTGAGTAGCCATGACGCGTAAGCAACCCGCCGCCGGCTGCACGCCCGCCACCGGCAAGCCCGCTGGCGCGCAAGCCCCCGCCGACACCGACTTGCGCCGCAAGCTCACCACCACCGTGGTGCTGGTGCTGTTTGCCCTGGTGGCGATAGCCATGGCAACCTTTGCCTGGTTTTCCATCGCCGATAGCGCCAAAACCCGCATGCTCATGATCGACGCCAACGCCGACGGTTCGCTGCGCTTTGACCTGGACGAGCATGCCACGTTCGACGAATACGTGCACAGCCTGGGCTTCGACCAGATCTCGGCGCGCATCGCCAGCGAAAAGGGCGTGGACATCGACGCATCCAAGCTCAAACCCGTCACCACGAGCGACTACCAGACCTTCACCTTCGAAGACGGCTCCACCGCCGACCCCGCCACCGGCGCCTACCTGGAGTTCACGCTGCACTTTATGAGCAGCACGGACTTGCGCGTTCGCCTGACCGGGCAGGACGGCGACGGCGGCGTGTCCGGCACGCGGTTTAGCTCCGACACGCAGGGCATGGCCAGCGCCATGCGCATGAGCTTTACCGCCGATGGCCACACCTGGGTCTACAACCCCAACGGAGGCGGGGGCTCGTCTGGTTCGGTCGCCGTCTTTGGGCTCGACTCGGGAGCAGCGAACGCGGCCAGCGACATGTTCGACCTAATAAAAGATACGGACAAGCCGGTAACCGTTCGCATATGGCTCGAGGGAACGGACCCAAATTGCACTAATATGCTAAAGGGAGCTAACTATTCGGTTTCGATGCGCTTTGAGGGCATCGAAGAACAGTAGATATGCACGGCGGCCACCGGGCCGCGCACGACCTAGTCAGACACGGTAGTAAGGGACATCATGCAATCTGTTAAAAAAGCCGCATCCATCGCACTGAGCGTCGTCATGTGGATCATCATCCTGGTAGCGGCCCTGTATGCGTTTACCACGCTCGCCACGCGCGAGGACGGCAGCGTCTCGGACATCGCCGGCTTCACCCCGCTCGCCGTGCAGTCCGACTCCATGGCGCCCACGTTTAACAAGGGCGACCTCATCGTCATCCAAAAGTGCGACACCTCTAAGCTCGAGGTGGGCGACATCGTGACGTTCCACACCATCATCGACAACGAGTACGCGCTCAACACGCACCGCATCGCCGCCATCGACGAGGTCAACGGCATGCGCAGCTTTACCACCAAGGGCGATAACAACGACGTGGCCGATACGCACATCATCAGCGACGGAGACATCGTTGGTAAGTACCTGTTCGCGTTGCCGCAGATGGGCAAGGTCATGGACTTCCTGTCCAGCTCCATGGGCTTCCTCATCGTGATTGTCCTGCCCATGCTGCTGTTCTTTATCTACCAGGTGTATCACCTTATCGTGGTGGGCATGAACCTTAAGCGCGCCATGGCCGAGGAAGACCGCCTGGCCGCCGCGGCTGCCATCGTGGATGCCGAGGGCAAGGGTGACACCGCCACCGTTGCCGCCGATAACGCCGCCGAGCAGCTCGCCCAGGCCGAGGCCAAGCTCGAGGAAGCCCGTCGTCTGAAGGCCGAGGCCGAGGCGGCGATGAACGCGACCAAGCAGGAGGATACCGACGGTGAGTGAGTTTCTGGGATTTGCCTGGGAGCTGCTGGCAAAGGTTGTCTACAACGTCGTTGCCGTTGTGAGCTCCATCCTTAACCTGCTGGTGTTTGGCTGGGTTGAGTACTTCAACATCTTTATGACCTACTTCACCACGTTTGACCTGGTGGGCAAGATCGGCGCGGTCATTCTGTTTGCCATGCTCATCGCGGTCCCCGTGCTGATCGTGGCCATCCTGGTCCACCGCTACCGCATCAACCGCCGCCTGCATCGCGACGACACGTCCAACAAGGCGCTCTATCGCGAGATCGGCCGCCTGAACAAGCAGGTGCTCGACCTCATGGACGAGAAGAACAAGTTGCTGGCGCTCAAGGTCAATGCCATGGGCGGCACCAAGCAGATTCCGTACGTGGGCGCCTCGGCCTTGGCCGACGACCACCTGCCCACGGTGGGCAACGTGGTGGGCGCCGCTGCGGGCGCCGGTGCGGCTGCTGGCGAGGGCGCTGCGGCGACGGCCGTCATGTCGGCCAACGCGTCGCTCGCGCTCGATGGCGAGGGCGTCAAGGACGCCGCGGCCGCCATGGCCAAGGCAACCGTCGAGGCCAAGACCCTTGCCGAGGAAAAAGAGATCGCCCAGGCCAACCGCTTCCCTAAGCTGTCCCTTGTGGACCTTAAGTACCGCGACTGGGAATCGCCGGTTTACGACGATGCCATCTCGCTGGAGGACTTTGTCGACAGCTTCCGCGCGTTCGCCTGCAGCCAGATGAAGCTCTACTACACGCCCGAGGTCATCCGCCGCTTTGTGGCCGGCATGGCCGCCTCCAAGCTACTGATCCTGGAGGGTATCTCGGGTACCGGTAAGACCTCGCTGCCCTACAGCTTTAGCCGCTATTTGGACAACCCCGCGACCATCGTGTCGGTGCAGCCGAGTTTTCGCGATCGCACCGAGGTGCTCGGCTACTTTAACGAGTTTTCCAAGCGCTTTAACGAGACCGAGTTCCTCCGCGCCGTGTACGAGGCGGGCCTTCGCCAGGACCCGTCCATGATCGTGCTCGATGAGATGAACCTCGCCCGCGTGGAGTACTACTTTGCCGAGATCCTGTCGGTGCTCGAGATGCCCAGCCACGACGAGTGGGTGCTCGACCTGGTGCCCACCCAGTGGGCTGCCGACCCCAAGGCTCTGCACGACGGCAAGCTCACCATCCCCGACAGCCTGTGGTTTATCGGCACGGCCAACAACGACGACTCCACCTTTACCATCACGGACAAGGTGTACGACCGTGCGATTCCCATCGAGCTCAACGAGCGCGCCGATGCGTTTGAGTGCGAGCCGCACGAGCGCGTGCACGTGACGGCCGAGCATCTGCAGTATCTGTTCCAAAAGGCCAAGGTCGAGTACGTGATCGACGAGGAACTGCTCCAGAAGATGCACAAGCTGGACCAGTACCTGCAGACCCGCTTTAAGCTGGCCTTTGGTAACCGTATCATCAAGCAGATGTACGACTTTATCCCCGTGTACGTGGCGTGCGGCGGCACCGAGCTGGGCGGCATGGACTACATCATCGCCCGCAAGGTGCTTAAGAAGTTTGAGTCCATGAACGTGAGCTTTGTGCGCGACGAGATGAAGGGCCTGATCGAGTACATCGAGAAGACCTTTGGCGAGGGCGGCCTGCCCAATTCCGTCATGTATCTGCAGCGGATCCAGAACTTCTACTAATGTCGTAAGCGCGGGGCGATGTGATGTCGCCCCGTCCCTTTCCGATCGATCCAATCTATGGAGTAACCCATGTCCGAGACCATTCAGGACCTCTATACCAGCTTCTCCGAGCAGATGGAGCCCATCCAGGAGGACAGCCGCTACTTCCGCTATCTGTTTGAGATGGCGCAGGCCTCGGGCACCACGATCGAGCAGCAGCGCGAGGAGCTCGTCAAGGTGGTGGACGAGGAATGGATCAGCATGATCGAGGACTCGCTCGACGCCATCAATACCATCATCGAAAAGCCGCGCCGCTTCATTACCACCGAGGAAGAGGTGGTGCCGGTCTCGCTCGCCAAAAAGATCAGCGCCGACAGCGTTCGCCATCTGAGCCAAAACACGCAGTTTTTGGCGCCGAGCGACGACGGCGGAGTTCACCCCACGCGCATCCTCAATGTCAATACCGTTGAGACCTACGACCTGTACGAGAACCGCTTTATCTACCACCTGATTCAGCGCCTGCTGACGTTTGTGGACAAGCGCACCGACGTCATCTTTTGGTCGACGGGCAACGAGATCCGCAACCGCTTTAAGATGCACAGCAAGATCGACGATGCGTACGAAGAGATCGAGTACAACGTCGAGATGACGGTCAAAAACCGTCAGAGCTTTGCCGAGAACGACGCCGACAACATGGACGTCTTTATGCGCATCGACCGCGTGCGCCGTCTGGTCATGGCGCTGCGCGGCGCGTCATTCTGCCAGATCATGAACGGCTGCAGCGCGGTCCGCAGCCCCATCCAGCGCACCAACCTCATCATGAAAGACCCCAACTACCGCAAGTGCTACCAGCTGTGGCAGTTTATGGAGCGCTACGACAAGGTGGGCTACAACATCGACGTGCAGCAGCAGGCGCTGGCGTTCGATGACGAGTACATGGTGCAGATGTACACCAACCTTATCAACAACTACACCGTCTTTAAGAGCCTGACCGATGACGAGCGCAACCTGCAGGAGCTCGAGAGCGTGCAACACGCGCCGGTGGCGCCCAAGTTTATTAAGGAGATTAAGGAGGTGCAGGTCGATAGTCCCGACCTGCCCGATGTTGAGGTCCGCCGCGTGTTTGTGGAGGAGGTCACGCAGGCCCAGCTCGATGCCGAGCAGGCGCTGGCCGAGGCTCGCGAGCAGATTGAGGAGCTGCAGGGGCAGCTTACGTCCTGGAAGGTTCAGGCGCATGCGCTGACCGACGAGCGCGACGACTTGGCCGACGAGCTGGACGAGGCCAAGACGCGTGAGCTGGCGTTGACGCAGCGCGCGCAGATGGCCGAGGCCGCTGCCGAGGAGCTGCGCGGCTCGCTGGAGGATGTCGAGGCCGGCAAGAAGGCCGCCGAGGAAGCTGCCGCCGAGGCGCGCTCGACCGCAGCGGCGCAGCTTGAGCAGATGCGCACCGAGGCTGATGCCGAGGTCGCGGCCGCTCACGCCGATGCCGATTCACGGGTTGCCGCCGCCGAGCAGGCAGCCGCCGAGCAGGTCGCACAGGTCAAGAGCGACGCTGCTGCGGCCCTGGCTGCCAAGACGGAAGCCGATGCCGCCGAGCTGCAAGCTGCCAAGGATGCCGCCGCGGCCGAGCTTGCCGGCGTGCGCGAGGTGTGCGCCAAGGAGGTTGCCGAGCTGCATGCCGCGATCGATGCCGCCCACGCGGCCGCCGATTCTGCTGTGGAGCAGGCCGCGGTGGATGCTGGCGAGAAGGTCGCCGCCGTCGCTGCCGAGCGCGATGCCGCGACGCGTGCCGCTGAGGAGGCCCGTGCCGACGCCGACGAGCGTATCGCCGCAGCCGAGCTTGCGGCAGGGGAGCGCATCGAGCAGGAAGTCGCCGCCGTCCGTGCCGCTTGCGAGCGCGAGGTCGAAGCTGCTCGCGCGGAGATGCAGCAGCGCCTGGACGCGCTGACGCACGAGCTGGAGCAGGCCGTGCGTGATCGCGCTCGTGCCGAGCGCCGTGCCGAGGGCAACAGCCTGTTGCGCTATCTGCTGGCCCGCTTGCGCGGCGAGGCTGGCGAGGGCGTGGTCGCCGCGCCTGACGAGGATGGCGCTTCTGCGGCGGATGCCACCGAGGGCGAGGTCGCTGCCGACCCCGAGACTTCCGCAAAGGACGACGACAAGTGATGAAGCATGTGCTCCGCGTGATCAACGTGCTGGCGACCGTGGTGATCCTGGTCGCCTTTGTGGTGCTGCTGCGCACGGTGTTCACGCCCGCCGGCGAGATTCCCACCATCATGGGCTACGGCTTTATGCGTACGCTGACCGGCTCGATGGAGCCGGCGATTCCCGTGCATTCGTTTATCGTCGTCGATACCGACAGCAGCCAGGCCTACCAGGTCGGCGACATCATCACCTTCCATTCGTCCGATGACGTACTGGAGGGTTCGCTCAACACGCACCGCATCGTTGCTGTGGAGGCCGCCGCCGACGGCGCCCCGATCTACCGCACCAAGGGCGATGCCAATCCGGTCGAGGATGCCGCGCCCGTGCCCGCCGCCGACGTGGTGGGCCGCGTGGTCTTTGTCTCGGCAGGCCTGGGCGTTGTGGTGTCGCTGCTCACCAATCCGCTGCTGTTCTTTCCGTTTATCGTGGTGCCGCTGATCGTGCTGCTGGTGCTCGAAATTCGCCATATGGTCAAGACCACGCAAGAGGTGGCGCGCGCCGAGGACGAGGCCGCCCTGCGCGCGGCCGTGGAGCAGATTCGCGAAAAGCGTCGCCGCGAGCAGGAAGACCGGGACAGCGCCAAGGACCCAGGCGATGGCGATCGTGCCCAGGGGCGTGCGGAAGCCGACCCCGGCGCCCTAGACGATTCCAACCACTCGGCATAGCACGTCTGTGCCTTTCGTCCCTGCAATTTGGACGCCCGTAGATGTTCCGAATCGTCTGCTTTTCCATACCAATATTCGTGCTAAAGTTTGAGCGCTTTGTTGCCAATTGATTTCGGGGAGTGGAATGGAACAGGAGCGCTCAGCTCAGCGTACACGCGAAAAGGCTTCGGTACCGATGACGGCGGCGTCCGATTTTGTCGTGCCCGAGGGCACCGATGAGCTCAGCCGCAGCACCCGCCGCGCATGGCGCGATCGCCTCAACGATGCCCAGACGCGCAAGATGGCCCTGGGCACGCTCGCCGCGTTTGCCGGCGGTACGTTTTGGGGTTTTTCTGGCACCAGTGCCAGCTACCTCTTTGACGTGTGCCATATCGAGACATTTTGGCTGATGAGCGTGCGCCAAGTTATCGCTGGCCTGCTCTTTATGTTCGTCGTGCTCAGAAAAGATCGCGACCGCCTGGTCAGGCTGTGGACCACCCCTGCCGATCGCAAGCAGCTCATCCTATTTACGATCTTTGGCCTGCTGTTCAACCAGCTTTGCTATCTGTCAGCCGTGCGCCTGACCAACGCGGGCGCCGCGACCGTCTTTCAGTGTCTGCAGCTGGTGGTCGTCATGGGGTATGCCTGCGTCACCGCGCATCGACTGCCGCGCACGCGCGAGGCGCTTGGCATTTTGCTCGCCTTAGGCGGAACGTTTTTAATTGCCACGGGCGGCGACCCTTGTACGCTCAGTATCTCGCCAATGGGCCTGCTCGCGGGCCTTTTGTGCGCAGTGGGCGGTGCCTGCATAGCAATCATCCCTGCCGGAATCCTCAACAAATACGGCAGCTCGGTCGTCACGGGCTCGGCCATG
The DNA here is from genome assembly GCF_003459505.1 of Collinsella sp. AF20-14LB. Taxonomy (GTDB): domain Bacteria; phylum Actinomycetota; class Coriobacteriia; order Coriobacteriales; family Coriobacteriaceae; genus Collinsella. The sequence continues at coordinate 44,155 of NZ_QRWD01000004.1, forward strand.
CTTTCGGCGGGAATCGTGATGAGCATCTTTACCCAGCCGTGTGCGCATATGCCGGCGCTCGGCCCCTCGGGTGTCGGCGCGCTCGCGATATTTATTGTGGTTGGGTCGTTCTTCGCCTATATGTTCTACATGCAGGGCGTTAAGGAGATTGGCTCGGTGCGCGCGAGTCTTCTTGGAACCATGGAGCCGGTTTCGGCCACCATCACCAGCGCCCTTATGCTGGGCACGGTGTTTTTGCCCACCGACCTGGCGGGTTTTGCCATGATTATCGCGATGGTGTTCCTGACGGTATAGCTCGCGCCACTGCCAAGACAGAAAAGGTGTTGTGCCACATTTTCGCCAATTGATGTCCGTGTCTGGAGTTTAGCTGTCGATGCCCAAAATGCCATAAACTAGTAACGTTATGGATTTTTTCATTGCGACTCAATTGCGAGGATTTCTTTATGGCTGGTAATCACTTTAAGGGCAGCGATAACGGCCGTCCTGCAGTTCCGCCGCGTCCGAACGGGGCTGGTAAGGCCGGCACGCCGGGCGGCGCTGGACAGGGCGGTTCCAGTAAGCGCGTGTCCCCGGGCGAGACGGCGATGTTTACCGCTCTGTACGAGCAGTCTCAAAAGGCGAAAAAGGCCGGCCGTGCAAGAGGGAATGTCTTTGCGGGCGGTGCAACCTCCGCGTCGCAGCCGAGCGGGGCTCCTTCGGTACCTGCGAACAACGCAGGTGCTGCCAACGCCGCAAATGCCGCCGGCAACGTTAATGCCGGCAAGGCCGCCAACAATACTCCCTCTGCCGGTGGCGCGGGGCTTACGGGTAACCTTGGCACGATTTACACCGGTGCCTCCGAGACTGGCACGTTCGCCCGCCTGGATGATAGCGGTGCCGAGTTTGCGGGCTCGGGTTCCAAGGAAGATTATTACGATTTTGGCTTGAACTACGGTAGCGACGCTTCGTCGAGTTCGACCTCTGACGGTCTGGTCCGTCATCGCCATCGCAAGGGCGAACGCAAAAAGCGTCACACCGGCGCCATTATTGCCGCTGTAGTCGCGGTGCTTCTCGTTGCGCTTGGCGCAAGCGGCTTTATGCTGCTTAACTCGGCAAAGACCGTAAAGAGTGAAGCGAAGGAGGCCGTCGAGATTGTCGGTGGCCTTAAGGACAAGGTTACGTCGGGCGATTTTTCGACGCTGCCTGACGACGCGAAGAAGATTGATGAGCTTTGCGACAGCATGAAGGCGGAGACCTCGAGCCCGCTGTGGACGGCGGCTTCGTTTATCCCGGTGTATGGCAGCGACATCAATGCGGCCCGCACCATGATCGACGCCCTGTCCGATGTCTCGAGCAATGCGCTGGTTCCCATGGCCGATAACCTTTCGCAGGCCACGCCCGGCAAGCTGTTTCAGGACGGCATGATTAACGTGTCCGCGCTGCAGGCGGTCGCCGATTCGCTTTCCAGCAGCTCGAAGGTGTTCAAGAGCGCCAACGAGAAGATCCAGGGCATTGGCGATACTCATATTTCCCAGGTGACCGAGCTGGTCGATAAGGCCAAGGACGGCTTTGCCACCCTCAACGGCGCGGTTGACGCGGCGGAGAAGGTCGCCCCCGTCCTTCCGCAGATGCTCGGCGCCAACGGCCAGACGCGCAACTACCTTGTGTACGCCATGAACAACGTCGAGATTCGTGCCTGCGGCGGCTTTGGCGGTTCGCAGGGCCTGATTTCGGTCACCGACGGCCAGATGTCGATTGGCGAGTTTGTTCCCCGCATTGGACTTAGCGAGGATGAGGCAGTCGAGAGCGTCGACGAAGAGGATGAGGCGCTGTTCGGCAACCACAGTAACCTGTACAACTCGGGCAATACCTATTCGCCTGATTGGCCCCGCAACTCGCAGCGTGTCGCAGCCCTGTGGAAATCTCAATATGGCCAGGACGTTGACGGCGTCGTGGGTATCGACCCGGTGTTCCTGCAGTATCTGCTGGGCCTGGTCGGTAACGTGTCGCTGCCCGACGGAACGGTTGTCGACGGCACCAACGCCGCAAGGGTCCTCATGCACGATGTGTACTGGAACTATCCGGTCGAGGAGTCGGACGGCATCTTTGCATCCGTCGCCAGCGCTGCCTTCGACAAGATCCTTGGCGGTATCGGCGATGTCGATGTTACGAAGCTTGTCAGCGCCGTTGAGCGCGGTGCCGAAGAGGGCCGCCTGATCGCGTGGATGAAAAACGATGACGAGCAGAACGCTATCAAGGAGATGAACATCGACGCCTCGCTGCCCGATCCGGATGACCCGAGTGAAGATCCCGTTGCTGGTGTCTACTTTAACAACCTGAGCTTCTCCAAGCTCGACTGGTACCTGAATGCCGATACGCAGATTGGCCAGGGCATCAAGAACGGTGACGGCACATGCTCGTATCGCATCACCGTTACCCTGACGAACATCATGACGCAGGAGGAGGCCGGCAAGCTGCCCGACTACGTCGCGGCGAGCGCGCCCGATGCCGCGCGCGACGACGAGCGTCTGAATGTCTCGTTGTTTGCCCCGACGGGCGGCAACATTACTGATCTGACCGTCGAGGGCACCCAGTTTGGTCTTGGCGCCGCTACGTGGCATGGAATCCCCTTCTATTCGGGCACCGTTGACCTGCATGCTGGCGAGACGACGACGATCACATATACGCTGACCACGTCAGCCGAGGCGGGGGACAAGCCGCTTACGCTGCGTCAGACTCCTACATGCCAGGCGGCTCGCGACAGCGCGTCGGCGTAGGGTTTTTCTGGTAGCGCAGATAATCGAGTACCATTTTGGGGCGGACAGGCAATCTGTTCGCCCCTATTTTGTAAGGAGAGCGCATGAAGTACTTTGGCACCGACGGCTTTCGCGGTGAGGCTAACGTTGGGCTGACGGTAGAGCACGCTTATAAGATTGGCCGTTTTGTGGGCTGGTATTACGGCGCCAACCGCGAGCGCAAGGCGCGCGTCATCGTGGGTAAGGACACGCGTCGCTCGAGTTATATGTTCGAGGCGGCGCTGGTGAGTGGCCTGGTCGCGAGCGGTGCGGACGCCTATATGCTGCACGTGATCCCCACACCGGGTGTAGCGCATCAGACCGTGGAAGGCTGCTTCGATTGCGGCATCATGATCAGCGCGAGCCACAACCCGTTTTGCGATAACGGCATTAAGCTCGTCAATAGCGACGGTTTTAAGATGGACGAGGACGTACTGGAGCTCATCGAGGACTATATCGATGGCAAGAGCGAGGTGCCGCTGGCTACGGGCAACCACATTGGCGCCACGGTGGACTACATGCAGGGCCGCAACCGCTACATTGCCTCGCTCATTGCAAGTGCGAACTTTTCGCTGCAGGGCGTTAAGATCGGTCTCGACTGCGCCAACGGCTCGGCGTCCTCGGTGGCCAAGCCGGTGTTCGACGCGCTGGGCGCCGACGTGCGTGTGATCAATGCCGCGCCCGACGGCTTTAACATCAACGTCGACTGCGGCTCCACGCATATGGAGCGCCTACAGCGCCATGTGGTGGAGCAGGGCCTGGACGTGGGCTTTGCCTACGACGGCGATGCCGACCGCTGCCTGGCCGTGGACGAGCGCGGCCGCGTGGTCGATGGCGACCAGATCCTGTACGTGTGCGGCGTGTATCTGAACAAGCACGGTCGCCTTTCGGGCGGTACCGTGGTGCCGACGATCGCCAGCAACTTTGGCCTGATCAAGTCGCTGGAGCTTGCCGGCCTGAGTGCCGTGACCAGCGGCGTGGGCGACCGTCACGTGTACGCCAAGATGCGCGAGGGCGGCTACAGCCTGGGCGGCGAGCAGACGGGCCATACGATCTTTGGCGATATCGAGCGCACGGGCGACGGCATTATGACCTCGCTGCGCGTGATGGAAGTGATTCGTGCCGAGCGCGAGACGCTCTCGCAGCTCACGGCTCCGTGCAAGCTGCTGCCGCAAGCGCAGGTTGCCGTGCGCGTAGCGGATAAGGACGCCGCGCTGGGCAACATGGGCGTGCAGGCCGCCATCGCCGAGGCCGAGGCCGCGCTGGCGGGCGAGGGCCGCGTGCTCGTCCGCAAGAGCGGAACCGAGTCGGTGATTCGCGTGCTGGCCGAAGCCCCCGACCAGGCAGCTGCCGACGCAGCCATGAAGCGCATCGCAAGTGCTTTGGAAGCTCTGTAAGGTAGCCATCGGGGACATTCTTAAACGACTAGGTGGAAAAGGGGCGCCGCGGATAGATCCTGCGGCGCCCCCTTCGTGTTGGTGTGTTGCTTAAGCTTTACAGCTCGTAGAGCGTGGTGAACTTGTCCTGCAGGTAGCTGCAGTAGTAGCGGGCATCGAATGCCATGCCGCAGGCGCCCTTGATGAGCTCCGGCGCGTCCTTGGCGCGGCCCCACTGCCAAATGTGCTCGCCCAGCCAAGCGCGGACGGGTGCCAAATCGCCGCTCGCACAGGCGCCGTTGAGGTCGACACCGTCGCGGCACATGGCCGGCACAAACATGGCATCGTAGGCGCTACCCAGCGCATACGTGGGGAAGTAGCCAAACGAGCCGCCGCTCCAGTGCGTATCCTGCAGGCAGCCGCGCGTGTCGTCGGGAACGGAAATGCCCAGGTACTCGTCCATAAAGCGGTTCCAAAGCGCAGGGATGTCCTTGGCCGTGGCCTCGCCGGCAAACAGCATGCGCTCAATCTGGTAGCGCACCATAATATGCAGCGGGTAGGTGAGCTCGTCGGCCTCGGTGCGGATCAGCGACGGCTGCGCGATGTTCACGGCGCGGTAGAGCGTGTCCTCGTCCACGTCGCCATAGACCTCGGGCGCGTGACGGCGCAGCACCTCGAGCAGCGGTCCCATAAAGGCGCGGCTGCGACCTACGGTGTTCTCAAAGAAGCGGCTCTGGCTCTCGTGGATGCCCATGGAGGTGCCGCCCTCCAGGCACGTGCGCGCATAGGCGGGATTGACGCCCAGCTCGTACATGGCGTGTCCCGCCTCGTGGATGATGCTGTAGACGTTGGAGATGCAATCGTCCTCGTAGATGTGCGTCGCGATGCGCGCATCACCCACGGCAAAGCCCTCGCTAAACGGGTGCTCGGTAAAGGCGAGCGTGGTGTCGTCCAAGTCTAGGCCGACGAGCTTTATAAGGTCGAAGCTCATGGCGCGCTGGGCAGACTCGGGCACGCGGGCATGCAAGAAGTCAGCGGCGGGCTGCTGGCCGCGCTCGCCGATGGCGTGCACGAGCGGCACGACCGTGGCCTTGACCTCGTCGCAAAACGCGTCAAAGCTCTGGGCGGAAAGGCCGCGCTCGTACTGGTCGAGCCAAACATCGTAGGGGTCGCGTTTGGGGTCCATGAGCTCGGCCTGATGCTTAAGCTGGCCGACGATTCTGTCCACATAGGGCTCAAAGCTTGCCCAGTCATTGGCCGTCTTGGCCTTGTGCCACACGGCGTCGGCCTCGCAGGTGAGCCTGGTCCAGGCCTCGGCCTCCTCGGTGGGAATGACGCTCGCCTCGCGCTGGTCGCGGCCGAGCACGCGAATCTCGTCGAGCAGTTGCGGGTCGTCGATTTTTCCGCCTGCGACCGTCTCACGCGCGAGAGAGCGCACGAGCTCAACAGACTTTTTGCTGGTCAGCAGCTTGTGATGCTCGCCGGCAAGCGTGCCCATAGCATCGGCGCGCGCTGCGGCGCCGTTGGCGGGGGCAATCGTCGCTCCATCGAACTCGGCAATCTTGAGCAGGTACTCGCGAGTCCACAGCTTGCCCTCGAGTTTGCGGAACTTTTTGACGGCCTTGTCGACTTTAGCAGCCTTGACGCCCTTGGCAGCCTTTGCCACGGCGGCCTTGGCCTTCTTATCGAGTTTCTTTCCCATACCGTATCCTTAATCTCGCAGGCCGAGCGCCGCAGGCGGGTGCACGGCCAGTTTGCACAGCTACCTGCCTTGTACCCAGCGCGAACAAAACGGAACGCGGCGATGTACACGCAGGATGTGGTATCCTATAGCCCAATGCGTTGACGGAGAGGGTTTTGCCCGCCGCGTCGCCGGCAAGAGAGGGAAGGTCATGGGCTGCAAGCCTTCCTGCGGTGGCAAGGGCCAAGCGTTCACTCCCGAGCAGCAACCTCAACGGGCGCGCGGCCACGCGGCGGCAAAGCCCCAGTAGGGAAGCCGTGAGCCTCGCGAAAAGGGGCAAAGAGTGGGCGCGGCGGGCCAGACATCCGCCGGGTCAAACAAGGTGGTACCGCGGAATTCAACCGTCCTTGGGCAATGCACATGCCCGAGGACGGTTTTTTGTTACCGAACCGGGCCGCACATTCGTAAGCATCGGGCGGTGCCAGCCGCCCCGGCAAGCGGATGCGCGAGAGACGAAAGGGAAGACATGAGTCTGATTGATGATCTGGTCAAACTCGAGGAAGAGGCCAAGGAGCTCGTCGCAGGCGCCGACGACGCCGAGAAGCTTGAGGCCGCGCGCGTTGAGCTGCTCGGCCGCAAGGGCCGCATCACCGGCCTGATGCGCATGATGGGCAAGCTCGCCCCTGAGGATCGTCCCGTCATGGGCAAGCGCGCCAACGAGATGCGCCAGCTGATCGAGGGCATGCTTGACGAGCGCACCACCGAGATGAAGGCCGCCGCCCTCAAGCACGCGCTCGAGCACGAGGCCGTCGACATCACGCTGCCGGGCGTCCGTCCGCAGATCGGTCACCAGCACCTGATCAAGCAGATCATCGAGGAGGCCGAGGACATCTTCTGCGGCATCGGCTACACCGTCGAGTCCGGCCCCATGGTCGACACCTCCTACTACAACTTCACCGCGCTCAACGCGCCCATGGATCACCCGAGCCGCTCGGCCCGCGACACGTTCTACGTGATCGACAACAACCCCGGCAGCGTCGCGCACCCCGAGGCTCACGCCCACGGTGAGTCCGACGTGCTGCTGCGCACCCAGACCTCGGGCGTGCAGATCCACACCATGGAGTCGCAGAGGCCGCCCATCTACATGATCTGCCCGGGCACCGTCTACCGTCCCGACACGGCCGATGCCTGCCACCTGCCGCAGTTCAACCAGATTGAGGGCCTGGTCGTCGACGAGGGCATCACCTTTGGCGACCTGAAGGGCACGCTCGACTACTTTGTTAAGTGCATGTTTGGCGAGGATCGCAAGACGCGTTACCGCCCGCATTTCTTCCCCTTCACTGAGCCCAGCTGCGAGGTGGACGTGAGCTGCCACGTGTGTGGCGGCAAGGGCTGCAACTTCTGCAAGCACAGCGGCTGGATCGAGATCCTGGGCTGTGGCATGGTCGACCCCAACGTGCTCATCAACTGCGGCATCGACCCCGAGAAGTACACCGGCTTCGCCTTTGGCATTGGCGCCGAGCGCGTCGCGGCCCTGCGCTACGACCTGCCCGACCTGCGAACTCTCATGACGGGCGATATGCGCTTCTTGAATCAGTTCTAGGCTGCGGCTTGCCCAAGCACGGCACCTCGGCCCTCATTCGTCGCTTGCGTACCAAAGTACGCGGCGCTCCTCTTTCGGGCCGATCTGCCGCACTTGGACAACCCTCGCTTTGTAAGGAATGTTCACAAAGTTGAAGTTTCCACCTGCATTTCTTCGCAGGCTTTCAGTATGAAAGGAGAGCTAGATGCGTGTTTCTTACGACTGGCTCAAGACCATGATCGATATTCCGGAGGATCCCAAGACCCTTTCGGACGAATATATCCGTACCGGCACCGAGGTCGAGGCGATCGACACCGTGGGCGAGTCCTTCGACCACGTGGTGACCGCCAAGGTGCTCACCAAGACCCCGCACCCCGATAGCGACCACATGTATGTGTGCTCGGTCGACGTGGGCGACAAGAACCTCGACGCCGACGGCAATCCCGCTCCGCTGCAGATCGTCTGCGGCGCACAGAACTTCGAGGCCGGCGACCACATCGTCACGGCCATGATCGGCGCCGTGCTTCCCGGCGACGTCAAGATCAAGAAGAGCAAGCTTCGCGGCGTCGTGTCCATGGGCATGAACTGCTCTGCGCGCGAGCTCGGCCTGGGCGGCGACCACTCCGGCATCATGATCCTGCCCGAGGACACGCCCTGCGGCATGCCGTTTGCCGAGTACATGGGCTCGAGCGACACCGTGCTCGACTGCGAGATCACGCCCAACCGCCCCGACTGCCTGTCCATGATCGGCATGGCCCGCGAGACCGGCGCCATCTTCGACCGCGATTTCCACGTTGAGCTGCCCGCCATCAAAACCGAGACCGGCCGCGCGACGGACGACGAGCTTTCGGTCGAGATCGCCGACGAGGGCCTGTGCGACCGCTACGTTGCCCGCATCGTGCGCAACGTGAAGGTCGGCCCGTCGCCCGACTGGATGGTCAAGCGCCTCAACGCCCTGGGCGTGCGCCCGCATAACAACATCGTCGACATCACCAACTACGTGATGATGCTCACCGGTCAGCCGCTGCACGCCTTTGACCTGTCCACCTTTGCCGAGCGCGAGGGCCGTCGCCGCGTGGTGGTTCGCGCTGCCCAGCAGGATGAGAAGTTCACGACCCTCGACGGCGAGGAGCGCACGCTCGACGCCGGCATGGGCCTTATCACCGACGGCGAGCGTCCCGTGGCGCTGGCCGGCGTCATGGGCGGCATGGATTCCGAGATCGAGGACGATACCGTCGACGTGATGGTCGAGAGCGCCTGCTTCAACGCCGGTCGCACCTCGCACACCAGCCGCGATCTGTCGCTGATCTCCGACGCCTCCATTCGCTTTGAGCGCCAGGTCGATGAGACCGGCTGCGTGGATGTCGCCAACGTTACCTGCGCGCTCATCGAGGAGATTGCCGGCGGCGAGGTTGCTCCCGGTTATGTCGACGTGTTCCCCGCGCCCAAGACCATCGACAGCATTAAGCTGCGCCTGGCCCGCGTGCACGCCATCTGCGGTGCTGACATCGAGCCCGACTTTATCGAGCGTTCGCTCACCCGTCTGGGCTGCACCGTCGAACGCGACGGTGAGGACTTTATGGTTACCCCGCCGAGCTTCCGCCCAGACCTGCCGCGCGAGATTGACCTGATCGAGGAGGTCCTGCGCCTATGGGGCATGGGCCGCGTGACGGCGACAATCCCGGCTGCCAAGAACCACATCGGCGGCCTGACCCGCGAGCAAAAGCTCACCCGCAAGGTCGGCGAGATCCTGCGCGCCTGCGGTCTTAACGAGACCACGACCTTTGGCTTTGCCGCCCCGGGCGACCTGGAGAAGATCGGCATGTCCACCGAGGGCCGCGGCTGCCCCGTGGTGCTCATGAACCCGCTGGTGGCCGAGCAGACCGAGATGCGCCGCTCGCTGTTGCCGGGCCTACTGCAGTCCGTTGCCTATAACGAGGCCCACGGCACGCCCAACGTGCACCTGTACGAGGTCGGCAGCCTGTTCCATGGTCGCGAGAATGCCAGCCTGCCCAAGGAGACCAAGTCCGTGGCGGGTGTGCTCTCGGGCCAGTGGAGCGAGCAGTCTTGGAACATGAAGTACCGCAAGCTGCGTTTCTTCTTTGGCAAGGGCATTGTCGAGGAGCTGCTCGCCCAGCTGCGCATCGAGAAGGTTCGCTTCCGTCCCGTCGAGGGCGAGGGCTATGCCTTTTTGCAGCCGGGTCGTGCGGCCGAGGTTCTGTCCGGCGGCACCGTGCTGGGTTGGGTCGGCGAGATCCACCCCGAGGCGCGCGAGGCCTGCGGCATCGACGAGGTTGTCGTTGCCTTTGAGCTTGACCTGGACAAGCTGATCAAGGGCGCCCGCAACCAGGAGAACTACCGCGAGTTCTCGCAGTACCCGGCCGTTGAGCACGACCTTGCCATTGTGGTCGACAATGCCGTGACCTGCGAGGATCTTGAGCGCCGTATTACCAGCGCCGGCGGCAAGCTGCTCGAGGGCGTGCGCCTGTTCGATGTCTACCGCGATCCGGTTCGTATCGGCAAGGGCAAGAAGTCCATGGCCTTTGCGCTCACGTATCGCTCGGACGACCACACGCTCACCAGCGAAGAGGTCGAGAAAGCGCACCAGAAGATTGTCACCAAGGTGTGCAAGGGCGTAAACGGCGAGGTCCGCGGCTAGGATCGCTTGCGTCTGTGACGAATGTATTGCAAAACGGCGCACTGCTTTGTTGGCAGTGCGCCGTTTGCTATGATAGCCGGCGGCGTGTTACGAACCTAGCAATACGTAACACTGGCAAGGTGATTCAAACGGCGCTGCGATCGCGTGCCGACAACCGGGAGGCGTATATGCACATTCCAGATAATTATCTGTCCCCGCAGACCGATGCCGTCATGGCGGTTGCGATGGTGCCCGTTTGGGTCCACTGCATCAAGAAGGTGCGCGCCACGCTCGATCGCGAGCACATGGCTTTTCTGGGCATCTGCGCCGCATTCTCTTTCTTGCTCATGATGTTTAACGTTCCGCTGCCCGGCGGCACCACAGGCCACGCCGTCGGCGGCGCACTCATCGCGCTGCTGCTGGGCCCCGAGGCCGCGGCTATCGCTGTCTCGGTCGCGCTGGCGCTGCAGGCGCTGCTGTTTGGCGACGGCGGCGTTCTGTCGTTTGGCGCCAACTGCTTTAACATGGCCTTTGTGCTGCCGTTTGTCGCTGCTATCGTGTTCCGTGCGCTCAACAGCCGTCTGCACGACAAGAGCTGGGGCACCTCGGTTTCTGCCATCGTGAGCGGTTGGTTCGGCCTGTGCCTGGCGGCCCTGTGCGCGGCAATCGAGTTTGGCATTCAGCCGATGCTCTTTACCAACGCTTCGGGCGCGCCGCTGTACTGCCCCTTCCCGCTGTCCGTGGCTATTCCGGCCATGTTGATCCCGCATATGCTGGTTGCCGGCGTGATCGAGGGCGTGGCGACGGCCGCCATCTACGGTTTCATTAAGAAGACGGCGCCGAGCATTATCGTCGGGCCCGAGGCCGTCGATGGCCAGCTTGCTGCCGATGGTACTGCCAAGAAGACTTCCCTGATTCCCACGCTCATTCTGGTCGCCGTGCTTGCCGCAGCCACGCCGCTGGGCCTGCTGGCCACGGGTGACGCATGGGGCGAGTGGGACGCCGAGGGCGCCGCGACTGCCGTTCAGGAGGCTGGTGACGACAGTCTGCAGGCTTCAGTCGGCCTCGACACCCCGACCTTTGCCGATGCCCTGCCCACGGGCGATTATCTGCAGGCCTATTCCGAGGAACAGGGCCTTGGCTTTGCCGGCCAGGCTGCGATGTATATTCTTTCGGGCGTGATTGGCGTGGCGGTGCTCACCATCGCATTCCGCCTGGTCTCGCTGACGGTCAAGGAAAGCGGTGCTCATGGCAATAGCCGAGCTGCCTAGCTGGCTTGCGGTCGAGCAGCGTTACGAGCCCGCGGGGGCTCGGCATCGTGTAATGCAAAAGAATGTCCTGCACCTGGCGAGCCTGCTTGAGCGGGTTCGCCTGGGTGGAGGCGCGAACGAGGGCGGGTCGATGGTCGACCGCGCCCTTTCTTGCGTTTCGGCTCCGGTGCGCCTGGTGGGGATGTTCGTCTGCGTTCTGTGCGTGTGCCTGACGCAGAGCCCGCTGTACCTCATGTTGATGGCGGCTATCGCGTTGGTGCTGGTCGCGGTGCGCCCTGTACGCGGGCTGCGCGCTACCTTTGTGCCGGCGTTGGCTGCCGCGGGGTTTGCCGTGGTTTTGGCGCTGCCTGCCCTGCTGCTGGGTGCTTCAGCCACGGGCGCCATGCTCAAGATTGCACTCAAGACGTTCATTAACGTGTCGCTGGTGCTGGGCGTTTCGTGGACGCTCACCTGGAGTCGCATGTCGGCGGCGCTTAAGATGCTGCGCCTGCCCGACGAGGTCATCTTTACCTTTGATATGGCACTCAAGCATATCGAGGTGCTGGGATGCACGGCGCACGATCTGTGCGAATCGGTCATGTTGCGCAGCGTTGGCCGTGCGCCTGAGGGATTTTCGCGTACCGATTCGATCGCGGGTATCATGGGCATGACCTTTATCAAGGCGATGGAGTGCAGCCACGCGATGGACGAGGCTATGCTCTGCCGCGGCTTTGCCGGTGCGTACCCGGCGCCCGGGCGGAGCGGCTTTGGCTGGCGCGATGCGGTTTATGCGGCCGTCGTGGTGCTGCTCGCCGTGTTGTGCGCGGTGCTGTAGCGCGGGCGGCCGAGCCGTCGATGTGGATAGGGAAGGGCGACGTTTTGGCAAACGATACGAATGGCGTGATGGGCGCGAACGGTGCTACTGGCGCCAAGAGCGTGCCGCTCATCGAGTTTCGCGACGTGGTGTTCTCCTATGCGGGGCATACGGTTGTCGATGGTGTGTCGCTGCAGGTCGATCGTGGTGAACTCGTTGCCCTACTCGGTCCCAACGGCTGCGGTAAGACGACGATTATGCGCCTTATCAACGGTCTTGAACTAGCGGACGCGGGCGCGTACCTGTTTGACGGGCACGTGATCGATGCGGCGTTTCTAAGGGATTCCGCGGCCGCTCAGCGGTTCCATCAGCGCGTGGGCTTTGTGTTCCAGAATGCCGACGCCCAGCTGTTCTGCGCTACGGTGGGCGAGGAAGTTGCTTTTGGCCCCGCGCAGATGGGGCTGCCGACAGACGAGCTCGAGCGCCGCGTCCGCGATGCCATGGAGCTGTTCCAGGTTGCCGATCTGGTCGATGCCTCGCCCTATCAGCTTTCGGGCGGGCAAAAGAAGCGCGTGGCGCTGGCGGCGATCGTGTCGATGAACCCCGATATCTTGGTGCTCGACGAGCCCACCAACGGTCTCGATGAGGACTCGTGCGACATCGTAGTCAACTTTTTGCTGGCCTACGTTGCTGCCGGTAAGACGGTTTTGATGAGTACGCACCATCAAGATTTGGTGCGCCGCTTGGGGGCCCGTGCCATCTATATCGATCGATATCACCATGTGGTCGAGGCGCCTTCGCCGTCGTATGGAACCGAGAGCGGTGCTGCGGAATAGTTGCTGCGTAGTAGGGTTGCGGCCGCGTGCGTGACTCGCCGTGAATGGTATAGTTATCCGGGTTTTTACGGGGGTGGCTATGCCAAGTTGGAATATTCATATCGCTCAGACGGAACGACTGCTGGCGCGTGCTGGCACGCTTGCCGATAAGGTGCGCGACCGCAATGCCTTTTTGTTTGGCAATGTAGTTCCGGACATTTTTGTGGGCTATATGGTTCCCGGTATTGCCGATCCCATTCCGTATCGCATTACACATTTTGCCAAGCCCGAGCCTATTCCTAAGCCGCGCGAGCACGAGTTCTGGGATACCTATGTGGCACCGTTGCTTAAAAGCTCGCCCACCGGTGCGCCGGCCGCGGCGACCTCGATTATCGAGGAACGCGAGCGACTGAACCGCGTACACTATCCCCAGCGCTACAAGGATGCCGAGCCGGTTGCCGGTCCCGGCGCCTGTGAGTTCTCGCTTGCGTCCGAAGATGTGGCGCAGTCGCTGCTCGATTTAACGCTGGGCGTCTGGTCGCATCTGGTGGCCGACACGGTATGGAACACGCGTGTGAACCAGTATCTGGAAGCACACGGCGGCAAGCCGTGCGAGGAGTTCCGCATTAAAAAGCAAGGCGACTTTGACTGGTTTGGCAAGACGCTGGGCATTGTTTCCATCCCGCGTGCGACCGATCGCCTGTATACCGCTGCGACGCGTTTTGGGCAGTATCCCATCCATAAGGAGTATGTGCTCAAGACCATCGGCGTCATGCACGAGATTGTACGCGAAAACCCCGGCGAGCCCGATCATCCGCCGTATCGCCTGCTAACCGAGGAGTTCTTCGACGCAACGTTTACCGAGGTCATCGAGCTGACCGAGGCGGGATTTGCGGCTCGCGTTGCTGCTTCTGACGTTCCCGCAGTCCCTCTGATCGCTAGCTGCTAGCCGGCCGGCTTAACGGTGAACAATTCATCCCAATTGACCAACAGCTCCCGTCGCAGGGCATCTTCGGCGGTACGCTCCTGATCGGTCTTTGGGATGTAGGGGAGTCCCGCCTTTTTATGAATGAGCTCGGCGATGCTATCAAAGCTCTTCTTGTCCTTGATCTGGTCGTAGGTAATTTGTATGACATCGTAGCCCATGCTGGTGAGCGCGGTGGTGCGCTCCGCATCGGAGAGGCTCGCGGCTTCGCCATCGTGGGCGGAACGGCCTTGGCATTCCAAGATGGCGCCCATGCTGTCGGTGTTGCTCTCTATGAGGATATCGGCGTAGCAGCAGGTTTTGTCATACAGTGAGCGCGCGGCGTCGCTGAGTGGGATGCGCACGTTGTTTGCGATGTTGATGCCCATGCCGCCCTCGTTGCGGGGGAGCGAAACAAGCATGGAGGTCTGTACTTCGAAGGGCGAGGCGGTCTGCCCCGTCATGTGCTCGGTCGCCCAGCGCAGTTGTTTAACGCCGCGCAGGCCTGCGGCCTGCTTGGCAAACGCGGCGATATCCGCCGCGCTGAGGAGCGGTGGGCGCTTCCACAAGTTGGTGCCATTGCCGTTGACATCGTTAACTCGCTCCCAGCCGCAGTTGGGTGGAATGAGCTTAAGCGAAATAGCTTCATCAAGTTGTTGTTGCGTTCGCTCGCAGGGCTTAAACACTGCAAAGGAGCCGCACATCTCGTAGCAAGCCATGAGTAGCTGGTTGCGGGAGACCTGCTTAGCAAGGCTGAGCAGCGTGAACTCCGGTGAAGTGACATCAAACCCATGTTCAGTCTGCCTAAACGACCCAGGAGGCGGCTCTTGGGTCAGGAGGTGCGATTTAAACAGGCTTCGCGACCCGGATTGTGCTCGAGTGAATACAAGCCTGTGAAGCGGTGCATGAAGCAGGTCTTTTACAACTGCATGACTTCCGAGGCCGCAACATCTGCGATCCATATTGCCAAGGCTAATGGCGGGGTAAAGCCCTAATACCTGCGGCGGGATACGGTGATAGTAAAAAGCGGATTGACCGCATAGCGTCAGGTCCATGATATCCTCCTGGTCGAAATGTGCTTTTGGACCGTGCGATGCCAGCGTCAATTCGGAAGTATGCGGCAAAATCTGAACCCTGTGAGCAGACCTGGCTTTTGAGGCCAGTTTATCAGGCATTTTGTTGCGAAAAAACGGGGTGTGCTCGGAGGTCTCAGAATTTGCCGCATACTTCCGAAAACGCGGTCGATCTGGCTCTTGCTAAAACGATTTAGCAGCGTCGGGTAAGGTGTGGTTTCGCCATCGGGCGAACACTTTTAGCGCTTGGGACTTTATTTTTGGGCCTCGAAAGGTGGATTTCGCGCTTTTGGTAAAGAAATGGGTGCGTGTTTTGCCGTGTGCCGGCATTGACACAGAAAAAGGGCCCGGAAGGCGAAGCCTTCCGGGCCCTTTGCAATGCAAACATGCTTGCAAGTACGACTTAACGCACCTGAGCGACGTAAGCGACGTTGGTCGAGGAGACCTTGTCCTCGAGCTGGACGCTCATGCGGGGATCGCCGGCGGTAGCGACGGTCAAATCGCCAGCCTCGACGTAGCCGAGCTCCTTAGCGGTCTCGATCGCCTTGACGATCGTGCCGTTGACGGTGCCCTGGGTAATCTCGGCCTGATGCGGGATAACGCCCCAGTACATGATCATCTGCTGGACGGCCCACTCGTGGCGGGAGAACGCGCAAATCGGCATGTTGGGACGGAAGTGCGAGATCAGGCGAGCGGTACGACCGGTGGTCGTCGGCACGGTGATGCACTTGGCGCCAACGGTGGTAGCCATGTTCACAGCGGACATACCCACAACGTTGTTGACGACGCGGGTGCCGTGAGCATCGGCCGGAACCTCGAGCGGAGCGTGGGCCGGGAGGTACTTCTCGGTCTCGAGAGCAATGCTGGCCTGCATCTTGACGGCCTCGACCGGGTACTTACCGGCAGCGGACTCGCCAGAGAGCATAACGGCGTCGGTGCCGTCGTAGATGGCGTTAGCAACGTCGGCAACCTCGGCGCGCGTCGGGCGCGGGTTCTGCTGCATGGAGTCGAGCATCTGCGTAGCAGTGATGACGGGCTTGTAGGCCGCGTTGCACTTGGCGATGATCTCCTTCTGGATGTGGGGAACGAGCTCGGGCTTGATCTCGATGCCCAGGTCGCCACGGGCGACCATGATGCCGTCGGAAGCCTCGAGGATCTCGTCGAAGTTCTCGACGCCCAGGGCGCACTCGATCTTCGGGAAGATCGTCACGTGCTCGCCGCCGTTCTCGCGGCAAAGCTTGCGGATGCCACGGACGGACTCGCCGTCACGGATGAAGGAAGCGGCGATGTAGTCGATGTTCTCGGTCAGGCCAAAGAGGATGTCCTGACGATCGCGCTCGGTGATGGCGGGCAGCGAGATGTTGACGTTGGGCATGTTGACGCCCTTGCGCTCGCCGATCAGGCCGTCATTCTTGACGACGCAGGTCATGTCCTGGCCGTCGACGGACTCGACCTCGAGGGCAACCAGGCCGTCATCGATCAGGATGAGGGAGCCCTTCTCGACCTCGGAGGGCAGAGCCAGGTAGTCGAGGGAGATGTGCTCAGCGGTGCCGTGGAAATCCTCGGACGTAGGCTGAGCGGTGACGACGATCTTATCGCCGGTCTTGACGGCAACCTTCTTGCCGTCGACCAGAAGGCCGGTGCGGACCTCGGGGCCCTTGGTGTCGAGCAGGATGCCGACGGGCAGACCGAGCTCCTTGGAAATACGGCGGACGCGCTCGATGCGACCGTGGTGCTCGTCGTAGGAGCCGTGCGAGAAGTTAAAACGGGCGACGTTCATGCCCGCCTTGATCATCTCGCGGATGGTCTCGTCGCTATCGCAGGCGGGACCCATGGTGCATACAATCTTAGTGCGCTTGTACATTCAGACCTCCATCTGACATCGTCTTGCGCTGATAGATAAACCATAAGAAATAAAACCGTGTTGATTATAACGAAATGCTGACCGAATACCCCATAAAATCGACCGTATGCCGAATTAGAAGTTCATTTTTTGCGGGATAAACGGTATATGAAAAAATTTACCAACCGCTCTAACCGCTGCTATCTGGGCGATATGTCAGTTTGGCGATGTGCCGAAGAAAAAACGTTTTACCAATGTTGAGCATCACACGGTCTGCACCGTTGCGTGCGGACCATATTTCCAAACCGATTGTTTTGGCTAGACGCGTCGCTTTGGGGTACCATAGCTCCACTATCAACTGCCGCTCAGCACGGCAGCCTTGATGAGCCCTTGCCCTTCTCCTGGGAATTATGATCGGGCATCAATCTGCTGAGTGGCCCGAATCCCAGGAGGGGACTCTATATGCAAAAGGAATACCTGTCCGCCGCGGCGGAGGTGCTCAGCGACCAAGGTGTCGATGAGCACCTCGGCCTGAGCAACGACGAGGCGTCTTCGCGCCTCGCCAAGACAGGCCCTAACAAGCTCGAGGAAGCCGAGAAGACACCGCTGTGGAAGCGTTTCTTTGAGCAGATGGCCGACCCCATGGTCATCATGCTGATCGTTGCCGCCGTCATCAGTGCGCTCACGGGCATGGTCAAGGGCGAGCCCGACTTTGCCGATGTTGCCATCATCATGTTCGTCGTTATCGTCAACTCGGTGCTGGGCGTGGTCCAGGAAGCCAAGAGCGAGGAGGCCCTCGAGGCCCTGCAGGAGATGAGTGCGGCGCAGTCCAAGGTGCTACGCGACGGCAAGCTCGTGCACCTGCCGAGCGCCGAGCTCGTGCCCGGCGACGTGATCATGCTCGAGGCGGGCGACTCCGTCCCGGCCGACTGCCGCGTGCTCGAGAGCGCCACGATGAAGATCGAAGAGGCCGCGCTCACCGGCGAGTCCGTGCCCGTCGAGAAGCATGCCAACGTGATCGAGCTCGCCGCCGGCACCGACGACGTGCCGCTCGGCGACCGTAAGAACATGTGCTATATGGGCTCCACCGTCGTGTACGGCCGTGGTCGCGCCGTCGTGGTCGGCACCGGCATGAACACCGAGATGGGCAAGATCGCCGGCGCCCTGGCCGAGGCCAAGGAAGAGCTCACGCCGCTGCAGGTGAAGCTCGCCGAGCTCAGCCGCATCCTCACCATCATGGTGATCGTCATCTGCGTCGTCATCTTTGGCGTTGACATCCTCCGCCACGGCGTGGGCAACGTCCTTACCGATCCGACTGCCCTGCTCGACACCTTTATGGTTGCCGTCTCGCTCGCCGTCGCCGCCATCCCCGAGGGCCTTGTTGCCGTCGTGACCATCGTCCTTTCGCTTGGCGTGACCAAGATGGCCAAGCGCCAGGCGATTATCCGCAAGCTCTCTGCTGTCGAGACCCTTGGCTGCACGCAGACCATCTGCTCCGACAAGACCGGTACCCTTACCCAAAACAAGATGACCGTCGTCAAGCACGAGCTCGCTGCGCCTAAGGAGAAGTTCCTGGCCGGTATGGCCCTTTGCTCCGATGCCCAGTGGGACGAGGAGCTGGGCGAGGCCGTGGGCGAGCCGACCGAGTGCGCGCTCGTCAACGACGCCGGCAAGGCTGGCCTCACCGGCCTGACTGCCGAGCATCCGCGCGTGGGCGAGGCCCCGTTCGACTCGGGCCGCAAGATGATGTCCGTGATCGTCGAGACGCTGGATGGCGAGTACGAGCAGTACACCAAGGGCGCGCCCGACGTGGTGATCGGCCTGTGCACCCATATTTACGAGGGCGAAAAGGTCGTCCCGCTGACCGAGGAGCGTCGCGCCGAGCTCGTGGCCGCCAACAAGGCCATGGCCGACGAGGCTCTGCGCGTGCTGGCGCTGGCAAGCCGCACCTACACCGAGGTTCCCGACGACTGCAGCCCCGCTGCGCTCGAGCATGACCTGGTCTTCTGTGGCCTGTCCGGCATGATCGACCCGGTCCGTCCCGAGGTGGCCGACGCTATCCACGAGGCGCACGACGCCGGTATCCGCACCGTCATGATCACGGGCGACCACATCGACACCGCCGTGGCCATCGCCAAGCAGCTGGGCATCGTCGCCGATCGCAGCCAGGCCATCACCGGTGCCGACCTCGATCGCATGAGCGACGAGGAACTCGACGCGCACATCGAGGACTACGGCGTGTACGCCCGCGTCCAGCCCGAGCACAAGACACGCATCGTCGAGGCCTGGAAGTCGCGCGACCAGATCGTAGCCATGACGGGCGACGGCGTCAACGACGCCCCGTCCATCAAGCGCGCCGACATTGGCGTTGGTATGGGCATCACCGGTACCGACGTCACCAAGAACGTCGCCGACATGGTACTTGCCGATGACAACTTCGCTACCATCATCGGCGCCTGCGAAGAGGGTCGTCGCATCTACGACAACATCCGCAAGGTCATCCAGTTCCTGCTTTCGGCCAACCTTGCCGAGGTGTTCTCGGTGTTTATCGCCACGCTCATCGGCTTTACCATCTTCCAGCCGGTGCAGCTGCTGTGGGTGAACCTGGTCACCGACTGCTTCCCCGCGCTCGCGCTGGGCATGGAGGATGCCGAGGGCGACATCATGAAGCGCAAGCCGCGCAACGCCAAGGACGGTGTCTTTGCCGGACATATGGGTCTGGACTGCGTGGTCCAGGGCCTAATCATCACCGCGCTGGTGCTGGCGAGCTTCTTTGTGGGCGTGTACTTTGACATGGGCTACATCCACATCGCCGATATGATCGCCGGCAATGCCGACGAGGAAGGCGTGATGATGGCGTTCATCACGCTCAACATGGTCGAGATTTTCCACTGCTTCAATATGCGCAGCCGTCGTGCGTCGCTGTTCACCATGAAGAAGCAGAACAAGTGGCTGTGGGCTTCCGCCGCGCTGGCACTGGTGCTGACGGTGATCGTGACCGTGCAGCCGACGCTTGCCGAGATGTTCTTTGGCCCCGTGACGCTTGAGCTCAAGGGCGTTGTCGCTGCCCTGGGCCTGGCCTTCCTGATCATCCCGCTGATGGAGATCTACAAGGCGATCATGCGCGCGGTCGAAAAGGAGTAGATTAACCTGCCCGGGCCCGCCCCACGCCCTTTCTCCCTCACTGGTCCTCGCGCTTCGCGCTGCGGGATCGTTCGGGAGAAAGGGCTTCCGGGGCGGGCCCTGCGGTGACTCCGCTGCCTTTCCTCGCGCGGATGATAAGGGCTGAGGGAAAGTTTGTGAGCTGGTCGGGCTTTGCCCGGCCAGCTCTTTTTGATTTAAAATACCTGCTCAGTTGTGATTTATGGTGCTGGGAGGCGCTTGTGGGCAAGGCTAAGGCTAAGGCGAAGAAAAAGACGACGGGGGCGCGGGCTAAGCGTGATCGTCGTCGGAAGCTCGCGACCGAGGCTCCCGCATCTGCTGAGGAGCTGCTGGCAAGCGTGCCGGGACTCGACGCGCTGCAGGACGTTCCGGCGTTCGATGACCTGCCGGTCGATGAAGCTCAGCAGACTGCCTTTGATGATTTCTGCGCACATGCCGAGGAGCCCGAGCAGATGCAGCTTGGCGCCGTGGTGCGCTTGGATCGCGGGTTTCCACTGGTGGCGACCGCCGACGATACCTTTCGCGCCGAGCATGCCGTGGGGTTTGCCAAGTCGCGCGGCGAGGACGAGGTCCTTCTGCCTGCCGTGGGCGACCGTGTGGCGGTGCGCCGCGCTCCCGGGCACGATATGGGTGTGATTGAGTGCGTGCTGCCGCGCCGTACGAGCTTTGAGCGTTGGCGCGGCCGAGCCCGCGGAGAGCGCCAGGTGCTCTGCTCCAACGTGGATAGCGTGCTAATCGTGCAGGCGCTCGGTGCCGGCGAGGTTCTGCTCGACCGCGTGGCGCGTTCGCTGGTATTGGCGCTCGACTGCGATGCCGAGCCGGTGGTGGTACTCACCAAAGCTGACCGCTGCGATGCCGAGGAGCTCGAGCGCGATCTGGACCGCGTGCGCCGCCTGGTGGGTCCGGACGTGCGCGTGATCGTGACGTCCTCTGCCGAGGGCCGCGGCCTGGACGAGGTCCGTGCCTGCGTGCCTGCCGGGAGCTGCGCCATGATTCTGGGCGAGTCGGGTGCCGGCAAGTCGACGCTGCTCAATGCGCTGCTGGGCCACGATACGTTGGCGACCGGCGGTGTGCGCGAACGCGACGACCAGGGCCGTCACACTACCGTCGCGCGCGTGATGGTGGCGCTGCCGGGCGACGCCGGCGTGATCGCCGATGCCCCGGGTCTGCGCAGTTTGCCGCTCGTGGGTCACGAGCGGGGTCTGGCACGCGCCTTCCCCGAGATTGTCGAGGCATCGCGTGCGTGCCGGTTTGGCGACTGCACGCATACCCACGAACCGGGTTGCGCCGTTCGCGAGGCCGAGGACGCCGGGCAGATCGACGGCCTGCGTCTGGAAACGTTCCAAAATCTGGCGTCATCCATGCGCGTGAGCGCTCAAATGCTCGATCCCGATGTCCATCTGTAATTGAATTTATCTATGACAGCCGTCTCCCAACTGTTCGGGAGACGGCTTTTTTGCTGCGGAAAAGCCTCGAAACATGCAGTTTGCTGACGTGCTGACCAAAACCTTGTCACGAGCTTGACGGGCTGTTCAGCTTTTGGTCAGCGATTGGTTTGACATTGAAAACCAAGATTGCGATTGCGCCGCTTTGCACTCTGACCGCCCAGACAATGGTGGTACGGGCATTCGCCCGGCACTGCCATGAGAGGAGCGGCCGTGAACAAGAGCAAGCGCATCGCCATCAGTCTGGTCGCGGGCGTGCTCGCTGCTCTGCTCTGCATGGTTTACGGCTCGTCGATCCGCTCGCAAGCCGAACAGGTCCAGGCTGAGACCTTGGCCAAGTACGGTGGCGATCGCGTCGAGGTATGCGTCGCGGCGCGCGATATCGATGTGGGCGAGACCCTCGATGAGACCAATGTCATAACCCAGGAGTGGTTGACGAGTCTGCTGCCGCGTGACGCGGCGACCGAGCTACGCCAGGTGCGCGGCGACGTGACGACTTCGCGTATTCCCAAAAACGCCGTGATCTGCAATGTCTACACCAAGGCCGAGAGCCACATGCTCGAGGTGCCTAAGGGCAAGGTCGCCGTTTCGGTGGCGGTCGATGCCGAGCACTCGGTCGGCGGTGCTGCGGGCGTGGGCAGCTACGTGGACGTGTACGTGCAAAAAGACGGCGTAACCGATCGGCTGTGCGGTGCGTACGTGATCGATACCAGTGAGGATTCCGGTGCCACGCGCGAGGGCAAGATCGAATGGGTGACGCTGGCGGCTGACCCCGAAGACGTCAAGGAACTGCTGGGCGCCTCGGGCAAGGGAACGGTCAGCTTGACGATTCCCGCCACGGCGCGCGGCAAAAAGAGCGGAGGCGACGAGTGATGAAGGCGATCTGGCTTGCGTGCTGCGCGTGCGGCGATTACGGGCTGTTGCAGCGGGAAGTCGAGGGCCGTGATGCGGGTGCACAGGTGCTTCGCGTGGGTGACCTGGACGGGCTGGTTTCCATGGCGCGGGCGTTTCCGTCGCGCCGCGGGGCTGCCATCATCGCGGCGTCTCTGTTTGATACCGAAGATGTTCGCAAGGCTGTTGCGCGCCTGACGGCCGAAGGCCGCGTGAGTCGCGTGGTCGTGTTGATAGAAGCGCTCGATCCGTCGGATATCGAGGGGCTGTTTCGCGCGGGGGCGACCGAGGTCATCGCTGCGCACAGTATATGCGGCAACGGGCGCGCGGGCGAGGGAGCGGTTGATTCCGATCGGCGCATGACGATTGAGCCCGATGCTTTTGTTGATAGGGAACCCGGGGCGCCTCGCGCTACAAGAGGCCCGCGTGTTGATGATTATGGAAAAGCGGAAGCCGAGCATGGTCGGCGCCCCCGGAACCCCCTTGTATGCGATGACGCTGGAGGGCCGGCGCAGCATGCTGGCGACTCCCCGGCTGTAGATATGGGATACGTGCACGGCGTGCATCTGGTGGATGAGCTCGACGAAGTTGAGGGCTTTGCCGGGTGCGGCGAGTTGTCGCTGATGCAGCATGAGCAGATTGCGCAGAACGAGCTTGCTTCGCAGACCGAACAAGCTGCCATGCCGGCTTGGACGCAGCGTGTGGTTGCGGCGGAGGAGACGGGGACGCTGGCACCGACGCCCGCACCGCCGCCTCCGATGCCGCCGGCAGACGCTGCCGCTCCGCAGCGTCGAGCTCCGGTCATCTGCGCCATTTCGGGTTCGGGCGGTTGCGGCAAGTCGACGATCGTTGCCACCATGGCACACACATCGTCGCTGTTGGGCTTGCGTGCCGCCGTGCTCGACCTGGACCTGATGTTTGGAAACCTTTACGACTTGTTAGGTGTCGATGCTCCGCGCGATATGGCGGCGCTTATCGAGCCATCGGCGGCGGGCGCGCTCACCGAGCCGGATATCGTAGCCACATCGATGCGCGTGGCGCCGGGCGTTACGCTCTGGGGTCCCGTCGCGGCGCCCGAGCAAGCCGAGCTCATGGCACGTCCGGTGGAGCTACTGCTTGATGTCCTGCGTCGCGAATCCGACGTGGTCTTTATCGATACCTCGGTCTTTTGGGGCGACGCCGTGGCGGCTGCGGTGGCGGCGAGCGACCGTTGCCTGGTCGTTGGCGATGCTGCGGTGTCGTCCGCGACATCGGCGTCGCGCGTCATCGAACTGGCAAGTCGAGTAGGTGTGCCGCGCACGCGCATGAGCGCCGTGTTCAACCGGTTCGGTGCGCGCGGGGCAGACGAGGACGTCGCCATGCGCTTTGAGATTGCCTGTGCGTTGAGCTCCAAGATTCGTATCGCCGATGGCGGGCAGGATCTCGCCGCGCTCATGGCGTTTGGGCGCGCTGACGAGGCGGTGGGGCAGACCAGTGCTTTTGCGACTAGCATGCGCGAGGCCACGCGCGAGATGCTCGTGGAACTGGGGTGCGCCGTCGGCCCTTGGGGCGATATGGTCGCCGACCGTGCAACGCGTACCGAACGCCCGCGTATCCGCCTTCCCTGGTTGCGCGAGGGTGATCAGCGATGAGCCTGCAAACGAGGATTAAGGCTGCCGGCGCTGCAGCGGCGGCAGCGCCTGTAGATGCGGGGCGTCGCCGCGCGGTGAAACGACGCACCAAGCGCGCCGTGATGGACCGCATGGGTTACGACGAAGTGGCGCGTATCAGCGCCTATATCGACCCGGCACTTGCCCGCTCGGAATTGCGTCCTGCGGTGGAGGCGGCGCTCAATGTTGAGGAGCCGACCGATCTCGCGACGCCCGAGCGCGAAACCATCATCGACGAGATTTTGGATGACGTGGTGGGCTTGGGGCCGTTGCAGCCGCTCATCGAGGACGACACCGTTACCGAGATCATGATCAACGGCTGTCGCTCGGCTTTCTTTGAACGCGGCGGCGTCTTGTACCCCATCGAGCATGCGTTTGAGGATGATGAGCAGATCCGTGTGCTTATCGACCGCATTATCTCGCCGCTCGGCCGTCGTATCGACGAGCGTAGCCCCATCGTCAACGCCCGCCTCAAGACGGGTTATCGCGTCAACGCGGTGATTCCACCCGTGGCGATCGACGGGCCAATCCTCACCATCCGAAAGTTCTCGGACCGTATCTGCTCGCTGGACGAGCTCGTGGGGTTGGGATCGCTGCCGCTTTGGTATGCGCAGCTGCTGTCGTGTGCGGTGTCGCTGCGACAAGACCTGGCGGTTGCGGGAGGCACGGGATCTGGTAAGACCACCCTGCTCAACGCGTTGTCATGTGAGATTTCCACCGGCGAGCGCATCGTGACGATCGAGGACTCTGCCGAGCTCAAGTTTGCGCATCATCCGCACGTGGTGCGCCTAGAGGCGCGCGAGGCTTCAATTGAGGGTGAGGGCGCGGTGACGATCCGCGACCTGGTGACTAATGCCCTGCGCATGCGCCCCGACCGCATCGTGGTGGGCGAGGTGCGCGGTGCCGAGTGCTGCGACATGTTGCAGGCCATGAACACGGGCCACGACGGATCGCTCACCACACTTCATGCGGGTTCAGAACAGGAGACCGTGGTGCGTTTGACGTTGCTTGCACGTTATGGGATCGATCTGCCGAGTGAGCTTATCGAGGAGCAGATTGCCATGGCACTCGACGGTATCGTGATGTCCGAGCGCCACGCCGATGGCAGGCGCTTCGTCTCCTCGTATTCGGGGGTGCGACGCGCCGCATCGGGCGGCGTAGAGCTCGAGCGCTATGTGACGTTCGATGCCGCCGAGCGCACCTGGACGCTTGACCGCGAGCCGCCGTTTATCGCAGAAGGCCTGCGGTCGGGGACGCTCACACAAGAGGAGGTGGACGAATGGAGATCACTGTGCCCCTCGTCGTAGGGGGCTTGGCAGGGCTTTCTGTCGCGACGGCGTGCGGGGCGGAACCTCGTGTGCCGCAGGTACCGCCGGCGGAGCTGGCACGTCAGGCGCTCGAGACGGTGGCAGAGAAGCTGCCGCGTGAGCTGGTGGAAAACGATCTGCTGAAAAAGATCGCCCGTTCGTGGGCATCGCTGGCTCCGGCGCATCGCCTTGGCCTCGTGATCGAAGATGCTTCGGGACGTTTGGCGTTTCTGCTGCTATCGAGCGGTGTCTGCTGCGTTTTACTAACGATGGTGTCGTTATCGCCCCTCGGATTTGCCTTGGGACTTGTTGCTCCGTTTGCCGTTGGTGCCGCTCGGGATGGCTTTGAGAGCCGGCGCGAGCAACACGATGCAGAAGAGGCAATGCCCGAGGCGTTTACCGCACTTTCCATGTCGCTTGCCTCGGGACATTCGCTGGCCCAGGGCATGCGCTTTGTGGGCGCTCATGCGCAAGAGCCAGTGCATACCGAGTTTTTGCGGGTGGCGGCGGCGATCGATTGCGGCATCTCGGCGACCGACGCGCTCGATGACTTGCTCGTGCGTATCGACGCCCCCGGTCTTTCGCTTGTGACCTTGGCGCTTAAGGTGTCTCAGCGCACCGGCGCTCCGCTTGCCGACTTACTGTCCGAGGCGTCGAGCATGGTGGGGGAGCGCATTGAGCTCAAGCGCCGCCTGGATGTTAAGACGTCGCAGGCTCGCATGTCTGCGCATATGGTCGCGGCGATGCCGGCGGGCATGTGCGCGGTGTTGGCGCTGCTTTCGGCAGATTTTCGTCGCGGTCTTGCGACGCCTGCCGGCGCGGGCGCTGTGGTGCTGGGTCTTGCCCTCAACGCCGTTGCCCTGGTGGTTATCCGGCGCATTATGCGGGTGGAGCTATGAGCGCCCCGGTTGCAGTTGCGGCTTGCCTGTGCGCCCTGAGTGTATTTGTCGCGACGGGTTTGGATCGGGCGGATGCACGCAAGATCGCAGGGGCCTGCAAGCGCGAGGCGGTGCTGGTCGCTGCCGCGGGTCGCTCGGTGGTCGATGCTCTGACCGCGCGAGTGAAGGGCGCGGTTGGAGCGGGCGGCCCGGCGCGAGTGTCGCTCGGCGAAGTGTCCGAGATGATCGATGTTGTGCGCTTGGGTCTTTCGGCCGGCCTTTCGTTTGATGCGGCGCTTGAGATTTTCTGCGCCAACCGCCGGTCAGTGCTGGCTCTTCGCCTTGAGCGCGCCTGCATGGCGTGGCAGGTGGGCGTGGGCACGCGTGAGGACGAGTTGTTGGCCGCCGCGCGCGACCTGGACGTGCGAGCGCTCGAGACCTTTGCCATCACGGTGGGGCAGGCGCTCGCCCTGGGTGCCCCACTTGCCGAGACGCTGGCCGCTCAAAGTCGCGAGATCCGTGCGGCTCATCGCGCCGCGGTCGAGCGCGAGATCGAGCGTGCGCCCGTCAAGCTGCTGATTCCCACCGGCACGCTCATCTTGCCGGCGTTGCTTCTGTCCATATTGGGCCCGCTGCTGGGAGCAGGCGGGATGATGTAGGGAGGAATACATGAACACGATGACTGACACTGCTGGCAAGGTGCAGGGCTGGGCGTTTTGCCGGGCGGCACATGTTCGTCAGCGCGCCAAGGAACTATTGCAGGAGGAGAGTGCGCAGGGTACCACCGAGTATGCCATCTTGGTCGGCGTGCTCGTGGTGATCGCGATTATCGCCATCGTCGCATTTAAGGGCAAGGTCCAAGATCTATGGAACGCTATCAGCGAGGGCATCAACAGCCTGTAGAGGGCGAGCGCCCCGTCGGGGTGCTGCTGGTGTTTGCTTGCCTGACCGTGGCGATAGCGGCGGTGCTTTGGGGGCTTAACGCCGCGCGGCAGCAGCGTCCTGGGACCGCCTCCGATTTGGGCTCAGATTCGGCGGTGGCGTCTCAAAAAGATGAGATGCGAGATGCGGACGATTCGGATGTCGCTGTCACGGCGCAAACCTTTCTGCGGACGCTCGACAAGCGGTCTGGCACTGCGACGGATTCGCCTGGGGGCAACGCGATTGTGGTCCGGCTTGCATGGTCCGAGGACCGACCGATGACCGAAGCGGCGGCGGATATGCTGCGTTCCTATCGCGAGGTACCCACGGCGCAACTTGCTCTGAGCGGCTATCTCGACATCAAGGGAAACGTGTGGGGCGCCATCGTGCGTGACGGACGCGGCTGGGTCGATATGGTGACGGTTGCCGCGGATGCTGGTGATACTTCGTGTCGCCTGCGCGCCGTGCGCCTGGTTCCGCAAACAATAAGCTCAAAGGAGGGGTCGTGAAATGCATGGCGTTCTGCGTGAAGAGGTTGCCCAAGCGACTGTGGAATACGCCATCGTCACGGTGGCGCTGTTATCGATCGTGCTGGCGATTGCGGGGCTTTGGCGTGCTGGCACCGATGGGCGCTTGGCGGCGCTGGTCGAGCGGGCGGCGTCTCACGGCGTCACCTCGACATCGGTTGTCGACGCTGCTGCGGGTGCTGAGGACATCGCGCTGTATTGATATCGCGCGCGAGGACCGGGCGCAGTCTACGGTCGAGGCCGCTTTTTTGCTGCCGACGTTTCTGACGCTCATCCTTCTCGCACTGCAACCGGCGTGTCTGCTCTATACGCGCGCGGTCATGGAGTCTGCCGCCGCCGAGACCGCGCGGCTCATGACCACGACGACGGCGGAGGACGACGATCTTAAGGAGTTCACCCGCCGCCGACTTGCCGCAGTGCCCAACGTTTCGATCTTTCATGCCGGCGGGCCGCTGTCGTGGGATATCGAGCTTGGCCGGGTCGGTGCGGGTGGCGCCTCGTCCGTGTCCGTTTCCGGCGAGGTCAAGCCGTTGCCTGTGATCGGTGCGTTTGCGCAGGCTATGGGTGGTACCGCCGAGGGCGGCTACGTTGAGCTCAAGGTCGATGTCTCGTATCAATCGCGTCCCGAATGGCTGGAGGGAGATTATGATTCGTGGATTGCTGCATGGGATTAAGCGTTTCTGGTCTAGACGCGTTTTGACGCACCGTCCGAGCTGCCATCGCAAGCGAGGCGGCTTTATGGGTCGAGCCGGTGTCGATCTGTTTATCGAAGACGGCGCCTATACCACGCTTTCTTCTGCCGTGGTCATCCTAGTGGTGCTCACATTGTTGTTTTCGTCGACCGCGGCGATATGGAGCATGTCGCGTGCCGGGGACACCCAGGTGGCGGCCGATAGCGGCGCGCTGGCGGGTGCCAACGTAGTGTCGTCCTATCACACGGCTGCCACGGTGGTTGATGCGAGTATCTTGAGTCTGGGGCTGGCGGGGTTTGCCACGATCGGGACGGGCCTGGTCGCCATCCTCATCCCGGGTGCCGAGCCGGTTGCCGGCAATATGGTCGACACCGGGATCGAGATCATTAAAACGCGCAACAAGTTTGCCAAAAGCGCATCGGAAGGCTTACAGAAAATCGAGACGGCTCTGCCGTATCTGATCGCCGCGCGTGCCACGCAGGCGGTGTCGGCGCAGGATACCGATAGTGTGACCTATACCGGTACGGCGCTTGCCGTGCCCAGGACATCCGAGTCGGACTTTGCTGCGCTCAAAGGGTCAGAGATCTCGACCGATACCATTAAAGACACATCAGATGATTTAGAGCGTGCGGCCGAGGAGCTGCGGAAGGCCTCGGAGGAGACGGCGAAGGCAAAGGAGCGCGCTTGGCTGGCGGATTGTGGTGGGTCTGACAAGGGCTCGGTCGGCAGCTGTTCTTGCATGTGGGAGCGTGCGAAAAGCCTAACGGATCTCTCCGGTGTTCAAAATCCGCATTACTCATCGAGCGTTACGTGGGAGCCCCAAGTTGCCCTTGATCGCGCGAAGGACTACTACCATTGGCGTCTGACAAATGAGAGGCCCCGCGGCTCGAGTGTCGAGATGAAGGCAGAGTCTGCGGCGCGTAAGGCGTTTTATACCTATGCGAGCGCGGAGGTCGATCGGGCACATATAACCGAGAACGGAGACAGGGTTTCCTCTTATATTCCGCTGCTGCCGCGCAACTCTGATGAGGTTCGGGCGACGGAACTCTATACCGATGCGGTGTGGCCGACTAGCGTGAACGATGACAAGGCGTATCTGCATTACGGGACGACCTGCCCCAACTATAAGAAAGGGACGTCGAGCGGATTTGCTTCGGTTGCCGATTACGATGGACAGGATAAATGCAGCAAATGCCATTTTGGCGTTTTGTCGCTTGGTGCTGTTGCGGCGCCTTCAAGCTCTATCGAAAACGGCTTCGAGTATCACTTTGACAAGTTTAAAGACGCCCTGGAGGACTACGTCGACTGTCGCAACAAGGAGCTCGAGCTCGAGCGTCAGACCGAGGACGAAGCCGACCGTGCGGGCAATGCGTTTGACCAGGCCATTAAAGCGCTTTCGGGCGAGCGTCCGCGTATCGCTCCGCCCGGTCGCAACGGCGTGGTTGCCTTTGCGGTTTCGGGTGCCATCTCGAGCCCCGATGAGCTCAACTCTTCGTTTAACACGGCAGTCAGGCTTGGCGATCGCGGTGCCATCTCTGCCGCGGTGCTGGCGCCCGATGAGGCGACGGCGCAAAACAACGTGCTTTCGCGATTTTTCTCGACATTGAAGGAACGCTCGGGTGGCGTTGCCGGCGTACTCGATGGCGTCATGGATGTCTGGGGACGGCTGCTTGTGGGATACGGAGACATCCAAGGTTCGGCCGACGAACTTATGGACGAGATGATTAAAGGCCTAGGAGGGGGCAGCGGCGCGTTGGGCTCCATCGCATCGTGGCTCGGCGATACCGTTTCGGCGTCCGTGGCGGCGCTGGGTTTGGAACCGTGCGACTTGCGCCTGCGAAAGCCGGTGCTGACTGATTCCGCCAACGTCATTAAGAGCCCGGGGTCTGACATTGCTGGTCTCTCTCAAGCGCAAGACAAACTGCGAAGTATTCCGTTGGGCGTGACCGATCCCAAGGCGCTTTGCGAGGCGTTGGAATATCAAGTCGAACGCACCATCAGCGGTACGGTGTTCACGCTTGCGGAGATTCCTCTGCCCGGCGGCGGCTCCATCCCGCTCACCGTCGATGTCGCCACGCTGGTTGGCGCTCTGGGCGGTGGGTCGTAATGAGTATCCGCATGCGTCTGCGCGAGGAGCGCGCCCAAGCGACGGTGGAGATAACAGTGGTTACGCCCGTTTTGCTGGTGCTGGCACTCATCGTATACAACGTCATGATCTATGCCAGCGCTGTCGCGCGCTTCGACCGCGTGGTGCCCGACATCGTGTTGGCGCACGCCGTGGCGCCGAGCGGGGAGGGCGACGAAAGCTCTGTCGATGCCTCGGCGACGGTCCGGACTCAAATTCTGAATGCCATGGAAGGCTATGACTTGCAGATCGAAGTGTCGAGCGAGCAAGGCGCGGAGGCATCGGATGGTGGCCTGCTCTCCCTATCCGGTACGTTTAGGACCTACACCTGCACCATGCACTATGAGCCGTGGCCGACTTCTCTCAGCATCGCTGGCGTTCCGCTGGGGGCGCCGACAACGTTGTCGCACGAGCGCGCGGTGACGGTCGACCCATGGCGTCCGGGGGCGGTCATGTGACCGCGGTCTCGTCCTACATCGCCTACGCGCGGGCACTCAATAGGCTGGGCTGGACGCCGGCCGAGTTTGCGGTGGCGGAGTCGTTTGCCGTGCGCCTGCGCGGCATGCTGGGACGGTGTCCGGTTGCCGCCAACGGTCTGCCGCTCGTCATGGCATTTCCACGCTGCTCTTCGGTCCATACGTGTTTTATGGCCTATCCCATCGATATCGCCTTTATCGATGCACGTGGCTATGTCCTCGTATGCTACGAAAACGTACGTCCCTGGCGTATGTGCTCCTGCCCCGGCGCCTGGGCCGTACTAGAGCGTCCTTCAATCATTGTTTCGACCCCTGCTCTCCAACGCGTGCCGGCTTAAGAATTGGCGACAGCGGACTTTCGTCATACGAAATTGGGTAAGATGGAGGAGAAGATGCATGGATGTTGAGATCCATCCCAACGCTAAAAAGCACCTGACGGAAAAGCAGGTGCTTAGCGCTTGGCTTGCGGTTACTGAGTGCATTCGTCGCGAGCCGAAGGACGAGCCGCCGAGATGGCTTGCGATTGGATGGCTCCCAGACGGACGAAGCGTGGAGCTTGTCGCGGTCGAGCTTGTCCGTGGGGGCTTATCATTCATGCCTTGTCTCCAGTCCAGAAGAAATTTTGGCAGGAGATTGAACGGGCTCGGCAAAGGGGTCGATGATGGGCAAGACGTATACGGCCGCTAATGGTCAGGTTGTAACGGATGAAATGATTGACGCGTGGTGCGAGTCGTACGAGCGCGGAGAGTTTCCGGATGGCGAACACACCGTTGGTGGGATCGTGCATGGACGGCCCCCACTCTCGGGTGAGGGGACGGCAACGCTGTCGGTCAAGATTCCTCTGGGAATGAAGGAGGCCATTCGTCGACGGGCGGCTGCCGAGGGGATGACGCCAAGTGAGTTTGCCCGTGCGGCTCTGAGCGAAAAACTTCTTGCTGCCGGCTGATGCCTCTGACGTGCCGATTTAAAGAACCGAGGCTGTGCTCAAAAACTTTTTTGAAATTCTCGGTTGACCGGAACGCGTCCTTGGTTATACTAATCAAGCCTTGAAACAAGGCACACCTCAAATGGCTGGGTAGCTCAGTTGGTAGAGCAGAGGACTGAAAATCCTCGTGTCAGGGGTTCGATTCCCTTCCCCGCCACCTTGAATTGACTAGGACCTCTGCAAAGGGGTCCTTTTCTTTTATGTAGGGTTCTGCGGAAACTGCGTCCCAGAATAAGGGCTCAGAACGGGACACACTTTCCGGTGCCTGCCTCCGGCGCGCGTACACACCTCGTCGCACCATTCCGAGTCCGTCTGCTCCCAGACATTCCTCCCACTTTCGCGTCACTTTGCAGACCGTTCGGTCGCCTGTCCGCACACGCGGGTATACTCAAAACGATACTTATCCTATGCAATACGATGCGGGTTCGACCTGCATGATCCGAAGGGGGCAGTGATGGAGAGGATACTCGGCGTTAATCTCTCTGGCTGGTTTATTCCCGAGCCTTGGGTGACCCCGTCGCTGTACGCGGCGACCGGTGCATCCAACGCGGCTGAGCTACAGGAGGCCATGGGTACCGCCGCCTATAACGAGCGCATGCGCCGCCATTACGAGACGTTTGTGAGCGAGGACGATTTTCGCCGCATGGCGCAGATCGGTCTCAATGCCGTGCGTCTGCCGGTGCCCTGGTATGCCTTTGGCTCACAGGAGTCCGATGCCTCCTACATATCGGTTGTCGATTACATCGACCGCGCAATTGAGTGGGCTGCCAAGTACGACATCCGCGTGCTGCTCGATCTGGCAACCGTGCCCGGTGGCCAGGGCGATTCCAACGATTCGCCCACCACGCCGGAGGCTGTTGCCGAGTGGCATTCGTCCACCAACGGCCGTCATGTCGCACTCGACGTGCTCGAGCGCTTGGCCGATCGCTATGGCGAGGCCGAGAGCCTGCTGGGCATTGAGCTGCTGGACACGCCGCAGATGAGCGTTCGCAAGAGCCTCTTCACCATGACGGATGGCATTCCTGCTCACTACCTGCGCAATTTCTATCGCGATGCCTACGAGCTCGTCCGTTCGTATATGCCCGAGGATAAGATCGTCGTCTTCTCGTCGTCGGGGCATCCCAGCGAGTGGAAGCATTTTATGCGCGGCGCCAAGTACAAGAACGTCTACATGGACCTTCACCTGTACCATTACCGCGACGAGTATGCGCTCGACATCACGAGCCCTCGCGGGCTGACGACGGCGATTTCGCGTAACAAGCGCGAGCTTAAAGAAGCGATTTCGACTGGGTTCCCCGTGCTGGTGGGCGAATGGTCGGGCGCGGCGATCTTTGCCAACTCGTCGGTTACGCCCGAGGGCCGCAATGCCTACGAGCGCGTGTTTATCGCCAACCAGCTGGCTTCGTTTGCGCCGGCTGCCGGTTGGTTCTTCCAAACGTGGAAGACCGAGAAGCGCATTGCAGCATGGGACGCCCGCGCGGCGCTCGGTACGCTCGAGCGCGGCATGATTGAATAGGTTGATATGACGCAAAACAGCGCCCATACGGGCAAACTCTATGTGGTCGGCACGCCCATCGGCAACCTGGGTGACCTGTCCCCGCGCGTTGGCGAGGCCTTTGCCGCTGCCGATGTCATCTGCTGCGAAGACACGCGTGTGACGTCAAAGCTGCTGATGCACCTGGGCATTTCCAAGCCGCTTGTCCGTTGCGACGAGAATGTGATCGCTAGCCGCGCTGCCGGCCTGGTCGACCGTCTGCTGGCGGGGGAGACCCTCGCCTTTGCCTCGGACGCCGGCATGCCGAGCGTGTCCGATCCCGGCCAGGCGCTGATCGAGGCGGCGCGTGAGGCCGATGTGCCCGTCGAAGTTATTCCCGGGCCCTCTGCTTGCGTCACGGCGCTCGTTTCGTCCGGCATTCCCTGCGAGCATTTTTTCTTCGAGGGCTTTTTGGGCCGAAAGCACGGCGACCGTGTGCGCCGTTTGCAGCGCCTTGCCGTGGTGCCTGGCGCACT
The DNA here is from genome assembly GCF_003459505.1 of Collinsella sp. AF20-14LB. Taxonomy (GTDB): domain Bacteria; phylum Actinomycetota; class Coriobacteriia; order Coriobacteriales; family Coriobacteriaceae; genus Collinsella. The sequence continues at coordinate 78,033 of NZ_QRWD01000004.1, forward strand.
CATCTTCTACGAGTCTCCACATCGTATCGTGGCGACGCTCGAGGCCGTGGCGGAGGTCTTTCCCCAGCGTGAGGTTGCCGTCTGCCGCGAACTCACCAAGCTGCACGAGGAGGTCTTGCGCGGGCCCGCTGACCAGCTTGCCGAGGAGCTGCGTGCTCGCGGCGAGGTAAAGGGCGAGATTGCGCTGGTCATCGCGCCGCCGAGCGAGGACGAGGAGGCCGGCATCGCGCCGGTTGGCGCTGCGGTAGCGGATCCCGACGAGGCCCTGCGCGAGGATATCCGCACCGCGCTCGAGGAGGGGGAGCCCGCCTCTGCGGTGGCCAAGCGCCTGTCTCAGAAGTATTCGCGCCGCAAGCGCGATGTCTATGCCATGGTGCTCGATATGCAATAGATGGAGGATATCCAGCCCTTGCGCTAGAATCATCCCCTGTATGCAACGTTTTTCTGGAGGACAAACCCCATGGATCAAAGCAAGCCTTCGTTCTTTATCACGACGCCCATCTACTACGTCAACGCCGATCCGCACCTGGGCACGGCTTATTCCACCATCATCGCCGACGTTCAGGCTCGCTATCGCCGCTCCGCCGGCTATAACGTCAAGTTCCTGACCGGCATGGACGAGCACGGCGAGAAGGTCGCCGAGGCCGCAGCCAAGCATGGCATGACGCCGCAGGAGTGGACCGATAGCCAGGCCCCGCACTTCAAGGAGCTTTGGAGCAAGCTCGAGATTTCCAACGACGACTTCATCCGCACCACCGAGCCGCGCCAGCATCATGCCGTGCAGTATCTGTGGGAGCGCATGAAGGAGTCCGGTTACCTGTATAAGGGCAGCTACGACGGTTGGTATTGCGTGCCTGACGAGACCTACTTCACCGATACGCAGGTCCAGAAGGGCGACGAGGAGTACGGCAGCGTCGGCCAGCATCTATGCCCCGACTGCCACCGTCCGCTTGAGCGCGTGCAGGAGGAGTCCTACTTCTTTAAGCTTTCCGCCTTCCAGGACAAGCTTCTCAAGCTCTATGACGAGCACCCCGACTTTGTCGAGCCTGCGTTCCGCATGAACGAGGTACGTAGCTTTGTCGAGGGCGGCCTTAACGACCTTTCCGTGAGCCGTACGAGCTTTGACTGGGGCATCCAGGTCCCGTTTGACGAGGGTCACGTGACCTACGTGTGGTTCGATGCGCTGCTCAACTATATGACTGCCGTCGGCTACGGTGTCGACACCGACGAGGCCCGTGCCGAGCTGGCCTATCGCTGGCCCGCGCAGTTCCATATTGTGGGTAAGGACATCATTCGCTTCCACTGCGTCATTTGGCCCGCCATGCTCATGGCCATCGGCGAGGCCCTGCCCGAGCACGTCTTTGCCCACGGCTTCCTGACCGTGCGCAATGCCGAGACCGGCAAGGCCGAGAAGATGTCCAAGAGCCGCGGCAACGCCATCGCTCCGCAGGATGTTATCGACATGCTGGGCGTCGAGGGCTACCGCTATTACTTTATGACCGACGTGGTCCCCGGCACCGACGGCGCCATCAGTTTCGATCGCATGGAGCAGGTCTACAACGCCGATCTGGCCAACAGCTGGGGCAACCTCATTTCGCGCTCGCTCAACATGAGCGCAAAGTACTTTGACGGCTGCGCCCCGGCTAAACCGGCGTCTGCCGACGCGTTCGATAACCCGCTGGCAAAGATTGCCGATGGCCTGGTCGACCGCTACATGGCCAAGATGGACGTGCTCGATTACGGCGGAGCCAAGGATGAGGTCATGGAGCTCATTCACGCCGCCAACCACTACATCGAGGACTCCGAGCCCTGGGCGCTTGCCAAGGACGAGGCCAAGGCTGACGAGCTGGCATTTGTGATCTACAACCTGCTCGAGGCCATCCGCATCGCCGCCCACCTGCTGATGCCGCTCATGCCCCAGACTTCTGCCGAGGCTCTGCGCCGCCTGTCCTGTGAGGGCGAGGCCGCGAGCGACGACCTCAAGGGCATTTGCACTTGGGGCCTGCTTGCTGGTGGTCAGCCCGTCGAGAAGGGCGATCCGCTGTTCCCGCGTCTGGCGTAGAGACCGCGCGAGCGCCATATCGGCAATTTGCTGTTTAGCTGTAAGGGCATGGCCGCAACGGTCCATGCCCTTTCGTTTCAAGACGCCGCCATCATGCTAAGGAGGCAACTATGACAACTTCGCCTTTGGCAAACCCCACGGCAACAAGGGAGCTGCTGGAGGAGTTTGGCCTTGCGACCAAGCATCGCCTGGGCCAGAACTTTCTAATCGACAATCATGTGATCGAGCGTATCTGCGAGCTTGCCGAGCTTGCAGGTGACGAGCGCGTACTCGAGGTGGGTCCGGGTTGCGGTACGTTGACACTTGCGTTGCTGCAGGAAGCGGCGTGCGTTACGTCCATTGAGGCCGATCCCGAGCTTGAGCCGGTGCTCGACGCCCACGCCGCCGACTATGCCAACTTCCGCTTTATCATGGGCGACGCGCTTAAGGTGGGCCCGGAGCAGATTGAGCAGGCTGCGGGCGGTGAGCCGACGGTATTTGTCGCGAACTTGCCCTATAACGTGGCGGCGACGATCATTTTGCAATTTTTCCAGACGATGCCGGCGCTCAAGCGCGCCGTCGTCATGGTGCAAAAGGAGGTTGCCGATCGCATTGCCGCAGTGCCGGGCAACAAGACCTATGGCGGCTATACGGCAAAGCTTGGCCTGTATGCGCAGGTAACGGGTCGCTTTGAGGTGCCGCCGCGTTGCTTTATGCCGGCGCCACACGTGGACTCGGCCGTCGTGCGTATCGACCGTGTTGACGGTGTGGTGCCCGAAGGACTCGATCGCGAATTTGTGGCCCGCGTGATTGATGCTGCATTTGCTCAGCGTCGCAAGACCATCCGCAATTCCATGAGCGCCAACGGCTTTGCCAAGGACGTGCTCGATGCCGCCTTTGAGGCTTGCGGTATCGCACCCACCACGCGCGCCGAGACGCTCGATGTTGCCGACTTTGTCCGTCTGGCCCGGGAGCTTTCCCATGACGCTTAATGCCGAACGCGTGACGTTTACCAAAAAAAAGAAGACGGTTGCTTGTCCCGTGCCCTTGGCACCGCTTGCCGACACACATGCGCATCTGCTTTCGTTCTGGGGCAAGGATGTGCCCGAGACACTCGTGCGTGCCAAGGCGGCAGGCATCGACCTGTTGGTGACGGTCTTCGATCCCATTGCCGATAAGCGCAGCGTGACGGACTATAGCGACTGGCTGACGCGCGAGATTCTGCCGATGCAGGATATCCCGCAGATCAAGTATCTTGCCGGCGTGCATCCGTATGGCGCGCCGGACTATACCGACGACATTCACGCACAGGTTGTTGCTGCGCTTGATGACCCTTTGTGCGCCGGTATTGGCGAAATCGGTCTGGACTACCACATGGATTACGACGACGACATCACGCCGGCGCCCCACAGCGTGCAGATTGATTGCATGGCACGTCAGCTCGAAGTCGCCATGCGCTGCAATGTGCCGGTGGAGTTGCACCTGCGGCACGAGGACTCGGATGGGGAGCGCACCTCGCATATGGATGCGTACAACGTGCTTCGTGAGGTGGGCGTGCCCCAGGTCGGTTGCGTGCTGCACTGCTTTGGCGAGGACCGCGCCACGATGGAGCGCTTTGTGGAGCTGGGCTGCTATATCGCCTATGGTGGTGCGGCCACCTTTAAGCGCAACGACGACGTGCGCGAGGCATTTGCGGCAACCCCACTCGATCGAATTTTGTTCGAGACGGATTGCCCGTATATGGCTCCAGAGCCCATCCGCGGTCTTGAATGCGAGCCCGCAATGATCTCCATTACGGCAAACGCGCTGGTTAACGACCGTGTCGATCGCACTGGTGAGGACGCCGAAACAATCGCGCATGCCGCTTGGGAAAATGCCTGCAAACTTTTTCAAAAATAGTTCTTGCGTTCGCGGTGGCGCTCCGTTATTCTAATTCCTGCACGCGGGCGTGGCGGAATTGGCAGACGCGTACGGTTCAGGTCCGTATGGGGGCAACCCCATGAAGGTTCAAGTCCTTTCGCCCGCACCATTGATTGAAAGAGCTCCCAGCAATGGGAGCTTTTTTGTTATGGGCCCATCGCAGGGACTTGAACCTGTGAAGGAGCGAGCGTCAAGAAAACGCGGAGCGTTTTTAGCGAGCTGGCGAGTCCGCCGGCAGGCGGGCGAAGCCGGTGCGGATCCGCGCAGCGGATACGCGGACGTCCTTTCGCTCGCACCATGGATTGAAAGAGCTCCCAGCAATGGGAGCTTTTTTGTTATGCACGATCTCCTTGGACGGGTATCCTAATGGCAACGTGTGCCTATCAGAGGAGAGACCATGCTGTTTTCCGGTATCATCGCTGCCCTTACGAGCCTTTTGATTCCCATCATCATCCTGCTGCTGTTGTTTCCCAACGCCTGCTACGTCGTTGAGCAGCAGCACGCTGTGATCATCGAGCGCTTGGGTAAGTTCAATCGTATCGTCAACGCGGGCTTCCACGTGAAGGTGCCCGTGATCGACCGCAAGGCCGCCACGGTGAGCCTGCGCACCATGAAAAACGGTTTTGGCATCGACGTTAAGACCCAGGACAACGTGACCATCGGCCTTGAGGTCTCCGCTCAGTACCACGTGAGCTACGACATGGGCGCCGGCCCGGCAGATTCGGGCATCTACAAGAGCTACTACATGCTGCAGGAGCCCGTCGACCAGATGCGTGACTTCATCACCGACGCCCTGCGCTCTTCGATTCCTGTCTACACACTCGATGAGGTCTTTGCCAAGAAGGATGACATCGCCAAGGATGTCAACGCTACCGTTTCCGAGCAGATGGCCGCCTACGGCTTCACCCTCGTGTCGACGCTCATCACCAAAATCGCACTGCCGACCGAGGTTGAGAACTCCATGAACGACATCAACGCCGCCCAGCGCAAGCGCGCTGCGGCACAGGAGCTCGCCGAGGCAGACCGCATCAAGCGCGTCACCGAGGCGACCGCCGAGGCCGAGGCAATGGAAAAGGCGGGCGAGGGCATCGCCAACCAGCGCAAGGCCATCGCACTGGGTATCAAAGATTCGCTCGAGATCATCCAGGAGACGGGTGTCGGCAATGACGAGGCCAACCAACTGTTCATGTTTACGCAGTGGTCTGAGATGATGACGGAGTTCGCTCGCACGGGTAAAACCTCGACGGTCGTGCTGCCGAGCGACTTTTCGCAGTCGGCCTCGATGTTCGAGCAGATGCTGGCCGCCGGCAAAGTTCAAAACGATTCGAAGGAGTAGGCGCGCGTGAAATACACCGTCGTTTGCGTCGGTAAGCTCAAGGAGCGCTTTTGGAAGGACGCGTGCGCTGAGTACACCAAGCGCCTAGGTGCCTATGCCAAGGTGGATATCCGCGAGGTGGCCGATATCGACCCGGCTAAGGCGGGCGGCGTGGATGTCGCGCGCGACAAGGAGGGGGCGGCGATTCTTACAGCCCTGCCGCCTCGAGCACATGTGATCTTGCTGGCCATTGAGGGCAAAGAGCGCTCGAGCGAGGAACTTTCGGCGCGGCTCGATGATCTTATGCTACGTGGTAACAGCGACATCGCCTTTGTAATTGGCGGATCGGACGGCGTGAGCGATGACGTGCGCGCACGAGCCGACGAGATGCTCAGCTTTGGACGTATTACCTTGCCGCATAACTTGGCGCGCGTGGTGCTGCTGGAGCAGATCTACCGCGCCTGCAAGATTAGCCGCGGCGAGCCGTATCACAAATAGGTCAGCAATACGAAACAATGGCGTGGGACAATAGCTTTCGTTTTGAGGAATGTGTCTGAAAGGACTATGTGATATGAAGATTGGATTTGTCGGTTTTGGCAATATGGCGAGCGCTATGGCCGATGGCTGGATCGCTGCCGGTGTAGCTGCGAGCGACATGTGCGCCTGTGCGGGTCGCTACGACGCACTGGTTGAGCGCTGTGAGGCGCGCGGGATGGCCGCTTGCCACGATGCCGCCGAGGTTGTCGCCGCATCCGATATCGTGGTCGCTGCGGTCAAGCCGTACATGATCGAGAAGGTATTCGCCCCGCTCAAGGATGCTCTTGCCAAAAAGGTCGTTCTGTCGGTTGCCTGGACCTGGGACAGTGCCAAGTGGGAGCAGGTCCTGCCGGGCGTCGCGCATATCTCGACGGTGCCCAACACGCCGGTTTCGGTGGGCGAGGGCGTCATCGCTTGCGAGAAGGCTTCCACGCTTAGTGATGAGCAGAGCGCAGTGGTGCTTGATCTGCTTGGCAAGCTCGGTGCGGTGGTCGAGCTCGACACAAGCCTGCTGTTTGTGGGCGGCACGGTGGGTGGTTGCGCTCCGGCGTTTGTCGCCATGGCAATCGAGGCCCTGGGCGATGCGGCGGTCAAGCACGGTATCCCGCGTGCGGATGCTTATCGCATTGTGAGCCAGATGGTGCTGGGTACGGCAAAGCTGCAGCTTGCAACTGGCCAGCATCCTGCGGCGATGAAGGATGCCGTATGCTCGCCCGGTGGTGCCACCATCAAGGGCGTCGTTGCGCTCGAGGACGCCGGCATGCGCAGCGCCCTGGTCAAGGCAATCGACGCAACCCTCCAGTAAAACCGACCAAAAAAGGGACAGGTTTATGTTGGCAGGTTTTTCCTGCGGTTTTGTCCTTTTAGCGAAAAGTGCCCCGCAACTGGCTCAATTCCAGTTGCGGGGCACTTGCGTTTGCCCAGATAAAACCGACCAAAATAAACCTGTCCCTTTTTGGCAGGTTAGTCCCAGAAGCTGTCTTCTTCGTCCTCGGACTTGGGGCCGCGGTCGACATACATCTTATGGGTGCGCTTCTCCATTACAAAGGCAATAATCGCAAACAGCAGGATGCCGCCGGCGAAAAGGATGGCAAAACCGGTGCGGGTGCCAAACAAAAAGGAAAAAACTGCGTCCATTGGGTGCCTTCTTGCGTAGTTGAGTTGGGTCGTAAACGCTCATAAGTATATACTTGCCCATACATGTACAAGGTTGCAACCTAAATGGAATGTATATCGCCGGAGGATCTAATGCTTGATATCAAGTTTGTTCGCGAGAACCCCGATGCCATCGATGTCGCCATGGCTAACCGCCAGACGTCTTGGGATCGCGAGAAGTTCTTTGAGCTCGACGACGAGCGTCGTGCCGTCATCACCGAGGTTGAGGAACTTCAAGCCACGCGCAATGCCGAGTCCAAGAAGATCGGCGCCCTGATGAAGGAGGGCAAGAAGGACGAGGCCGAGGCCGCCAAGGAGGCCGTGCGCGCCGTCAACGAGAAGATTGACGGTCTGGCCGAGCGCCGCACCGCCCTCGAGCAGGAGCAGTACGACTTCATGGCTCACCTGCCCAACATTCCTTGCGAGGCCACGCCGTACGGCAAGGACGAGGACGAGAACATCGAGCGCCGTCGTTGGGGCACCCCGCGCGAGTTCGACTTCGACTTTAAGCCGCACTGGGATCTGGGCACCGACCTCGACATCCTTGACTTCGAGCGCGGCAACAAGCTCTCCGGCAGCCGCTTCACCGTTCTCGGTGGCGCCGGCGCCCGTCTTGAGCGCGCCCTCATCAACTTCTTCCTCGATACGCACACCAGCCGTGGTTTTAAGGAGTGGTGGCCGCCCATCGTCGTCAAGCGTCAGACCATGTTCGGCACGGGCCAGCTGCCCAAGTTCGAGGACGACGCCTATCACGTCTCGGGCGACAACTTCCTGATCCCCACCGCCGAGGTCGTGCTCACCAACCTGCACGCCGGTGAGGTCCTCGACGCCGACACCCTGCCGCGCCGCTACACCGCCTTCACCCCCTGCTTCCGCGAGGAGGCCGGTTCCGCCGGTCGCGATACCCGTGGCATCATCCGTCAGCACGAGTTCGACAAGGTCGAGATGGTCAAGTTCGCTAAGCCGGAGGAGTCCGACGAGGAGCTCGAGAGCATGACCGCCGAGGCCGAGTACCTGCTGCAGCAGCTGGGCCTTCCGTATCGCGTGATTAGCCTGTGCACCGGCGACTTGGGCTTCTCTGCCCGTCAGACCTACGACATCGAGGTCTGGCTGCCGAGCTACAACGCCTACAAGGAGATCAGCTCCTGCTCCAACTGCGGTGACTTCCAGGCTCGCCGCGCCAACATCAAGTATCGCGACCCCGAGAACTTCAAGGGTTCGCGCTACCTGCACACCCTCAACGGTTCCGGCCTGCCGGCTGGCCGTACCATGGCTGCCATTCTGGAGAACTACCAGAACGCCGACGGCACCATCACGATCCCCGAGGTCCTGCGTCCCTACATGGGCGGCCTCGAGAAGATCGAGCCGGTCGCGTAACTTGGCTGCATAGGCGATATGCAAGGGCGCTCCTTCGGGGGCGCCCTATTTCGTGCGCAGGTCCATACCATGCTGTGCGGACAGCTCAATAGAAAACACACGAACAACTGTTCTGTATGCAGCCATCTACCTGCTATGCTTTTGCTAAATAAGAGCGAGAGAAAGGGGACGCGATGGAGCTGTTTGATGATCGGGTGGTTTTGTTTGAGAGCGACGAGGGCGGGGAGTACCTGCTTGTGACGTGTGAGCCGTCTGGCATGGGTGGCCTGGTGGTTCGACAGACGAGCGAGGGGCCGTTGACGCAATGGTGCTACGAGGAGTCGCCTCATGTGGTTGAGACGTTTGTGGCGCACGAGGGGCTTGTGGCCCTAGAGCATTTCTATGGGGTCCAGACATCTAATCAGGTTGCTCGCATGTTGAGCATCTCGTTTGCCGATTATGATTGTGCCCAGCGGGTGAGATCGCTCCTGAGGGAACTTGATGCTAAGTTTGACGTGATCGAAAAGCCAATCGATCGTACGGGGAATGGCGGTATATGCGGAGCAGCATGACAAGACTGCGTTCCACAAAAAAGTTTGAAATTGTGCTTGACTCCAATAAGCTAAAGTGGTTTTATATGTCTTGCGCTGCGGCGTTACCTCAGCTGGATAGAGGGTCTGACTACGAATCAGAACGTCATAGGTTCGAATCCTATACGCCGCACCAATTGAAATTGAAAGCCTCCGGCAACGGGGGCTTTTCTTTTATGGCAACACCGCATGGATTCGAACCTCGGTCGAGGCACGAACAACTTAATTATCACTCCGTAAAATTTTTTCTAATTGTCGCTTGACCCATCGGGGGCTCGCGTGCATAATAATCCGTGCGTTGCGGCGTTACCTCAGCTGGATAGAGGGTCTGACTACGAATCAGAACGTCATAGGTTCGAATCCTATACGCCGCACCAATTGAAATTGAAAGCCTCCGGCAACGGGGGCTTTTCTTTTATGGCAACACCGCATGGATTCGAACCTCGGTCGAGGCGCGGGCGTCAAGAAAACGCGGAGCGTTTTAGCCCGCGGGCGAGCGCGCCGGCAGGCGGGCGAAGCCGGTGCGGATCCGCGCAGCGGATGCGCGGAATCCTATACGCCGCACCAATTGAAATTGAAAGCCTCCGGCAACGGGGGCTTTTCTTTTATGGCAACACCGCATGGATTCGAACCTCGGTCGAGGCGCGGGCGTCAAGAAAACGCGGAGCGTTTTAGCCCGCGGGCGAGCGCGCCGGCAGGCGGGCGAAGCCGGTGCGGATCCGCGCAGCGGATGCGCGGAATCCTATACGCCGCACCAATTGAAATTGAAAGCCTCCGGCAACGGGGGCTTTTCTTTTATGGCAACACCGCATGGATTCGAACCTCGGTCGAGGCACGAACAACTTAATTATCACTCCGTAAAATTTTTTCTAATTGTCGCTTGACCCATCGGGGGCTCGCGTGCATAATAATCCGTGCGTTGCGGCGTTACCTCAGCTGGATAGAGGGTCTGACTACGAATCAGAACGTCATAGGTTCGAATCCTATACGCCGCACCAATTGACTTTAAAGCTCCCGGCGACGGGGGCTTTTCTTATATCGCGATGCGTCGAAGATCGCGCCAAGCCCTCCAAATGATTAAAAATCAAATTCGATAACTTTTTTTGAAAAAATGCTTGACCATTATTCAGTCCCTGTGCATAATAATCAACAAGTTGCGGCGTTACCTCAGCTGGATAGAGGGTCTGACTACGAATCAGAACGTCATAGGTTCGAATCCTATACGCCGCACCATTTGAGATTAAAGCTCCCGGCAACGGGGGCTTTTCTTTTACGTAAACACCGCATTGATTCGAACCTCGGTCGAGGCGCGGGCGTAAAGCGGACGATTTCCTGTCGACTCGTGTAAGATTCCGAGTAGATGTCGCGACTTATTCGCGACCACTCCTTCTTCAAGCGACCGATCAGGGTGATACTTCGTGGCAGAGCGTCCGACATACAAGCTCAGGTTTCTCGATCCCAAAAAGCGCTTTCCGGCGATGCCCGAGCAGCCTGCGGGACGCTCATATGGCGTGGTCTGGAAACTCTTTGGTGAGGATCAGCATGAATCTTGCTATGTCGTCGAATTCGTTGGCAAAAGTCATGTGTCGCTTTTGGGCTACGTAAGCGTTTCGGGCGAGGTGTACAAGGTGGACCGCCCCGTTAGCGAGACTCCGCTGCCCAACGATCCCGACATGGAACTGGTCCTTGACGAGTCGGACTCCGGTATTGGTGAGATTGTGGTTCGGGGAGCCAACGGCACAATGCGCGCGTGCGCGCGAACCGTCGGCTCTCCCGAAGGCCCCATGCGCGAGCAGTCCGACCACGAGACATGGAATTCGACCCGCTCCCTTCCTTACGGCGAGTTCATGGCATCGATGTTCCTGCGCTACGTGATATTCGCTGACTCCGAAAATGCCATTGCGAGCACGGCGGACGCCGGCGGACTCGACGAGGGTATGCAAAATGTTATCGACAAGATCAAGCTCGTAAAGTTGCCCGAGCCGGTCGAGGTGTTTTTGGGCTTTAACACGGCACCGCTCCCTGATGCTATCGAGACGCTGCTTTACCGCGTTGACCATGCCGAGAATCCGAGCGGTATCGAGCGCTATGCCGCCGCCCTTATGAGTGAAATTGACTTGCCCCGCTTGCGCACCATCGCTGCCAAGTCCGAGATGAGCCTGGCTCGCATTGATCGTTCAAAGCTTTTCTATCTCAATTATGATCGTAGCCTGCTGGACCAGGACGAGATTGACATGCTGCTTGCCATCGAGTGCCGTCTCAACCGCCTCTCCGGCATCCTTGAGCGCATCGGGGCTGGATTGGTCCCCGCGGCCTCGTCGCCGAGCCTTGAGGGCTGCGCGCTCTTTGATGCGTGGCATATCGCTAAGACGACCAACGATGTTCCTCGACTGCTCGATACGGCCTCGAGCGATAACCCGTGGGGCGAACCGGGTACGGTGGCTTGCCAGCCGGGCGGTGAGTGGGATGTGCGTACCCGCTTCGCGCGTATTGTCGAGGCGCTTAACGTGGTCACGCGGCTCGACTATACCTATCGGGCAAACGTTGCCGAGGGGATTATGCTCGTTCGGTTTGGGCAGTCTGTCGTTGATGCCATGCCGCAACGTGAATACGACGCTCAAGATGACGCCTGGCACGAGCTGGACGAGGACACGCGCACGATCTGGGCCGCGGAGCACGATGCGCGCGTGGCACTCACGCTTGCGGCAGCGTGTTTTGCCGCGGGCACCTGCATCACGCGCTGCTATGTGCAGATTGCTGCTCCCGACAGTGAGCAGGGCGAGTGCGTTGTCGCAACGTATTTCTTTGGGCGTGCGGCCTATCTGGCCGATTGCGTGCCTGTCGCCAAGGATCTTGAGAGCATGGACATGGACGATATGCCGTGCAAGCGTGTGCTTGAGGCGTATGAGTCAACCGCTCCGGAGACGATTGAGCCGGCGGAGGTTCATGCTCGTCCGCGTGATGACCATCGCATGCTGCCGCCGGCGCTGCGCGATCTGCTGCTTGCCGATACGGCTGACGAGCTGGAGGTCATGGAAGAGGACGACGACCCATACGTGGCCCGTGTTGTTGAATTGCGCGAGCAGGCAAAAGTCGACCGTACAGGTGCTTTTGAAGGCTTTTCCCGTCTTGTTGAGGAGTTGGAGGCTAAGTGCGCCGTCGCCGAGCTTTTGGCGACAGGTCCGGTTCAAACGCAGTTTTGCGATAACCAGCTGGTGCGCATGGTGCTACCGGTGTTGGAAGAAGACCGCTCTGTGCGAATCCTTCGTGCGCCCGATGCGCTGTACTTTGCCCAGCACGAGATCTGCAGTTTTTACGCCGAGCAAGAGGACTTTGAACGAGCACTGCCCGAGGTGCGCCATCTTTACGATCTGGCGCGCTCGTCCATGCAGTCGCACTTTGCGCTCATCAACGTGCTCGCGCGTCTGGAGCGCTTTGACGAGATTATCGAGGTGGCGCGCCACGGCCTACGTATTGCCAGCGATCGTTCTGCAATCGGCTACCTGTTCTATCGCTTGGCGTTTGCCTATTGGAATTGCGATCAGCTCGACCTGGCGCTGGCTTGTTACCGTCTGGTGCCGCGCGGCGAGGAGTCGGGCAGCAGCGCGCTGGAAGAAATGCAGGGCCTTATGAACGAGATGGGTGTCAGCGAGCCTCCGACGTTCGAGGAAGCGGTCGAGACCATCCGCAGGGCTGGACTCGAATTGCCGCCCGTGCCCGCGGTGGCCAACCAGCTTGCGGATGCCGCCGTGCAGCTGGTCGATAACGGCTTCTTTTTCCTGGCGCGCGGTTGCATCTTCCAAATGTGGCGTACCATGGGCAACGACGAGCTCGGCTCCCTCAACCGCTCGCTGGGGTAGGCGAAGCTTTCAAGAAGGAAAGGCTGCTAGGCAATTAGAAAATTTCCTCTTGCCCATCCTTGGCTGTTTGGTTACTATAGAACGGCTGTTACGGAGAGCTGACCGAGAGGCCGAAGGTGCTCGCCTGCTAAGCGAGTATGCCCCAAAAGGGCATCTGGGGTTCGAATCCCCAGCTCTCCGCCAGTATGACTTGAAAGAAGGGTCCCATTTGGGGCCCTTTTTTGTGCGGAGAAAGGAGGCTGGGGATTCGAACCCGAGAGGGCACGGGCGTTAAGCAAACGCGAAAGCGTTTGTAGCCCGTGGGCGAAAAGCCGCCAGGCTTTGAAGCCGGAGGGCATGCGCAGCATGCCCGGACATCCCCAGCTCTCCGCCAGTATGACTTGAAAGAAGGGTTCCGAAAGGGGCTCTTTTTTAGTTGAACCACGTTAGCTGGGGATTCGAACCCTCAAAAAAGGAGGCATCCTTTCGGACGCCTCCTTTCAGTGGACTTATTATTCTTGCGCCCTACACCTCGGGCGCCTTGGCGACGGTCTCGCTTTCTGCCGTGAGTGGGCGGTTGTCGATGCGACGGCCCAAGCGATCGAGCTTCACGAGCAGCCATTCAATGGGATTCGGCCCTGCGCCTTCCTCGTCGGCAACCAGGTCCATGACGGCGATCTTGGTGCCGTCCTGCTTGAGCGTGACGCTGCCCACCTTGTCGCCCACATGCACCGTGCCCGAAAGATCGTCGTAGCTAACCTTTTCGGTCACCTCGCCGGCAAGGGAAAACACGGTCGCTTGCGCCGTGGGATCGGCGAGTGTGGCGTCGATCGTCTTATCCGTCCAGTCGGTTTGACCAATGCGCGCCATAAGCGGGTTGCCGTTGGCGGTCTTTTCCTGTGTGTTGGCGATTGCGACCGTCACCTTGTGACCGTAGTACCAATTGGCAAGGGTTGCGGTATCGGTAAAGCGCTGGTCGGTGGTGGTGGAGTTCAAAACGACGGTGTAGATCTCGTCGCCGTCGCGGTTGTAGGCGCTCGTAAAGCAATAGCCCGCGTCGTCGGTGGTGCCGGTCTTGCCACCGATGTTGCCATCTTGGCCCAGCAAATAGTTATGCGTGTCCATGGAATGCGAATGGTCGGTGCCGTCGGCGCCCGTGACCTCGATCCAGGAATCCTCGCTCGCTACGACCTCGCGGATCGTGTCGTTTTTCATGGCCTCCTGCATCATCAGCGCTACGTCGTGTGCGGTTGAGTGCATATCGCCAGCCCACTCATCAAAGTCCAGACCATGCGGGTTTTCAAAAAGCGTACCGGTGCAGCCGAGCTTCTTAGCGCGCTCGTTCATGGCCTTCACAAAGGTTGCCTCGGCGTCTTTGGTCTTAGGGTCGATCTTCTTGCCCACATATTCGGCGAGCACGACGGCGGCGTCGTTGCCCGAGGGAATCATCAGGCCGCGCAGTGCCTGCTCCACGGTAAGCTCGTCACCTTCGAGCAAGCCGGCGGTCGAATTACCCACGGTGGCTGCGGCGTTGCTCACCGTGACCTTCTCGTCCATCTTGCAATTCTCGACGGTTAGGATTGTGGTCATGACCTTGGTGATCGAGGCGATTTTGACCTGCTCATCGGCGCCGCGCCCGTAGTAGATGGTGCCGTCTTTGCCCATGACGAGCGCATTGGTCGCATCGATATCGGGCAGATTATCGGCCGTGATGCCGCGCGCATCGGCGGTTTTGCCGCAGACATTGTCGGTCGTGAGCACTTGGGCGCCGGCGACGGTGGGCACGCCAGCGGCAAGGGCGATAGCGCAGACAAAGCCGGCGGCAAGCTGGGCTGAGCGCTTTGCAAAAGAGGTGAGGGACTTCACAGATTTCGCTTTCGACGGGATGGTCTCTTCTGGAACTAGAGTATATCGTTTGCCGGTGTCGGCGATCATCGCGTGCGTGCGTGGCCCACATCCGCGCCCGAACGGACACATTGGTGCTTAAGGTCGACTTAATCGCCCGCGCTTGTTGTGTGTGGCACGCGCCGCCTCGGGCATAATGGAGCGCGAGAGGAGCACGCATGAACGAGCACATTTTGGTAGTTGATGACGAGAAAGCCATCGCCGACCTGGTTGGTATCTACCTTACAAAAGAGGGCTTTGATGTCCAGATTGCCTACAGCGGGGCCGATGCGGCCAAGGCGATTCTGGAGCAGGAGTTTGATCTGGCGCTGCTGGATGTCATGCTGCCTGATATCGACGGCTTTGAGCTGTTGCGTACGATCCGTTCCAGCCATACCTATCCCGTGATCATGCTGACGGCACGCGATGCCCAGCAGGATAAGATCGAGGGGCTCTCGCTTGGCGCAGACGATTATGTGGTCAAGCCGTTCCGTCCGCTGGAGCTCATCGCGCGCGTGCACGCTCAGCTTCGTCGTTATACCAGCTACGGCAGCCGCGCACAGGCGGCCGAGTCGCCGATCATCCAGCTCGACGGCCTCGAGATCAACCGCGACGCCCGCTCTGTGACGGTGGACGGTGCGCCGGTGCGCCTCACGCCCATCGAGTATTCCATCTTGCTGTATCTGGTTGAGCATCGCGGCAGCGTGGTAGCCGTGGAGGACCTGTTCCGCGCGGTGTGGAACGAGGACTTTATGCCCGGCTCCAACAATACGGTTATGGTGCACATTCGCCATCTGCGCGAAAAGATCGGCGACGACGCTCAAAAGCCGCGCTTTATCAAAAACGTCTGGGGCGTCGGCTACATAATCGAATAACGCCTTTGATGGCGGGGGAGTAGATATGACAAAAGACGATAGGCGGGCATTCGAGGTACCCGATCGACTCTTTGAATACGTAAGGGCGGTCGTTGACAACCGTGCGTTAGCGACGGTGCTGCTCTTTTTGCTGAGTCTGCTGCTCATCGGCATTGACAATATCGTTGGCATCCTGGCAGTTCTACTCATTGGCTTTTTGCTGATTGATCGATTCGAAATCGTTCGCCGCTGTGTGGTGATCGGCGGCGTCGCGTGGACAATTACGTTGGCGATCGGGTCCATGGCGCTTGGCGGTATTGGCGAGCCCGTATTCTTTGACGCCGGCTTTGTGTTCAACATGCTTGGATTTGTGCTGGCGCTTGCCGTGTGCGTCTTGTTCTTCTGCGGACGCGCCCTGTACTACCAGGGTTACGAGCAGGGCGAGCTGCACGCCGACCGCGTGATTGCCGCCCGCATTCAGGACCGTCTGATCGATAACCCCGACACATGGGACAACATTGACGGCGACTTCCTCGAGGTCGAGGGCGCGCTCAACCGGGCGCGCGATTGCGAGCGTAGGGTTCAACAAGCCCTGCGTGACGAATCCCACCGCAAAGATGACCTGGTGACGTACCTGGCGCACGACCTGCGCACGCCGCTCGCCAGCGTGGTGGGCTACCTTTCGCTCTTGCAGGAGGCCCCCGATTTGCCGCTTGAGCAGCGCACACGTTTTACGGGCGTGGCACTCGACAAGGCCCACCGGCTCGATGCGCTCATCGAGGAGTTCTTCGACATCACGCGCTTTGATTTCCACGATATCGTGCTCACCCGCAGCTACGTCGATTTGGGGCTCTTACTGGCACAGGTGGCCGACGAGTTCTATCCCATTCTCAACGAACAGCATAAAGAAGCCCAGGTTGATATCTGCGAGGATCTGACGGTGCTCGTGGACGGCGACAAGATGGCTCGCGTATTCAACAACATCATGAAAAACGCCGTTGCCTATAGCTATGAAGGCTCGATGATCACGATTGAGGCCAGACGTTTGGGTAACGGCGGCGTGCGCGTACGATTTATAAACCAGGGCGATCCGATCCCTGAGCCAAAGCTCAAGGTGATCTTTGAGAAGTTCTATCGCCTGGATGCGGCGCGTGCGACCAATCGCGGCGGCGCTGGGCTGGGTCTCGCCATCGCCAAGGAGATTGTATGCGCGCATGGCGGCACCATCGCGTGCGAATCGACGCCCGAGCATACCGTTTTTACCATCGAGCTGCCCGCCGCGTAGCGTAGGCGCCCTTACAAACACCTGACAATGCGCTCACGTGCGTATGAGCCGCGGTTTCTACTATCGATACTGCTGAATTGATATCGACGTGGAGGTATGCGGTATGACGGCTGGTGTGGCTATGGAGCCCACGGAGCTCGAGGAGCTAATGGAGGCGCGAGCCGAGGCTGCGCACGAGCGCGAAGTCGGAGACGCGACGCGCCCCACGGCGCAGGACCTTGCCGCCTCGCCGACGCGCATCGACGTCGAGGGCCTCGATTTGTTCTATGGCGACCACCGTGCACTCAAGGACGTGTCCATCAAGATCCGCGACAAGCAGATCACCTCGTTTATCGGTCCTTCGGGCTGCGGAAAGTCCACGTTGCTGCGCTGCTTTAACCGCATGAACGACGACATCAAGGATTGCCGCATCAAGGGCAAGATCGCGCTCGATGGCCAGGATATCCTGGGCGACTACGACGTCTGCCGTCTGCGCCAGCGCGTGGGCATGGTGTTCCAGCGTCCTAACCCGTTTCCCATGAGCATTTATGACAACGTCGCGTACGGCCCCCGTGGCATGGGCGTGCGCGATCGCGCCGTGCTGGATGAGCTGGTCGAGGATTCCCTTCGTCGAGCCGCTCTGTGGGATGAGGTCAAGGACAAGCTCAAGGAGTCGGGCCTGGGCCTTTCGGGCGGGCAGCAGCAGCGCCTGTGCATCGCCCGCGCGCTTGCCGTGCAACCCGACATCCTGCTGATGGATGAGCCCACGAGCGCCCTCGACCCCGTGTCGACGCTGGTGGTGGAGCAGCTTGCCTGCGAGCTCAAGGAGACCTGCACGTTGGTGGTCGTTACGCACAATATGCAGCAGGCGGCGCGCATCTCCGACTCGGTCGCGTTTTTCTTGCTGGGCGAGCTGGTGGAGCACGCGCCCACCGCTCAGCTCTTCAAAAAACCGACCGATTCGCGCACAGCGGATTATTTGACGGGACGTTTTGGCTGATACCATCTCGTAAAGGTACCTTTAGGGTTAAGATGCGGTCATGCCGGCCGCAAAGGGGTTCAACATGATCTATTACGTCGAGGACGATGACAACATCAGGGATTTGACGGTCTATGCGCTGCGCAAGCAGGGGATCGAGGCCGAGGGCTTTTCGTGCGATGGTGAGTTTAAGGCTGCTGTGGCGCGACGGGTGCCCGATGCTGTCCTGCTCGACATCATGTTGCCCGATACCGATGGCCTGGCAATTATGCGTCGCCTGCGTGCCGACCGCCTGACGGCGACGGTGCCCATCATGATGCTTACTGCCAAGGACACCGAGCTCGACAAGGTGATGGCGCTCGATGGCGGTGCCGACGATTACCTGACTAAGCCGTTTTCGCTCATGGAGCTTGCGAGCCGTTGCCGCGCACTGCTGCGTCGCGGCGGCATGGTCAAGCAGGCGAGCGATGTGCTCAGTGTGGGCGACATCGTGCTCTCGCCCAGCCATCGCGAGGTGACCGTTGCCGGCGAGCCGCTTAAGCTCACCCTGCGCGAGTTCGACCTGCTTGAGTATCTCATGCGCAAGCCCGGCGTGGTCTTTACCCGCGAGTCGTTGCTGCAGAGCGTGTGGGGCTGGGACTTCGACGGCGGTTCGCGCACCGTTGACGTGCATGTGCAGACGCTTCGCCAAAAACTGGGCGAGCATGCCAGCGCCATCGAGACCGTGCGCGGCGTGGGCTACCGCTTGGCTGAGCCTTCTGCCGGTGATGGTGCCGAAGGTGACGACACCGCGTCCACCGCATCGGAGGAGTAACCCGTGGTCTTCGCCCCGCAGGGAAAACAAACGCTGTCGCACCGCGTTTTTGTGACGATCTTTGTTTGCGCCATGGCGGTTATCGTGGCGTTTACGGTGCTGGGTGCGTTCTTTGTGCAAAACACCTTGGCGGATGCCACGAGTGCCAATCTGGCGCAGGAAACCGAGCTCATTGCTGCCGCCCTCGACGAGCAGCAGGAGCCCATCCCGTTCTTGCGTAGCCTCGATCGCGAGGACTTACGCATCACGCTGATTAACAAGGATGGATCGGTTGCCTACGACAACGAGGCGTCGCCTTCCACACTGCCCAACCATGGCGATCGCCCCGAGGTCATCGAGGCCTTTGAGAGTGGTTCGGGTTCCGCGGAGCGCGCAAGCTCTACACTCGACGAGATTATGCTGTATCGCGCCGTCACCCTTGATAACGGCCAGGTCGTTCGCTTGGCGCAGGCCCAGCCTGGCGTTGCGGCGATTTTGCTGTCGATGCT
Organism: Collinsella sp. AF20-14LB; assembly: GCF_003459505.1. Lineage (GTDB taxonomy): Bacteria > Actinomycetota > Coriobacteriia > Coriobacteriales > Coriobacteriaceae > Collinsella. Next base: position 97,069 of record NZ_QRWD01000004.1, read on the forward strand.
GGCGCCGATGCTGCTTATCGCAGCAGCGGGTGCAGTACTCTCGTTTTTTATGGCGCGCCGTGAGTCCCGTGCCATCATCGCGCCGTTACAAGAGGTGGATTTGGATCACCCACGCCGTAGCTATGAGCACGCCTATGCCGAGATGGTTCCCATGCTTGAGCGCATCGAGTCGCAGCGCCAGGAACTCAAGCGCCAAATGGCGGTGCTAGCGGACAACGACCGTATGCGCCGCGAGTTCACGGCGAATATCACCCATGAGCTCAAGACGCCGCTTACGGCGATTTCGGGCTATGCCGAGCTCATCGCAAATGGCATGGTCGAGGGCGAGGACGACCTGCGCAACTTTGGCGGTCGCATCTATCGTGAGGCGGGCCGCTTGGCAGCGCTTGTCAACGACATCCTTACGCTGTCTAACTTGGACGAGGCCGAACGTGCGACTGAAGGCGAGACAGTGCCCATTGGGTCCACGGAGCCTATTGAGCTCTCGCGTGCGATCTACGCGGTTGAGCAGCGTCTTGAACAGGTCGCCCGTCAAGCGAATGTGACGATAAGTCATGAGACCAAGCCTGTGGTCATCGAAGGCGTGTCGCGCTTGATCGACGAGCTCATCTATAATCTGGCAAGCAACGCCATCCGCTACAATCGACCCGGCGGTACGGTTACGTTGCAGTGCGGCACCAACGACGAAGACCATCCGTTCCTCGCTGTCGCCGACACGGGAATCGGTATCGCGCCTGAAGAACAGGGCAAGGTATTTGAGCGGTTCTATCGCGTGGACAAGAGTAGGTCCAAGGCACGCGGCGGAACCGGCCTGGGGCTTGCCATTGTCAAGCATGCGGCCCTGTATCATCACGCCACGCTCGATCTGTCGAGTGAGTTGGGCGTGGGAACCACCATTACGGTGACGTTTCCCATACAGCAGGACGAGCCATTCGCATAGCGATACAACATAGATATTGATGTAGACGCCGCATTTGACTTTCGGGTGCGGCGTTGTTGCGCAATTTTACGATTGCTTCCGACATTTTTACAGGAGAGCCTGTTTCTTATGTATAGAGTTTGGTCTCGGTAAAAAGATGCGATAACATACGGACAGTTTTGTCAATCCGAACTGGGGAAATGAAAGGCAAGCTGCATGACCCTTCTCGAACTGTTCCAGCTGCTGAAGAAGCACCTCAAGCTGGTCATCACCCTTCCGGTGGTCTGCGCGATCGCCATGGGCATCGTGTCCTTCGTTGCGATGGACAACACCTATACCGCGACGACGAGCATGTACATTCTCGCCAAGACCGACGATAGCGGTCAGATGAGCTACAACGATCTCTCGGCGAGCCAGATGCTTTCCAACGATATCGCCACGCTGCTGGATAGTGATAGCGTTAAGAGCGGCGCCGCCAAAGAACTGGGCCTCACCGATCTGGATGACTACAAGGTGTCTGTTTCCTCCGAGACCACCACGCGTGTCATTACGCTTTCGGTTACCGGCACCGATGCCAAGGAGACGGCTGAGGTCGCAAAGGCCATTGCCAGCTCGGTGAGTACGGTCGCTCAGAACGTCGGCGCTGCCCAGAGCATCAACGTTATCGACGAGGCTAAGACCCCCGAAGCCCCCAGCGGCCCCAAGCGCACGCTGTATATTGCCGTCGCGTTCCTCGCCGGTATCTTTATCGCAGTTGCCTATGTCGTTTTGGCAGACATGCTCAATACCCGCATCCGCGGTGCCGAAGAGGCAGAAGAGCTCCTGGGTATTCCCGTTGTTGGCCGAATTCCGGCTATGAAAGGTGGTAAATAGGCATGGCTAAGGCAAAGAACACCGATAAGCTCGTTGTGCAGAATGCCGCCAAGACCCTTCTGGCCAACATCCGCTTTGCGAGCGTGGACGACCCCATTCGCACCATCACCGTTACCTCCTCGATTCCCAACGAGGGCAAGTCTACGGTTTCCATTAACCTTGCTCAGGCAATCGCCACGAGCGGCAAGTCCGTGCTCCTGGTCGAGGCCGATATGCGCCGCAGGTCCCTTTCCGATATGCTCGGCGTTCGTTCGCGCGGCGGACTCTATGCAGTCCTGTCCGAGCAGGTTTCTATCGACCAGGCGATTGTCGAGACAGGTCAGAAGAATTTCTACTTCCTCGATGCCGAGCCGCATATTCCCAATCCTGCCGACATCATCGTCTCCCATCGCTTTGCCAAGCTGGTCAAGGCACTGTCTGCTAAGTTCCAGTACGTCATCTTCGATGCTCCTCCGGTCGGCACCTTCATCGATGCTGCCGAGATTGCCAGCCTGACCGACGGCGCGCTGTTCGTGGTGCGCGAGGACTTTACCAAGCGCGAAGAGGCGCTCAACGCTATCGCCCAGCTTAAGAAGTCCGAGAAGGTCAAGCTCATCGGTACCGTCATGAATTACTGTGAGACCGAGACCAGCGAGTACTACTATTCTTACTACACCAAGGACGGTAAGAAGGTTAAGAAGGGCTCCGACGATCAGGGCACTTCCAAAAAGGGCATCTTCACCAACCGAGCAAACGTTTAGTTGATTAAGGCTGACCTATGCGTGACATTCATTGCCATATCTTGCCGGGTGTAGACGACGGCGCCGCCGATCTCGAAGAGAGCTTGGCGATGCTCGAGGCTGCCAAGCGGGCCGGTGTAACCAGAATCGTTTGCACTCCTCACTGCCGTGATCCCTATTTTGATTACGACAAGATGTGGGATGCCTTTGAGCTGCTGCGCGATAACGCTGACGGTTTTCCGCTCCAGATGGGCTTCGAGGTCAACCATCGAAAGCTCGTTGAGCTTGGTATCGATGCCGCGGATCACTTGCATTTCGATGGGACCAACGAGTTTCTGCTCGAGCTTTCGACGCATGCCGATGCGTATGCGTTTAGAGAGTACGAGAACACGATTTACGATTTGCAGTGCCGTGGCTACCAGGTGATCATCGCTCATCCTGAGCGCTATCGTGCGGTTCAAAAGGATGTAAGCGTGGCGGAGCGCCTGGTCGATATGGGCTGCAAGCTGCAGGCTTCGGCGGACTTTATTGCCGGCGGTCGCTTTGGTCGCGAGAAAAAGCCGGCACAGCGCCTGTTCGATCAGAACCTGTACAGCTTCATCGCGAGCGATGCCCATAACGTGGGTCATTACGACTGCCTGGCGAAGGCTCGCGCGAAGTTTAGCGTGCGCGGAGCTCATTTTCGCTAAAATCTGTCCCTAACGTTCGCATTGAATGAAAGGGCAGCCATGGATATCCAACTTAAGACGGGATGCTTTGATGACGCGGCGTTGGTGCGCCGCGTCGTTTTTATGGACGAGCAGGGCTACGAGAACGAGTTTGACGCTATCGACGAGGATCCGAACTGCATTCATGTGACGCTCTATGTAGACGGCGAGCTTGCCGGTTGCTCGCGCGTGTTTCCCGAAGAGCTTGAGCGTGCGGCTGACGCGGAGGCTCCGGTGTCGCCGGCGTGCGACTTGGACGAAGGCGTCGCGGCGGGGGAGACCTACATTATGGGGCGCGTGGCTGTGCTGCCGAGCATGCGCCGTCGCGGTCTGGCGAGCAAGATTGTCGAGGCCAGTGATACGTGCGCGCGTGATGCCGGCGCCAAGCTCATTAAGCTGCATGCGCAGGAATACGTGCTGCCGCTCTATGCCAAGGCGGGCTACACGCAGATTGCCCCGGTGGACTACGAAGACGAGGGCCAGCCCCATGCTTGGATGGCCAAGCGCGTAGATGGCAGATAGGGACGTTCCTTTCCTGCCGGCAGTCGGGGACACTCCTTGGCAATTGGCGTATCAGAGCGTTTGGACATACAGTTTTTCGATTCCGTATGTATATATGCGCGCTAATGGGTTATAAAATCTAAGTCTGGACATAGCAGGTCTGCGATGCGGCTCGGGCAACCGGGCCGTTTTTGCGGACGGGGGTAGCGCGAAAGGACTGCACATGCGTCAATTTAAGACCGAGAGCAAAAAACTGCTCGACCTCATGATCAACTCCATCTACACCAATAAGGAAATCTTCCTGCGCGAGCTTATCTCTAATGCGAGTGACGCCGTCGACAAGCTCAACTTTAAGAGCCTGCAGGACCCGAGTGTCAAGCTCGACCAGGGCGACCTGGCTATTCGCGTCTCTTTTGATAAAGACGCCCGCACCATTACCATCTCGGATAACGGCATTGGCATGACCGCCGAGGAGCTCGAGCGCAATCTGGGCACCATCGCCCATTCCGGCTCCGAGGAGTTTAAGACCGAGAACGCCGAGCAACAGGGCTCCGATGTCGACATCATCGGCCAGTTTGGCGTGGGCTTCTACTCCGCCTTTATGGTCGCCAGCCACGTGAAGGTCGTCAGCCGCGCTTATGGCGAGGACACCGCCCACGTTTGGGAGTCCGACGGTCTTGAGGGCTACACCATCGAGGATGGCGAGCGTGCTGAGCACGGTACCGATGTCATCCTGACGCTGCGCGAGAACGAGAAGCTCGACGCCGATGGCGAGGCCGAGACCTACGATCGCTTCCTGACCGAGTGGGGCCTCAAGAGCCTGATTCAGCAGTACAGCAACTATGTGCGCTACCCGATTCAGATGATGGTGACCAAGAGCCGCCAGAAGCCCAAGCCCGAGGACGCTGGTGACGACTACAAGCCCGAGTACGAGGACTATCAGGGGCTCGAGACCGTCAACTCCATGACGCCGATCTGGAAAAAGCGTAGCTCCGACGTTGAGCAGAAGGACTACGACGAGTTCTACAAGTCCACGTTCCACGACTTTGATGACCCCGCGCGCACCATTAGCTTCCATGCCGAGGGCACGCTCGAGTACGACGCCCTGCTGTTTGTGCCGGGCCGCGCCCCGTTCGATCTGTACAGCAAGGACTACGAGAAGGGCCTGGCGCTCTACAGCTCCAACGTGTTGATTATGGAGAAGTGCGACGACCTGCTGCCCGATTACTACAACTTCGTGCGCGGTGTCGTTGATTCCGCCGACGTGTCGCTCAACATCTCGCGCGAGACGCTGCAGCAGAACCGACAGCTCAAGGCAATCGCCAAGCGCGTGGAGAAGAAAATTACCGCCGATCTTGAGGATATGCGCGACAACGACCGCGAGGCATATGAGAAGTTCTTTGAGAACTTTGGTCGCGGTCTTAAGTACGGTATCTACTCGAGCTACGGCATGAAGGCCGACGAGCTCGCCGACTTGCTGCTGTTCTGGTCTGCCAAGGAGCAGAAGATGATCACGCTGGCCGAGTATGCCAAGGGCATGCCCGAGGGCCAGAAGGCCATCTACTACGCCGCCGGCGATTCGCGCGAGCGCCTGGCCAAGATGCCCGTCGTGAAGAGCGTGCTCGACCGCGGCTACGATGTACTGCTGCTGACGCAGGACGTGGATGAGTTCACCTTCCAGGCCATGCGTGAGTACGTGGCTGCCGATATGCCTAAGGTCTACGAGGATGACGCTGCTCGCGAGGCTGCTGAGAAGGCAGTTGCCGATGGCGCTGAGCCTGAGGTCGAGGATCGTCACCTGGAGCTTAAGAACGTCGCGACCGGCGATCTTGACTTGGCGACCGATGACGAGAAGAAGGAGGCCGAGGACGCCACCAAGGAGAACGAGGACTTCTTTAACGCCATGAAGGAGGCGCTCGGCGACAAGGTCGAGAAGGTTGCCGTCTCTGCGCGTCTGACTGACGCTCCCGCCTGCATCACCACCGAGGGTCCGCTTTCGCTCGAGATGGAGAAAGTGCTTCAGAAGGGCCCCGAGGGCGCGCCCGACGGCATGCCTAAGAGCCAGCGCGTGCTCGAGCTCAACGCCAAGCACCCGGTCTTCGCCAAGCTCGTCGCTGCCCAGAAGGCGGGCGACGCCGACAAGATCAAGCAGTACTCCGGCTTGCTCTACGACCAGGCCCTGCTCGTCGAGGGCATCCTCCCCGAGGACCCCGTAGCCTTCGCCGCGGCTATTTGCGAGCTTATGTAACTAGGGGGTTACGCGGTTCTACGAACCGCGTAACCACTCGACGCTGCAAACGCCCCTAAGCGGCAGTCTGACGTTCAATCGTCGGTCGCGTACCGAAGTACGCTTCCCTCCTCTTTCACGTCACCTTGCTCGCTTAGGGGCGTTTTCGCTGACTTATGCTCAACCTGCGACGCTTTCGTGGCCCAAAGTAGTCATTGGGGACGTTCTTGTTCGACTAGTCGTTTAAGAACGTCCCCAATGACTACCCGATGACTATTCGGATTGCTAATTTGTGCGGGTTGTGGTTTTGTGACCTGCTGAAATTTAAGATACTGTACAACTGTACGTTAACTCATCTTCGTAGTATATTGCTACCCGCAAAACTCAGCACCATTGTGCCGTGAGGCACTAAAGCGCCTACGTACAATGGTTATCGATAGTACGATTCGATTCAACGACAGGATGGATGGTCCAAGCGTGAGTCTCGGCAGCAAACTATCCAACGCAAAGGTCTCCTTTGCGATATTTAAGCGCGACATTAAGCGACTGCTTATGAACCCCGTCGCCCTGGTGGTTACCTTGGGCGTGTGCGTCATTCCCTCGCTGTATGCCTGGTACAACATCGTTGCCAACTGGGATCCGTACGGAAATACCCAGGGCATTAAAATCGCCATCGCCAACAACGATCAGGGCACCCAGAATGACTTGGTGGGCGAGCTCAATGCAGGCGATAAGGTGGTCGACCAGCTCAAGGAAAACGATCAGCTGGGCTGGACCTTCGTCGACTCGGCTGCCGATGCCAAAGAGGGCGTCGAGAGCGGGGAATACTACGCGGCGATCGTAATCCCCAAGAACTTCTCCGACAATCTTGTCTCGATGCTCGATGGCAATTACCATCAGCCGAAGCTCACCTATTACGTCAATGAGAAGAAGAGCGCCATTGCGCCCAAGGTCACCGATACCGGTGCCAACACCATCGAGGAGCAGATCAACTCGGAGTTTGTCTCCACGGTGGGCGAGACTGTTGCCAGTATCGCCAAGGATGCCGGTGTCGATTTAAAGGACAAGGCAACCCAGACTCAGGACTCGCTGACAAGTTCGGTGTCCGAGGCATCCGACACCTTGGGTGAGGTGCGCGATTCGATTGGCGATATGAATGCCGCCATCGATAAGACGAGTGGCGCTATCGCCTCGGCTGATGCCGCGTTGGCGGGCCTGCAGGGTCAGACGCCCTCTCTAACGCAGGCAATCGCTCAGGGCAATGACCTGCTGGGCGAGGCTCGCGCTACGGCGGGCAACTCTGTCGCCTCGCTCTCCAAGGCGCTCTCGGAAGGCAGCCTTGCGCTCACCAAGACGTCAGCCTCTGCGAACGCTGCGATTGGCAAGCTGACGGGCACAGTCACATCTACGACCACCCGCATCGACAACTCACTCGAGTCTCTCCAAGCGACGATCGATCACAATAAGGCCGTTATCGGGCATTTGGAGATTCTCGTCAATGACACGTCGACAGGTTCCGAGGAAATTGACGCGCGCATTGTATCGACCATCGATTTGCTCCGCGAGCAGAATGAAAAGCTTCAGAGCATCAAGGACGGTCTGTCTGCGCAGTCGAGCGCCATGGCGAATGACGCCGCGGCCGTCTCGGGTGCAAGCGACGCTATCAATAACGCAATTCAGACCGGTGCGACCAACCTTGGCCAGGCCCAGACGAACCTGGGTCAAAACGCGCTGCCGAAAGCCTCGAGCGCGCTCGATTCCTTTGCCGCCGTTTCGGGCGATTTGACCGGCATTGTGTCGGGTATGACCCCCACGATAGCGAGCGCGCGCGGCACGCTGGCGCAGCTCGACGCCACGCTCAAGCAGGCAAAGACCACGCTGTCCCAAACCGACGCCTCCCTTGCCAAGGTTCAGGACAAGCTCGCGACCGCCGCCAATGACATTGCGGCGCTGCAGACCTCTGAGTCTATGGGCGAGTTAGCCGACCTCATGGACGTCGACGTCAATGACGTGGCAGATTTCATGGCATCTCCGGTTGAGCTCGCGTCCAAGTCGATCTATCCAGTCAAGAGCTTCGGCTCGGGCATTGCCCCGTTCTATACCAACCTAGCGCTTTGGGTGGGCGGCTACGTGCTTATCGCCATCTACAAGCTCGAGGTCGACCGCGAAGGCATCGGCAGCTTTACCGCGCGTCAGGGTTACTTTGGCCGCTGGTTGCTACTGGTGATCCTGGGCGCGTTGCAGGCCATCATCGTTACGGTAGGCGATCTGGTGATTGGCGTGCAGTGCGTCAGCCCGCTGCTGTTCGTGCTGGGCGGCATCGCCATTTCGTTCACCTACGTCAATATCATCTATGCGCTGTCCACCACGTTTAAGCATATCGGCAAGGCTATCGGCGTCATTCTCGTCATCGTGCAGATCCCCGGTTCGTCGGGCATGTACCCCATCGAGATGATGCCCGGCTTCTTCCAGTGGCTGCACCCGCTGCTGCCCTTTACCTACGGCATCAATCTGCTGCGCGAGACGGTCGGCGGCATGTATTCGTTCAACTACCTGTTTAACCTGTGCATTCTGGGCGTGTTCTTGATCGTGGCGCTCTTTATCGGCCTGCAGCTGCGTCCGCTGCTGCTCAATCTCAACCTTCTCTTTGATAAACAGCTTTCCACGACCGGTATGATGATTTGCGAGTCCAACGACCTGCCGCGCCAGCGCTACTCGCTGCGCACGGCCATGCGTGTCATGCTCGATTCCGATTCGTACCGTCGCGAGCTGCTCGATCATGCCGTGGCGTTTGAGCATCGCTACCCGTACTACATCAAGGGCGGTTTTGCCGCCGTGGTAGGCGTGCAGGTTCTGCTCTTTGTGCTTTCGACGGTGCTCGATATCGACAATAACGGCAAGATCATCCTGCTCGTTATCTGGATCATTTCGGTTATCGCCATCTGCGGCTGGCTCATCAACATCGAATACATCCGTGCGAGCCTCAATACCCAGATGCGTATCTCGGCGCTTTCGGACGAGGACCTTCGCCGCGAGATGCGCGAGCACACGGCTGCCATCCCTGCCGCCCGTCGCATGTTTGGTCTCAACGCCAGCGAGCGTGGCGCCAAGGGAGGCGAACAGCCTACGAGCCGTCTGCCGCATATCGGTGCGCATCGTAAGGCTCAAGATGCCGACGGCGCTAACAACGTAAACGGAAACGACGGGGACACCACCCTGTTTGGCAAGCACTCTAAAGGAGGTGAGGCATAAATGAAAAACATCCTGCACCTGTTTAAGCGTGATGTCCAAAACGTGTCTCGCTCCGTGATCGGCATGGTCGTCGTGATGGGCCTGATCATCGTTCCGTGTCTCTATGCATGGTTTAACATCGCCGGCAGCTGGGATCCGTACGGCAACACCGGCAATCTTAAGATCGCCGTGGTCAACACCGATGAGGGTTACGAGAGTGATCTGATTCCCGTCGAGGTTAACGTGGGCGAAAACGTGACCGCCACCCTACGCGGCAACGAGAGCTTCGATTGGGTTGTGCTTAACGATCGCGAAAAGGCTATCGAGGGCGTTAAGTCGGGCGCATACTACGCTGCCGTCGTTATCCCTAAGACGTTTAGCGCCGACATGATGACGCTCTTTTCGACCGACGTGAAGCACGCCGATATCGAGTTCTACGAGAACCAGAAGGCCAACGCCATCGCGCAGATCGTGACCGAGAAAGGCTCGAGCGCCGTCCAGAGTCAGGTCAACGAGACCTTTACCGAAACCATTACGAGCATCGGTCTTAAAACCGTGTCCAGCCTGCTCGACTATATGAGCACCGACCAGGTGAGCAACTTTATCGCCAATCTTTCCTCTGCGCTGGGCGATTCGGTCCAGGACCTGCAGGACATTCAGACCAGCGCAACGTCGCTGGCGGGCGTTTTGAGCTCCACGTCCGATTCGCTGACGTCGGCGGGCGGTATGCTCAAGCAGACGGGCACCGTCGATGAGTCGACGAAGCAGCTGATGGAGCATGCCAAGAGCGGTGTGAGCGATTCCGAGGAAGCGCTCAAGGTAGCCAACGACGCCATCAACACCGCGATCGACGGAAGCGCGGGCTCATTCGACAACGTGTCCACCGAGCTTGCGAAGGCATTCGATGCCGCGAATCAGCATGTTTACCTTACGGTGTCTCAGCTCAACGAAGCCGCAGCGGCGCTCAATACGCGTGCTGACGATATCGATGCGATGGCCGATCAGCTCCGCAACCTTGCCGACCAGGTGAGTGATGACAAGCTCAAAGACGGTCTCGAGTCCGCTGCGACGTCGCTGGGCAGAATTGCCGTGGAGTACCGCAACAATGCGAAGGACCTGACGGCGACCGCAAAGTTCCTTTCGGACGGCATGGCGGAGGTCAACAACTCGCGTGCCGAGGTCGACCAGGCCATCGCCGATGCCAAGGCGGGTATCTCGGGAGCCAAGTCCGACTACGATTCCACGTTCTCGGTTAAGGCCAAGGAGCTCAAGAAGACCATTTCGGGCGTTCTGGATTCCCTGAACGGTATCTCGGGTGACTTGGATAGCGCCGTGAGCGGTCTGACCGACGCATCCGGTTCGCTGGCAAAGGGCCTCTCCAAGGCTGCAAAGCTGGTCAACAAGGCTTCTGACCAACTGGGTGAGGCGTCGGACAAGATTAGCGCTTTCAAGGACGAGCTCGACGGTGCTCTTATGTCGGACGATCTGGCCACGATCAAGACGATGATCGGCAACGATCCCGAGGGTTTGGCCGTGTCGCTTTCCGGCCCCGTCGCGCTCGACCGCAAGCCGGTCTATCCGATCCGCAATTACGGTTCGGCCATGGCGCCGTTCTATACGATCCTGTCGCTGTGGGTCGGCTCGATCGTGCTGGCGGCCATGATGAAGGTATCGGTTGACGATGAGCTCATCAACGAGCTGATCCCCGTGCGCCTGCACGAGATCTACCTGGGCCGCTACCTGTTCTTTGGAGGTCTGGCCCTGCTGCAGGCGACACTCGTGTGCGCGGGCGACATCCTGTTCTTTGGCATCCAATGCGACAACCCGCTGCAGTTTGTGCTGGCGGGCTGGGTCGCGAGTCTCGTGTTCTCCAATATCGTCTACACGCTCACGGTTTCGTTTGGCGATATCGGCAAGGCGCTCGCTGTCGTGCTGTTGGTCATGCAGGTCGGCGGTTCAGGCGGTACGTTCCCCATCGAGATGACCGGCCCCGTGTTCCAGGCGATCTACCCGTTCCTGCCGTTTACCCACGGCATCAACGCCATGCACGCTGCCATGGCCGGTGCCTACCATATGGAGTACTGGATTGAGCTGGGCATTCTGGCGAGCTACCTGATTCCGTCGCTGGCCCTTGGCGTCGTCTTCCGCCGCCCGGTCATCAAAGCCAACGACTGGATCATCGAAAAGCTGGAGTCGACTAAGTTGATCTAGTTCAGCCAGGTAAACGCCGTCGGAACATCGAGATCTTCCAGTTTGATACTTTATTATGCTGGATTGCGATGCAACACCGGTTGTTGCTACAGTAGCGGGGCGTGCCGGGGGTCCGGCGCGTCCCGTTTTTATTTGACCATGAGGCGGCACGCAGCCATACGCGTGCGGACACCACGCCCAGATTGAGTGTGAGGATGTTCCATGGCCCAATACGCTGCCAACGAAATCGAAAACTTGCCCGATAGCCCAGTAGCCCGTGAGGATTTGGGCGCGGGCGGTATTCCCCGGGGCGCCGGCGCACGCTCTCCGCTGTTCTGGAAGGTTCTGCTCCTTTCGGTGGCGGTCATCTGGGGCTACTCCTTTACCACTATGAAGGACGCACTCGGCACCATTCCGGTGTTCGCGCTGCTCTATGTACGTTTTCTGCCCGCAGCGTTGGTCATGTTTGCCGTCTTCCACAAGCGCATCATCGCGCACCTCAACGCTCGCAACCTGATCGTTGGCCTGAGTATGGGCGTGCTCATGTGGGCGGCCTATGCGTTGCAGACGGTCGGTCTGGCACATACTACGGCGGGCAAGAATGCTTTTTTGACGGGCACGTATTGCATCCTTGTGCCGTTCGCGAGCTATTTCCTGAGCGGCGAAAAGCTCACGCGCTACAACTTGGGTGCCGCGCTGCTGTGCCTAGCGGGCATTGGCCTCGTCGCACTCGATAGCGTTGAATTCAACATTGGTGACGTCATTACGCTGGCGGGTGCGGCCTTTTTCGCCATCCAGATGGCGGTGACTGCCAAGTACGGTCGCAAAATGGACATCAACGTCATCACGTTTTGGATGTTTGTGGGCAACGGCGTGCTGAGCCTGGCAACGTCGCTGCTATTCGAGACCCAAGCGCCTCTGTCCGTGTGGACGCCGAGCTTTATCAGTGCGATGGCGTTTCTCTCGGTGGGCTGCACATGCGCGGCTCTGCTCATCCAAAACGTCGGCCTGGCGCATGTCCCGGCCTCGACGGGCTCGCTGCTCCTTTCGATGGAGTCGCCTTCGGGTGTGCTGTTCTCGGTGCTGCTGATGGGGGAGGCGCTCACCTCGCGCCTGCTCGCCGGCTTTGCGCTCATCTTCCTGTCGATTATCTTGAGCGAGACTCACTTCGATTTTTTGCGTCGAAAGCCGCGCCCGCAATTGTAAACAACTTGTTGCGCCGCCCTCCCGGGGCGGCATTTTTTATGCCTCGCCCTTAAAGTAGTACCTTGCACTTTACGCTATCAAAGTGCTTGCTGCAAAAACGATACTGGAGGGCATCTATGGCACCAGCTTTGTCCGATCTTCAACCGCAATCAGCGCCCAAGGCCACCGCAGCGGCGCAGACCGCTATCGGTGACGGTCTCGTTGCAGAAGCTCAGGCTTTTGCAGACGAGCTCGCTGCGTGGCGACACGATCTCCACCAGATGCCCGAGCTGGGTAATAGCCTCCCACAGACCTCTGCGTATATCCAAGCGCGCCTGACTGAGATGGACATCCCATTTGCCACGCTCGTTGATGGTTCCTGCGTTGTGGGCCTTGTCGGCGCCGGTGCCGCCGCGGCCCAAGGCAATGGCGTCTGCACGGACGAGCAGGCCGGTACGGTCATCATGCTCCGTGGCGACATGGATGCCCTGCCCGTTGCCGAAGAGTCAGGTGAGCCTTTCGCCTCTACGAACGGCTGCGTGCACGCATGCGGACACGATATGCACGCAACGGCGTTGCTTGGAGCGGCGCGCCTGCTCAAGGCCCGCGAGTCCGCGCTTGTTGATGCCAACGCCACGGTTAAGCTGCTGTTCCAGCCGGGCGAGGAAACCTTTGAGGGTGCCCGCGCCGCCATCGCCGACGGTCTGCTGCAGAACCCGCGCCCCCAGGTCGCCTTTGCCATGCATGTCAATAGCCAGTCGCCGCTTGGCCTGGTGCTCTACGGCAGCCCGGCGCTCTCGGGCGTGTACGGTTTTCGCATCACGCTTCAGGGCAAGGGCGGCCATGGCTCGAGCCCCGAGATCTGCATCGACCCCATCACGGCCGGCGTCCATGTGCATCTGGCGCTTCAGGAGCTCATCTCCCGCGAGGTGCCGGCGGCCAAGGAGGTCGCGCTTACCGTTGGCAAGTTCGCCGGCGGTCAGGCCGCAAATGTCATCCCCGACACTTGTGTGCTCGAGGGAACGCTGCGTGGCTTCGACGTCGAGCTCATGGAGCGCCTCAAGACCCGCATCGCGGAGGTCGTCAAAGGCGTTGCCACGACCTATCGTACGCCGGCGACTATCGAGACACTCTCGGATGTTCCCCCGCTCGTACTCGACGACGGCATGACGCAGGCGTCGCTTGGCTACGTGGGCGCGGTGCTGCCCAAGTCCGCCTTCCTGCCGCTGTTCCACGCCATGGCGAGCGAGGACTTCGCGTTGATCTCGAGCGAGATCCCGAGCGCGTACTTTACCGTGGGCGCTGCTGTGACTGATACGGACGAGCATTTTGCTCAGCATCATCCCAAGGCACGTTTTAGCGATGCCGAGCTTCCCCTTGGCGCCGCGGCTTATGCCGCCGTCGCTTTGGGCTACATCGCCGACCACCGGTAGCACCCAATCTTGCTACTCGTTTGCTTAAAAAGGAACAGTATGTCTCAGCAACGTAAGTTCTTCCCCGGCTGGCTCGTGGTGGCCTCCGGCTTTGTGATCATGGCCACGTGCTACACCATTTTCGTCAACTGCATGAGCCTGTTCCAGCCGTTGATCGTCAGCGACCTGGGCATTTCCCTTGCGCAGTACACCATCTCCAACGCCCACTATCGCTGCGTCTAAGCAGTTTGGCATGGCCGACCTGGGTAAGGTCACGGGCACCATTACCTCGCTCGAGATGGTTGGCGGCACGGTGGGCGCCATCGTCTCGGGAATACTGTTCGATGCCACGGGCTCCTTTACGAGCACATGGATCGTGTGTCTGGCGTGCTCGGTGGCAATGCTGGTGTTCCTGCTGGCGTCTGAGCCCATCGCGGCTAAGCTGCGCGCGAGCGTGGCGGGGGAGTAGGGACGACGTCGCTCGTAGCTCTTTGCCCCGTTTTGTCCGTGGCTGCCTTGGAAGCCGAATGGATGCTCGTACCGTCATTCGGTTTCCCATGTAGCCACGGGCTCAAGAGATGACCCGAAGTCTTTCCGTCCAACGGATTTTGTGATCCGAAGAGGCGGAAGGATTGCAGATTGCACACCGCGGCGGCGCATCTGGCCGAACGAGTCCCCATACCCTCGTTCGGTCAGATGCACCGCCGCTGTTTGTGTTTGTGCCGTATAATGACCACTACCTATGACGCGATACAAAAGAAAGGTGTTTGCCCATGCAGGCACAGAAGGCGGAGGGAACCCGCGACCTTATCGGCGCTGAGATGCGCGCTTGGCAAAAGATGCAGCAGATCGCTGCCGGCGTGTTCGAGCCGTTTGGCTTTAAGCCCATCGAGACGCCCGCCATCGAGCAGGTGGACGTGTTTGTCCACGGCATCGGCCAGTCGACCGACGTCGTGCGCAAGGAGATGTTCCGCGTGTTTAGCGGCGCCAACCTGGAGCGCGTCTTTACCGAGGGCACCGATACCAAGCTCAAGCCCAAGCAGCGCCTGGCGCTTCGTCCCGAGGGCACGGCTGGCGTGGTGCGCGCCGTCGTGGAGAACAACTTGGTGCCCCAGGGCTCCACGCCGTTTAAGGCTTACTACGCCGAGGCCATGTTCCGTGGCGAGCGTCCCCAGAAGGGTCGCCTGCGCCAGTTCCACCAGGTGGGCATCGAGTGGCTCGGTGCTCCCGATCCGGCGGCAGACGCCGAGTGCATCATTATGCTCATGGAGTTTTACAAGCGCCTGGGCTTCGATCTGTCCAAGCTCCGTCTGCTCATTAACTCGATGGGCGATGCCCAATGCCGTCCGGCCTATCGCGAGCAGGTTAAGCAGTTCATTCTCGACCATGCCGATGAGATGTGCGACGAGTGCCGCGAGCGCGCCGAGCTTAACCCGCTGCGCGCCTTCGACTGCAAGAACGACCACTGCCGCGAGATCATGGCCGACGCCCCGCTGATGGGCGACAACCTGTGCGATGAGTGCCGCGAGCACTACGAGCAGGTCAAGCGCTATCTGGACGCCGCCGGTATCGAGTACGTCGAGGATCCCACCCTGGTGCGCGGCCTGGACTACTACACCCGTACCGTCTTTGAGGTCGAGGCTCCCGGCGCCGGTGTCGGCTCCATCGGTGGCGGCGGTCGCTATGACGGTCTGGTCGAGCTCGAGGGTGGCAAGCCCACGGCGGGCGTCGGCTTCGCTGTCGGTTTTGAGCGCGCCCTGCTGGCCCTGCAGGCCTTTGGTAACGACTTGGGTGCCGAGGAGGCCCCGTGCGTCTACGTCGCCAACGCCGGCAAGGAGCTGCGCCAGAACGTCTTTGCCATCACGCAGGAGCTTCGCGCCGCTGGCATCGTGACCGAGGCCGACTACCAGGGTCGTTCGCTCAAAGCTCAGTTTAAGCAGGCCGACAAGGTTGGCGCCAAGCTCATTTTGGTCCTGGGTGGCGACGAGCTTGCCGCCGGCAAGGTCAAGGTGCGCGACATGGAGAGCCATGAAGAGGTCCTTGCCGATCTGGCCAACGTCGTCGAGGCGGTTCGCGAGCGCCTGTAGCGCATCATTTTGAGCTGCGGGTCCGCTTGAGTGTCTCGTCCATTGCGAGCGATTGTTACGGGGGTGTTTCGCATTTATGCGGAATGCCCCCGTTTGTGTATGCCGTCCACCGAGAAATACGACCATTTAGAGCAAAAACCCTTGCAATGCAGAAAATACTTTTGTGTGGTAAAGCGCAATCAGTGTCGAAAGTATTTCGCAAGCGCCTATAATGAATACCGCATGTTACGTGCATAGAAGGAGGAATGGGAGGAAACGTGGCTGAGAACCTAAGCAACCAGTCTGTACCCGAAGCCGCGGCGCGCGTCGCTGCCGTGGTCAACCGCCTCGTTAACCGAATCGGCTCGAATGCCGAGTCCAGGGAGCGTCTCGCCGAGATCGAGATTCCCGAGGAGCTGCGCGACAATCTGGCGTTGTTCCTGCGCCTGGAGCGTCGTGTGCTTAGCGAGTATGATCCTGAGATCGCGGACCTGTTCGACAAAATCCTGTCGGCCGAGATTGTGGCCAATGCCGGCAACCCCGGTACCCGCGCTGCCGACGAGGCCGTCGACGAGCAGGGCGTGCCCACCGCCGACGAGCCCACCGCCGTGGCGTTTCGCGAGGTCGTCGATCTGATCGACAGTCTGCCGCTCGATAAGCAGCAGGTCATCGTTCGCGCCTTTACGAGCTTCTTCCACCTGGCAAACCTGTCGGAGGAGAACTACCGTGTGGCGCAGCTGCGCGAGCGCGAGGCCGGTGCGTCGACCGATACCGAGGTCGATCCCGCCAACGAGCTCACCGTCGCCTATCACCAACTGGTGAATGAGCTGGGCGTCGAGGGCGCCAACGAGCTGCTCGGCAAGCTTGAGTTCCATCCCGTCTTTACCGCGCATCCCACCGAGGCCCGTCGCAAGGCCGTCGAGGGCAAGATTCGCCGTATCTCCAACCTGCTGGAGGAGCGTCCGCGTCTGGGCGGCTCCGACCTGGTGGAGAACGAGCGCCATATGCTGCAGGAGATCGACGCCCTGGTGCGTACGAGCCCCATCGCGCTCAAGAAGCCCACGCCGGTCGAGGAAGCCGATACCATCATCGACATCTTCGATAACACGCTGTTCGACGTCATCCCCGTCATCTATCGTCGCTTTGACGACTGGGTGCTGGGCGACAAGGCCGGTACCGTGCCGCCGCTGTGCCCGGCGTTCTTCCATCCCGGCAGCTGGATCGGTTCCGACCGCGACGGTAACCCCAACGTCACCGCCAAGGTGAGCCGTGAGGTCGCCGCCAAATACTTCACCCACATGGTGCTCAAGCTCGAGGACAAGTGCCGTCGCATTGGCCGCAACCTTACGCTCGAGGCCACCTACAGCAAGCCGTCTGCCGAGCTCATCAACCTGTGGAACCATCAGGTCGAGATGAGCACCCAGTACACGGCTCGCGCCGAGCTGATTTCCGAGCACGAGCCGCATCGCGCCGTCATGCTCGTCATGGCCGACCGTCTGAACGCCACCGTGCGTCGCATCACCGACACCATGTACCACAGCGCCGATGAGTTCCTGGAGGACCTGCGCGTCGTCCAGCGCTCGCTGGCCGCCTGCGGTGCCGTCCGCGCTGCCTACGGCCCGGTCCAGACCATCATCTGGCAGGTCGAGTCCTTCGGCTTCCACATGGTCGAGATGGAGTTCCGTCAGCACTCCGTGGTGCACGCCCGCGCCCTCAAGGATATCCACGAGAACGGCATCCACGGCGACCTGCAGCCCATGACGCGCGAGGTCATCGACACCTTCCGCGCTATCGGCTCCATCCAGAAGCGCTACGGCAAGAAGATGGCGCACCGCTACATCATCTCGTTCACCAAGAGCGCCCAGCATGTGGCCGACGTCTTTGAGCTTGCCCACCTGTCCTTTGCACACGAGGAAGACGTTCCCGAGCTCGATGTGATCCCGCTGTTTGAGCAGCTCGAGGACCTCGAGGGCTGCGTCGACGTGCTCGACCAGATGCTTACGCTGCCCGTGGTGCAAAAGCGTCTTGCCCAGACCAACCGCCGCATGGAGGTCATGCTGGGCTATTCCGACTCCTCCAAGGATGCCGGTCCTACTACGGCCATGCTCGCGCTGCACTCCGCGCAGGAGCGCATCGCCAGGTGGGCCGAGAAGAACGATATCGACCTGGTGCTCATGCACGGTCGCGGCGGTGCCGTGGGCCGTGGCGGCGGTCCGGCCAACAAGGCCGTGCTGGCGCAGCCCAAGGGTTCGGTCAACTGCTTCTTTAAGCTCACCGAGCAGGGCGAGGTCATCTTTGCCCGTTACGGTAACCGCACGCTGGCTCAGCGCCATGTTGAGTCCGTTGCCGCCGCAACGCTTTTGCAGTCGGCCCCGAGCGTCGAGAAGACCAACACCGAGACCACGCAGAAGTTTTGGGATATGGCCGAGAAGCTCAACGCAGTAAGCCATGAGCGCTATCTGGACCTGCTGAACACCGAGGACTTTACACCGTGGTTCTCGACTGTGACGCCGCTGACCGAGGTCGGTCTGCTGCCGATCGGCTCGCGTCCCGCCAAGCGCGGCCTGGGCGCCAAGTCGCTCGACGACCTGCGTACCATTCCGTGGATCTTCAGCTGGAGCCAGGCGCGCATCAACCTGGCCGCTTGGTACGGCCTGGGTACTGCCTGCGAGCAGCTGGGCGACCTTGATCAGCTCAAGGCTGCCTACCAGGAGTGGCCGTTCTTCCGCACCTTTATCGACAACATCGAGATGTCGATCGCCAAGACCGACCAGCGCATCGCCAAGATGTATCTGCACCTGGGCGATCGCCAGGATCTGTCCGAGAAGGTCTTTACCGAGATGCAGCTCACCCGTAAGTGGGTCCTTGCCATCGTCGGTGACGAGTGGCCGCTGCAGCGCCGTCGCGTGCTTGGCTGCGCTGTCCGCGTGCGCAACCCCTACGTCGACGCCCTGTCCATCGCCCAGGTTCGCGCCCTTCGCGAGGTGCGTATGAACCAGGACGAGATGGCCGAGGAGAAGAAGGCCGAGTACATGAGCCTGATTCTTTCGACTGTGACCGGCGTCTCGGCAGGTTTGCAGAACACGGGGTAATCGATAGCCCTGTGGCTCTCACCGGGACCCGATGGGATTCCCTCTGAATGCGTCCTCGCACTTGAAGCCCCCTTATCCTGCTCCTTCGGAGCTGCGGATAAGGGGGCTTCGTGCTGCGGAATGCATTCAGAGGGAAACCCATCGGGTCCCTTCGTCCTCGGTCTTCGGGGATTACAGCTGAGGGGAGAATGGCGCGCTTCGCGCTTAATGTGGGGTGCGGCGAGGGCTTCTTGCGTCCTGCGGAGTGTGCCTAAAAGTAAACTGATGGCGGGCCCTGCGATGTCCGGTCTTCGGCGGATTACTGGCTGGTGGAATAATGGCGCGCTCCGCGCACTTTGATGGGGCTTCGTGCTGCGGAATGCATTCAGAGGGAAACCCGTCGGGTCCCTTCGTCCTAGGTCTTCGGTGAATCAGCCGCTGGGTGAGGGTGGTGCTTGGGGTGACGTGCAAAAAACGGAGTTTTCAGCAGCTAAAGATTGATGCATAGGACCATAGGTGACGTTCGCGGTCCCTGTTGATGCTTTTGCACGACAATTGGGCCTTGGCGATGCTCATATATGACTGGTTTCTTGCCGCATGCTGCCTAGAAGGCAAGAGCCATGGAGGCTTCCTAGCTTTCGATAGGCTTTTAGCCCTATAGACTTATCTCGCGATGCTGAATACTCCCAAAAATGCACGCTCCGGATGGGGCTACCCTGTTACGGTTCGAAACCCGTGCGTCATTCTATGCATTATATTGACGTATTTATGCAAGATAGCTTACGCGCGCATGCCACAGGATTGATGTGTGTCTCTGCGCTGTGTAAGCCATCCTGTCCATAGTGCCATTGACAGGCGGCCGCGGTCCCGTTTGGGATCGCGGCCGTTTTGGTGTGGGTCAAATATGAACGTTGTGTTAATGAGTCGGTGGACGGTGGTGTTTTTCGGTGAGCGGCGTATCCTTCCAACGGTTTATCTAGTGTGTCAGTTGAAAGGAAGAGGGCGCTCGTCATTGTTTGAATGTGAACTGCCGTTTGACCACAAGACGTTGCATCTGGAACTCGAGGATAAGAACTTCGCGGGTGTGATGGAAGGTCATCAAAACGAGTTTAAGACCACGAAATCGCAGGAAGAGCTGGTGGAGGAGTCGCTTGCCAACCCTTACGGCTCGCCTTCGCTCGAGGAGCTTTGTGCTGGCAAGAAGGATATTGTCATCATTAGCTCAGATCATACGCGTCCCGTTCCCTCGCGTGTGACGATGCCTATTCTGCTGCATCACATCCACTCCGCTGCGCCTGAGGCGCGCGTTCGCATTCTGGTTGCTACGGGTATGCATCGTCCGTCGACGCACGAGGAGCTCGTCAACAAGTACGGCGAGGAGATCGTTGCCAACGAGGAAATCGTTATGCACGTCGCGACTGACGACAGCATGATGAAAAAGATCGGCACCCTGCCTTCTGGTGGCGAGTGCATCATCAACAAGATTGCGGCCGATTGCGATCTGCTGCTTGCCGAGGGCTTTATTGAGCCGCACTTCTTTGCCGGTTTCTCTGGTAGCCGCAAGTCCGTCCTGCCTGGCATCGCCAGCTACAAGACCATCATGTACAACCACAACGGTCAGTTTGTGAACGATTCCCACTCGCGTGCCGGCAACCTGTGCCACAACCACGTGAGCGAGGACATGTTTGCCGCCGCCGAGATGGCTCACCTTGCCTTTGTGCTCAACGTGGTGCTCAACGGCAAGCACGAGGTCATTGGCTCCTTTGCCGGCGACATCCACAAGGCGCACGAGGCTGGCTGCGAGTTCGTGAAGAGCCTTGCCGGCGTTGAGCCCGTCGAGTGCGAGATCGCCATTACCACTAACGGCGGCTACCCCCTCGATCAGAACATCTATCAGGCTGTGAAGGGCATGTGCGCTGCCGAGGCCACGCTTCCCGAGGGCGGTGTGATCATCGACGTCGCCGGTTGTGCCGACGGTCACGGCGGCGAGGGCTTCTATCACAACATCGCCGACAACGATCCGGCAGAGTTTGAGCGCGCCTGCATCGATCGTCCTAAGGACGAGACCCTGCCCGATCAGTGGACGAGCCAGATCTTTGCCCGCATCCTGGCGCATCACCCTGTGATCATGGTTACCGACCTGTGCGATCACCAGATGCTCAAGGATATGCACATGACGCCGGTCAACACTATCGAGGAAGCGCTCAAGCTCGCCTTTGAGATGAAGGGTGCCGATGCCAAGGTCGCCGTCATCCCCGATGGCCTGGGTGTTGTTGTCGCACAGCACTAGTGCGCGGCTTAAACGAATCGTTTATAACCGACAAGAAAGATAAGGTTTTATGCTTACCAAACTCCTCTGCGAATTCGGCGCAACGGCCCTCATGATCGTCTTTGGCGTGGGCGTTCACTGCGATACCGTGCTCAAGGGCACCAAGTATCAGGGCTCCGGCCATATGTTTGCCATCACCACCTGGTCCTTTGGCATCTCGGTCTGCCTGTTTGTCTTTGGTGGCGCTGTGTGCATGAACCCCGCCATGGTGCTTGCCCAGTGCATCGTCGGCCTGGTGCCGTGGGGCAACTGCATCCCCTTCATGCTTGCCGATATGCTCGGCGGCTTTGTGGGTGCCGTGATCGCTTGGTTTATGTATGCCGATGAGTTCAAGGCTTCCGAGGGCGTCGTCGACCCCATTGCCCAGCGCAACATCTTCTCGACCAACCCCACCACCGAGGGCACGAACTATGCTCGTAACTTCTTCTGCGAGGCTATCTGCACCTTCGTGTTCATCAGCGCCATCCTTGCTGCCGCTAGCCGCGCCGGCGAGAACGTTCTGTTGCTCGCCATCTGCGTCGGCCTGATTGTCTGGGCCGTTGGCATGGGCATGGGCGGCATCACCGGCTTCGCCATGAACCAGGCACGTGACCTTGGTCCTCGCATGGCCTATCAGGTGCTGCCGATTAAGAACAAGGCTGACAACAACTGGAAGTATGGTCTGCTTGTTCCTGGCATCGCGCCGTTTGTCGGTGCTATTGTCGCCGCGCTGTTTGTGCATGGCTTCTTGGGCATGTTCTAGTCGAAGGCTACATAGTTGTCCGCTGGCCGCATGGGGCAACTTCCCAGCGCGTCCTCGGACATGAAAGAACCCCCGCTGCGCACTTCGTGCGGCGGGGGTTCTTTCGTCCTGCGGAATGCGCTGGGAAGTTACCCCAAGCGGCCAGCTGCGGGATCTTAGTCGCGTTGGAAAAGCAACCCAACATATATATCTGAATATGGATGGGAGGGGCTTGTTGCTGGTAGGGGCGTTGGGCTGTTGTTGACACTTTGGGATGCGTGGCGCCCTGGGTTGGGGTGATGCTTTGGGATGGGCTTCTTACTTAGCCGAAGAGGGGTTTTATGGCTGATAGGTAGTCTTTGGCTACTTCGGCCTTATCTGCTTGGAAGTTGTGCCAGGCCCACCATTGGACCATTCCTACGAAGCTTGAAGCTATGTGGTGTAGTAGGAAGCTTCGGTCCATGGTGGCTGCTGGGCCTGCGGGGTCGACGGGGACGGTTTCGGCTGCTCGTGACATGATGGTCTTGCGTAAGCAGTCGGCGAAGACGCGTGAGCCGGCGCCGGCTACGAGGGCTCGTACGCCCTGGCGGCGTTCCCAGAGGTTGTTGAGGATATGCTCGACTTGTACGAGCGGATCATCGAGCGGTGTGCCATCGTCGTCGAGGACGTGGGTGCAGATGTCGCTCACGAGTTCGGACAGTAGGTCATCTTTGCTTTTGAAGAGGCCGTAGAACGTGGCCCGACCCACATGGGCGCGAGCGATAATGTCGCCGACGGTGATCTTGCCGTAGTCCTCTTCGCGCAGCAGCTCGGAGAACGCCGCAACGATGGCAGCGCGGCTTTTTGCCTTGCGGGCATCCATGGCTATGCGTCCGCGTGAACGAGCAGGCAGCGGAGCGTACCGGAGCAGCCCTCGTAGGGGCGCTTACCGGCGCCGTAGCCGACGGCCTCGATGCGGTAGCGGGCCGGCAGGTGCTCGGACGTGCGCAGCGCGGCGATGATGGCGGCACCCGTGGGCGTGACGAGCTCGCCGGCGACCGGTGCGGGCGTGAGGGCGATATTGCCCGCCTGGCACAGGTTGACGACAGCGGGGACGGGAATGGGCATGAGACCGTGGGCACAACGGATGGTACCGTGACCCTCGGAGAGCGACTCGACCACGATGTCCTCAATACCCAGGGCATCGAGGCAGATGGCGACAGAGCAGACGTCGACGATGGAATCGACGGCGCCCACCTCGTGGAACATGACGGTCTCGGGCGTTTTGCCGTGGGCCTTGGCCTCGGCGGCGGCGAGCGCGGTAAAGATGGCGAGCGCGCGACGCTTGGCGCCATCGCTTAGCTGCGAGCCATCTATGATGGCGGTGACGTCCGCCAAAGAACGGTGGTGATGGTGGTGGGCGTGATGGTGACCCTCGTGGCCATGACCGTGGCCCTCATGGTCATGCTCGTGGCAGTGCTCGTGTTCGTGCTCGCCATGATCATGATGGTGGTGCTCATGCTCGTGCGTGTGCTCGGCAGCTGCTTCGTTGCCGTAGAGCCAGGCCATATCGTGATCGTGGTTCTCGAGCTCCTCTGCAAGCTGGACGTCGAAATCGCAGGCGTTGATGCCATGCTTGCTTACGCGTGTGACGGCGATCGTAAAGCCGTCGACCGGCAGCGTGGCGAGCTGCTCGCGCAGGTGCTCCTCGCTGGCGCCTAGGTCGAGCAGGGCCGCGACGGTCATATCGCCGCTGATGCCCGAGGTGCCGTCGATGATAAGCGTGTGCTGATGATTGGACATGGAATGCTCCTTAACGGGCGCAGGGCGTGCCGGCGCTCAGATGATTGATAAGACTTGCCTGGTAGGCGGCACCAAAGCCGTTGTCGATGTTGACGACCGAAACGCCGCTGGCACAGGAGTTGAGCATGGCGAGCAGCGCGGCTACGCCACCAAAGCTCGCGCCGTAACCCACGCTGGTGGGAACGGCGATGACCGGACAGCTCACCAGGCCGCCGATAACGCTCGCCAACGCGCCCTCCATGCCGGCAATGGCGATGACCACCTGTGCCTGGGCAAGTTCCTCGGCATGCGCGAGCAGACGGTGCAGACCGGCGACACCCACGTCGTAGAGGCGGTCGACCTCGTTGCCATAGAACTCAGCCGTCAACGCGGCTTCCTCGGCGACGGGCAGGTCGCTCGTGCCGGCGCAGGCGACAACGATGCGTCCGTTGCCGGTAGGGGAGGGCTTGCCGCCCACGAGGGCGAGCTGTGCGTCCGGGACATATCCCAGG
Organism: Collinsella sp. AF20-14LB; assembly: GCF_003459505.1. Classification (GTDB taxonomy): domain Bacteria; phylum Actinomycetota; class Coriobacteriia; order Coriobacteriales; family Coriobacteriaceae; genus Collinsella. Next base: position 121,493 of record NZ_QRWD01000004.1, read on the forward strand.
TCGATGCCGTTGTCGAGGAGCTCCGAGGTGCGGATTGCCTTCTCGGCATCCAGGCGCGTGACCAGGATACGTTCCTGGCCGGCATCGCGCAGCGCTTCGATAATGGCGGCAATCTGCTCGGCGGTTTTACCGGCACCGTAGACAACCTCGCCGGCTCCCTGGCGTACCCCGCGTGAAAGATCGAGCTGTGCAAAACCCAGATCAGCGGTTGGTGCCGTCTGGATGCGCGTGAGGGCGACGGCCGGGGTGACTGCTCCGTCGGCAACATCGCTCAGCAATTGCTCAAGATCTCGCTTATCCATATATGTTCCCTTCGACGGCGCAAAGTCTAGCACTCAAAGGGTATGTTTCCGAACACTAAGACAAAATTGTTCGGAAACTATAGGACAGACTGATTCAATTGTTAGACGGATCGGCTAGTCACGCAGGATGATGTCCATGGCGAGCATCAGGTTGCGCTCGTCGATGGCAAACGGGGCGGCCTCGCGCGTCTTGGGCTTGGCGCAAAATGCGATGCCCGTGCCCGCGGCCTGAATCATGGGGATGTCGTTGGCGCCGTCGCCGATCGCGACGGTATGGGCCATGTCGACACCGCACTCGACTGCCCAGTCCAGCAGCTGAACGAGCTTGGACTCCTTGGTCACAATGTCTGCCGCCAGCTTGCCGGTGAGCTTGCCGTCCACGACCTCCAGACGATTGGCCAGGCAAAAATCGATGCCCGCAGCGGCCACGATCTTGTCGGCGACCTCGTGGAAGCCGCCGCTCACCACGCCGACCTTCCAGCCCTTGCTGTGCGCCGAGCGCACAAGCTCCAACGCGCCGGAGGTAAATGACACGCGCTCAAAGGTGCGCTCGAACACGCTCTCGTCCAGGCCGGCGAGCAGCCCCACGCGCTCCTCGAGCGCCTGCTTAAAGTCAAGCTCGCCGCGCATGGCACGTTCGGTGATCTGTGCCACCTGCTCGCCCACGCCGGCCTCTTCGCCCAACAGGTCGATGACCTCCTGGTTGATGAGCGTGGAGTCGATATCCATAACGATGAGGCGTGCAGTCATGGCGGGCCTTTCCGAGTGCTGTTTTATTGGGGCATATTGTCGCACGTGACGAGCGCGGGCGGGTGCCGCGGCGCGTCAATTGTTTCGTCTCCGTCAAGTCTTTGGGCAGGAGCCACTTTTTCGCGGCACATCGACATAGGTGCGATAAGATAGAACGCCATGTCTGGCTGCGCGGTTTACGCAGGCTGGGCAAATCTGTACGACGCCGCCCGGAACGACACGGGGCGGCACAGATCCATAAAGGAGGATCACTGGTATGAGCCAGACCCGTCCCATCGACGAGCATTCCATGCACACCCGTACCTGCGGCGAGCTTCGCCGCGAGAACGTGGGCGAAGAGGTCACCCTCACCGGTTGGGTGAGCCGTCGCCGCGATCACGGCGGCCTTATTTTCTGCGACCTTCGCGACCGCGAGGGTATCACGCAGCTCACCTTCGACCCCGAGCACTCCGACGGCGACGCCTTTAAGATCGCCGAGACCATGCGTCCCGAGTGGCCCATCAAGATTCACGGCGTCGTGCGCGCCCGTGGCGAGGAGACCACCAACACCAAGCTCGCGACTGGCGAGATCGAGGTCCTGACCGACCACGCCGAGGTGCTCAACACGTCCGTCACCCCGCCGTTCCAGATCGAGGACGGCATCGAGACCAGCGAGGACACCCGCCTGCGCTATCGCTATTTGGACCTCCGTCGTCCCGAGATGATGGCCAACCTCAGGCTGCGCTCCGACTTTACCTTTGCCATTCGCGAGGCGCTGCACAACCGTGAGTTCATGGAGGTCGAGACGCCCTCCCTGTTCAAGTCTACGCCCGAGGGCGCCCGCGACTTCATCGTCCCCAGCCGCATCCAGCCGGGCAACTTCTACGCCCTGCCGCAGTCCCCGCAGCTCCTGAAGCAGCTGCTCATGGTCGGTGGCGTCGAGCGCTACTACCAGGTTGCCAAGTGCTTCCGCGACGAGGACCTGCGCGCCGACCGTCAGCCCGAGTTCACCCAGGTCGATATCGAGATGTCCTTCGTGGACCAGAACGACGTTATGAGCGCCCTCGAAGAGGTTCTTGCCGATGCCTTCGGCCGCATGGGTGTCGAGATGCCCACGCCGCTGCGTCGCATGGACTACTGGGAGGCCATGGACACCTATGGCTCCGACAAGCCCGATACCCGCTATGGCATGCACCTGGTCGACCTGACCGACATCTTCGCCAACTCCAAGTTCAAGGTCTTTGCGACTGCCGCGAACGAGGAGGGCTCTGTCGTCAAGGCCATCAACGCCAAGGGCGCCGGTGCCTGGGCTCGCGCCAAGATCGACAAGCTCGCCGGCGTTGCCTCCACGTTTGGCGCCAAGGGCCTTGCCTGGATCGCCTTCCGCGAGGACGGCTCCATCAACAGCCCCATCGTCAAGTTCTTCTCGGACGAGGAGATGGCTGCCCTGCGCGAGCGCATGGACGTCGAGCCCGGCGACCTTGTGATGTTCGCCGCCGGCCCGCGCCTGCTCTCCGACGAGATCCTGGGCGGCATGCGTTCCCACATGGCCAATGCGCTCGAGGTCAAGCGCGAGGGCCACGACTTCCTGTGGGTCATCAACTTCCCGCTGTTCCACTGGGACGAGGATCGCAAGGCCTATGCTGCCGAGCACCAGCCCTTTACCCTGCCGACCGAGACCGACATCGCCAAGATCGAGGCCGACCCGCTGGCAGCCGGTTCCTGCACCTACGACTTTGTCATGGACGGCTTTGAGGCCGGCGGCGGCGGTATGCGTATCCACAACGCCGAAATGCAGATGTCCATGCTCAAGCTCCTGGGCTTTACCGAGGAGCGCGCCGAGTCGCAGTTCGGCTTCCTCATGGAGGCTCTCAAGTTTGGTGCGCCCCCGATGGGCGGCTTCGCCCTGGGCCTGGACCGCGTGTGCATGCTGCTCACCGGCTCCGACTCCATCCGCGACGTCATGGCGTTCCCCAAGACGGCCAGCGGCTCCGACCTCATGTCGGGCGCCCCGAGTGCCGTTTCCGGCGCCCAGCTCAAGGACGTCAGCCTGCGCTTGATGTAGGCAAGCGGCTACATATTGCCCGCAACGAGGGAAGGACGCGTGCCTTCCCTCGTTTTTTATGCGCCGAGATTGTGAGGGCATGGGATGACCGGGCGTCGCGGAAAGTGCGTCCCGGAATCTGCGTCCAGAACGGGTCGCGCTTTCCCAAAGGGGGTCCTCTGGGAAAGCGCGACCCAGAATTCGGCAAAATAATGGGACACAGTTTCCGGTTGAGCTGTCTAACGGAAACTGTGCCCCAGAATGAGCGCTCAAAACGGGCCGGGCTTTCCACAGCAACTGTCTGGCGGAAAGCCCGGCCCAGTTTCCTACAGCGAGTCTCTCTGAACGAGCTGCATGTGCATGACGGTGGTGGTGGGCTCGGCACCCTTGATCATGTCGAGCGCAATGTTGGCGGCCATGTGGCCTTCTTCGCGCAGGGGCTGGCGGACGGTCGTGAGTGCGGGGACGCAGCGCGTCGCAATCTCGTGATCGTCGAAGCCGACGACAGAAACTTCCGCCGGAACAGATAGGCCTGCCTCGTTGAGTGCGGTGATGACGCCAGCCGCGATACGGTCCGATCCGCAGAGCACGCCATCGAAAGCAATCTTGCGCGCGAGGATCTGGCGCATGGCCTGATAGCCGTCTCCGCTGTTCCAGCCGGTATAGATAACGTTTGCGTCTGGGAGGTCTTCGCCCAAGACGGCGCGGTAGCCGCGCAGGCGGTCGACAACAGCGGGGTTGTCTTGCGGTCCCAACACGGCGACGATATCTTTGCGCCCGCGCTCCTTCATGGCGTGTGCCGCAAAGCGTCCGCCCTCTTCGTCGTCAGAGTAGACCGTCGAGAACACATCGCGATAGGGGTGGCCCTCGAGCTGGCCGCACAACACGGTGGGTACGCCCAGCTCGCGCAGCACCTCGAGCAGCTCGCTGCCCTTGTAGGGGGAGACGTCGATCACGGCGTCGAACGAGCGGCGCTCAAAGTGCTCGCGTGCGCGGTTGCGCTCATGCGTAGAAGACGCCTGCAAGATAACGGGCAGATAGGACGACTCCGACAGTTCCTCGGTAATACCGCTCAAAAACTCGCTATAGGTGGGGTCGCTGAAGAGTTCACTCAGGGGCTCGGTCACGAGCACGGCGATGATTTCCGTGCGCCCGACAGCGAGCGCTCGGCCACGGGCATTGGGGACAAAATTGACTTTCTTGGCCGCCGCACGGACGCGCTTTTTGGTTTCCTCGCTAATGCGGGGCGAATCGTTGAGGGCGCGCGATGCCGTGGAGCGCGACACGCCGGCAGCTGCGGCAACCTCGGCAAGCGTAGGTGCGGTGCGAACTGGTTGGGTCATGGCGTCTCCTGGAAAATGCGGTCGATGTTGTCACTGATACGGGCTGGTGCGGATACAGCTTACTATAGTGCACCTGAACAGCGTTCATGATATCCGGTGACAGGTGTCGTTTTGCAACCAAGCCGCAATCGAATACGTCTCGTGTGGGTGAGATATCAGCGGGCGTGGCGGTTGCCTACGAGCTTAAGAACGATGTTTTGCGCTGAGTTTCGATACTCAGGGTGACATAAGTGTCGCAGCTGTACAACCGGTTGCACCGTTAATCCGACCAAATCGACCGTTCAGCGGACAACCGGTTGCACAATTTTTTGCATCGCCCGTAAGATAAGGACAACCGGTTGCACAAGAATCACTACGATGACGAAGGAGCATCACCATGGACGCCATTAACGATTGGGAAAACCAAGCGCTCACCCACAGGAGCCGCCTGGCACCCCATGCGTACTTTATGGGTTACGAGACCGCCGATCTCGCCGCTACGTACAGCCGCGAGCTGTCGCGCGGGTTTGTCCAGCTGTCCGGCTCGTGGCAGTTCCGCCTCTTTGAGGGGCCTGCTGCCGTTTCCAACGAGGAGCTCTCCACGTACGAGCCCGAGTGGGATCACGTGGAGGTTCCGCACCTGTGGCAGGTGGATGGCTATGGCAACCTTGCCTACACCGACGAGGGTTTCCCGTTCCCGGTGGATCAGCCGTTCGTTCCCTCCGACGACCCCACGGGCGTCTACCAGCGCATCGTCAACCTTCCCGCCGTGCCTGCCGGCGCTCGCGAGATCATTCGCTTTGACGGCATCGAGAGCTATGGTGAGCTGTACGTCAACGGTCAGTTTATCGGCATGACCAAGGGTTCGCGCCTGTCTGCCGAGTTTGACGTGACCGACGCGCTCGTCGAGGGCGACAACCTGTTTGCGGTCAAGGCTCTGCAGTACAGTGATGGCAGCTATATCGAGGATCAGGACATGTGGTGGGCCTCGGGCATCTTCCGCGATGTGTACCTTATGCAGCGTCCCGCCGCGCACCTGGTCGACTTTAGGTTCCGCACGCACCGCGAGGGCGATGCCGCTCTGATCACGCTCGATACGGTGGCCGAGGGCGCTACCCGCGTTGTGTATACGCTCAGCGATGGCGGAAACGTGGTGGCTACGGGTGAGTGCGTCGACGGCCATGCCGAGTGCAGCGTTGCCGATGCCCACTTCTGGAATCCCGAGGACCCCTTCCTCTATGACCTTACGTTTGAGGTCTACGATGGCGACGAGGCCAGCGAGTACGTTCCGCATCGCCAGGGTCTTGCCGAGGTGACGGTCGAGGGCAATCATATCTACCTCAACGGCACCTACTTTAAGATGCATGGCGTCAACCGCCACGATCACGACGATCACAAGGGCCGCGCCGTGGGCCTCGATCGCATGCGCCGCGACCTGGAGCTCATGAAGCGGCACAACATCAACGCGGTGCGCACCTCTCACTATGCCAATGACCCGCGCTTCTACGAGCTGTGTGATGAGTATGGCATCATGCTGGTCGCCGAGACCGATATGGAGAGCCACGGCTTCGAGAATATCGGCAACATCGCCCTGGTCACCGACGATCCGGCATGGGAGCCGGCCTACGTCGACCGCATTGAGCGCCTGGTGATGCAGGAGCGCAACCACGCCTGCATCATTATGTGGTCGATGGGCAACGAGAGCGGCTATGGCTGCAACATCCGCGCGATGTACGCCAAGGCTCACGAGCTCGATGATCGTCCGGTCCATTATGAGGAGGACCGCAACGCCGATACCGTCGACGTTATCTCCACGATGTACTCCCGTGTTTCGCAGATGAACGACTTTGGCGAGCACCCATTCCCCAAGCCGCGCATCAACTGTGAGTACGGTCACTCCATGGGCAATGGTCCCGGAGGCCTGTCCGAGTACCAGGAGGTCTTCGATCGTTGGGATTGCATCCAGGGCCAGTTCATTTGGGAATGGTGCGACCACGGTTTGGCTGCTGTGACCGAGGACGGCGTTGCCTACGATATGTATGGTGGCGACAACGGCGATTACCCCAACAACAGCAACTTCTGCATCGATGGCATGGTGTTCCCCTGGCAGCAGCCGAGTCCGGGCCTTACCGAGTACGGCCAGGTTATCTGCCCGGTCCGCATGGCTTATGACGCCGAGGCAGGCGAGCTGACCGTCACCAACAAGCGTTGGTTCACCACCCTCGAGGATGTCTGCCTGTCGGCCGAGACCCTGGTGGACGGCGACGTGGTCTGCCGCAAGACGCTCATGCCCGGCGCGGTTGCCCCCGGCGAGTCCGTCCAGCTGCCACTGGTGATTCGCGAGGCCGCAGTGGGCGAGACCCTGCTGACCGTGCGCGCCTACACCATGGCCGCTCACGTCTGGTGCGAGCCGATGTTCCAGCTGGGCGCTAGCCAGTTTGCCATCGCAAACCATCCGGCGCCGACCATCGTGGCCCCCGCTCGTCCTGAGCTTACGGTTGAGGAGACCGAGCAGGAGATCCGCATCCACTCCCTCAACGGCGAGCTGACCTTCAGCAAAGTCAACGGTACCGTGAGCGAGTGGAAGGCATCCGGCCGCGACGTCATGGCCTCTGGTCCCCAGGTTGGTTTTTGGCATCCGCTCGTCGATAACCATGCCCAGGAGTATGACTCACTGTGGAAGGACAACTTCATCGATGTGATGCAGACGTCTACCCGCAAGGTTTCTTGGAAGCAGGATGGCAATGCGGTCGTCGTTACCGTGAGCCAGCGTATCGCTCCTCCCGTCCGCGCGTTCGGCATGCGCGTCGAGCTCGTCTACACCGTGCTTCCGAGCGGTCGCGTCGACCTCAAGGTTTCCGGCGAGCCCTACGGCGATTACTCGGATATCATCCCGCGCATCGGCATCTCCTTCGAGGTCCCCGGTTGCGATCGTGCCGTCGAGTGGTATGGCCACGGCCCGGGCGAGAACTATCCGGACTCGCTGCGCGCCAACCCGGTCGGTCATTACCGCACTACGGTCGACGACATGTTCACGCCCTACGTTATGCCTCAGGATTGTGCTAACCGCGAGGGCACCCGTTGGGTCGCCCTGCGCTCTAGCCACGGTGACGGTCTGGTCGTGACGCGTCCGAGCGACGCCGCCTCCAACCCGTTCTCGTTCTCGGCATGGCCCTATAGCTGCGAGGCTATAGATAACGCCAAGCACGTCTACGACCTTGTCAAGGGCGACGCGGTTACGGTCAATATCAACGACCAGCTGCTCGGCCTTGGTTCGAACTCTTGGGGTTCCGAGGTGCTCGATTCCTACCGCACCCGTTTTGAGAGCTTCAGCTTTGAGGTGTCCCTGCGACCGCTGACGTCTGCCGATCTGGCTCAGGCGCTGGCACCCATTAAGGAGGCATAAGTCATGCATGTCTTTAACTCGCGCGCCGATTTCGACGCTCAGATGAAGTCCGTCAAGAAGTGGATGCGCACCGGTCAGGCGCTCGATGGCGTTGCCGACCTGCAGCACGACGTGGCTTACTCCATCGGCGACTCGTTGGTGTACTGGTGGGTCTATGCCCGCGAGGCCGCTACCGCCGATCTGGTCGGTCACCGTCGCTACCATGCCGTGCTCGCTCCGCTCGACGGCGACCTGACCGTCGAGGTGGCTTCCAAGGCGGATCTTACCTGCACGCGCACTTACAGCGATATCGACGATCGCGAGCGCTTTGAGGGTATGGGGGAGACCGTGACGATTCCCGCCGGCGGCGTTGCCGTCGTCGAAATTGACGAGGCCTACCGTGTCGTGGCCGATGTCGCGGATTCCCGCGTCGTGGTACTGCACGTGACGGTTGAAGGTTATTCCTTCCCCAACAAGTAGTATTCGTCCGTTTGGGCGTTTGCTTAGCGCCGTTAAGGGGGATGGCTTTGTTGACTCCCTTTTCCCCATTCCCCTTAGCAGGTGCGCCGTCCACGATTGCGCTTGCAGTCCGGACGGTTTTAGATGAGATATAACGGATGATTGGGAGGGCTTATGAGCTCTGAAAAACGAGGAACGATTGGTTCGTTCGCTCTGCTGGGCATGACGGTCGCCGCCGTGTTCGGTATCAAGAACATCATCAACAACAACGCGGCCATCGGCTTGGCAGCTGCGCCGTCGTTCTTCTTCGCCACGCTTTTGTACTTTGTCCCCTATACCCTGGTTACCGCCGAGTTCGTCGGCCTTAACAAGGACTCCGAGTCGGGCGTGTACGCCTGGGTCAAGACCTCGATGGGCGGCCGCTGGGCATTCCTGACGGCGTTTAGCTACTGGTTCGTTAACCTGTTCTACTTTGCGTCCGTCCTGCCTAACGTCATCATTTACGCGAGCTACGTGTTCTTTGGTGCCAATGCCGAGCTCTCGCAGCTGTGGATCACCATTATCGAGATCGTCGTCTTTGCTATCGCCACGTGGGTTTCGACCAAGGGCGCTAAGTGGATCGGCTCCATTTCCTCCTTCGGCTCGACCGCGGCTCTCGGCCTGACTGCCGTGTTCATCTTGCTGTCCCTGGCTGCTGCCTTTGGCGGCGTCGAGTTCGCTACGGCTCCTACCCCCGCTAACATGGCTCCCGACACGACCAACTTCGCAACTATGTGGGGCTTCTTCGGTACGCTTGCCTGGATCATCCAGGGCGTTGGCGGCGCTGAGTCTGTCGGCGTGTTCCTTAACGACCTTAAGGGTGGCGTCAAGGCCTTCGTGCGCACCGTCGTTATCGCCGGCCTGACCATCGGCCTTCTGTATGCAGGCGCTTCGCTGCTGGTCAACCTGTTCATTCCCGAGGGCGGCGTTGCCATCTCCACCGGTATCTTCGACGTATTCGGCGCTGTCTTTGCCCACTTTGGCATTCCCATGGAAGTGTCCACGCGCGTCATTGGCCTGATCCTTCTCGCTGCCACGCTGGGCTCCCTCATGATGTGGACCTCTGCTCCCATCAAGGTCTTCTTCACCGAGATCCCCAAGGGCGTCTTTGGTAGCAAGATCGTCGAGCTCAACGAGCACGGCATTCCTGCCCGCGCTGCCTGGCTGCAGTTTGCCATCGTCGTCCCCATCCTGATCATCCCGGCCCTGGGCTCCGGCAACCTAGACGACCTGCTCATGATCGTCACCAACATGACGGCTGCCACCGCTCTGCTCCCGCCGCTGCTAATCCTGCTTGCCTACTTTATGCTGCGCAAGAACTTCGATGCTGCTCCCCGTGGCTTCCGCATGGGTTCGCGTACCTTTGGCCTGGCCATTGCTGCATTCCTGCTTGTGGTCTTCTGCTTCGTGCTTATCTGCGGCACCATCCCGCTCGATCAGCCTCTGTGGCTGACACTGGTCTACAACGTTGGCGGTGTAGTTATCTTCCTGGGCCTTGCCGTGATGTGGTACAACCGCTACATCAACCGCCTGCGCGAGACCGATCCCGAGGCTGCCGAGAGCGAGCTTCGCCCCTCCGTCCTCGACATGATGGAGTAGCGGCTAGGATTAATCTGCGGCTGTGGAATAAATCGATTCCCTTTCCTAAGGAGGGGCCTTACGAGGCCCCTCCTTTTGTGTTTTGGGACATGGTTTTGGACCCCGTGGTCAAAAAATGCCAAATATGAGTACTGTTGCAAAAGAGGTGTCATATTTTTCGGCCCGTTCTGAGCGAAAATGGGCTCAAAATCAATTTATCTAACCCCCTTTAAAGGGCGTTTGACGGCTTTCAACCTCTTCGAATCGCTCAAAGTAGGCACTTTGCTCTCGATTTTGCTGCTACTAAATTGGTGACAGTACTCATATTTGCCACTTTTTGCCCACGAGGTGTTCAGAGGAGCTCTCGACAAGCATCTAACGCTACAATAACTACCACGTGGCTGGGTTTGCCGGCCGAATGTGCGATGCCGCGGGAGGGGACATGGTCGAGTTTACAAAGACGATTAAAGATCCGTTGGGACTGCATGCCCGCCCGGTTGCGCTGCTTTACGACATCATTGCCAAGCATCGTAGCAACGTATCGGTCAGTATCGGCGATCGCCATACCGACGGCCGCGATGTAATGGGGCTCATGGCTCTCTACGGCGAGTGCGGCGAGGACATCATCTTCCGCGTTTCGGGCGTAGACGAGGCTTCCTGCGTCACGTCGATCAGAAACCTCTCGCTCTAAGCATGACAGGGCGCGGCAAAGGACAGCTCTTTGCCGCGCCTTTTTGTTTCGTATAGGAAACTTTTTCGGAATCTAAATGGGGACCCTTTCCAAAAAGTTAACCACGTGCTAGTTTACTAAAGCGAACATAGATGTGGTTAACTTTTACCGCGTCGATGTTGAGGACGAACTGACGTTAGGAGCCACTCATGTCTTGCGGACCGCAGATGCCGGCAATGCCGCTTTCGATGGTAAAAGCGGGCGAAACCGTGCGCGTGTCTCGTGTAAAGGGCAATGAGGATATGAAGCACCACCTCAAGGACCTCGGCTTTGTCGAGGGCAGCGAAATTCACGTGGTGAGCTCGAGTGGCGCCAATATCATCGTCACGGTGCTGGGCGCACGCTTTGGTATCGATTCCAAGGTTGCCATGCACATCATGACCGTCAGTTAGTCCGCAGCATTTAAAAAAACCGAAAGGGGGACAAGTAAATGAAGACGTTGGGTGACGTTAAGGTGGGCGAGAGCTCCACCATCGTCAAGCTTCACGGTGAGGGTGCGCTTCGCCGCCACCTTATGGACCTGGGGCTCATCAAGGGCACTTCGTTCAAGGTCGTAAAGGTTGCACCGCTCGGAGATCCGGTCGAGATCAACGTGCGTGGCTACGAGCTCTCCATCCGCAAGGAGGAGGCTGCCGTCGTCGAGGTCCAGTAAAGGCCGGCGGCACATATTTCTGCAGATAAAGTTAGGTTTTTCTAACTTAATGCAGCATCTTTGAAGCACATTATCCAGCCTGCGCGGAGAAAGCAGCGCGGGCACACAAGGAAGAAGGATTGAATGGCGGATTCTCAGATCCATGTCGCGCTGGCGGGTAACCCCAACTGCGGCAAGACCACGCTTTTCAACCTGATCACCGGCGCCAACGGCTACGTTGGCAACTGGCCCGGCGTCACGGTTGAGAAAAAGGAAGCCAAGCTCCTAAGCGACAAGAACGTCACGATTACGGACCTCCCCGGCATCTACTCGCTTTCCCCCTACAGCCCCGAGGAGCAGTGCTCGCGCGACTACCTCATGAGCGGCGAGCCCGATGTCGTCGTCCAGGTGGTCGATGCCACCAACCTCGAGCGCAACCTGTACCTGGCGCTTCAGGTTATCGAGACCGGCCTGCCCGTGGTCGTCGCCCTCAACATGGCCGACTTGGTCGAGAAGAACGGCGATAAGATCGACACGGACAAGCTCTCCAAGAAGCTCGGCTGCCCGGTCATGATGATCTCGGCTCTTAAGAACAAGGGCATCACGGAGCTGTTCGAGCAGGTCAAGAAGTCCGCTGCTTCCAAGGGCCAGGTGCCGGAGCACAAGTTCGATTCCTCCATCGAGGACGTTCTGGACCACATCGAGAACAATCTGCCGGCGAGCGTTCCCGCCAACAAGCGTCGCTACTACGCCGTCAAGCTGTTCGAGCGCGACGCGGACGCCTGCAAGCTCATCAACCTCACCAAGGAGAAGGCCGCTCGCGTCGAGCAGCTGGTCGCCCAGTGCGAGCAGGATTGCGACGACGACGCCGAGTCCATCATCACCGGCGAGCGCTACGGCGTGATCGCCCACATCATCGACGAGTGCCTCACCAAGGCTCCGACCAAGATGAGCACCTCCGAGAAGATCGACCGTGTGGTTACCAACCGTATCTTGGGCCTGCCGATCTTTGTGGTCATCATGTTCTGCGTGTACTACATTGCCGTCTCTACCTTGGGCGGCACGGTGACCGACTTCACCAACGACCAGCTCTTCGGCACCGACGGTTGGTATGTGCTCGGCCAGGGCCGCGACGCCTACGACGCAGCTGTCGAGGCTGCGGGTGACGCCGCCGACTCGGTCGACCCGGCACAGTACGGCCCCTATGTTCCGGGTATCACCACCGTGGTGCACGATGCCCTTGTGGCGGGCGGCACCGAGGACGGTGGCCTGGTCGATTCGCTGGTCTGTGACGGTATCGTCGGCGGTCTGGGCGCCATCTTCGGCTTCGTGCCGCAGATGTTCCTGCTGTTCGTGATGCTGTCTTTCCTGGAGGACTGCGGCTACATGGCCCGTGTCGCCTTCATCATGGACCGCGTGTTCCGCCGGTTTGGCCTGTCCGGTAAGTCGTTCATCCCGATGCTCGTGTCCTCGGGTTGCGGCGTCCCCGGCGTCATGGCCACCAAGACCATCGAGAACGAGAAGGACCGCCGTATGACGGTCATGACCACCACGTTTATTCCCTGTGGCGCTAAGCTGCCGATCATTGCCCTGCTCATGGGTTCCATCATCGGCGATTCTTCCACCACCGCCGCGTGGATCAGCCCGCTCTTCTACTTCCTGGGCGTCTTTGCCGTCATTGCTTCGGGCCTCATGCTCAAGAAGACCAAGCTCTTCGCCGGCCGCCCGACGCCGTTTGTTATGGAGCTTCCTGCCTACCACTTCCCGGCGATCCGTTCTTGGGCGCTGCACGTGTGGGAGCGCTGCTGGGCCTTTATCAAGAAGGCCGGTACGGTCATCTTCGCGTCCACCGTCGTCGTTTGGTTCCTCTCCAACTTTGGCAGCTACAACGGTTCCTTTGGCTTCCTGCCTGCGATGGACGGCATCCCCGAGGAGTTCATGGATTACTCCGTGCTCGCCATGCTCGGCAACCTGGTCGCTTGGATCTTCGCCCCGCTCGGCTTTAGCACCTGGCAGGCCACCGCGCTGACCGTCTCCGGCCTCGTGGCTAAGGAGAATGTCGTCGCTACCGCCGGCTCGCTGCTCTCCGTCGCCGATGCTGGCGAGACCGACCCGAGCCTGTGGACCGCGTTTGCGGGCATGTTCCCCACCATGGGTGCTTGCGTGGCCTTTGGTGCCTTCAACCTGCTGTGCGCTCCGTGCTTTGCCGCCATGGGCACTATCCGCAACCAGATGGACTCCGGCAAGTGGACCGCGATTGCCATCGGCTACGAGTGCGCCTTCGCTTGGGTCATCGGCCTGTTCATCAACCAGTTCTACAACCTGTTTGTGTTGGGCCAGTTTGGTATTTGGACGATTGTAGCCATCGTGCTGCTGGTTGCGATGCTCTTCCAGATCTTCCGTCCCATGCCCAAGCATGCATGGACCGACGAGGACGAGACCAACACTGCTTCCGCCGCAGTTTCCGCTTAAGTCCGAATAAGGATTAGCCCCTTTCTACGAGCCCGGGTGTCCCAGCGACACTCGGGCTTTTTGGTGAGGGAGATGTGGCGTTTCCGCAGATAAAACCGACCAAAATATACCTGTCCCTTTTTGGCAGGTGGAGAATGGGGTAAAGTAAGTGGTGGTTAACTAGAGGAGGCTTGCTATGGCACCTATCGATATTGTTGTACTGGCTGTTATCGGCATTGCGTTTGTCGCCGTGTGCGTGCGCATTTATCGCAAGGGCACCTGCGCCGACTGCGCTCAAGGTGGCGTTTGCACAGGACATTGCTCCAATAAAAAGACCTGCGCCGCACTTAAGGGCGTAGACAAAATCGCCGAAGACTTGGGCCGCGGTATCAAATAAGGTGAACGGGGACGTCTCTGTTTCTCCTTTTGACGAGTGCCGTGCAATCTGCGATCTGTCGGGTGCTGCGCAGTTACTGCTACGATAGGTACGTCAGTAACTGCCGCCGAGCGGCTCAATCGAAAGGAAACCTGCATGGAGTCCTCCGCCTACCCGATGCTCTTTAGCCCGATCAAGGTCGGTACGACCGAGGTCAAGAACCGCGTCTTTATGCCGCCGGTATCTACCAACCTGGCCGATCATGGCTATGTGACCGACGACTTGGTCGATCATTACCGTGCCCGCGCCAAGGGCGGCGTGGGCCTCATCATTACCGAGGTCGTGACGGTCGAGCCCACCTATACCTATCTGCCGGGTGACATGTGCTGCTACGACGACACGTTTATCCCCGGCTGGGAAAAGCTCGCCGCGGCCGTCCACGAGTATGGCTGCAAGATCATGCCGCAGCTCTTCCACCCCGCCTACATGGCCTTTAACGTTCCGGGCACGCCTCGCCTGATCGCTCCGTCCTTTGTGGGCCCGTCTTACGCCCGCGAGGCACCGCGCCCCATCACGGTTGACGAGATCCACGAGCTCACGCACCAGTTTGGCGACGCCGCCGTGCGTATGCAAAAGGCTGGCGTCGATGGCGTCGAGGTCCACGCGGCGCACGCCCACGGCATGCTCGGCGGCTTTTTGACCCCGCTCTACAACAAGCGCACCGACGAGTACGGCGGCTCGCTCGACGCCCGCATGCGCTTTTTGCTCGAGGTCATCGCCGAGATTCGCGAGCGCTGCGGCAAGGACTTTATCATCGACGTCCGCATCTCGGGTGACGAGTACACCGATGGTGGCCTGACCCTCAACGACATGATCTACGTCTCGCGTCGCCTGGAGAAGGCCGGCGTCGACATGATTCACGTGTCGGGCGGCACCACCATCAAGCGCGGCTCTGCGATTCCCGCCGCCGGCACGCAGCAGGCCTCGCACGCCGCCTGCTCGCGCGAGATCAAAAAGCACGTCAACATTCCCGTCGCCACCGTCGGACGTATCAACGAGGCTTGGATCGCCGAGGAGCTGATCGAGGACGGTGCTGCCGATATCTGCATGATGGGTCGCGCCAATCTGTGTGATGCCGAGTTCTGCAACAAAGCCGCTGCCGGCAACGCCGACGACATCCGCCCCTGCATTGGCTGTCTGCGCTGCCTGAACGGCATTATGTTTGGCAAGCGCATCTCCTGCACCGTCAACCCGGACGTGGAGCGCGATGAGGCCGGCTACGAGCCTGCCGCCGAGGCCAAGAACGTACTGGTTGTGGGCGCTGGTCCTGCGGGCATGGAGGCAGCCTACATTGCCGCCAAGCGCGGTCACAATGTGGTGCTCGTGGATAAACAGGACGAACCGGGCGGCGAGATGCGCATCGCGGCCGTTCCGCCGGCAAAGCAGGAACTCACCCGCGTGATCAAGTACCAGTATCGCCGTCTTGCTAAGGCGGGCGTGAAGTGCGTCTTTGGTACCGAGCTTTCGGCCGAGGACATTCAGCGTGACTACGCGGGCTACGAGGTTGTCCTGGCTTATGGCGCCGAGCCCATCGCCCCGGCCTTCATGCAGGGATTTAAGCAGGTCATGACGGCCGACGACCTGCTGGGTGGCAAGGCCTTCCCGGGCAAGAAGATTGTCATCGTGGGCGGCGGCACCGTCGGTTGCGAGACGGCCGACTACCTGGCCCCACTGGTCAACGATCTGTCGCCGGCCAATCGCGACGTCACCGTTATCGAGATGACCAAGACGCTCGCCGCCAACGAGGGTGGTGCCGGTCGCGCGGTGCTCATCACGCGCATGCTCTCCAAGGGCGTTCACGTGCTGACCGAGGCCAAGGTGACCGAGATCACCGAGGATGCCATCAGCTACGAAAAGGATGGCGAGGCCCACACCATCGCCGATGCCGATACGCTGGTGCTCGCCATGGGCTATCGTCCCAATACCAAGTTGGCCGACGACCTTGCCGCTGCCGGTGTTGCCACCCACGTGCTGGGCGATGCCAACAAGTGCGGCAACATCCGCGATGCCATCGGCGATGGCTACAAGGTTGCCTGCGAGCTCTAGTCAACCCCTTGTTGCGTGGGGGCAGGTTACTTTGCACCAACTTGGTGCATGTAAATCTGGCCCCATTGCACCATTGCGGCTTCATGGAGTAGCGCCCGTACGCATCGAATTTCTCCTCTCATAGATGTGCGGCACAAAGAGCCCCGAGTTCATACGAGCTCGGGGCTCTTTTCGTTTGGATTGCAGGCGTATTGACAGACGAAAACAGTCTGTGTCCGGTATTGAGCCATACGAAAGCGAAATTATGCGTCTTAATTCCGTACGCAAATAAAGACGAAAACCGTTTGCGTCTTTGATAAATCAGTACGCAAACGGTTTTCGTCTTATAATACGGTTATGAATGGTACGAAACGAGAGGGTTGTGCATATGGTTGTTAGAGAGAACCCTACAGTCGAATACAAGGAAAGCGTTACGCCGACGTTTCTTAAAACGGTGAGCGCCTATGCAAACTACGGGACGGGCAAGATTGAGTTTGGCGTTGATGACGAGGGCGTGGCTGTCGGCCTTGCAGATCCGGTCGCAGAGTGTCTCCGCATCGAGAACATGATTAATGACAGCTTGGATCCCGCTCCCCGTTACACGCTCGAGCGCGATGAGAAACACGGGACCGTAATCCTTACGGTTTATGAGGGCCAGGACAAACCCTATCGAAGCAAGGGAAAGGCCTACAGGCGAAACGATTCGGCAACGGTGGAGGTCGACCGGTTTGAGTATGGCAGGCTGACGCTCGAAGGCAGCAACGTAACGTTCGACGCGCTCACGTCGGCTCGCCAGGACTTGAGTTTTCACACGCTCGAGCATAAGTGTGTTGAACATCTCGGCATTTCCGAGCTAACGCCGGATATTATGCGCACGCTTCGCTTGCTCGGCAAAGATGGCTATACCAACGCTGCGGCGATTTTGGCGGATAAGAATGATTCTCCGGGCATCGACTGCGTCCGTTTTGGCGATACCGAGGATGTGATCTTGGACCGTGAGACGACGACAAATGTATCCGCAATTGAGCAGGTGGACAGGGCGGTGGCTATGTTTGCACGCTACTACCGTTTTGAGCGTATCGAAGGGATGGAGCGCGTCCAAACCGATCGAATTTCTCTTGAGGCATTCCGCGAAGCTGTTGCAAACGCTTTGGTGCATCGGACGTGGGACGTTCGAGCGAATGTTCAAATTGCCTTGTACGACGATCGTGTTGTTGTGACTTCGCCCGGATCACTGCCCGCCGGTTTGACGACGGAACAATACCTGTATGGGCAGATATCCGTGCTCAGAAACCCAATTGTCGCCGAGGTCTTTTTAAAGCTGGATTACATCGAGAAATTTGGCACGGGAATCGCGCGCATTAGACGTGCCTATCGCGATTCGATCAATCAACCAATTTTTGATGTTCGCGGCGGCATGGTGGCCGTCACATTGCCCGCTACCGATGCCTTTGAAGGGTCCGAGGAAGAGATCCAGGTTCTCAATGCCTTGTCGGGCGGGCGAATTATGTCGCGAAGCGAGATTGAAAAACAGACGGGGCTGAGCCGCATGCGGACGTTGGCGGCACTCGAATCTCTGCTTGAACGGAATGCAATCGTAAGGCAGGGAACCGGGCGGGCCACGAAATACGAGCGCTCATAGTCCAAAAGAGCCATGGTACAAGACGGACCCCAAGCCAGCGTTGGCTTGGGGTCCGTTATATCCCGGATGGTAACGGGCCGATTATTGTCAAGTTATAGCAAAGTATAGCGACGTACAGCAAAGTATAGTGAAATATAGCAAGCCGTATAGCGCGCCTTGACTATCAACCCTTGATTATCACCGTCCGTATTTCACAGCAACTTATAACAGGCTCGGGGTGCCAATTTGGGGTGCGGTAGTACTGCGTCACGAAAAGGGCCTATCTACTACGTTTAAGCCGCAGGGGTCAACCATAGTCGGCTTTTTCGAAAATCGACAAGCTGTCTACCTGCGGTTTTGTTTTCACGGTTTTCGGTATGGCCGAGGCTATCCGTGTTAACGTAATAGATGGGCCACTTTTGTGGCAAGGGGGGCCGATCTGCGGGCCAGGGTAGCTAAAAGAGCCCCGTCCCAAAAAGACTGATTGGGAGCTGGGGCGTGTCGATGCGATAGTATTACGTGGTGAAATTCGACAAACCGTGAGCTTCATCCGAGGGCTTTATGGAACAACACCAGCATAATCAGAGCCTGCAAGATCAGGCATACAACGCATTGCGCTCCAAGATCATCTATGCCGAGCTCAAGCCCGGCACGCGCCTTTCGGCGATTGGTCTGGAAAAGGAGACGGGAATCGGGCGCACGCCCATTCGCGAGTCTTTTGTGCGCTTGCGTGAGCAGGAGCTGGTGGAAACGCGTCCCAAAAGCGGCACCTATGTCTCAAAAATCAGCATGGAGCGCGCCGAGAACGCCTGTTTCTTGCGCGAGAAACTCGAGAGAAGCGTGCTCATTAAATGCTGCTCTGCCGTCACGCCCGAGCAAAAGCAGCGGCTCGAGCGGATTCTTGCCGAGTCCGAGTCGCTCGACCATAGCGAAACGCGTCGCTTTTTCGATCTGGACAACCTGTTCCATGAGACGTGTTTTGAGATTGCCGGCCGCCACATGTTGTGGGATTGGATGAAGAGCGTCAACACACATTTTGAGCGATACAACTGGTTGCGTATGGTGTCGCAGGATCTGGATTGGGAGCCGATTCGTCGGCAGCATCGCCGAATTCTCGAGGCCATTAAGAAGGGCGATACCGACGCGGCGAGCTACCTGGCAGAGACGCACCTGCATCTGATGCCCGAGGAACAGGGCCCGGTTATCGCCTTGCATCCCGACTACTTTGAGCTGTCGAAAGACTCGTCAATCTAGCCCATCGCCGCATCTGCTCGAGACACAAAAACGATGCTGCTCACCTACAGCGTTTTGCAACCGAGATTTTTAAAAAATGCCTAAAATGGCTCAGACTGCCGACAATTGGGAAACGGGGTGCGCTATGGCGCAGATGAGAATCAAGGACATTGCCGCCGAGGCGGGCGTGAGCCCGGCCACGGTTTCGCGCTATCTCAACAACCGCCCCGGGCAGATGACCGAGGAAACTCGCGCGCGCATCGCGGCGGTTATCGATCGCACCGGCTATCGCCCACGTGCCGCCGCGCGCAATCTGCGCAGCTCGCGTACCAACCTCATCGGCGTGATCCTGGCCGACATCGCTAACCCGTTCTCCAGCGCCATGCTCGAAGGGCTTTCCGCCAGTGCCGCCGCGCGCGGCTGCTCGCTTATGACTGCCATTAGCGGCAATGATTCCGCCAAGGAAGCAGAGTCGCTCACCAGACTTATCGATGCCGGCGTGGACGGCCTGGTCGTCAACACCTGTGGCGGCAATGACGAGGCAATCGCCGCGGCAGCGGGACGCTTGCCCGTCGTGCTGCTCGACCGCGATATTGCCGCCGGCGGTGTCGATCTGGTGACCTCCAACAACCGTGAGCTGGTCGCCGGCCTGGTAGACGCCTTGGCTGTCGCGGGCAGCGAGCGCCTGTGCCTGCTCACCGAGGCAAGCGACGACAGCCCTGTGCGTCGCGAGCGTGCCGAGGCCTTTGTCGACGAACTTTCGCGCCGCGGCCTTGCGGGTGAGGTCGTCACCCTGGCCGATGGTGGCGTCGAGGGTGTCAGTCGCCTGGACGAGACCATCCGTGACTATGCGGGAAAAAAGCTCGGCCTCATTGCCGTCAACGGTCTGGTCTTTCTGCGTCTGACCGAGGCACTGGCACAGTTGGGACCCTCGTTGCCGGCTGGCCTCAAGATTGCGACGTTTGACGACTATCCCTGGAACCACGTGCTCTTTGGCGGTGTGACCACGGCCGCGCAAGACACCCTTACCATTGCCGAGCGCGTAGTCGAGCGCCTGTCCGAGCGCATCGACGTCGTTACCACTACGGTGGGCGATGCCGCAAAGCTCGCCCCCAAGCGCATCGAGATCCCCGGCCACATCGAACACCGCGCTTCGACCTCGTGCTAGTTTGTGTGATAATATATAGACAATGTCATACAGGAGGTATCCATGGCTGCGTCTGTACTGAGTGTACGAGTGGACTCGTCAATTAAAGATTCATTTGCCGAGCTATGCGAAGAACTCGGCATGACTTCGTCTGTAGCGGTCAATATGTTTATGAGGCAGATGCTGCGCGAGCGCTCGCTGCCGTTTGTTCCTTCACTTGGCAAAAACTCTGCGAGCGAAAACGTCGCCGCAGACATTTTGGATACTGCTCAGATTGAGTCAGCCGTCCGTGAGGCGGCCAGCTCGATTCCCGCCATCAAAACCGTGATTCTTTTTGGCTCGTATGCCCGTGGCGAGGCACGCGCCGATAGTGATATTGACTTGCGTCTCGAAGTCGATCGCGATCAGGGCTTTGGCCTTTTCGCGTTGTCGGCGTTTGGTGAGGCGGTGCGCAAAGAAACCGGGAGGCAGGTTGACCTCGTCTCGAGTGATCATCTTGATGACGATCTTGCCGCGGTAATCGAGCGCGAAGGAGTGATCCTTTATGATCGCGCGTAAGTCAGACTGTCTCCGCGCCCAAGAGGTCTTGGAGGCCATCGCTGAAACGAACGAGCGCATCAAGGCTTTTGGTATCACCGAGGACCAGTTTCTGCATGCGAATGACGTGCGGACGAGGGCGTTGGCGGACTCCCTTTTGATGTGCGCGCTTAGGGTGACGGAAGAAGCGGGCAAGTTGTCGGAACGCTCGCAGCGGCTTCATCCCGAAATTGAGTGGCGTGGAATTATCGGCATGAGAAATTACCTCGCGCATGATTACGGCAATGTCGACCGATCGGTTGTTTGGGATGCGGTGACGATGGAGTTCCCGGCGCTGGAACGAGCGTGTAGGCAAATTGTTTCCGAATCCGAGCGATAATCACTTGTCATACCAGCCTGTTCGCACACGTTTTTTGAGCGCTTGATACGCTTTAACCCTGCGGAAACATTTTTCTGCGATAGTATCTGCGATATAGACCAGTCGAAACCCGCCCGAAAGAAAGGGGAGCGACATGAACCAGCAGAACATCGATTACGTACTCCGCTCTGTAGAGCAGCGTGACATCCGCTTTGTGCGTCTGTGGTTTGTCGACATTCTCGGCCGCCTCAAGAACTTTGCCATTAGCCCTGAGGACCTCGAGGTCGCTTTTGAGGAGGGTATTGGCTTTGACGGCTCGGCCATCGAGGGCTTTGCCACGCCCGAGGAAGCCGACATGCTGGCGTTCCCCGATGCTTCGACCTTCCAGATCCTGCCGTGGCGCCCGAGCCACAACGGCGTCGCCCGCGTGTTCTGCGATGTGTGCACTCCCGATCGCAAGCCGTTTGCCGGCGACCCGCGCGATGCCCTGCGCCGCATGTTCCGCAAGGCCGAGAAGGCTGGCTATCTGCTCAACGTGGGTGCCGAGCTGGAGTATTACTACTTCCCCGACGAGCACACCCCCGAGCCGCTCGACAACGTGGGCTACTTCGATCTTTCGGTGAGCGATGCCGCCCGCGACCTGCGTCGCAACACGGTCCTCACGCTCGAGAAGATGTCCGTGCCCGTGGAGTACACCTTCCACGCCGCCGGCCGCTCGCAGCACGGCATGAGCTTGCGTCACGCCGAGGCCCTGAGCATGTCCGACGCCGTCACCACGGCCAAGCTCATCATTAAGCAGCAGGCCTACGAGAGCGGTTGCCACGCTTCCTTTATGCCCAAGCCGTTGGCGGGCGAGGACGGCAGCGCCATGTTTTTGCATCAGTCGCTGTTCGACCACGACGGCAACAACGTCTTTTGGGGCGAGGACGACGAGAAGTACCACCTCTCCGAAATCGCCAAGCACTACATGGCCGGCATCTTAGCGCACGCGCGCGAGATCAGCGCCATCACCAACCCCACGGTCAACTCGTACAAGCGCATCACCACGGGTGGCGACTCCGTGCCGCAGTACGCCACGTGGGGCCTGCGCAACCGCGCGAGTATGGTCCGCATCCCGGTCTACAAGCCCGGCAAGCCGCTGTCCACGCGCATCGAGCTGCGCAGTCCCGACCCCATGGCCAACCCGTACCTGGTCAACGCCGTCACGCTGGCGGCTGGTCTGGACGGCATCGAGCGCAAGCTGGAACTCCCGCCCGAGGCCACGGCCGAGACGCTCAAGCTTACCGACCGTCAGATGGTCGAGGCCGGCTACGCGCCGCTGCCGCGCTCGCTCAAAGAGGCGCTTGACGTGTTTGAGGACTCGCAGTTTATGAAGGATGCCCTCGGCGAGCACATCCACAGCTTCTTCCTCAAAAAGAAGCGCGACGAGTGGCATAAGTTTGAGTCTACGATCACCGAGTGGGAGATCAAGCACTACCTGGCGAACTCCTAATCGCGCTGGCTTGTTCCAGTACGATTGAGCTCATTTCTTTGGAGGCCGATATGTCCGAAAAGAGTGCCCTGTTCATGGCGCGCACGACGCGCTTCCACGAGTTTGCCCGCAGCCTGACGACCACCCTGGGTGTCGAGGTGAGCCTGGCCACTCCCGATTCGCCAACTGCGGCGCATGACTTTGACCTGCTGATCCTCGATTCCGATGGCATCCGCAGCGACCGCATCGACCAGATTGCCAAGTGGCTTGACGATCGCGGCGGTGTCCCCATGCTGGTGATCGTCGACGACGAGGCGCTCGGCACCCTGCGCCTGCCGAATCACGCGCATGCCGACTTTGTATGCCCCACGGCGACGCCCAATGAGCTCAAGGCTCGCGCGCAGCGCCTGATGGGCGAGGAGGAGACCGTCACCGCCGACGATGTGCTCAATATCGATAACCTCGAGATTAACCTGGCTACCTACCAGGTGACACTCGATAACGAGCCCATCGACCTGACGCTGATGGAGTACTCGCTGCTGAGCTTTTTGGCGACGCACCCCAACCGCGCCTACAGCCGCGAGGTGCTGCTGCACCGCGTGTGGGGCTTTGAGTACTGCGGCGGCACGCGTACCGTCGACGTGCACATTCGACGCATCCGCTCCAAGGTGGGCCCGCAGATCGCGGCACACATCACCACCGTCCGCGGCGTGGGATATCTGTTTAAGGACTAGATTTCCACCACAAAGGGGACAGGCACCTTTGTGGTGGTTTTGCCGCAGGTGCGGGTTCCCTTCGAGTTTGCAGCAGAACTTAAGCCTTCCTAAAAGATTGCGTTCTCGTACACGTACGCCCGCATATTGGGGTACAACTCAACGTGAACAATGATGGCCCGCCACATGTTTGGCGGGCCTTTGGTTATTTGACGAAAGGATCGCAGCTATGAGCGAGAACGATTCCCAGCGTCCCCAGGATGCGGGCAACGCCGGCGAGACCCAACAGCAGCCGCGTGTGCAGGTAGAGTCGACGCCTGCCGACAGCAACATTCCCTACGTGCAGGCCTACGACACGCAGACCGGAAAGCCGCTGGGCAGCCAGCGGGTTGTAAACAAGCACACAGTGGTCAAGACTAAGACCAAAAAGCTGCCGATCTTTATTACGGCGCTTGCCGGTTGTGCCTGCGGCGCCCTGCTGGTCATTGCGCTCATTATGAGCGGCACGCTCAACATTGGCGGCGGAAAGAATGCCGTGACGGCGGGTGCTTCGGGTTCATCGACGCAAAAGATTACGATTGATTCCGAGGACACCACGCTGGCCGAGGCCGTTTCTGCCAAGGCCCTGCCCTCCGTGGTTTCCATTACCGCCACTTCGAGCGGCGGCCAGAATGGCTCGCTTTCGCAGTCTGCCGACGAGTCGAACAACTCGGGCAGCGTCGGTTCGGGCGTTGTGCTCGATACCGAGGGCCACATTCTCACCAACAACCACGTGGTCGATGGCTACGATCAGTACGTGGTGACCATGGATGACGGCACTACGTACGAGGCCGAGTTCGTGGGCAACGATGCCTCGAGCGACCTGGCCGTCATCAAGCTCAAGGACGCCGACGCCTCCAAGCTCACCCCGATCGAGATCGGCGATTCCTCCAAGCTCAACGTGGGCGAGTGGGTCATGGCGATCGGCTCGCCGTTCGGCAACGAGCAGTCTGTCTCCACGGGCATTGTGTCGGCGCTGTATCGCTCAACGGCCATGAGCTCTACCAACGGTAACACCATCTATGCCAACATGATCCAGACCGATGCCGCCATCAACCCGGGCAACTCCGGCGGTGCGCTCGTCAACGACAACGGTGAGCTTGTGGGTATCAACTCGCTTATCGAGAGCTACTCGGGCTCCAGCTCGGGCGTGGGTTTTGCCATTCCGGTTAACTACGCCAAGAACATTGCCGACCAGATCATCGACGGTAAGACGCCGGTGCATCCGTACCTGGGCGCCACGCTTTCGAGCGTCAATGCGCTTAACGCCCGCACCAACAAGTTGAGCACCGATAGCGGCGCGTATGTGGCGAGCGTCGTTGAGGATGGTCCTGCCGCCAAGGCCGGCATTCAGGAGGGCGACGTCATCACCAAGCTGGGCGACGATGAGATTTCGAGCGCCGACGGCCTGATCATCGCGCTGCGCAGCCACGAGGTGGGCGAGAAGGTCGAGATCACGCTCATGCGCGGCAAGGAAGAGAAGAAGGTCACGGTTGAGCTGGGCTCCGACGAGGAGCTGCAGAACCAGCAGCAGAACGACAGCGCGACCGATACCGGCAACGGCGGTATTACCGACGAGCAGCTGCGCCAGTATCTGGAGGAGCTGCTTGGCCAGCAGGGCCAGGGTCAGGGCAACGGCCAGGGTTTCTAACGAGCTGTATCGCACATATCGAGGCCAGAGGGGGCTGTTCCGCCAGCGCGGGACAGCCCCTCTTTTCGTAGTGATCCATTGGGGATGGAGGAAAACGGATCATTTAGAAACGGCAAGGGCATGGTTTGAACGCGCGATCCACTCCAGTTTGACGGCTGCCGATTCGGTGCGGTTTGAGACCGCTATTCGGCCCCATCGTGACCGGTGGTACTCTTGTATCCGTTTGAAATCGAGCGAAGGAGTGCCGCTATGGAGCAATCGAGCCTGTTTGGTGACGGTGTGGACATCGATACCGAAACGCCCGCGAGCGCGGATGCCGCCGCACCGACCGACGCCCGTGCCCAGGCGGCAGCGCGCGCGGCCGAGCTGCGCCACGAGCTCGATTACCACGCGTACCGCTACTACATGCTCGACGCGCCCGAGATCACGGACGCTGCCTTTGACAAAATGCTCGTTGAGCTGCAGGAAATCGAGGCGGCCTACCCCGATCTGGTGACGCCCGACAGCTATACCCAGCGCGTGGGCGGCTACGTGAGCGAGCAGTTTACGCCGGTCACGCATATGGCACGCATGTATTCCATGGACGATGCCATGGATCTGGACGAACTCGACGCGTGGCTCCAGCGTACCGAGGATGCGCTCGGTGCCGGTAGCGTCACCTATACCTGCGAGCTTAAGATCGACGGCCTGGGCGTGGCGCTTACCTACCAAAACGGAACCTTCGTGCGCGCCGCCACACGTGGCGATGGCACAACGGGCGAGGACGTGTCGCTCAACGTGCGTACCATCAAGGATGTGCCCATGCACCTGTCCGAGCCGGCGCTCGCCCACATGGGCGCCGACCGCGAGCGTACCATTGAGGTACGCGGCGAGGTGTACATGCCCAAGGGCAGCTTTGTTCGTCTGAATGAAGAGTCCGATGCCGAGGGCCGCGACCCCTTTGCCAACCCGCGCAACGCCGCCGCCGGCAGCCTGCGCCAAAAGGACCCCAAGGTCACGGCGCGTCGCGACTTGGCCACCTTTATCTATGCCATTGCCGATACCGACCCACTGCACGTCCACAGCCAGCGCGAGTTTCTGGACTGGCTGCGTAGCGCCGGCTTTAGCGTCAACCCCAACGTGGCCCGCTGCGCCACGCCGGCCGAGGTCCACGAGTTCTGCGCCCAGGCCCTCGAGCATCGCGGCGACTTGGACTACGACATCGACGGCGTGGTCGTAAAGGTCGACAGCTTCCAGCAGCAGCTCGACCTGGGCTTTACCGCCCGCGCACCGCGCTGGGCCATTGCCTTTAAGTTCCCGCCCGAGGAAAAGCAGACCATCCTGCGCGAGATTCGCATCCAGGTGGGCCGCACTGGTGTGCTCACGCCGGTCGCCGAGTTCGACCCGGTGACGGTCGCCGGCTCCACCATCGCGCGCGCCACGCTGCACAACATCGACGAGATCCGCCGCAAAAACGTGCGCGAGGGCGATACCATCATCGTGCACAAGGCGGGCGACGTGATTCCCGAGGTCGTGGGCCCGGTGCTCGACAAGCGCCCGGCCGATTCGGTCGACTGGCACATGCCCGAGGTCTGCCCCGTGTGCGGTAGCCCCGTGGTTCACGAGGATGGCGAGGTTGCCTACCGCTGCGTGTCCATCGACTGCCCCGCACAGCTCAAGGAGCGTTTGCTCCACTGGGTGAGCCGCGGCTGCATGGACGTCGATGGCCTGGGCGACGAGATCGTCGACAAGATGATCGCTGCCGGCCTGATCCACGATGTCGCGGACTTCTACCAGCTCACGGTCGACGACATCGCAGGCCTGGACACGGGCCGCACCTATGCCAGCTCCAACAGCAAAAAGGGCGTCAAGAAGGGCGATCCCATCCCGGTGGGCCTCAAGACGGCCGAGAAAATCATCGCCGAGCTCAACAAGTCCAAGAGCCAGCCACTCGGTCGCGTGCTGTTTGCCCTGGGCATCCGCCACGTGGGCAAGAGCGTGGGCGAGGTCATCGCCGAGCGATTCCTGTCGATTGACAAGCTCATCTTGGCGAGCGAAGAGGACATCGCCGAGTGCGAGGGCATCGGCCCCAAGATTGCGGCGAGCGTCAAGCAGTTCCTGGCTGTGCCCGAGAACCTTGCCGTGCTGGAGCGCCTACGCCAGGCGGGCCTGTCGCTCGAGGTTGACTTGGGCGCCGCACACGCGCAAGCCGCGGCCGATGCAGGCGTGGCCGGCGAGCTCGCCGACGCTCAACCGCTCGCGGGTCTGACCTTTGTGCTCACGGGCACGCTCGTCAACCGCACGCGCGACGAGGCGGGCGCGGCGCTCAAGGTGCTCGGCGCCAAGGTCTCGGGCAGTGTTTCAAAGAAGACGAGCTATCTGGTCGCCGGCCCCAAAGCGGGCTCCAAGCTCACCAAGGCCGAGCAGCTGGGTGTGCCCGTGTTGGATGAGGACACACTCGAGCAGATCTTGGCTACTGGTCAGGTGCCCCAGGCTTAGCGCATCAATAGCCTAATTGAAGAACCGCCCGGAAGCACGATGCCTTCCGGGCGGTTTTTACTTTACTGGGGCAACGGGCACCGTGATCTGCGTTACGTAGGTCGCGGGGTCGTCGCTGATGATGTCGTCGATGAGGGCGATCTCGCGTCGCCCCGCTACGCTGCCAATTTGTCAAAAGCTCCGCGGCGGTTGAGCACGGTAAACGCGACAACACAAATGACCGCCGACAGAATCGACCCGCACGGCGAGGCGATGCCCATGGGAAACAGCGTGTCGGAATAGGCATTCGACAGCAGCCACGCACCGGGCACGCGAATGAGCGCCACGGCCAGCACGTTGTGCGCAAAGCCGATGTAGCTCTTGCCGTATGCAGCGAAAAAGCCGCTAAAGCAAATGTGGATGCCGGCAAAGATCGCGTCGAAAATATAGCTGCGCATATAGCCGGTGCCGGCGGCGACCACCGCGGGGTCCTTGGCAAAAAAGCCGATAAACGCCGGCGCCACCAGCCACATCAGCACCGTGATCAGGCAGCCGTACACCACCGAGATGGTCATGGCGTCCCTGAGTACCTGACGCGCGCGGTCGCCCTTGCCCGCACCGGCGTTTTGCGCCGTGAGCGCGCTGACGGTAGCGCCCATGGAACTCGGCACGATAAACAAAAAGCTGATCATCTTCTCGACTAGGCCCACGGCGGCGGCGTCGACCAGGCCGCGGTGGTTGGCGATGACGGTGATGAACATAAATGCCACCTGGATGCAGCCGTCCTGCACGGCCACGGGCACGCCGATCTTAAGAATGCTGCCGAGCACCTCGGGCTGGGGGCGCAGGTCGCTGCGCTTAACGTGGATGTTTGTGCGACGGCTCTTGAGCCACACGAGCGCGAGAGCCACGCTCGCCGTCTGCGCGATGACTGTGCCGAGTGCCGCGCCTACGGGGCCGAGCCCCATGTGGCCGATAAACAGAAAGTCGAGCGCGATGTTGATGATGCACGCCACGCCAATCACGTACATGGGCGAGCGCGAATCGCCTAGGCCGCGAAAGATGGCCGAGAGGATGTTGTACGCGGCGATAAAGGGAATGCCCATAAAGCAGATACGCAGGTAGGCGGCGGTTCCTTCGACCGCTTCGGCCGGCGTGCCAATGAGTGCCACAATCTGCGGACACAGTGCGAGCAGGACAGCGGCCAGCACCACCGAGACACCCATAAACAGCGTGATGGTATTGCCGATGGCGGTCTCGGCACGATCGAAGCGGCGCGAGCCCACGGCGTGGCCGACGATGACCGTCGTTCCCATGGCCAGACCCACGAGCGTCACGGTAATGATATAGAGCGTCTGCGCGCCGTTGCCCACAGCGGTGATGCCGGCAGCGCCGCTAAACTGCCCCATCATGTACAGATCGGCCATGCCGTAGAGCATCTGCAAAAAGTACGAGAGCATATAGGGCAGGGCAAAGACCGCGATGGTCTTGAGGACATTGCCGCGTGTGAGGTCGTGTTCCATGGGCGGGGCACTTTCTGGCTTGGGTCGTTTACGTACCAGTGTAGTGAAAACCCTACAACGATTGTAGAGTCAAGGTTTGTGTTGGCGGCGAGGCGAAAAAGTCACGCTCGCGTTCATTTCTAATTGAATACGGACGTGCGCCCTGTGAGCATGGCGTCTGCACTAGCCTTGCAGAAATCGATTTCGCATCACTTGACACCGCCGCACGGCGCGCCATAATACGTGGGTTTGCGAACAACGTTTGATGGGGGATGAATCTGCGTGCGCAATCTCAAGATTTTGTTTTCCTATCTGGGGACATACCGCCGCGATGCCATACTCGGCGTGCTCTTTGTGACGGCCGAGACGGCGCTCGAGCTGTTTATCCCGGTCATCATGGCAAATATCATCGATGTGGGCGTGCCCGCGGGCGACATCAACTACATGCTGTTGCAGGGCACGTATATGTTGGTATGCGCCGCATGTTCGCTGGTACTTGGCTTGGGCTATGCACGCACGTCTGCTCGCGTCGCCTCGGGGCTGGGCGCTAACCTGCGCGAGGCGGAGTATCGCAAGATCCAGACGCTCGCTTTTGGCAATCTGGACAACTACGACGCCAGCTCGCTTGTCACTCGCATGACCACCGACATCACCGTGATTCAAAACGCTGTAGGTAACGGCTTCC
The DNA here is from genome assembly GCF_003459505.1 of Collinsella sp. AF20-14LB. Lineage (GTDB taxonomy): Bacteria > Actinomycetota > Coriobacteriia > Coriobacteriales > Coriobacteriaceae > Collinsella. The sequence goes on from NZ_QRWD01000004.1 coordinate 151,038, forward strand.
GCCCCATGGTGCGTGGTCCTGTGACGCTTATCGTCGGCTTGGTCTATGCGTTGGTGCTGTCGCGTCCGCTCGCTACGGTATTCGCGATTATTCTGCCGGTGCTAGCGATCGTGCTGGGCGTTATCACCTACCGCGTCAGCCCGCTCTATCGCCAGTTACAGACTTCGATGGACCATCTCAACGGCGTGGTGCAGGAGGACCTCACCGCCGTGCGCGCCGTCAAGGCGTACGTGCGCGCCGAGCACGAGGAGGCCAAGTTCGACGCCGTCAATACCGAGCTTGCGCATACGGCGACGAAGACCTTTGGCAACGCTGTGCTCAACTTGCCGGTGTTTCAGCTGTCGATGTACGTGGCGGCGCTTTCCATTCTGTGGATCGGCGGTCGCATGATTCTTGCCGGCGAGCTCGGCGTGGGCTCGCTCACGGGCTTTATGAGCTACGTGCTGCTGATCATGAACTCGCTCATGATGATTTCCAACGTGTTTTTGCTGCTCACGCGCGCTCTCACGAGTGTGGGCCGTATCGCAGAGGTGCTCGATGAAGAGCCCTTTATCGCCAACCCTGCGGGAGACCTCGCGACTGCGGCACCAGCGGACGGCAGTATCGAGTTTCGCGACGTTTCCTTTAAATACCGCGCGGATGCAGCCGAGGATGTGCTCGAGCATATCGACCTTCGCATTGAGAGCGGCTCGACGGTGGGTATCCTCGGCGGTACGGGTTCGGGCAAGAGCTCGCTTGTGCAGCTGATTGCGCGCCTGTACGACGCCACCGAGGGCGCCGTGCTTGTGGGCGGACATGACGTGCGTGACTACGACCTGGCTACCTTGCGCGACGCGGTGGGCATTGTGCTGCAAAAGAATGTGCTGTTCACGGGCACCGTGCGTGAGAACCTGCAGTGGGGCAATCCGCAGGCGTCGGACGATGAGCTCCTCGCGGCTTGCCGCGCGGCGTGCGTGGACGAGTTCCTTGATCGCATCGGCGGGCTGGACGGCGAGTTAGGCCAAGGCGGCGCCGGTGTTTCGGGTGGCCAGAAGCAACGCCTGTGCATCGCGCGCACGCTGCTCAAGCATCCGCGCGTGCTCATTTTTGATGACTCCACCAGTGCGGTCGATATGGCGACCGACGCTAAGATTCGCGAGCACATCGCTCAGATTCCCGATACGACCGTGCTCATCATCGCCCAGCGCATCGCGAGCGTCATGGATGCCGATCGCATTGTGGTGTTGGACGACGGTCGTGTCCACGGCGTGGGCACGCACGAGGAACTGCTGGCGGGCGACAACATCTACCAGGAGATTTACGCCTCGCAGATGGAGTTTGCGGGGAACGCGGACGCCGCCGGAGGCAGCGACGATGGCTGCGCGAATGATCCGTTTTCCTCCGTCCCCAGCGGTTCGCTCTTGGAAGGGGGTGAGCGCCATGCCTAAGACCGCAGCCCAAGCACGCCCGGCCGACCTCGAGCGCACGGTGCGCCGCCTGCTCTCCTACATGGGTCACGCCAAGTTCTCGTTGCTTGCGGTGGGTGTGCTCGCCTCCGTCGCCGCCATCGCGAGCCTCGCCGGCACCTACATGGTGCGCCCCATCGTTAACGGTTTGGCCACGGGCGGGGAGGAACTGCTCGCCAAGCAGGTCATCCTGACGGCGATCATCTACGCCGCGGGCGTGCTTTCGGCCCTGGGCTACTCACAGATCATGGTGCGCGCGGCCCAGCGCGTGGTGTCCGATATTCGCCGCGACCTGTTCGCGCACATCCAGACGCTGCCGCTCAGTTATTTTGACAGCACGCGCTCGGGTGACATCATGAGCTTTTTCGCCAACGACGTCGACACCGTCTCCGAGGCGCTCAACAACAGCTTTGCCAACGTGATTCAGGCCGCCATTCAGGTTGTGGGCACCACGGCCATGCTCATCATCCTTAACTGGCAGCTCACGATTATCACGCTCGTGTGCGATGCGGCCATTGTGCTGTACGCGCGCTACTCGGGCACGCGCTCTAAGCGCTTCTTTGCCGCCCAGCAGGCATCGCTTGGCGACCTGGACGGATATATCGAAGAGATGGTCTCGGGCCAAAAGGTCATCAAGGTCTTTAATCACGAGGCAGCGAATGTCGCCGGCTTCGCCTGCCGCAACGATGAGCTTCGCCGCACCGGCACCGCCGCCGTGAGCTATGCCAACTCCATGGTGCCCATGACCGTCGTGATTGGCTACGTCAACTATGCCATCGTCGCCGTGGCGGGCGGCATGCTCTGCATCAAGGGGCTCGCCGATGTAGGTGCGCTCGCGAGCTATCTGGTCTTTGTACGCCAGGCGGCCATGCCCATCAACCAGTTTACGCAGCTTGGCAACTTCTTGCTCAACGCGTTGGCCGGCGCCGAGCGCTTGTTTGCCGCCATGGACCTTAAGCCCGAGGTGGACGAGGGCTGCGTGGAGCTGGTGCAGACGGGCGATGCCGCGTGGGCATGGAAGATTCCCGAGGGCCAGGGCGTGGGCGCGTACGGGCACCTGCATGACGTGGCAGCCGTTGATGAGTCGGGTCGCGCGGTGGCCGCCGACGGTACCGAGCTCACGTGCGGCTTGGTCCTGCTTGCCGGCGACGTGCGCTTCCATGCCGTGGACTTTTCCTACGTGCCGGGCACCCGTGTGCTCACGGACCTCAACCTGTTTGCCAAGCCGGGGCAAAAGATCGCGTTTGTGGGCTCGACGGGCGCCGGAAAGACGACCATCACCAACCTCATCAACCGCTTCTACGAGGTCGATGACGGCGAGATCACGTACGACGGCATCGACGTCAAGCACATTGCCAAGGCCAGCCTGCGCGGGTCGCTCGGCATTGTGCTGCAGGACACGCACCTGTTTAGCGGCACCATTGCGCAGAACATCCGCTTTGGCAAGCTCGATGCGACCGACGAGGAGGTGCGCGCCGCTGCCGAGGCAGCCTGCGCCGACTCGTTTATCCGCCGCCTGCCTAGAGGGTACGACACGCCGGTCACGGCCGACGGCGCCAACCTGTCGCAGGGCCAACGCCAGCTGCTCGCCATCGCGCGCGTGGCCGTTGCCGACCCGCCGGTGCTCATCCTGGATGAGGCCACGAGTTCCATCGACACGCGTACCGAAAAGCTTATCGAGCGCGGCATGGACCGCATCATGCGCGGACGCACCACCTTTATGATCGCGCACCGCCTGTCCACCGTCCGCGACGCCGACGCCATCATGGTCCTCGAACACGGCCGCATCATCGAGCGCGGCACCCACGAAGAGCTGCTCGCCCAGCACGGCGAGTACTGGCAGCTGGCGCATGGCTTAAAAGAGTTGGATTAACCCGTTCGAGCACGATGCTTTGACCTCTCCGTGCTCTTCACCTCGCCTCAAACCATCACAACATTCGACGTTTTTTGCCAAAAACGGGAAAAGCATCGAATGTTGTGATGGTTTTTCTGCCACTCGGCCGGGTGGAATCGCTTTCTTGTGCACGAAGGTGTGCGGACCCGTGGGCAGGGGAATAAGGTTGGTTATCCGACTCCATTGGAGGGCTCATGGACCTGCCGATCGTCTTGTCCCATAAGACTGCCTGGCTGTACCACAACGTGGCGCGCCCGTCCGAGCCGCTCTCGCGAGCAAGCAGCCTATACGATGAGGACTCGCTTGCTAGCGAGGCGGAGCCGACTGCGAGCCTGCCCAAATTGGGACTCGATGCCAAGGGACTGAGGGCTTCAACGGCAGTTGGGATCGTTACCGACTATCTGGTTTCGCTTGGTATTCCACGAGAAGAGCTCGATCATATCGACACGCTCGTCAACTTCGATTTTGAGCGCTCGACGCCGGCTGGATTTAGGTGCCACGTGTTTGGGGCGCCGGTACCTCCAGGCCATCTTATCGAGGTGGCAGAGGGCCTTCTGGTGGTTGATGAGGCCATGTGCTTTGTCCAGGCGGGTTCGTGGATGAGTGAGCCCGAGCAGCTGGAATATGGCTACGAAATCTGCGCCCGATACCATTTGAATCATCTGTCGACAGGCGATTATATCGAGATGGGGCAGAGGTATACCGTTGCCGACTTGATTGCCTATTGCAATGAGAACCGATCTCGTCAGGGGGCTATACGCGCGGCCGCCGTGCTCAAGCGCGTGCACGATGGCGCGCGGTCGCCCATGGAGACGGCCACCGCAATCATGGTCGTAGCAAAACGTTTCCAGGGCGGGCTGGGATACGCCAAAATCGAGCTCAACCATAGGGTCGATGTTCCCAACGAGTTCAAGTGTCTCGCAAAGGCCGGGTATTTCGAGATTGACGTATATGCGCCTGCGAGCGGTACGGGGATTGAATACAACGGCTCGGACCATCTTGATAAACAGCGCAGCGCGTCGGATGCGGAGCGTATGACCGTGCTGAGCGCGCTGGGCTTTAGGATGATCGTCCTCACCGGGACTCAGTTTGCCCATCAGCTGCAATTGCACCGGGCGATGAACGCCATCGCACTCGCGATAGGCCTTAAGTGCGACCGAAGCGAAGCGTTCCAAAAGCGGCAGAACGACCTGCGAGAATTCGTGATTCGGCACTGGGACAGCGGTCTTTAGGGGCGCTTTGGTCCTTCTGCGGGGCGCTGCGGGTAGGCGTACCATCACAACATTCGACGTTTTTTGCCAAAATCGGGAAAAGCATCGAATGTTGTGATGGTTTGCGTGCTGAGGATGGGCTTGGGAAGCCGGTCTTGCTCGAAGCGACCTGTCCTGTCGTACGGGTGTCGGCAGGATTCTCCCGTGGGGTATTATGTTTTCCGAAGAATAAAACGCCGCGTGAGGGGAGGGCTGCGTGGACGGGCACGTGCAACATGACGGCTTTGGCCGCGATATCAACTACCTGCGCATTGCCGTTACCGACAAGTGCAATTTCCGTTGCATTTACTGCATGCCGGCCGATGGCGTGGCATCCCGCGCACACGATGAGCTTCTCAGCGCCGAGGAGATTGCCCGCTTTGTGCGCTTGGTGGCGGGGGAGGGCATTCGCCGCGTGCGCCTGACGGGCGGCGAGCCGCTGGTCAGCCGCCGTATCATCCCGCTTATTCGCGACATCCGCGCGATCCCGCAGATCGAGGACATCTCGCTTACCACCAACGGCGCCTTGCTGCCCAAGCTGGCGCCGCAGCTCAAAGACGCGGGGCTTAACCGCGTCAACATCTCGCTCGACACGCTCGACCCTACGCTTTTTGGAAAGATCACGCGCCTGGGTCGACTCGAGCAGACCGTGGCTGGCATCGACGCGGCGCTGGCTTGGGGCTTTGAGCCCGTTAAGGTCAACTGCGTTGTGGTGCGCCGACTCAACCAGGATGTGGCGGCTCTCGCGCGTCTGACTATCGACCGTCCCATTCACCTGCGCTTTATCGAATACATGCCTATTGGCGACGAGCACACGAGCTCGCATTGCACTGTGGACCCGCATGCGCCCGCGCTCAATCCCGAGCTGTGGGACGCGAGCGATACCGTGCCGAGCGACGAGCTGCGGGCGCGCATCAATGCCGGGGTCGCCGCGACGGGACTGGGCGAGCTCGAGCCGCTCGACATCAGCGACGCTCCTGCCGGCGCGGGCCCTGCGCGCTATTGGCGCTTTCCGGGCGCGGCGGGAACGGTCGGCTTCATCAGCGCCATGTCCAACCATTTTTGCGCGAATTGCAACCGTCTGCGCCTGACGGCCGATGGCAACGTGCGTCCGTGCCTATTCAGCGATGCCGAGTATTCGGTGCATGAGGCGCTGCGCCGTGGTGATGATATGCAGGTACTTTCGATTTGGCGCGATGCCGTGGCCCACAAACCGCAGGAACACGCGATAATTGAGGGCACGCAACGATTTATGTCCCAAATCGGAGGATGATCATATGGCCAAGAGCAGGTACGCCGATGCCACCAAGGCCGCTCGCAGGGCCGCGATGTCTGCCCACAAAGTCACGGCCGCGGCGAATGCTGGCAACGCCGACGCGTCCGCACAGCCGACTGCCAGCGCTGCCACCGAACCCGCCCGTGACGCCCGCCGCGACGAGCTGACGCACGTGGACGCCAAGGGCGAGGTGCGCATGGTCGACGTGTCCGACAAGGCCGAGACCCATCGCATTGCCATCGCCGAGGGCACCATCCTCATGCATCCCGAGACGCAGGCCATGGTACTGCAGGACCGCGCCAAAAAGGGCGACGTGCTTGCCTGCGCGCGCGTGGCGGGCATTATGGCCATCAAACGCACGAGCGACATCATCCCCATGTGCCATCCGTTGCTCATTACCAAGAGCAAGTGCGATATTGCGCCCATCGCTGCGGCGGGGACGCCGGCCGAGGACGTGCCCGAGGGCTGGGCGCCGGCGCGCGCGGACGGGCAGGTTGGCTTTCACGTACTGGTTACGGCCGGCGTAACGGGCAAGACCGGCATTGAGATGGAGGCTCTGACCGGCGCGAGTGCCGCGTGCCTGACCATCTATGACATGTGCAAGGCGGTCGATCGCGGCATGGAGATCGTTGACGTTCGCCTGCTGCACAAGGAGGGCGGCCGCTCGGGCGTGTGGGACCGCGCAGAGCGTCAGGCCGCTGCCGTTGAGTCCGTGGCCGCTGACGGTGCCGCGCCCGCGAGCGCACCCGTCGCCGTTGCACCCGCAGCTCCCGCCCCGGCCGTCCCCGCGATCGCGTTTATCGGCTACCAAAACTCGGGCAAGACCACGCTCGTCGAGAAGGTCATTGCCGAGCTCACCCGCCGCGGTCTGCGCGTGGGTTCGCTCAAGCATCATGGGCATCACGGTTTTGATATCGATGTGCCCGCTAAGGACACCTGGCGCCATCACCAGGCCGGATCCAAGCACGTGGGCCTCATCTGCGCCACGCGCTGGGCGGAGTACGCCGACACGCGCGAGGAGGACGAGATGCCCGCGCGCGAGCTGCTGTCGCGCTACAACGATGTCGACGTGGTGATCATCGAGGGCTACAAGACCGAGGGCTTCGACAACATCGTGGTCGCGCGCTCCGGTGTCGACCGTCTGCGCGGCAAGAGCTCGCTCGACCTGGTCGATGGCCACACGCTGGCCCTTGCCTGCAACGAGGCCCTGGCGCGTCAGGCCTTCGACGCCGGCTTTGCGACCCGAGCCATCAACATCAACGACGCCCGAGCCATCTGCGATCTCATCCAAGACCACCTTTAAGGCTTGACGCTGCGCCGGCCCCAAGCACCCCATCTCGTCCCTCAAGCCGTCGTCCGCGTACCAAAGTACGCGTCGCTCCTCTTTCGGGGCGACCTGGGGCACTTGGAACCGGCTCGCTGCGCTGCCATAACCAGACAGACGATATGAGCAGGACATAAAACATTGAGAGCCCCTGCTGCATGAAAGACCGCGGATTAGGCCGACAATGGTGAGTGTCTAATTCAGCCGCGGCGGCCACGCCGCATTCATGGAAGGGGCTCCCATGCTCGATACTACCACCTTCATCGGCCTCGACGTCCACGCCCGCTCGATAAAGGCCGTCTCCCTCGACGTCATGACCGGGGAGGTGCGCGCCGCGACCTTCGGCTACGACGCCGGCGCCGTCGCGGAGTGGGTCCGTTCCATGGACCCCAGGGCCAGGTGCGTGTACGAGTCCGGGGTCACGGGCTTCGACC
>NZ_QRWD01000004.1:158670-159078 GCF_003459505.1 Collinsella sp. AF20-14LB
CCCCAGGGCCAGGTGCGTGTACGAGTCCGGGGTCACGGGCTTCGACCTGCAGAAGAGGCTCTCCGGCCTGGGGGTCGACTGCGTGGTCGGCGCCGTCTCGAAGATGATCAAGCCCAGCGCGGACAGGCGCAGGAAGAACGACCGCAACGACGCCGAGTTCCTCGCCCGCATGCTGTCGGTCGGCAACGTGGTCGAGGTGTGGGTCCCCGACGACGAGTGCGAGGCCGCCCGCGACCTGACCAGGGCGCTCGAGGACGCGAGGGACGACCTCTCGCGCTCGAAGCAGCGGCTCTCCAAGTTCCTGCTCAGGCACGGGCTCGTCTTCGACGAGAGGACGCCCACCGGCCGCAGGAAGGGTAACTGGACCCGGGCGCACTGGTCCTGGATCGAGTCGATTAGGTTCGCGGA
>NZ_QRWD01000040.1 GCF_003459505.1 Collinsella sp. AF20-14LB
AGTTTCTCGGCGAGCTGTTCTTGGGAGAGCCCCATCGCCTCGCGCCTCGTCTTTGCTCACCGGCACGTCGAGCGTCTCACCGAGGGCGACGAGTATCTCCGCGTCGGGCACCGAGAGCCCGCGTTCCCATTTGGAAACCGTCTGCCTCACCACGTTCAGCTTGAGCGCGAGCTCCTCCTGCGATAGCCCTTTCGATTTCCTGAGGGCCTGGATGTTCTCGTTCAGCATGGCGGATCCTTTCTCTCGCCCGGTTCCTACGTTACCGCAATGCTGCCCGCAGATGGCCCGTTGCCGCAAGCAACGGGTCGTAACATCGGCGGGGACCGTTTGAGTTCACAGGTGATGCAAGCTCCTAATAATTTGACGTCCATTCAATCTACCTGCGGTTTGCAACCATAGGGTGCCTGCAGGTTGCGTAAAATGAAGCCTCAAGTTGGTGGTTTCCGCCATGTGGCTACCGTAGTGTGTAAGTCGCCGGCAGGAAAGCACCGAACGCTGGGATGCCGCGCCCGCGCCGTCGCCGTGAGCCAAGATCACGACGCCCGCGTGCCCGCTTCCAGCCAACGAGAGGACCTACTATGAGCTTCCGTACCAACCTTCAGTATCTGCGCGCCGAGCGCCATATGACCCAGGAGCAGCTCGCCATGCTGCTTGGGGTATCTCGCCAGTCCGTCACCAAGTGGGAGGCCGAGAAGTCCTACCCGGAGATGGATAAGCTCATCAAAATGTGCCAGATTTTCGAGTGCTCGCTCGATGACCTGGTGCAGGGTGACGTGTCGCGCCGCGCGGCCGTGAGCCAGAGCGCCGCGGATGGCGTGCAAAACGATGGGAACGCCGTCGTCCGCGTCGAGGCTCCGCACGGGCGGAACTCGTTGTCCGACATCGGATCCGCCTTTGTGCCCGCGATCCCCGTCGGTCCCAACACGGATGTATGCGGCTATGACGAGCACATGGTCGCATTTGCCCGCAAGGTCGCACTCGGTGTGGCGCTCATCATCCTGGGGGTCGCCGCCGCGGTCTTCACCGATGAGGTCCTGCACTCAGACGGAATCGTCCTCATGGCGTTGTTCGCGCTCGTTGCCGCTGGCTTGGGATTCCTTATTCCATCCGGCATGGAGCACGCGGCTTTTGTGGAAGCCCATCCGTATGTTGCGGACTTTTACACCGCAGAGCAAAAGGCGGCAGAGCGTCGTCGTGCTTCGATCGCGATCGTTTCGGGTATCGCGATCATCCTTCTTGGCATCGCCGTATCGGCGCTGTTTGAGGTGGAGGCGAACGTCCAGGTATATGGCGACACGCTGATGATGGTCCTGGTCGCCGTCGGTGTTGGGGTGATTGTCCACTGGGGCATGCTGTGGGGCCGCATGGATGTCGCGGAGTACAACAAGGAGTGGCTCGAGACGGTCGAATTGAGTGCGGAGGAGCTGTCGCAGCTGGATCCCCAGAGCCGCGAGGCGTATCTGCGCGCGTGCAATCCCAAGTATCGCCGTACAGCGGCGCGCAAGAAGAGGGCTTGCGTCGTGATCATGCTCGCCTCCACCATCATCGCGCTCATCTGGCTGTTCGTCGGTGGTGCCATGGATGCGTCCGAGGGGATCGGCGGCCTGTTCTGGCTCCCGTGGGTCGTCGGTAGCTTGGGCTCCGCTATCGCCCTTATCGTTATCGACGATGACGATGAGAATGATGCGGCTGCATGCGGCGATAGGGAGTAGAGGCGTTCGAAGACATCCGTCTGAATGAAGCGGGCGGCCTCGGGTGTGCCGGGGCCGCCCGCATTTTGCTGGGTGGTGCTGTATTGCCGGCGTGGAGCGGGCCTCAAGCTAGTGCTTGCCGTCAATTTGAAGTCTTCGGCTGCGGGCATCTTCGAGTCCGCATCACGAGCGCAACGCTGGCGCCCAAAGCGCTGATTCTTGACGCGCGTGATGCGGACTTCGGCAGATGCTGCCTCTAGTTCAGCAGCCCCCACACGGCAAAGCCGAGTGCTCCGCCGATGGCGGCTGCGGCGAAGAAGGTCAGCAAGTCGTACGCCAGTCGGTGCTTCGTCGGCCACGCGCGGCGGGGGAGTGCCCGCGGATCGCGCTCGATGTCCGCCTCGCCGTTCATGAAGGCGAGGATCTCGCGGTATGTCACCAGGTCGTTCTCGCGCTTGATGCGCTCGAG
>NZ_QRWD01000041.1 GCF_003459505.1 Collinsella sp. AF20-14LB
CCAGCCCGTGGGAGGCCAGGGCGCCGCTGACCGGTGGACGGCACCGAGCCGTCTGATGACTTGAAGAAGGGGGAGGCCTCGCGGCCTCCCCCTTTTTTTGCGTTTACGAGCAACATTCCTTATGCAATTAAATCAATTTAATCATCCACCGCTGAATATAGACGTTCACCGTTCTTTGGCCGGTTCTCTGTTCTCAATGGACTAATATTTGCTTTAGCGCACTGCTGCGCTTGTCCTGTTTTTACACGGGTCGTTTTATTGATTGTGACGGAAGGACTCACATGGCAGATGTTCATGAGCTGCTTGATACTTGGATTGCCAATGTCAAGGACGAGGAGCTCCTCGCTGAGCTCAACACGATGAAGGAGCAGGGTGATGAGGACGCCATCACCGACGCTTTCTTCCAGGATCTCGCCTTCGGTACTGCCGGTCTTCGCGGCACTATCGGTGCGGGCACTAACCGTATGAATATCTATACGGTCGGTCGTGCGACCCAGGGATTCGCTGACTACCTCAATGCGACCTTTGAGCATCCGACGGTCGCCATCGCTCGCGATAGCCGCAATAAAGGTGAGCTGTTCGTTAAGACTACGGCTGCCATTCTTGCAGCAAACGGCGTGACTGCCCTCGTGTATCCCAAGATTTCTCCTGTGCCGACGCTCTCCTGGGCCGTCCGTGATCTTAAGTGCTCCGGTGGCATTTGCATGACCGCTAGCCATAACCCAGCGCCGTATAACGGCTATAAGGCCTATGGCCCCGATGGCTGCCAGATCACCAGCGAGGCCGCCGATGCAATTTCTAAGGCTATCGCCGAGACCGATACATTCACCGGCGTGAAGTCCATGGACTTTGATGAGGCTCTTGAGCAGGGTCTGGTTAAATGGATCGACGACTCGTGCCTCGAGCGTTATTACGACGCCGTTCTCGCGCGCGGCGTGACTAACCTTTCTGCCGAGGAGATCGCTGGCGCTCCGCTTAAGCTCGTCTACACTCCGCTCAACGGCACCGGCCTCATTCCCGTTACTACGGTGCTCGAGCGCGCTGGCATCACCGATGTCACGGTTGTTCCCGAGCAGAAGGAGCCTAACGGCGATTTCCCGACCTGCCCGTATCCTAACCCCGAGATCCGTCAGGCCATGCAGAAGGGCATCGATCTCTGCGAGCAGGTTCACCCTGATTTGCTGCTTGCAACCGATCCCGACGCCGACCGTGTTGGCGTTGCCGTTAAAAATGGCGATGACTATCTGCTGCTGACCGGCAATGAGATGGGCGTTCTGCTGCTCGACTATATCTGCAAGACCCGTGCTGCCCGCGGTGAGGACCTCACTAAGAAGGTTGCCGTTACTACTATCGTTTCTTCCGCCATGGTTGACGCTCTGGCCGACGAGTACGGTTTTGAGCTTCGCCGCTGCCTGACGGGCTTCAAGTACATCGGCGACAGCATTACTTCTCTTTCCGATGCTGGCGAGGTCGATCGCTTTATCTTCGGTTTCGAGGAGAGCTACGGCTATCTGGCCGGCGACCACGTGCGCGACAAGGACGCCGTGAGCACTTCGCTTCTGATTTGCCAGATGGCGCAGTATTACAAGCTCCAGGGTAAGAACCTTGCCGATGCGATGCACGAGCTGTACGAGAAGTATGGCTACTATCACAACAAGACGATTTCGCTAAGCTATCCGGGCGCTGAGGGTGCGGCAAAGATGGCCGGCATCATGGCTGGTTTGCGCGAGAACCCGCCCGCGGAGCTCGCCGGTTCCAAGATTGAGGCCGTCGTGGATTACAACACCTGCGTGAACGGCCTGCCGAAGGCTAATGTCATTGAGTTCGATCTCGAGGGTGGTAACAAGGGTATCGTCCGTCCTTCTGGCACCGAGCCCAAGATTAAGCTGTACATCTTCGCTAAGGGCGCGGATGCCGCCGAGGCTGATGCAGCACTTGACGCGATCGAGGAGTCCGGTCGCAAGCTCTTGGACTAAGGCTTTGAAAGCCTATTTCTATAGATAGACGGAGGAGGGGATCTCGGAAACGAGGTCCCCTCTTTATTACTTTTAAATACAGCTGAGAATCCCAAACTGTGTAGGAAATGTGTACGCCCAGATTCCCGCCCACGGCGCCCCTCCGGTCTGGCAATATATCTCCTTGCCGCGCG
>NZ_QRWD01000042.1 GCF_003459505.1 Collinsella sp. AF20-14LB
CCGTGGCGGCCCGCGCTGCATGAGCATGCCCTTCTGGCGCGAGGACCTCTAAGGTTTTCAAAGACCCGTACAGGTCTTAATACAAACATCTAGCTGACATTAGATGTCTCCCAATGGGACGGTGCGGTTCTTTCGCACCGTCCCATTCATGTTTATTGACGCTAAATTAAGATCAGATAAGGTGGCCATGGATATCAAGACAATTGGCGTTGAGGATTGGCTCAACGTTTGGGAGAAGAGTGCTACCTGGGATATCGCTCAGTCGACGATCTCGTCGCTGACCATGGGTGAGCTTCGCGCACTTGACGAGCAGGACGGTGCTACGTTCTACGAGCGCCTGGATCGCGAGAAGATGAATTACGGCTGGATCGAGGGTTCGCCGGAGTTTAAGGCCGAAGTCGCCAAGCTGTATCGTCGCGAGGTCGATCCCGATCACATTTTGCAGACCAACGGCTGCACGGGCGCGAACCTCAACGCCATCATGGCCGTGGTCGAGCCCGGCGACCATGTGATTGCCGAGTGGCCCACCTATGCGCCGCTCTACGAGATTCCGCGTACGCTCGGTGCCGAGGTCGAGTATTGGGAGCTTCGCGAGGAGCTCGGCTGGAAGCCCGATATCGAACAGCTCAAGCACCTCGTTCATCCCAACACCAAGCTCATCTGCATCAATAACGCATCGAACCCCATCGGTACGGTGCTCGATGCCGATACGCTCGGCCAGATTGCCGAGATCGCCCGTTCGGTGGGCGCCTATGTGCTGTGCGACGAGGTGTATCTGCCGCTCGAGAACACCGAGTCCTTTATATCGATGGCCGACGTGTACGAGAAGGCCATTGTCACCAACTCGGTGTCCAAGACCTATTCGACGCCCGCGGCTCGCGTGGGCTGGGTCGTGGCCGACGAAGAGGTCTCCAACCGCATCCGCACCTATCGTGACTACACCATGATCTGCGGCGGCGTGTTCAACGACGCCCTGGCGACCTACGTGCTCGAGCACAAGGATAAGATCCTTGAGCGCAACCGTAAGATCGTGTTTGGCAACCGTGATATCGCTCAGGCATGGATCGATGCGCAGAGCCGCGTCTCTTGGACGGCGCCGCAGGGCGTATCCACCTCGTTTATCCAGCTGGATATTCCCGAGAACGATGAGGAGTTCTGCAAGCGCCTGTTGGCCGAGAGGGGAGTGCTGCTGGTTCCCGGCAGCCGCTTTGAGCTTCCCTGCGGCGCGCGTCTGGGCTACTGCGCGAGCGAAGACGTTCTTCGCGAGGGCCTGAGGCTTCTGGGCGAGGCGCTGGCGGAGTTTGATCGCTAGGATTCCGACGGCTCTCAAAGCCACTCAAATCTGTCTACGATTATCGATAACAGACCCGTTTCCCATGAGGGGAGCGGGTCTGTTTTTCTATACCGAGAAGTCAAGTTGTTACAAATGAGGCCGTAAGGCGAGCCGGTGTTCGTTGGGCCTTATACTGAACTTCCGGTGAACGGTACCAAGCGTCTGGTAAACGGTAATATGCATACCAGAAATGAATAGGACAAACTTTTTTCTGAATAAAAATGAAAATGGTTGAGACGCGGTATGAATCGCAAATTCTATTCATAGCTTTATTAGAAATATGCAATTTGAGGGTGGTTTAATAAAGTTAAGTTCCATTTGCTATTTGGTTTGAAAAAGCATTTAAGCACGTAAATAAACTTTATTAAATCAAAGTGTGCCATGCGTGAAGTATATGTGTATGCCGTTCACCCCTCATAAAAAACCGTTCGGGGGCAAGGTGGAAGTATGGGCTGATTTTGGATATAAATATGTCGTCAGCAATAACGCCTCACACGGAGGGGCGCTAACGAATCGGCCCTGACAAGGGCCCGAAAGAAAGGTAGGAGGCCATGACGAAAGGTCTGCACGTGCCTTCCGA
>NZ_QRWD01000043.1 GCF_003459505.1 Collinsella sp. AF20-14LB
TCTCAAACCCCGTGTAAACATCGGTCACCCTGCGGTAGTTGAACATGTCTCCCGCCTTGGGCACGCCGCGGCGCTTGTAGAACATGAGGCTATTGTCATCGGCTGAGTAGACCGCGAACGCGGTACCCTTGTTGGGGTCGGGGATGTCCTCGGGCTCGTAGAAGTTCTCGCCCGTGGTGCCCGACCCGATCGCGCCGGTCACGAAGCTGAACTGGTTCCTGATGGCGGACGAGACCCACGGCCCCGCGATCAGCACCACCAGGACGATGATTGCGATGACCAGGACGTACTCTACCGTCGACTGCCCCTTCGGGCGGCGGGTAAATCTCGGAGATACCCCCCCCCGAAAGGAGTTTCCACTGTGTTCATGTGCGGCTCCTCTCGGTTTGCTTTTACTGTTGCTGCAGAGGATAAGAGTGAAATAGGCGATTGATCAGACAATGCCGCAGCGGCAAGGGTAGCGGCTGTACTCTGGGTTTGAGAATGGCTAAAGAAATCAGTGGATGGTTTGGCGTGTTCAAATTGAGGGAAATGACTAAAAAATCAGTCAGGGAGAAGAAGCTCTTGAAAAACAACCGAATGAACCATGACAGCTGTGTTGGTCGTCAGCAACGATTAGGTAGCGTGTAGGTATTTCTAAAGGGCACGGCTATGCAAAAGTGCGGCAGCACCACCGAGGTGAGCCGCGGTATCAGAGCATCTGGTCACTTGGATGCGATCCCGAACGATATCTCGGTAGTCGGGAGGGGTCACGGCTGCTTTAGGACGGTCGGAGGATGTGGTTACGATCTCAATTGAATCGAGGTTCATGGGGACGGTACCGGCAGCCACTTCGAGGCATCCCTGAGTTTGCTTCGGGCCGAACGACAATTGCCAAGGCTTGACGGCCCTCGATACCGCCAAGACGGGTGCGTGACCATCTGGCTCTACCGCTCCGTACCAAATGATATCGAGGGGAATCTTCATAAAGAACATGTGGATTGAAGAGCAGTTGCGGAACAATGCGGCATCGCCGATTGGCATCTCAGGGCGTCCCATCAATCCCATGAAGCGCTTCCAGAAGGTATCCATCACCTCGAGCTCGTAGGAGCCAATATTCTTTCCGGTTGCGTCAAACAGGCGAGCCTCGCTATCTGCCATGAAGGTATCCTTTCAAACCAAAGTCTTTGATGGTTTGAAGATAGAGGTCATGGGGTCTAGCGAGGCTGATTTGCCGCAGCGGCAATTGGTAGGGTGCGGTGGGCTCTATGAGGGCCGCTGTATGGCCCCATGTTTCCCCAAACCGACTACCTGTGCCTAGAACCTCAAATCGCGCGAGTAATCGCCAAAAGAAGAGCCCGCGCAGGATTGCACGGGCTCTTCATTAGACATGCTAGAAGACAGGTTAGAAACACCAGGCGGGACAGATGCAATGCTGCTCCGATGCATAATCGCAAAGCGTGTGACAGCCACTGGGCCCGACAAAAAGGAATTGTTCAAATTGGGTCGGATACGGCGAACGCTCCCGCCAATAGCAGCCATTGCTCAAACAGGGGTTGCCGTAATTGTGATCCAGCACCTTGCCCCTGAAGGCCTCGTACTGGGTCCCCTCCATACCAAGCCAAGACCAATCAGAAAGGTTTTTCGGAAGAGTATCGTCAATCTCGGAGTAGCTGAGC
>NZ_QRWD01000044.1:0-526 GCF_003459505.1 Collinsella sp. AF20-14LB
GGTGGCGCGCGCAGACGTGGTGTAAGAGCGTCCCGAGGTCCGTCGCTGCAAGTCCCGATGTTACTCCTTCTTGAGACCGCGCCTCTCGACTATCTCGTCCACTATCTCCCTGGCGCGCCGCCCGAGCGCGCGGCGCCTCCCCTCTGTCGGGGCCGGCCTGTCCGCGGGCTCGGCGAAGCCCTCGGCGGCCGAGGCCTCGGAGAACACGCGCTGCTGGGACCACTGTCCCTCGGTCTCCATGAGGCTCGCGCACGTCAGGCGCAGCATCGACTCCCTCGAGGGGAAGGACTGCACGACCCTGTAGCGGCGCTTGATCTCGCGGTTGGCGCGCTCCTGGACGTTGTTGGTGCGGAGCTTGGCCCAGTGCGCCCTGGGGAAGGCCGTGAACGCCAGCGCGGAGTCCTCGGCCTGCTCGAAGACCTCGCCGGCCCTGGCGGACACCGACGCCACCCAGGGCGCCGCCTCGGCCCACACGCAGCGCGCGAGGTCGGGGTCGTCCTGGTAGACCGCGGCGTGCACGAGGTCC
>NZ_QRWD01000044.1:567-1545 GCF_003459505.1 Collinsella sp. AF20-14LB
AGGTCCCTGACGGCCGCCTTGGAGTCCTCGGGCCTGCCCGAGCAGGCGCTCTGGAGGTTGCGCTGCAGGTGCGTCACGCAGCGCTGCCAGGCGCAGCCCTGGAACAGGCGCGAGACGGCGGCCACGAGCCCGGCGTGGCTGTCGGAGACCACGAGGCGAACGCCGGCCAGCCCGCGCTCGCGCAGCCCGCCGAGGAATGCCGCCCAGGAGTCCTCGCTCTCGGTGTCGACCACGTCGCAGCCCAGGAAGTGCTTGCGCCCGTCGGCGCCCAGCCCGATCGCGGTCACGACGCCCTGCGAGACGACCGACGAGCCGACCCTGCAGCTCATGTAGGTGGCGTCGAGCCACAGGTAGCAGCACGGCGTGCCCGACAGGTCGCGGCGGCGGAACTCCGCCACCTCGGCGTCGAGGTCGGAGCAGAGGCTCGAGACCTCCGAGCTCGACAGCGAGGATATGCCCAGCTTGGACGCCACGCGCTCGACCTTGCGGGTGGACACGCCGCATACGTACATCTCCTGCACGATGGCGGCCACCGAGGTGTCGACGCGCGACCATCGCGCGAGCATGCCCTCGGGGTAGTAGGTGCCGTGCCTGAGCTTGGGTATCTCGAGCTCCACGTCGCCCACGGCGGTCTTGAGCGACCTGGGGCGGTAGCCGTTGCGGCTGTTCTCCCTGCCGTCGCTGCGCTCGTTGCGGCTCGCGCCGCACATCTGCTGGGCCTCGGAGTCCATCAGCGCGTTCATCACGCTGCCCAGCACCCTGCACGCGAACTCGCGCGCGTCGCCGCACTCCTGCCAAAGCCTCGCCGCCTCGAGGGCCTCGTCGCGGCCGAGGCGCAGTACACTCTCTTCTTGGGGCATCGCCTTTCCTTCCATTCGTCACCTTCATTACTCCAACGACGAATTCTAGGCGGTGTCCCCTCCCTTTCAAGAAAGGGCGGAGGCGGGGCATGCCCCGCCTCTTACACCACATCTCTGC
>NZ_QRWD01000045.1 GCF_003459505.1 Collinsella sp. AF20-14LB
AAATGGGAGGCTTTCTTTATGCGCGTTGATTTGAGAGTGAAGCATGATATCGAGGCCAGGAAGGCGGCCATAGGGCTCTTCGAGCTCGGGCACGGGTATAAATCTGCCGCGATTGCCCTTTCGCTTCCCGTGGAAGCCGTGAGAAGATGGCAGGAGATATACCGCGCATTCGGGAGCGAGGTGCTGCTGCGCATGGACGGAAAGCAGGGCAGGTACACATACGAGCAGAAGGTCGCCGCCGCCTCCGCCGTCGTCGACGGCGGCATGACGAAGACCGAGGCGATGGCGGCGTTCGGCATAATGTCGATGTCGCCGCTCAAGAAGTGGTGCGCGCTATACCGCCGGGGCGGCGCGGAGGCCCTGCGCCCGAGGCCCAAGGGCCGGCCGAAGGGTTCCAAGGCGAGGCCGCGGACCCGCGAGGAGGAGCTCGAGGAGCGGTGCCGTAGGCTCGAGGCCGAGGTGGCCTACCTAAAAAAATTACGCGCCCTGGTCGAGAGGGACGGGCTCTGACCAGGGCGAAGGCCGAAGCGGTCGCGGCCCTGCGCGCCGAGGGGCACGCGCTCGGGCACCTGCTCGCATGCGCCGAGCTCAAGCGGTCGACCTACTACCACGCCCTCGCGCACCCGCCGAGGCCCACGCGCCCCGAGCTCTGGGAGGCGGCCGCCGAGATCTTCTCGCGCACCGCCAACGGCTGCGGGCACCGGCAGATAGCGATGTGCCTCAGGGCGGAAGAGGGGGCCGTGATAGCCGACAAGACCGTGCTCAAGATGATGCGCGAGATGGGGATTCGCTGCGGTATCAGACGCGAGACGGCCTACCACAGGTACAACTCGTACAGGGGCGTCGTCGGCAGGACGTTCGAGAACGTGATCGCGAGGGATTTCGACGCCGGGGCCCCGTGGCGGAAGCTGGGAACGGACGTCACCGAGTTCAAGGTGGCGGGCGGCAAGGCCTACTGGGCCCCGACGCTGGACTTCTGCACCAAGGAGATTGTGGCGAGCGACATATCGACCACGCCCGACATGGCCCAGCAGGTCAGGATGCTCGACGAGCTGCTGTCCAAGATCCCCGAGGGCGCCGCCCCGACCATGCACTCGGACCGGGGCTGGCAGTACCAGCACGCCTCGTACACATCCAGGCTCGAGGCCGCCGGCATCGTCCAGAGCATGTCCAGGAAGGCGAACTGCATCGACAACGCCGCCACCGAGCAGCTCTTCGGCCACGTCAAGGACGAGTTCTACCGGGGCCGCGAGTGGGAGACGTTCGAGGATTTCAAACGCGACCTGGAGGAATACATAGTCCACTGGAACACGAGCCGGAGGCAGGTAAGATTGAAGGGCCTGACCCCGGAGGAGTTCCGGAATCAGGCCCTCGCGGCCTAGTCGCTATTTAGGGCGTCCAAGATTTGGGACGCAGTTCA
>NZ_QRWD01000046.1 GCF_003459505.1 Collinsella sp. AF20-14LB
AGGCTTATAGGACAAAATGTGTGTCCCGATAGAACATCCGTTTCCATCCATTAATCCAGCCAGAACGGGTACGGGTCCCTGTGGTGGAGATCCTCCCACACGGCCCTGTCGCCCCACTCCGGCCCTCCGTCCTCGCGCGACGGCGAGGCGGAGTAGACGCTGAACAGGAAGTCGATGTCCGCGTCGGTCGGCATCGCGGCGAGCTTCTCGCGCGCCGTCCTCGCGTCCCCCGAATGAGCGTGGCACCACCAGAACACCGCCTTAACGCGCTTGACGGACGTCAGCCCCCGGTGGTTGCGCAGTACGGCCCTCAGCTGCGAGTTCACCCCTCCCTCGATCATGTTGTTGGTCGACGGCAGCGGGCCGGCCTTGGCAAGGGCGGGGTCGAGGTAGGTGAACAGCGTCCCCGCCGACACCAGCGACGACAGCGACGAGCGCGCCCGCCTCAGCCTCTCGTGGGTGTAGACCCTCCTGCCGTCCACCACGGTCCTGTCCTCCAGGAAGTCGGCCCAGAACCCGCACCAGTCGAGGTAGCGCTCGACCCAGAGCTCCGCCCGGTGCAGCGTCTCGATGCCCATGAGGTCGCGCGCGATGAGGTAGAGCTCGCGCCCCGCCTGGAGCTTCGGCCGCGTCGTCGTGTAGCGCTTGACCTGCGAGAAGGCGTGGAAGGTGCACCTCTGGACCCTGGTGCGCGGCCAGGTCTCGCGCACGGCCTTGGCGAACCCGCTCCCGCCGTCGGTGACGACCACCTCGGGCGCCGGGATCGGCGCCATGAGGGCCGACCACGCCCTCGAGTTCTCGGACCTGGCCATGTACCAGGAGACCACCCTCTCGCCGCTGCAGCATATGAGCACGACGAGGTCGCGCGCGACCCAGATCCCGTCGACGTAGAACACGCGGTGGAGCTCGCCGTCGGGGACGGGCATGGGCCAGACCTCCCAGAACTCGGCCGTCCTGCGCCTGAAGGACCGCCCGCCGCCCGGCATCGCGGCCTGCGAGTCCTTCGAGAGGAGCCACCCGAGGAACTCCTCGAGCCTCGCCGCCGTGTCGTCGTACCTCAGCGTCGTCGACGCGCCGCAGGCCGTGCACCTCCACCGCTGGGACCCCGATGAGGTCCTGCCGTTGCGCTTGGTCCGACCGCCGCAGTAGGGGCAATAAACGGCCTTCATGGACACCTCTTCCGAAAGGGTGTTTAACGGTTCCGGAAAAGGGTATCTACCGGCGGGAACGATAGGCAACCGGACACACATTCTGTCCGAGCGGTTAAAAGCGGGCACGGAATTTAAACGGCTGAAAAAGGGGCATCGACCTGCGCCGA
>NZ_QRWD01000047.1 GCF_003459505.1 Collinsella sp. AF20-14LB
CTTAGAGGTCCTCGCGCCAGAAGGGCATGCTCATGCAGCGCGGGCCGCCACGGCCGCGGGAGAGCTCGGCGGAGGGCACGACGAGAAGGTCCAGGCCCTCCTTGTACAGCACGTCGTTGGTGACGGTGTTGCGGGCGTAGACGCAGATCTTGCCGGGCTCGACGCACAGGGTGTTGGAGCCGTCGTTCCACTGCTCGCGGGAGGCCGCGATCGGGTCGCCGCCGCCGCAGGGGATCAGCTTGACCTGGTCAACGCCGGTGGCGTCCTCCAGGACGTGCTCGAGGGTGTCCTCGATCAGGCGGATGTTCACGTCGCCCGGGTTCTTGCCGGCGGTCAGCTCGTAGACGCGCAGGGTGCCCATGATGGCGGGGTGGATCGTGAACTTATCGACGTCGATCTGAGTGAAGACCGTGTCGAGGTGCATGAAGGCGCGGGAGACCGGGATGTCGAAGGCCAGGATGCGCTCGACCTTGGAGTCGGAGTTCCAGAAGATGTTCTGGGCCATGACGTCGATCGCGGCGGCCTGGGTGCGCTGGGAGATGCCGACGGCGAGGGTCTTCTCGTTGATGTTCAGCACGTCGCCGCCCTCGGTGTGGAACTGGCAGTCGCGGCGGAAGTACAGGGAGACGTCCTTGTAGTCGGGGTGGTACTTGAAGACGTACTTGCCGTACAGGGTCTCGCGGTTGCGGGTGACCGAGTACATGCGGTTGAGGTTGACGCCCTCGCCGACGACCGCGAACGGGTCGCGGGTGAAGTAGAGGTTGGGCATCGGGTCGATGATCAGGTCGGACTCGGACTCGGAGTTGACCAGGGAGTCGAGGGTCGTGGACGCCGTGAGGGGCATGTCGATCTCGGCCTTGGTCATGCCGGCCATGGTCTTCTTGACGAACTCGAGGTTGTCCTCGATGGAGTCCAGCTTCTCGCGGACGATCTGCGGCATCTGCTGGCCGCGGATGCCTGCCTCGGCGATGTACTGGTCGGTGAACTCGGCGCGGGCGCCGGGGACCTGGTCGAACACCTCTGCGACGAGGTTCTCGAGGTAGAGCACCTCCACGCCCTGGTCCTTAAGGATCTGGGCGAAGGTGTCGTGCTCCTGCTGCGCGACCTCCAGGAACGGGACGTCGTCGAACAGGAGTCGCTCGAGCTCGTCGGGCGGCAGGTTGAGGAGCTCGTCGCCGGGACGGTGCAGGCAGACCTTCCTGAGCTTGCCGATCTCGGAAGGCACGTGCAGACCTTTCGTCATGGCCTCCTACCTTTCTTTCGGGCC
>NZ_QRWD01000048.1 GCF_003459505.1 Collinsella sp. AF20-14LB
ATGAAGGAGACCGAGAAGATCGAGATCATGCACTTCGACCAGGAGGGCTACCTCGAGGACGGCAGGAACGTCTACGAGGCGGGCAAGAAGATGACCGCGCTGGCCGACCGCGTGCACAAGGAGGGCTACGACGCCGTCTTCCTGATGGGCGTCGGCGGCACCTGGGACGAGTTCATGCAGCTCGAGTACCTCATGAACAAGTTCGGCGACCGCGACCTCGAGGTCTACCTGATCCACGCCGCCGAGTGGAACGTCATGGGCCACAAGCGCATGACCGACAAGTCCGTCGTGCTGACCGCCTCCGAGTCCGGCACCACCCCCGAGGTGCTCGAGGCCATCGGCAAGATGAAGGAGATGGGCGTGCGCGTCTACGCCATGACCAACCCCGAGGGCAAGATCGGCCGGGCCGTGGGCGCCGAGAACTGCGTCATGATGGCCTCCGACCACGGCGCCGGCGGCTGCGAGAAGGGCTACTACCTCGCCGACTGCTTCGGCCTGCGCCTGCTCAACCGCCGCGGCTGCTTCCCCAAGTTCGACCTGTTCATCGAGCAGACGAAGGACGTCTGGAAGGACATGCTCGACATCCGCAAGCGCTTCGAGCCGCGCGCCGAGGAGCTCGCGAAGAAGTACGCGCTGGCCGACTACACCATGTTCATCGGCTCGGGCGCGCTGTGGGGCGAGACCATCCTGTACTCCATGTGCCTGCTCGAGGAGATGCAGTGGAAGCGCATCCGCCACATCACCTCGCACGACTTCTTCCACGGCACGCTCGAGCTGCTCGAGCCCGGCGTCCCGGTGTTCCTGTTCATGGGCGAGGACGAGTGCCGCGCCCTCGACGAGCGCGTCCGCGCCTTCCTCACCAGCGGCGTGACCGGCGACGAGGACTACGTCATCATCGACACCGCCGAGTACGCGATCCCGGGCCTGGACGACGACTTCCGCGTCATCGTGTCCCCCTGGATCCTGTCCGTGCTGACCACCGACCGCCTCTCGCGCAACTACGAGCTGGTCACCAAGCACAACCTCAAGTACCGCCGCTACTACCACCAGTTCGACTACTAA
>NZ_QRWD01000049.1:0-733 GCF_003459505.1 Collinsella sp. AF20-14LB
ACCCGAGCATTGAATGAGGCTCCAACGCAAGTTGGGGCCTTTTTTCATATAGGCACACAAGGTCAAAGGCGGCACCATGATCCTTCTGGTCGACAAGATCGTGCGTTGAACGGGTGCCGCGTGCATGGTAGTATTTCACGTCGTGGTTCAAGATAGGGGACTGGTTCTGACGGTCTCTATCATATCCACCACGTTATAAGGGCTCTTGGCGCAACGGTTAGCGCAGGGGACTCATAATCCCTGGGTTCTGGGTTCGAATCCCGGAGGGCCCACCAGAGAATTAAGAGGCCTGGCAAATAGCCTGGCCTCTTTTTGTCAAAGTTCCCACTTCACATGCCTGCCAAATTGCCTTGATAAACGCTTACGGTTCAAATCCACGTAATTGTTAATGCTGGTTGACAAGAACCATTTCAAAACTATGCCGGATTACGGGGCTGGACCCGGACCGGCCGTCCATACCCTGCATTTCACGGAATGCGCAAGTCGCCTACCTGCGGTTTTGATTTTGCCGATTGCGGCATGCTCGGGGCTTCCCGGCCTGGCCCCGTAAACCGGCATGGTTTTGAAATCGCCGGGCGGGCGGGGGCGCGGTTGGACCCGATAGTGGGCCCGGCGCCGGCGGGACGGCCGTTGGGCGGATGGCGGACCGCGCTGCGGAGGCGATAAACGGCGGACGGCGGGATTCGAGATGTCCCGAGGGCGCCGGGGAGGAGGGCGGCGGCGTGGCCGCCGC
>NZ_QRWD01000049.1:743-999 GCF_003459505.1 Collinsella sp. AF20-14LB
CCCGAGGGCGCCGGGGAGGAGGGCGGCGGCGTGGCCGCCGCCCGCGGGGCGCGTCCCCGCGGGCGGAAAGGGCATCGCGGGGCTTCGGGGCCCGTTCCCGCGCCTGCATCCGCGGCCGGCTGCGTTCCCACGCCGCGCGGGGCGAAAGTTTTTCCGAAATTGTCCTTGCATCGGCGGGGGAGTTCCCGTATAGTACTTTTTCGCACGGGGGCGTAGCTCAGCTGGGAGAGCGCTTGACTGGCAGTCAAGAGGTCAG
>NZ_QRWD01000005.1:0-364 GCF_003459505.1 Collinsella sp. AF20-14LB
GCCGCACTAATCGCCCGAGCTCTTCCGGAACCGCACCTCGCGGCCCGCGGGACTTCGCGCTCCATGCGCGGTCCGGGCACGAGGATGCCCCCGAGTCGACTCTTTCCTATGCGCCATGCGGCCCCCAGGGCACGTAGATGAGACCCAGGACACCGTAACGGTGGGCGCCGCCCACCGGTCAGCGGCCAGAGCATGGGGGGCACGCCCGGTCCCGTTCCGAACCCGGAAGCTAAGCCCCATCGCGCCGAGAGTACTGCGGGGCCAGCCCGTGGGAGGCCAGGGCGCCGCTGACCGGTGGACGGCACCGAGCCGTCAGAGGAAATGGAGAAGGGGGAGGCATCGCGGCCTCCCCCTTTTTTGCGTT
>NZ_QRWD01000005.1:374-48591 GCF_003459505.1 Collinsella sp. AF20-14LB
GAGGATGCCCCCGAGTCGACTCTTTCCTATGCGCCATGCGGCCCCCAGGGCACGTAGATGAGACCCAGGACACCGTAACGGTGGGCGCCGCCCACCGGTCAGCGGCCAGAGCATGGGGGGCACGCCCGGTCCCGTTCCGAACCCGGAAGCTAAGCCCCATCGCGCCGAGAGTACTGCGGGGCCAGCCCGTGGGAGGCCAGGGCGCCGCTGACCGGTGGACGGCACCGAGCCGTCAGAGGAAATGGAGAAGGGGGAGGCATCGCGGCCTCCCCCTTTTTTGCGTTTTATAAAGAGCTGTAATACAAGAACTCGCCTTCTTTTAGCTTGTCTTACTGTTTGGCTGTATTTTGAGTCCTTCTTTTGTATTTGCGCGATAATAACTCCCATTGGCGTTAGGGAGGACTTGATGTTTACCGTATTTGTCTTGGGCAATATTGCTTCGGGTAAGTCGACTGCCTGCCGCTATTTCGAATCTCGTGGCGCTATGCTTATCGATCTGGATGAGCTTGCAAAATCGCTGTATGTACCGGGCTCTGATATTGTCAATGCTCTCGCGGATGAATTCGGTTGGGACATTTTGGATGAGGAAGGCGGCATTCGCCGCAGCATCCTCGCTTCTCGAGCTTTCGCTTCTCCTGATTCGGTCGCACGGCTCAATGGCCTTGTGCATCCCGTTCTCATTGAACAGCTTTCGCTTAGGATTCTCGATCCGGTTTGTTGTACGGTTTCGTCTCCCCGTTACCCCTTTGCGGTGGTCGAGGTTTCTGCCCCGACTGGTTTTGAGGATGCATTTGGCTTGGCTGATGAAATTCTGGTCATCAGCGCCCCTTTGTCAGTTCGTCGCAAGCGTGCTATTCAGCGTGGCATGGAGCTATCTGATTTCGATGCCCGTTCTGCTTGCCAGCCCGATGAGTCTGAGCTGTGCAATCTCGCTACAACGGTGATTGATAATACCGCAGGTGATAATTCGCTCTTTGAGCAGCTTGACTCATGGCTTGCATGCCATGGGTTTATAGACACTGCGAATAAGGAGGATGCCGATGCCTAAGACACGTTTCTTTGCGTGGTATCGCCTTATACCGCTGGCTGCCGTTTTTGCCTTCGGCCTTATTTCGCTCGTCTACTCGTATGCTCCTGCCGCCTTCTTTAAGCCTTTGTATCCAATTGACTACGAGGCGTATGTAAAGCAATCGAGTATTTCGCATAATCTGGATCCGTATCTGGTGTGCGCTGTCATTAAGTCGGAATCGAATTGGGATCCCGAGGCTGAGTCGAATCAGGGTGCTCAGGGATTGATGCAGCTGATGCCCGAGACTGCCCAGGATATGATCGCCAAGGGTCTTGTCGACGGTGGGGAGTATTCGGCTGACAACCTTAACGATCCGGCTACGAATATCGAGTTTGGCTGTGCGTACCTCTCGTATCTCTTAACGTATTTCAACGGGTCGACGGATAGCGCTATTGCCGCCTATAACGCCGGCATGGGCAATGTCGACGGATGGGCGCAGCAAAGTACGTCGCTGCACAATGCAATCACCTTTCCCGAGACGCAGGCGTATCTGATTCGCGTCAATAATGCCTGGGTTCGCTACAAGACCCTCTACCCCGATCGGTTCGTATAGGACTATGTCTGCCGCCTGCGTATACTGCAGATATATGAGTTAGGAGTATCCATGGCGGATTTTGAAGTTGAGCGTGTTGGCGGAGAGCTCAAACGTTTTGGCGTTGAGGGCTCTGAGGTGCCGTTTGAGGTCGTGTCTCCCTATGAGCCTGCAGGTTCTCAGCCTAAGGCTATTGAGTCGCTTGTGCAGGGTGTGAGGGACGGAGATCGCTATCAGGTTTTGCTGGGCGTGACCGGTTCGGGCAAGACTTTCACGATGGCTAAGACTATTGAGGCCCTGGGGAAGCCGACGCTGGTCATGGCTCCCAATAAAACGCTCGCCGCTCAGCTTGCGAGCGAGCTCAAAGAGTTCTTTCCCAACAACGCTGTGGTCTACTTTGTCTCGTACTACGACTACTATCAGCCCGAGGCGTATGTACCGCAAAGCGATACATATATCGAGAAAGACTCCTCGATTAACGAAGAGGTCGAGATGCTGCGCCATCAGGCGACGGCATCGCTGCTTTCTCGACGCGATGTGATCGTCGTCGCATCGGTCTCGTGCATCTACGGTATCGGCTCTCCCGAGGACTATGCGGGCCTGGCGCCGAACGTCGACAAGAAGGTGCCGCTCGAGCGCGATGACTTTATCCATGCGCTCATCGACATTCAATACGACCGTAATGACTATGACCTGGCGCGTGGTACGTTCCGCGTACGTGGCGATGTCGTCGATGTGTATCCGCCCTATGCGGAGCACCCGTTGCGCTTTGAGTTCTTTGGCGACGAGGTCGAGCTGATTGCCGAGATCGATGAGGTCACCGGCGAAATGCTACGTGAGTATGAAGCTATTCCCGTGTGGCCGGCCTCCCACTACGTGACCGAGAAACCTAAGGTCAAGGCGGCCCTGAAATCGATCAGCGAAGAATGCGAGAAGCGTGTGGCGGAGCTCAAGGCGACCGACAAGTTGCTCGAGGCACAGCGCCTGCAGCAACGTACCGATTATGATCTCGAAATGCTCGAGACGATGGGCTTTTGCAACGGCATCGAGAACTACTCGCGTCATCTGGATGGACGTAAGCCGGGCGAGCCGCCGTTTACCCTGATCGATTACTTTCCCAAGGACATGCTCTGCATCATCGACGAGAGCCATGTGACGGTGCCGCAGATTCGCGGCATGCACGAAGGTGACCGTTCGCGCAAAGTTACGCTTGTTGAGCATGGTTTTCGTCTTCCGTCGGCGCTCGATAACCGTCCGCTTCGCTTCGATGAGTTTGAGGCGAGGATACCCCAGTTTATCTATGTTTCGGCCACGCCGGGCGACTACGAGCTGCGGGTGAGCCAAAACGACGTGGAGCAGATTATTCGTCCGACCGGTCTGCTCGACCCCAAGATCGATGTGCGTCCGGTTCGTGGGCAGATTGACGATCTTGAGGACGAGATTCGCGAGCGCGTTGCCCGCAAGGAGCGCGTGCTGGTGACCACGCTCACCAAGCGCATGGCCGAGGACCTGACCGACCATCTGCTTGATGCCGGCATTAAGGTCAATTACATGCATTCTGATACGGCGACAATGGACCGTGTCGAGATCCTGCGAACGCTGCGCGAGGGCAAGATCGATGTTCTCGTTGGCATCAACCTGCTTCGCGAGGGCTTGGATCTTCCCGAGGTCTCACTGGTGGCAATTCTCGATGCCGATAAGGAAGGCTTCTTGCGCAACCGCCGTTCGCTGATTCAGACGATTGGCCGCGCGGCCCGTAACGCCGATGGCGAAGTCATCATGTACGCGGACGTCGTGACCGATTCGATGAGAGAGGCGATTGAGGAGACGCAGCGTCGACGCGAGATCCAGATGGCCTATAACGAAGAGCACGGCATCGTGCCCAAGACGGTTCGCAAGGCCATCAATGACATCTCGAGCTTTATTGCCGAGGCGGAGAAAACCGTTGGCTCTAAGGGGCGTTCGAAGGGCGATTCGTTGGGGCATGGCGCGTTCTATACGCCCGATGAAAACGGCGAGGGTGCTGCGCCGGAGACGGTATCGTCCGAGCAGACGCTTGCTGAGCAGTTCAAGGAGTTGCCGCACGATGAGCTCGTGCGGATCGTCGAGACCATGGAGGAGGATATGCGCAACGCTTCTGCCGCCATGGACTTTGAGGAGGCGGCGCGCCTGCGCGATGCCGTCGTTCAGATTCGGGCGATGCTTGAGGGTGCGTCTGAGGACGAGACGATCGAGCGCTTACGTTCGCAGGCCCGCAAGGGTTCCACGTTCGCATCGGGCAGAAAACGCCAGGGTGCACGGTTTAAGAAATAGCGAACAGGCCCCGAGTTCCCTGTGGAGCTCGGGGCCTGTGTCTTTTGCGCACTGGAATTCGTGCGTTAGAGGTCTGCAATCAGGGATTCGGCACAACGGATGCCGTCGGTGGCCGCGCTCATGATGCCGCCGGCATATCCAGCTCCCTCACCACAAGGGTAGAGGCCCGGGGTCGACACGGCATGACACGTTCGGTCTCGGGTGACAGTGACCGGTGAGCTCGAACGAGTCTCCACGCCGGTAAGAACGGCATCGGGGCGGTCGTAGCCTCGTAGCTTTTTTCCGAGTAGGGGAAGTCCCAGGCGGAGCGACTCGACGATATGCTGCGGCAGGGCTTCGTCAATTGCCGTCCAGGTCACACCGAGCGGATAGGTGGGCTTTACCTTTCCGGGCGCCTTGCTGGCGCGTCCTGCGAGGAAATCTCCGACGAGCTGTGCCGGTGCGTTCCAGTTGGAACCGCCCAGGCGATAGGCGGCCGCCTCGCAGGCACGCTGGAGCTCGATGCCGGCGAGCGGGTCATCGTCGGGAAGGTCCTCTGGCGTGACGTTAACGAGCAGGGCGGCATTTGCGTTGTGTCCGTCGCGGGCATTGAGACTGGCGCCGTTGACGCACAAGTGGCCCTGCTCGGAAGAGGCAGCGACAACCTGCCCGCCGGGGCACATACAAAACGAGAACACGCTGCGGCCGTTGGGAAGATGGGCGACAAGCTTGTAGGGGGCTGCTCCGAGTGCCGGGTGCCCCGCCGAAGGGCCATATTGGGCACGGTCGATGTCGCGCTGTGGATGCTCGATGCGCACGCCCATGGCAAAGGTCTTTTGCGCGAGGGCAACGTTATGTTCCTTGAGAAGCTCGAATACGTCGCGGGCGGAATGGCCGCAGGCGAGAATGAGGTGTTTTGTGGCGATTGCCTCGCTTGTGGTTTCTTGGGGCGTTTGGACATCGATGCCGGTGATGGCGCCAGATCCATCGGTTCGAATATTGACGAGCTTTGTTCGATAGCGGACGGTTCCGCCGAGTTGCTCGATACGCTGGGAAATGTTGGTGACGACGGTGGGGAGGATGTCGGAGCCAATGTGCGGCTTGGCATCCCACAGAATATCGCGGGGCGCACTCGCCTCGACGAAGGTTTCGAGGATAAGGCGATGGGCGGGATTTTTGGTTCCCGTATTGAGCTTGCCGTCCGAGAAGGTCCCCGCGCCGCCCAGGCCAAACTGGATATTGCTCTCGGGGTCGAGGATGCGCTCCTTTAGAAAGAGGTCGATCGCCCGCGAGCGGCGAAATGCCGGGTCGCCGCGCTCGATGAGCAAGGGCTTAAGACCTGCTTCGGCGAGCGTAAGCGCAGCGAAAAGGCCGGCGCATCCGGCGCCGACAACGACAGGGCGTTCTTGAGGTGCGTCGGAGGCGGGGGAGGGGAATGAAGGCTCATCGTCTTCTATCGCGCGTACGCGCGAGCGGTCACGCTCGGCAACGCTGTCGATCGCTTCTCGCTCGAGGTGGGGACTAGTCAGCTCAACACGAAAGCTCAGGATAAAATGGACGTCTCGTTTTTTGCGAGCGTCGATTGACTTGCGGTGGAGCTCGATGGACTTGATCTCGGAGTCCTTGCAACGTAGGACGCACTTGGCGACTCGCTTGCCAACAATGAGACAGGCATTTTCATCGCCGGCTTCATCGAGCGACGCGTTGACTTGGGTGATTTCAATCATCGAGGTCTCCTTAGAGGCAAGAAAGAGGCCGTCCGGTATCCCAGACGGCCCGAATGCGTTTTTGATTATAGACTGCGCGGCTACAGGCTGCTTGCAGCGCGAATGCCCGAGATCCAGGCCCACGCAAGGTTAAAGCCTCCGCAATCGGCGTCGATGTCGAGCGCTTCACCGCAGACGTAAAGCGGGGCGTCGACAACGCTGCGCGCGCGTAGGCTGGGTGTTGAGATGCTCTCGACAGATATGCCACCACGCGTGACCTGTGCTGAGCGCTCCTCGGCTGTTCCCTCGACGAGCAACTTAAAGTGTTTGAGGATCGAGACCAGGTGGATGACATCGTTGGAGCCTGGATGGCACTGCTCGAACGTTGTGCAGACGACGCGGGAGAGTTGCGGGGCGAGCATGCCGTCGAGCCAACGGGGATCGCGGGGCGAAAAGCCGCCGAGCAGCTCAACGCGCCGGTTGAGCATATCGAGCAACTCGTCTTTGGAGAGGTCGGGGAAAACGTCGAGCAGGATCGTATCGCCGTGCTGGATACGACGAGAGAGGTTGAAGACAGCGACGCCTGAGATACCGAAGGTTCGAAACAGCACTTCACCGTCTTCGTGCCAGAGCTCATTATGATTGTGGGCGAGCGTCAAGCGGGCACGGACGCGCAGGCCATCCAACGTCTTGAGTGCCGCCCGATTGCCAACGACCGTTGCCGATACGGGGCAGAGGATGGGGTGCAGCGAAGTGAGGGGGAGGCGAAACGTATCGGCGATACCGGTGGGGTTGCCGCCCGTAGCGATAATTACGGCATGTGCCTGCAGGGCCTCGTTCTTGCGAGGGACATCGGCGAGCGCTTTCCGAAGCGAGCGGAGCTCCGATTTTCGGTCGTCGTGCTTCTTTGTCTTGAGTGCTCGCGCGGGACGGTCTATTTGGAGTGCCCAGCCCTCGGGGGCTTTGAATGCCGAGGCAACGTTTGCTCCACATACCAAGGTGATACCCAGACGATTACAAGCGTTGAGAAGCGCATCGCGCACCGATTCGGCACGAAGGGAGCGCGGATACAGCCGGCCCTCCTCGGAGGTCGTCATGATGCCCAGCGAGGAGAAGAAACCCATAAGCTCTTGTTCGGGCTGGGGGCCCATGACGGATTCGACGAATGCGGGGTGGTTATACCGCTGAGGATCAATCGATTCGTTGGAGAGGTTGCAACGGCCGTTACCGGTCGCAAGGAGCTTGAGGCCGCAGGCGACATCGCGCTCAACGATGCAGACGCTTTTGCCAGCGCGTGCGGCCGTAATGGCGGCGGCGAGGCCTGAAGCCCCGCCGCCGATTACCAAGACGTCATAGAGGGCGCTCGCGTTCACTTAGGCCTCGTCGGTCTCGTGCGGGGTAATAGCCTCGACGGCAGAGACTGCCTTGGGCAACATGCCATCGGGCAGCGCGGTCTCGACCTCGCCCTTATCGCAGGCCTCGGCGAGTGCCGGATTAATGGGAAGCTGGCCCAAGATGTCGAGGTTATAGCGCTCTGCGACCTCGGGGAGCTTGCTCTTGCCAAAGACCTCGATTTTCTTGCCGCAGTCGGGGCACTCAATATAGCTCATGTTCTCGACAATGCCCAGAATGGGGACGTTCATCTTCTCGGCCATGTTGACCGCCTTGGCGACGATCATCGAGACCAGATCCTGCGGGCTCGTGACGATGACGATGCCGTCGACCGGCAGCGACTGGAAGACGGTGAGCGCGACGTCGCCTGTTCCCGGAGGCATGTCGACCAGCAGGTAGTCGATGGGGCCCCACGAGGTCTCGCTCCAGAACTGCCTAATGGCGCCTGCGATGACCGGACCGCGCCAAAGGACGGGGTCGGTCTCGTTTTGGAGCAGCAGGTTGGAGCTCATGACCTTGACGCCGTGCTCGGAGATTTCGGGCAGCATAAGGTTGCCAAGGGCATGGACGTGGCGTCCGCTCATACCGAACATCTTGGGGATAGAGGGACCGGTGATGTCGGCATCGAGGACGCCGACCTTGTGGCCGTGACGGGCAAGCTCGGTGGCGATGGCACCGGTGACAAATGACTTGCCGACACCGCCCTTGCCGGAAAGCACGGCGATGACGCGCTTGACCTCGGACAGCGTGTTCTCCTCAAATTGCGACGGCGACGTTTGTCCGCCGGCGGCCTGTGCGTGTTCGCAACCCATGTATGACTCCTTTGTATATGCTGGGGCCGGGGCCCCGCGATGTGACACGAGCGTCATTGTACCCTCGTTTGCGAGCGGGAGTCATTTGCGATGCGTTTGGGCCGAGCGTGCTTGCAATACGATGGGCCCAAGCGAATGGGCGGGCTTACTGAACTATGCTGGCGAACTCGAGGTATTGCATGCGCTGCAGCTTGTCGATCGTCGAGGCGTAGGGGCTGTCTTCCGATTCCAAGTCGTAGCGCAGCCCGTCGGCACCGAGATAGCCGGCGACATTGATGGTGGGCACATCTGACCTTGTCGCAAGCAGGGCCTTTTGGTAATTGGTGAGCGGGGCGCCGATCTTATTAAGGGTAATGGCTGCAATCTCGTTTGCCCCGACGGTGTCGTAGACGTTGAGCTCGGTATTGCCGGCGATCTCATAGTTAGCCCAGACGAGATATGTCGACTGATAGATACGGAAAGCGTGGCTTGCCGTATCTTCCTGAGGGTACAGCTCGTCGTTGAGAGTCGTTGCGGCGCTCGGCTGATGGTCGCCAAAAAAGACAAGAACAACCGGTCTGCCGATGTTGCGGAGCTCGTTGATAAAGTACTCGAGGTCCCGGTCGGATGCGTTGATGCAGGTGAGATAGGTGTTGAGCGCGCTGTTGGCGCCTTCGCTGGCTCCCTCGACCCAATAGTTTGTCAGCTCTTCGGCGGGAACGGTGCCATAGTCGTAGCCGCCGTGATTTTGCATCGTGACGTCAAAGATGAACTGCGGCGCTTCGTCGGTTCTAAGCAGGTCGAGTATCTTGTCGTAGGTGGCGTAGTCGCATACGCCGGCATGGTAATAGGGCGCACCTTCGAAATCGCCGATTGAAAGAAAGTCTCCAAAGCCCAGCTGCTGATAGATTTTATCTCGATGGTAGTTGACGGGGTTTTGCGGGTGCATAGCGGTAGTGGTATACCCAAGCTCTTTAAGGTCCTTTGCCAGGCTGTTTACGCCATTCATCTGATACAGCTGATAGGGGATCTTGCCTAATCCGACAAAGGCCGTTGTCGCTCCGGTCAAAAATTCGAATTCGGAGTTCGCCGTTCCGCCACCGGCGACCGAAGCGAGCATGGTGCCGCGAACAAGTGTGTCGGGAAGCGAGTTGTAGAATGCGGGGCCGGTGTACCCGGCCGCCTGGAGCTGCTCAAAGCACGAAAGGTCGCTAAAACTCTCATTCATGACGGCAACAATCGTCGGCTTGATTTCATTGAACTGGGCAACGGCCGCCGCGCGCTGCTCGCTCGAGCCATATGTGCTGTCGTAGGCGGCGGCGAGCTCCTGCTCGATGCTCTGCGCCTCATCGGGCGTATAGTCTTCGGGCTTCTCAATGGGCAACTCGTTGACCATTTCGGTGAACGAAGTGATAAAACCCTGAGACGCATACGTGGTGATGGGCTGCCAACGGTCAAATCCAAAATCCAGCGCCTGCTCCAAGTCGATGTTGGAAAAGCCTGAGAGCCCCACAACGGTCACTAGCAGAAAAGCACAGAGGTTAGTGGCGATAGCGGGGAAGACATGGGTGGGCGTACGGAGCTTTCGCGGTCGGATGAGCGAAAGAAGCCCCAGGGAAATCTCCAGCAGGGCGAGAGAGGTTACGATTCCGGCGGTAAAGGTAAACTCGTATCCCTCGCTCACTTCCATTGCGGTGCCAAGGGCCAAGATATCGCTTGGCAGGATGGCTTCGCCTTTAAACGTTATGACGAAGTGCTCGGCAATGCCAAGGAAGCAGCAGACGACGGGCACGAGAGCCATGACGCCTCCATGACGCTGTCCCAGCAAATAAAGGGAGAGCAGAACCGTCGCGAGCAGCCCGACGGAAAACCCGAATGAGTTGGCGGGAATGCGATAGAACGTTTCGTTGCAGGCAATTTCGAGTGAAACGAACGAGAGCGCTGAAACAGCGGCGATGACAAGGATGTCACGGCAAATACAGGCAACCGTTCCCGTCGCAAGGTCGGTTTGGTCGATAAGTCCCGAAACCAAGGGCTCGACAAGAAGCATGACGGCGGCAGCACCGAGCGCCGAATAAGAAAGGACCCATAGGGAGCTGCCCTCATTTACGAGCAATTGATTCGTAACCCATGCAGCTACCACGCCGAGCGGGATGAGGAGCGTCGCGCACCAAAAGACGCGGGCAATGGGTGGCTTTTCGTTGCGTTTGATTGAAAAATACACGCGCACGACGACGGCGGCCACGATAAGGACGGCGATGAATATGGGCAGATTGGCCATGTCGCTCGAAGTGATTTCAAGGGGGATATCTTCGGTCATGGACGTTCCTCTGGTACAACAAATTAAGTTCAGTATTAGATTACTGTAACCTTTCCACGGCATTTCGAGAAACAAAGCGCCCGATACGCAAAGCTAAAGGTCTGCGAATCTTGTATTACGAACATCTGTGCGCGTCGAGTGCGCTAAACTCATCGGCAGTATGATTCGATGCAATAGGAGGCAAGGAGCTTCCATGTCTGATTCTTCTATCGTTATTCGCGGCGCCCGTGAGCACAACCTCCGTGATATCGATGTTTCCATTCCGCGTGACCAACTCGTGGTCATTACCGGTCTTTCTGGCTCGGGCAAGAGTTCGCTGGCATTTGACACTATCTATGCCGAGGGCCAGCGTCGATACGTCGAGAGTCTTTCGAGCTATGCGCGCCAGTTCTTGGGACAGATGGACAAACCCGACTTGGA
Organism: Collinsella sp. AF20-14LB; assembly: GCF_003459505.1. Classification (GTDB taxonomy): domain Bacteria; phylum Actinomycetota; class Coriobacteriia; order Coriobacteriales; family Coriobacteriaceae; genus Collinsella. The sequence continues at coordinate 10,897 of NZ_QRWD01000005.1, forward strand.
TTCAATCGACGGCCTTTCGCCGGCGGTGTCGATCGACCAAAAGACGACGTCTAAAAACCCTCGCTCGACGGTTGGCACCGTAACCGAGATTTATGACTATCTGCGCCTGCTGTTCGCCCGTGTGGGCACCCCGCACTGTCCCGAATGCGGCCGTGTCATTGAGCGCCAGACGACCGACCAGGTTGCCGACAAGGTCTTGACGGCGGGGGAGGGCCGCCGCGCGTTTGTGCTGGCACCGGTGGTGCGCGGGCGAAAAGGCGAGTACACCAAACTGTTTGAGGATCTTCGCGCCGAGGGCTTTAGCCGCGTGCGTGTCGACGGTGAAGTGCGCTCGCTCGACGATCAGATCGATCTGGACAAGAAGTTCAAGCACGATATCGAGGTCGTGGTCGACCGCATCGTGATCCGTGAGAACTCTCTGGGCCGTATCGCCGAGTCTGTTGAGCAGGCGACCGCGCTGGCGCACGGCAATGTGAACGTATACTTGCTGCCCGACCGCGACGCTCCCGAGGGGACCGAAGGCGAGTTGCTGGAGTATTCGCTGGCGTTAGCGTGCCCGGAGCATGGGCACTCCATCGATGACCTGCAGCCGCGTGATTTCTCGTTCAACGCGCCCTATGGCGCGTGCCCAGAGTGCGATGGCCTGGGCTTTAAGAAGACGGTCGATGCCGAGGCCCTAATCGAAGACCCCTCGAAGTCGATCGCCGACGGGGTCTTTGGCAGCCTGTTTGGCAACTCTAACTACTATCCGCAGATTTTCGCTGCGGTCTGCAAACACTTTAAGGTGAGCGTCGATACGCCGTGGGAGGATCTGCCTCCGCGGGTGCGTCGCGCGTTTTTAGACGGCATGGGCGACCAGAAGATTTCGGTCGACTATCAAAAGCTCGATGGGCGCCGCAGCCAGTGGGACACCAAGTTCTCGGGCGTGCGCAATATCCTGTACGAGCGCTATACCGAGACGACGAACGAGAACACCAAGGCGCGCTTGGAGAAGTACATCCGCGAGGAGCCGTGCTCGAGCTGCCACGGCGCTCGTTTGCGCCCCGAGATGCTCGCTGTTACCGTAGGCGGTAAGTCCATTTACGAGGTCTGTTGCCTATCGTGCCGCGAGTCGCTCGAGTTTTTTGAGGGCTTGGAACTCACCGAGCGCCAACAGTTTATCGGCGGGCGCATCGTCAAGGAAATCCTGGAGCGCTTGCGTTTTCTGGTCGATGTCGGACTCGACTATCTGACCCTCGATCGTGCCTCGGCGACGCTTTCCGGAGGCGAGGCCCAGCGCATTCGCCTGGCAACGCAGATCGGCGCCGGCCTCATGGGTGTCCTGTACATTTTGGACGAGCCATCGATTGGCCTCCATCAGCGTGATAACGAGCGCCTGATCAAGACGCTTGAGCGCCTACGCGATATCGGCAATACCGTCATCGTCGTCGAGCATGATGAGGATACGATTCGTGCTGCCGACTATGTGATCGACATGGGCCCCGGTGCGGGCGTGAACGGCGGACACGTGGTCGCCGCGGGAACGCCTGCCGATATCATGGCGTGCCCCGATTCGATGACGGGTGCCTACCTGACCGGCAAGCGAATGATTCGGGTTCCCGATGAACGCCGCAAGCCCGGTCGCGGCTGCCTTAAGATCACGGGCGCCCGCGCCAACAACCTCAAAAACGTTACCGCCAAGATCGAGTTTGGTACGCTTACGGTCGTTACCGGCGTGTCGGGATCGGGTAAGAGCTCCCTGGTTACCGACACCATCGCACCTGCCCTTACGAATGCCATTCACCGTTCGACGCGCCCTGTGGGTCCGTACAAAAAGCTCGAGGGTATCGAGTGCATCGATAAGGTGATCGACATTGACCAGTCGCCGATCGGCCGTACACCGCGTTCCAATCCCGCTACGTACATTGGCCTGTGGGATGATCTGCGCGCGCTGTTTGCGAGCACACCGGAGTCGAAGGCACGCGGCTACTCGCCGGGACGTTTCTCCTTCAACGTGAGTGGCGGGCGCTGTGAGGCGTGCAAGGGCGACGGACAAATTAAGATCGAGATGCACTTCCTTCCCGATATCTATGTCCCCTGTGAGGTCTGCGGCGGCAAACGCTATAACCGCGAGACGCTTGAGGTCACCTACCGTGGTAAGACCATCTCGGACGTGCTCGACATGAGCGTCACCGAGGCACTGGCCTTCTTTGGGAATATCCCGCAGATTAAGCGCAAGCTCCAGACGCTGTACGATGTAGGCTTGGGCTACGTGAGCCTGGGCCAGCCCGCTACGACGCTCTCGGGCGGCGAGGCGCAGCGTGTGAAGCTCGCCAAGGAGCTTCATCGACGCCAGACGGGCAAGACGTTCTATATTTTGGATGAGCCGACGACCGGCCTTCATTTTGAGGACGTCCGCCAGCTGCTCGATGTGCTGCAGCGCTTGGTCGATGCGGGCAACACGGTGCTGGTGATTGAACACAACCTTGATGTCATCAAGGTTGCCGACCGCCTGATCGATATGGGCCCCGAGGGCGGTAACGGCGGCGGAACCGTCGTGGTTTCGGGCACACCGGAGCAGGTTGCGGACTGTCCGCAGAGTTATACGGGCAAGTTTTTGGCGCCGTTGCTCAGGCGTGACCGGGAGCGTCAGGCTCAACTTGATGCTCAATAAATAGGCGATTCAGTTTATGGGCGCCATCGACTCCTTGTGATTCGATGGCGCTTGCTGTGTCGAAGTGACGTATGCAGCCGAATTGGACATATACTTAATCCTTGCGTCCGAATGCGAGGGAAAGGATATGCCATGGCAAAGGCTGTAAAGACGCCAAAAACCAATGCGATGCGCGAGCTGGAAAGCGCCGGCATTTCCTATGTTCTACATACGTACGAAGACGATGGTGATGAGTCGGCGGGCCTGGGGGTCGCGATTTCGGAGCAGCTTGGCGAGGAGCCCGGACAAGGATTTAAGACCTTGGTCTGCGTGACGCCGTCCAACGACCACGTCGTGTGCTGCATCCCTGTTGCCGACGAGCTCGATCTAAAGTCCGCCGCGCGTGCCGCGGGGGAGAAGTCCTTGGCCATGATGCATGTGAAGGATTTGCTTGCGGCGACTGGCTACGTTCGCGGCGGCTGCAGTCCGGTCGGTATGAAAAAACGCTACCGGACGCTCATTGATGAGACATGTGTCCTTTGGGATACCATTTTTATTTCGGGAGGCAAGCGTGGTTATCAGCTTGAGCTTGCACCCGATGATTTAATTGCATTTTGCGGGGCGACGGTCGCCCCGATTACGAGAGAGGACTGAGCGATGCCGCAGGAAGAATTGAAGTGCGGAGCTCATTTTGCAAAAGAATCTGCGCCTCAGACACCCTCATCCGAAGCTTCTTCGTCGCGAGACGACACTGACGACATGGGCTCGTCGGACTACTCCACGGTTGGTCGTTCCGCCGGGCTTATGACCATCCTGACCATCGTGTCTCGCGTCACCGGTTTTATCCGCACGTGGGCAATGGCGGCCGCTATCGGCATGTCGCTGCTCTCGTCTTCCTATCAGGTTGCCAACAACCTGCCCAATATGCTCTACGAACTCGTGATGGGCGGCATGCTCGTGACGGCGTTTTTGCCCGTGTACATGGGCGTGAGGCGTGAGCAGGGTCGCGAGGCCTCTAACGAGTACGTGGGCAACCTGCTCGGTATTCTGCTATTGGTGCTGGGTGGCATTTCGTTGCTGGGGACCGTGTTCGCCCCGGGCTTTATCTGGACGCAATCGTTCCTTTCGGGTGACGGCGGCAGCATGGATACCGCTGCGTTCATGTTCCGTTTCTTTGCCATCCAGATTCTGTTTTATGGTTTGGGCTCGGTGTTTTCGGGCGTCCTCAACGCACACCGCGACTACTTCTGGTCGACGTTTGCCCCGGTCCTCAACAATGTGATCGTCATTGCGAGCTTTATGGGCTTTGCGCCCGTGTCCGCACAGTTTGGCGAACGTGCCGGCATCATCTTGATTGCGGCCGGTACGACCCTCGGTGTCTTTGTTCAGATGGCATGTCAGATCCCCGCGCTTGGCAAGCACGGCGTGCATCCCCATATCCATATCGACTTTAAGGACCCCGCACTGCGCCAGACGATTGCGCTCGGTATCCCGACGCTGCTCGCCACGGTGTGCATGTTTGTCTCGACTTCTATCACCAACGCTGCTGCGCTGGTGGTCCAGCCCGAGACTGGTCCTTCCGTCATCGCCTATGCGCGCCTGTGGTACACGCTGCCCTACGCGCTGATTGCCGCCTCGCTTTCGACGGCGCTCTATACCGAGCTCTCTCACGACGCACAGGAGAAGGATTACGACAGCGTCCGCACGGGCATTTCGCGTGGCGTCGCCCAGATGCTGTTCTTCCTGATTCCATTCGCGCTGTACCTGATTGTCTTCGCGCGTCCGCTCAACATGATCTACTGCGCTGGCAAGTTCGATGAGTCCGGTGTGGCGCTGGTGTCGGAGTTCCTTATCTACCTGGCACTTTCCCTGCCGCTCTACGGCGTGGTCGTGCTGATGCAGAAGAGCTTCTCTGCCTTGCTCGACATGAAGCCCTATAGCCGCTATTGTCTGTATTCCGCCATCGGCCAGGCCGGCTCGGTTCTGCTGTTTGGCGTTGTGCTGGGCTTCGGTATGCCGGCAATCGCGCTTTCGTATGTCGTCGACTACGTGATCTTGGTCGGTTGCTCGCTGTGGTGGCTGCGTCGTCGTCTGCGTGGTCTTCAGGTTAAATCTATCCTGCATGGCGGTTTCTTTGGCCTTTTGCTCGGTGGCCTGGGTGCTGCCGCAGGCGCCGGCGTCATGTGGGCGCTTGAGCACTTTGTCGGGGCACTTGGCGGCTCGATTCTGATTACTCTTGGCTACGTTTGCGTTGCGGGTGTCGTCTCGCTTGCTGTTACCTTTGGCCTTGCCGTCGTCCTTAAGATGCCCGAGGTCTCGGCGCTGATTCGTCGCAAGTAGGTGCGCGTGGCCGGTCACGACAACATTCCAACGCTTGCCGAGCAGGTTTCGCGCGTTCCCACGCAGCCCGGCTGCTACCTTTGGAAAGACGCCAAGGGCGATGTCATCTACGTGGGCAAGGCGAAAAACCTGCGCGCCCGTATGCGTCAGTACGTGACGCTGCAGGACGAGCGCCAGAAGATCCCGCTGATGATGCAGCTGGTGGCGAGCTTTGACTATATCGTGGTGGAGACCGAGCACGAGGCGTTGGTGCTCGAGCGCAATTTGATTGGTCAGTACCATCCGTACTTTAACGTCGACCTCAAGGATGACAAGAGCTACCCCTTTATCGCCATTACAAAGGGCGACCTGTATCCCGCTATCAAATACACGCGTGAGCGTCATAAGCCGGGAACGCGCTATTTTGGACCTTATACCGATAGCCGCGCGGCACGTGAGACGATAGATACGCTGCGCAAGGTTATCCCCATCTGCTCCGCATCCTGTGCGGAGTGGCGTCGTTGTCGCCGTATCGTCGAGTCCCACAAGGGCGAGGAAGACATCGTCAATATGATTTGCGCGCAAAACGGGCGCCCCTGCTTTGACTACCATGTCGGGCGCGGCCCGGGTGCGTGTGTCGGCGCGATTTCCCCGGCAGACTATGCCAAGAGCGTCAAGCGTGTCGAGCGCTTTTTGTCGGGCCATCGCAAGGATGTCGTCGATGAGCTGACCTCCGAGATGACGGATGCCGCTGAGGCGCTCGACTTTGAGCGCGCGGCACGCGTCAAACGTCGTTTGGAGGTCATCAGGGGTCTGGACGATCGTCAGCAAGTCGTTTTTCCCTCCAGTGTCGATATCGATGTCATCGGTTTCTATCGCGAGGAGACCATCTCCGCCGCTTGCGTCTTCGTCGTTCGCGAGGGCCGAACAGTTCGCACCTGCGAGTTCATTCTCGACAAGGGTCTTGATGTTGACGAGGAAGAGCTCCAGTCGGGCTTTCTTAAGCGCTATTACGACGAGACGGCTGATATTCCAGCTGAGGTCAACCTTTCCGTCGAGCTTGAGGATGCGGAGGCGCTGGGGGAGTGGCTTGCGGGCAAGCGTGAGCGTTCCTGCCATCTCCATAGGCCGCAGCGTGGCGAAAAGCACCGTCTGCTCGATATGGCATCCAAAAATGCGCGCCATGCCCTCATGCGCTACATGATGCGAACGGGGTACGCTGACGACCGCACCAATCAAGCGCTCCTGGAGCTCGAAAGCGCGTTGGCGCTGCCATCGCCGCCGTTGCGTATCGAGTGCTTCGATATCTCGACGCTGCATGGCACCTTTACGGTCGCCTCGATGGTGGTGTTTACCAACGGGCGCGCCGACAAGAGTCAGTATCGTCGTTTTAAAATTCAGGCCGAATTGGACGAGGCAAACGACTTCGTGTCGATGTCCGAGGTTTTGGGACGACGTTATGCTCCCGAGCGCATGGCCGACGAGCGCTTTGGCTCGCGCCCCGATTTGCTCGTTGTCGATGGCGGTAAGCCGCAATTGACCGCTGCGATCAAGCAACTTGAGGCTCTTGGGCTCGATATACCAGTTTGTGGCTTGGCAAAGGCCGATGAGGAGGTTTTCGTGCCTTGGGACGAGACTCCAGTCGTGCTGCCGACCGGGTCCGCGTCGCTCTATCTAATTAAACAGGTGCGCGATGAATCGCACCGTTTTGCCATCACGTTCCATCGCGAATTGCGCGATAAAGCCATGACGGTTTCGGTACTCGATGACGTTCCAGGCGTGGGACCCACCAGAAAACGTGCCCTTATGCGCCATTTTGGCTCGATGAAGCGTTTGCGCGCGGCGAGCGAGCAAGAGATCGCGGAAGTTCGAGGCATTCCTGCCGATGTCGCCAAAGCGGTTCACGAGGCGCTCGTTGCATGGAATGCCGAGCGCGCCGAGGCGGCGGCAAAGCAATCCGAAAACTAAACACGCCTCTAAACAACTGATATACATGATTGCGTGATTTTCAATCATGTATTTCACGGCGATTACCAGCCGATTTCGGGTTTAATTAACGCTAAAACGTTTGACTAGCCATGGTGAACAACCCTGCTATCCTGCGGGTTGACGAAGACTGATATCTCACCTCGTCGATACATACTGTCTGGCGAATCGTTTGTCAATGAATTCGGTGAACGGTAGTAAATACCGTTCAAGCGTATGTATGTATCGGTCGCCGAGCGCGGCACCTCAGTTGGGTTCGTCGGTAGGTAAGGTATATATCGTCCGCAAGTTGCGCGGGGGCACGTCTAGGTGCTCCCGGGTAAGATTCTCTATTGATAGGAGAAGACATGGCCATCATCAACAAGGGTATGTCCAGGCGTTCGTTCCTCGGCCTCACCGGCAGCGTCGCTGCTGTCGCAGGGCTTGGTCTCACCGGCTGCGGTGGCAGCTCCAACGACGAGGGTTCCGCTTCCGGTTCCACCGATTCCGCCAACCGTGGCGGCGGCGTGATCACCGCTGGTTCCGCTTACGCTCCGTCCAGCTTCGATCCCGCCAGCACCGGCTCCGCTGTGGGCCTGGGTGCTAACTGGCACGTCGTCGAGGGCCTCTACGGCATCGATTACCACGACTACAGCACCTTCAACGAGCTCGCCACCGACGATCCCAAGTCTGTGGACGACACCACTTTCGAGGTCACCATCCGCAAGGGCGCCAAGTTTTCCGATGGCACCGAGGTCACCGCTGACGATGTCGTTGCCTCCTACACCGCTTGCGCCGCTTCCGCTACCTATGCTCCGTTCTTCCAGCCCTTCGAGTCCATCGAGGCCAAGGACGCCAGCACCGTGACGGTCAAGACCAAGGTCCCCAACTTCTCCCTGCTCAAGGATCGTCTGGCCATCGTCCGCGTTACCCCGGCCACCCAGACCGAGGAGGATCGCGCCAAGCAGCCGATCGGCTCCGGCCCCTGGATGTACGACTCTATCTCCGATACCGAGATCACCCTGGTTCCCAACCCCGAGTACAACGGTGAGTATGCTGCCGAGGATAAGAAGATCCAGTACAGCATCCTGACCGACCCCACCGCTCGCGTTACCGCTCAGCAGGAGGGCTCCACGCTCGTTATGGAGCTCGTTACCGCTGACGCCGTCGACCAGCTCGAGAGCGCCGGCTGCAAGATCGATAACGTTCAGGGTTTCGGCACCCGCTTCATCATGTTCAACGTCGCCAAGGAGCCTTGGAACAACGTCAAGGTCCGTCAGGCTGTCATGTATGCGCTCGACACCGAGAAGATGGTCAGCAACACCTTCGCCGGCCTTGCCACCGCTGCCAGCTGCTACCTGCCCAAGAGCTTCACCAACTATCATGAGGCTTCCACGGTGTACAAGACCGACGCCAAGAAGGCTAAGAAGCTCATCGAGGAGTCTGGCATCACCCCGGGTGCCATCACCCTGCGCACCACCGACAACGAGCAGATTAAGGGCATGGCCGCCCAGGTCAAGAACGACCTCGACGCCCTCGGCTTCGATGTGACCATCCAGACCGATACCTCGCCGGCCACCTACGCTGCCATCGACGGCGGCGAGGCCTACGATATCCTCCTTGCCCCTGGCGATCCTTCCTGCTTCGGTGCCGACCCCGACCTGCTGCTCAACTGGTGGTACGGCGACAACGTCTGGATGCAGACCCGTTGCCCGTGGAAGGAGTCCGCTGAGTGGCAGAAGCTCCACGGTCTCATGGACGAGGCTCTTGCCGCCGAGGGCGACGAGCAGCAGAAGAAGTGGAACGAGTGCTTCGACATCATAGCCGACAATGCCGTTCTGTACCCTGTTGTCCACGTCAAGACCGTCTCCGCTTCCTGGGACGATCCGTCCACTGCGCCCAACGGAGAGGCCCTCGATGGCTTCAAGGGCATTGGTACGACGAGCATGTCCTTCAGGGGCGTTGCGACCGTCAAGGCGTAAGACTCGCTTGAGTCTGTATGCAGGATGTCGGTCGTTGGGACCGTATCCTCATAGTTGAAACAAAGACCCGGGCGGCAACGATGTCGCTCGGGTCTTGTAATGAGTATCCGTACTCATATACCAGTTGGTCCTACCGACAAAAGAAAGGGGAGAGAACGTGAACAACTTGCTACGTTTGATTGGAAGGCGTCTTGTGGCGCTGCCGATCATGGCATTGGGCGTCACCGTCCTGGTGTTCTTCCTTATGTCGTTCTCCAAGACCGACCCCGCCTACACGGCGTTGGGTGACGGTGCCTCGCCCGAGGCGGTTGCCGAGTACCATGAGAAGTATGGTCTGGACGACCCCTGGCCCGTGCGCTACGTGCGCTATATGGGCGATTTGATCCATGGCGACATGGGCACCTATGGTGCTGCTCGCAACTCCGTTGCCAAGCGCATCTCCACGGCCCTGCCCGTCACGATGCAGCTGACCTTCATCGGCCTTGCCATCGGTGCGGTCGTTTCGTTTTTACTCGGCGTCATCGCGGCGCTGTATCGCGACAAATGGCCGGACCAAGTGATCCGCGTCTTTTCCATCGCCGGCTTGGCAACCCCGTCGTTCTGGCTTGCCGTTCTGTTGATCCTGCTGTTCTCTTCCTACCTTAAGGTGCTTCCGGCATCGGGTGCTCTGCCTCACTTCACCACGAATCCGGCTGGCTATCTGGGACGTATGATCATGCCCGCTATCGCCTTGGCATTTCCGCTGACGGGCCAGATGACTCGTATCGTGCGTACCGCCATGGTCGAGGAGCTCGATAAGGATTATGTCCGTATGGCTCGCGGCGCCGGCGTTCCCGAGAAGGTCGTCGTCGGCATCAACGTTCTTCGCAATGCGCTGATCACCCCGGTCACCACCCTCGGTCTTAAGATCGGTTACCTCATGGGCGGCGCCGTCGTCATCGAGGTTATCTTCAACCTCCCCGGCATGGGCACCGCGATTCTGCAGGGCGTTCAGGGCAACGAGGCGAACCTGGTTCAGGGCGTCGTTATCGTCGTTGCTCTTGCCTTCATCATCATCAACATCGTGGTTGACATGCTCTACCTGCTCATCAACCCGCGCATCAGGACGGTGTAGATTATGGTAAAGATTCGAGAGAAGCAAACCGAGCAGCTCGAGAAGGCTGCCTCCAAGGGGCTCAAGCTCGGTGGCTGGAAGAAGATGACGCTGTCTTCTAAGATTGCCGCCGTCGTGTTGGTGCTGGTCGCCCTGACTGCGATTCTGGCGCCCCTTCTTGCCCCCTATAGCCCGGTCGAGATTTTTACGGCTCGCCAGGCTCCCGGCAACGGATTTATCTTCGGTACCGACGATAAGGGTCGCGACATTCTGTCGCGCATGCTCTACGGTGGTCGTTACTCGCTGATTATCGGCTTTGGCGCCACTGCCATGGCTCTGGTCTGCGGCTCGGTCGTGGGCGCCCTTGCGGCGGTTTCGCGCAAGGCCGTTTCCGAGACGATCATGCGTATCCTGGACATCATCATGTCCATCCCGGGCATCGCCCTCGCGGCCGTCTTCGTCTCCATCCTGGGCAACTCCGTGCCGTCGATCATCTTCGCCATCGGCTTTATGTACACTCCGCAGATTGCCCGTATCGTGCGCGCCAACATCGTGTCCGAGTACGGCGAGGACTATGTCCGCGCGGTCATCGTTTCCGGCGCCAAGGCTCCGTGGATTTTGATCAAGCATGTTCTGCGTAACTGCATCGCCCCGATCATGGTCTTCACCGTTACCCTGGTCGCCGACGCCATCATCTTCGAGGCCTCGCTGACCTTCATCGGCGCTGGTATCCAGGAGCCCACCGCTACCTGGGGCAACATCCTCGCCGACGCCCGCGGCGGCGTGCTCGCCGGCCGTTGGTGGCAGGCGCTGTTCCCGGGCCTGGCCATCATGATCACCTGCCTGGCGCTCAACATCCTCTCCGAGGGCATTACCGACGCCATGGCCGCTGCTCCCTCCGCCGCCCTGGATCCGACCGATTCCTCCAAGCGTCGCGAGGCCGACCTGCTGGTCTCCGACCCCGTTCGCGCCTACAAGGAGCAGGCCCAGTCCCTCTCCGCTCGCCTTGGCGCCCTGCGCGATGTCGAGCTCAAGCGTGACGATCGCCATGTGCCCGACGAGTCTGTCGAACCGATTCTCTCGGTCCGTGACTTCTGCATTCAGTTTGAGCATCACGGCGATATCAACGTCGTCGACCATGTCAACTTTGACGTCCGTCCTGGTCAGACCATGGGCCTGGTGGGCGAGTCCGGTTGCGGTAAGTCCATCACCACGCTGGCCATCATGGGCCTGACCGACGATGACGAGCACCTTTCCGGCCAGGTCCTCTGGGAGGGCCGCGACCTGCTCAAGATGAGCAAGAAGGAGTGGTTCGGCCTGCGCGGTACCGATATCGCTATGGTCTATCAGGACGCCCTGTCCTCGCTCAACCCCTCCATGCTCATCTCTGCCCAGATGAAGCAGCTCACCAAGCGCGGCGGCACCCGCAGCGCCGAGGAACTCCTGGAGCTCGTGGGCCTCGACCCCAAGCGTACGCTCGAGAGCTACCCGCATGAGCTTTCCGGTGGCCAGCGTCAGCGTGTCCTGATCGCCATGGCCCTTACCCGCGACCCCAAGCTGGTCATCTGCGACGAGCCCACGACCGCTCTGGACGTTACCGTCCAGAAGCAGGTCATCAAGCTGCTCAACGACCTTCAGGCCAAGCTCGGCTTTGCCATGATCTTCGTCTCGCATGACTTGGCGCTGGTCGCCGAGGTCGCCCATAACATCACGGTTATGTACGCCGGTCAGGTTATCGAGCAGGCGCCCACCAAGGAGCTGCTCACTAACCCGATCCACGAGTACACCCGCGGTCTTCTGGGCTCCGTTCTGTCCATCGAGAGCGGTTCGGGCCGTCTGCACCAGGTGCCCGGCGCCGTTCCGAGCCCGCGCGATTTCCCCAAGGGCGATCGCTTCGCGCCCCGCTCGAGCCATCCGCGCATTGGCCTGGACACCCGTCCGGTCTTCAAGCGCGTGCCCGGCACCGAGCACTTCTATTCCGAGCTCCCCGACGAGGTGCTCAAGGCAAATGGTTTGACCCCTCACGCGGAGGTGATGTAGATGAGCGAGACCGCAGTCAACGGCGTCGAGCCGATCATCTTCCTTGATGACGTCCACGTCACCTTTAGGACCCGTACCGGCTCGATTCTGCACCCCAACCTGGTTCACGCCGTCCAGGGTGTAACGATTAGGCTCATGCCCGGTCAGACGATCGGCATCGTCGGCGAGTCCGGTTGCGGTAAGTCCACCACCGCCAACGTCATGTGCGGCCTGCAGGCCCCCACGAGCGGCAAGGTCTACTTTAAGGGCAAGGACGTAACCAAGCGTACCGCCGAGGACCGTCGCCACATGGGTCGCGTCATCTCGGTCGTGTTCCAGAACCCGGCCACGGCGCTCAACCCCCGCATGGTCGTTCGCGAGCAGCTGCTCGACCCCATGCGCGTCCACAACCTGGGTACCGAGGCCGAGCAGGAGAAGCGCGTCAAGGAGCTCTTGGAGCTCACCGGTCTGCCCAGCTCCGCCGCCGAGGTTCTTCCCGGCCAGCTTTCGGGCGGCCAGCGCCAGCGCGTCGCAATTGCCCGTGCTCTGTCGCTGAACCCCGATGCCATCATCGCCGACGAGCCCACCTCGGCTCTGGACGTTTCTGTCCGCGCGCAGATTCTGAACCTGCTGACCGACCTTAAGAAGGAGCTCGGCCTGGCCATGGTGTTCATCAGCCATGACATCCAGACGGTCCGCTATATCTCTGACGACATCATCGTTATGAATGGCGGCAAGATCGTCGAGCAGGGCGAGGCCAAGCAGGTCTTCCAGCACCCTCAGGACCCCTACACCAAGATGCTGCTCGGCGCTGCGCCGTCGCTGCTTCATCCCAAGCTCGGCGAGTAGGTTCGCTTTCCCTCCCGTGCGCCCGGTTCCCTTGCCGGGCGCACCTCCGTTGCGATTTCGAAAGGTTGGGTTCACGAGCCATGCCAAGTGCTCAGGAGCTACAACATCAATTTGGTGAATATCGAGGCGCCATGCCCCGTCCATCAGATTTCGATCTCTTTTGGAAGGATCGCATGGCCGAGGCCGACGCGGTCGGGCTTGACTATGCGATCGAGACGTCATCGGTCACAGATGCCGTGACCTGCCAGTTTTTCGACCTCTGGTATACCGGCATGTGTGGCGCTCGCCTGCATGCCAAGTACCTTAAACCCGTCTCGGACGAGCCCGTGCCGCTGGTGTTACAGTTCCACGGCTATCCGGGTGCAAGCCGCAGCTGGTTCGAGCAGGCGTCGTTTGCGGGCATGGGCATGGCGCTCATTGCCCTCGACTGCCCCGGCCAGGGTGGCCCCTCCGAGGATATTGGTGGATTTGAAGGCACAACGGTCGCGGGCCATATCGTCGCCGGTATCGATGGCGACCCGGCCAACCTCTACTATGTCCGCTTGCACCAGGATATCCGCATTCTGTGCCGTATTGTTCGCGAGCTCGAGGGCATCGATTTTTCCCGCGTATTTGTGAACGGCGCATCACAGGGCGGCGGTTTGGGCATTGCGACCTGCGCGCTTAATAGCGAGCTTATCAATCGTACCGCCATCCTCTATCCCTTCCTGTCGGATTTCCGCCTTGTTTGGGATCTGGATGCCGACGACATTGCCTACGAGGGCCTGCGCTATTGGTCTCGCTGGTTTGACGAGGACTCGACTCGTATCGACGAAGCCTATGCCAAGCTGGCGTACTTCGATTCCAAGAACTTTGCCCCCATGGTCAAATGCCCCGTGCTGTTTGGCACGGGCACAGCCGATATCGTCTGTCCTCCGGCGACGCAGTTTGCAGTCTACAACAACCTGACCTGTGAAAAGCGTCATGAGTTCTTTGAAGGCTTTGGCCACGAGGAGATTCAGGATTTTGACGATCTGATCATTCCGTTTTTCTGCAAGGGAGGGGAGGCTCATGTCTAAGTGCGAGAGCAATATCGATGAGCTGATTGTCCCCGAGCTTGCGGGGATTTCTGGGACGGTTTCGTCAAGGCTCGCAGAATATCGGGACTGGCGCGGTGATGTCCAAGCAGATGTTTCTGATTTAGAGACATGCGCTTCGAATCTTGAGATTCAAGGCCTGGCCATTACGGCGATTGACTTTGTTAACCCCTGCGCCCGTTACTCGGAGGCCTCCTTTGAGCTCGGTGACGATGCGATTCACGCTCGTTTGATCGAGCCTGTCGGTCGTGCCCGAGTATCTGAGCGCGTGCCGCTGTGCCTGATGTTCCACGACATCGATCGGCCTGTGCGCGGCTGGCATCACATGACGAGATTTGCCGCCATGGGGTATGCCGTCCTCGCGCTGGATGACGATGTTGCTGGTGCGGACGACCTGCGGCGGGGGATTTCTTCGCCCGCTTTTGTCGAGCGCGTCCGTTGGGGTTGCGCGCTGGCGAAGGTGGCGCGCAATCTTGATGGCATGGACCCCGACCGCATCTTTGCATGGGGCGAGGGTCTTGGCGGCGGAGTCGCGCTGGCGGTTTCTGCTCTGGACGAGCGGGGCCTCGTCTGCACGGCGGTTGCCAATCCGCTTCCTGGCGGCCTCGAGGCGCTGTCGTCTCGGGTGCGCGAATCGGTGCTCATGGGCACATCGCTTATGGATACCGTGAGCGATCCCAAGGATCAGTTTGCCGTATTCAACGGTCTTGAGTGTGACCGGAGGCATATCATCTATGCAAAATACGCTCACGAGCGCATCAATGCGTTCGAAAACGAAGTCGTCGACTTTTTTAACCAAACGTTCTACCCGTGTTCTTTGGCCTAGACGGCCTGGACACTGCCAACAAGAGTGGGTGGCATAGGGCCGCCCGCCAGACAGCTAAGGAGATTCTTGTGGCAACTCAGAAATTCACCGGCGTTATCCCTCCCGTCGTTGTTCCCGATACCGAAGATCACCAGCTCGACGTTGCCTCCTTTGAGCGCAGCATCAACCGCATGATCGATGCCGGCGTCGATGGCCTGTTCTTCTTGGGATCCTCGGGCGAGGTCGTCTTCTCCACCGACGAGCGCCGTCGCCAGATTATCGCCGAGGCCGTTCGTATCGTCGACCACCGCGTTCCCGTTCTGGTCGGCATCATCGATACCGAGACCGAGCGCATGATCGAGCACGGCAAGGTCGCCCAGGAGCTGGGCGCCGATGCCCTCGTCGCCACCTGCCCGTTCTATGCCCTGCAGGGCATGACCGAGGTCGAGGAGCACTTCCGCATCCTGCACGAGGAGCTCGACCTGCCCATCTTTGCCTATGACATTCCCGTGTGCGTCCACACCAAGCTCCCCTGGAAGCTCCTTGCCAAGCTCGGCGCCGAGGGCGTTCTGGCCGGCGTCAAGGATTCCTCGGGTGATGACATCTCGTTCCGCTACCTCGTTCAGGAGAACGAGAAGAACGGCCATCCGATGAGCATCCTCACCGGTCACGAGGTTGTTGTCGACGGCGCTTACCTTGGTGGCGCCGACGGTTCCGTTCCGGGTCTCGCCAACGTTGAGCCCGAGGGCTACGTGCGTCAGTGGAAGGCCGCCCAGGCTGGTGACTGGGCTACCGTCAAGGCCGAGCAGGATCGCCTCAATGAGATTTCGCACGTCTGGGATGTCACCTCGGGCGTTCAGGGCTATGCCGGTGGCGTCGGCGCCTTCAAGACCGCTATGAACCTCATGGGTATCTTTGACAGCCCGACCATGCCGCGCCCGGTGAAGGCCATGACTGGCGAGAACGTCGAGGCGATTCGCAAGGTCCTTCAGGACAACGGTCTCCTGTAAAGCTTCCCCAGGCACCCGATTTTGGGGCTCAAGTGGTCGGGCGTGACCCATTAGGTCAACGCCCGACCACTTTCACCCCAACCTCGGGCACCTGGGAAACCTTTACCAAGTTGCGGCGATAACACCGCCTTCATTTCCTGTAGTTGTTATTTATCTCCTAAGGAGAGCGACATGGAGAACAAGTACGTCTGCTCTGTCGATATCGGCGGAACTAAGATCGCGACTGCCATCATGGAGTACCCGGCTGACGGCAGCGTGCCCCATCCCGTTTTTGAGGCCGAGGTTCCTACCGAGGCCCAGGAGGGCGGCGAGGCCGTCTTCCAGCGTATCGAGGCGTCCATCAAGGCTGCTCTCGAGGCGAATCCCGATGTCGAGGTCCTTGGCGTCGGTATCGGTGCCGCCGGCGTCGTCGATCCCAAGACGGGCGCCATCGCGTATGCCAACGAGATTATGCCCGGTTGGTCCGGCGTTCAGTTGGGGCCGCGTCTGCGCGAGGACCTCGGTCTTCCCGTTGCCGTTGTAGGCGACGTGCAGGCTCATGCTCTGGGCGAGGCCCACTGGGGCGTCGGCAAGGGCAAGTTCTCCGTCTTGTGTCTTGGCATCGGTACGGGCATCGGCGGAGCATATGTCGAGAACGGCCGCGTGATGCAGGGCTTCCATGGTGCTGCTGGCCATATGGGCCACATCGAGTGTTCGGCTGCCGCCGGCATTCCCTGCGCCTGCGGGCGTTCCGGCCATCTGGAGTCGGTTGCTTCGGGCACTTCCATTGGTCGTATGTACGATGAGCGCTTTGGCCGCGTCGACCCCAGCCGTCCTTCGGTCGGTCGCGATGTGAACGACCTGTGCCGTGCAGGCGACGCAAAGGCGACCGAGGTCATCCATGATGCCGGCTTTGCGCTGGGTGCCAGCTTGGGCTCGCTCGCTAACATCCTGGACCCTGAGGTCATCGTGCTTTCGGGCGGCGTGATTCACCAAGGTCCCGATTGGCGTTCGCAGACGTGGAAGGATTCGGTGCACGAGGGCTATGCCAGCCAGGCGCTCGATCCGCTTCAGGACACGCCGATCCTCATCGGTTCTCTGGAGGGCGATGCTCCGCTCATCGGTGCCGCTGAGCATCTTCTTGCCTCGTTGAAGTAAACGTATCTGCTGTAGGAGCCTCCCGAGACAACACGCCTCGGGAGGCTGTTCTGAGAAAGGTTGCAGCCTTATGACCGTCGATCCTTTGATTCAATCCCTGAAGGGCAAGCTCGTCGTGAGCGTTCAGGCGTATATGGGCGAGCCGCTTCGTACGCCCGAGACCATGGCTCAAATGTCTCGCGCTTGCGAGCTTGGCGGCGCCGCCGCCATTCGCTGTCAGGGCCTTGCCGACATTGCCGCTATTAAGGGTCGCTGTGAGGTTCCCGTCATCGGCCTGTGGAAGGATGGACACGAGGGCGTTTACATCACGCCGACGCTGCGTCACGCTCGCGCCTGCGTTGCTGCCGGTGCCGATATCGTGGCGATCGACGCCACCGATCGTCCGCGTCCCGATGGCAAGACCGTCGAGGATACCTTCCGCCCGCTGCACGAGGAGGGCGTGCTCCTGATGGCGGATTGTGCCACCATCGAGGACATTCGCCGTGCGGTTGATATGGGCTTTGACCTGGTATCCACCACGCTTTCTCACGGCGTCGCCGCCATCGACTGCACCATGGCCGATGGCCCCGACCTGCCACTCCTGCGTCAGGCGACCGAGGAATTCCCCGGTCTTCCCATCATCTGCGAGGGCCGCGTGCACACGCCCGAGGAGGCTCGCGCTGCGATCGATGCTGGCGCCTGGGCCGTTGTCGTCGGCACCGCCATCACGCACCCCACGAGTATTACGAGTTGGTTCAAGGCTGCGCTTGAGGCGTAAGACAGGCCTCGTATCCGCTCGGGGCGGTATACTCAATATAGGCAATTGACCGCGCGGGATCCGGGTTGCTGGGTCCCGCGCTTGTTTTTGGGAGGCAGCACATGCAAAAGGGAGATGCCATGGATGCGGCGGAGCGCTCGGAGCGCATCCCCGATATCGTCATCATCACCGGAATGTCCGGATCGGGCCGCACACAGGCCATGCACGTGTTCGAGGACATGGGCTATTTTTGCATTGATAACCTACCTCCGCGTCTCATCGCCCAGCTTGCCGAGCTCGTCGGCATCAATACGGGCGTGGGCAGGCATCTCGCCGTCACCTGCGATTTGCGTAGCCAGGGACTGTTTGACGAGTTGCTCGATGCGGTCGCCGCGCTCGAAGAGCGCGAGATGAGCTGCGACATCGTGTTCCTGGAGGCTTCTGACGAGGTGCTGATTCGTCGCTACAGCGAAAATCGCCGCCGTCATCCCATTGCCAAGCCGGGGGAGACTACGGCCGATGCCATTCAGCGCGAGCGCCTTCAGCTGCGGGGCGTGCGCGATCGAGCCGATATGATTATCGACACGAGCCGCCTGCGCACCTCTGCCCTGCGCAACAAATTGCGCATGGCGTTCTCCGAGTTGTCCGACCAGCAGCTCATGGACGTTCACGTGTTCTCGTTTGGCTTTAAGCACGGTATGCCCGTCGAGGCGGACATTATGATCGACGTTCGCTTCCTGCCCAATCCGTTTTACGATCCCGAGATGCGTACCATGACCGGTCTCGATAAGAAAGTCTCCGACTTTGTTCTGGACCATCCCAAGACCCAGGAGTTCTGGAAGGCCTGGACGCAGCTGCTCGATACGGTGATGCCGGGCTATATCGCGGAGGGTAAGCCGCAGCTTTCTATCGCCATCGGCTGCACGGGCGGACAGCACCGTAGCGTCGCCATTGCCGAGGCCACGGCCCGTTACCTGGAAGGCGCCCAGTATCACGTGAGCATCTCCCACCGCGACCTGTCGCGCGCCAACACGAAGGCATAGGCCTGCATGTCGTTTACCGCTGAGGTGCGCGACGAGCTTGCGCGCTGCGAACCCGAATGTGAATACTGCGATTTGTCGACGCTTGCCGCCCTGACGCGTGTGAGCGGTACGCTTTCGTTGGCCGGCTCCGGGCGGTATCGTTTGACGGTCGCGACCGAGACGGGAGCCGTCGCGCGCACGATGATCACGCTGACGCATCGCATCCTTAAGCTCAAAACGGAATTCACCGTTCGTAAATCGGTCTTGCATAAGGTCCGTAACTATCTCATTACCCTGCCCGATCAACCCGACCTGGACAAGGCTCTGGTGCTGCTGGGTATTCTAGACCGCAGGGGAGGGCTCGTTGCTGGTGTTCCCCGACACATCGTTGCCCGTCCCTGCTGCAGGCTTGCCTACATCCGCGGCGCGCTCATCGCGGGCGGCTTCGTGGCCGATCCACGCGGCGATTTTCATTTGGAGATCGCGGTGCAGGGCGAGCAATATGCCAAGGGGCTTTGCGACCTGTTGGGGCAGATTGGGGTCCATGCTCGTGTTAATGCGCGGCGGGGGTCATATGCCGTGTACATTAAGAGCGCCGAGGAAATCGAGCATTTATTAAAGCTGATTGGTGCCAAGCGCAGCGTTGCCGAGATTGAGGAGGCGCGCGCGGTCAAGTTGGTTAAGAACGATGTGAACCGTCGCGTGAACGCCGAGCTCGCCAACCAGACCAGAAGCGCCGGTGCTGCCCAACATCAGCTTGCGCTTATCGATGAGCTCGAGCAGCGCGGCCTTCGCGATGCGCTTCCGGATGCCTTGGCGGTCTTTTGCGACCTGCGCGAGCGCTATCCCGATCTGTCGCTGCGTGATTTAGGGGAGATGGCTGACCCTCCCTTGTCGAAGTCGGCCCTCTACCATCGAGTTTTGAGGCTTGAAAAGCTCATTGAAGCAAACGGGTAGTTTAAAGTATCGACTTATATACGGATTTAGCTGCTATTTTATTCTTTAAAACGTTTTAACGTAAATTTGATTTTCAATTTCGAGCATTCTCGTGAAATTCAAGTCAAAAAAAAGGTATATTAGGCGAGTGGTTAGTTTGTGGGCCTCAACGGCGGGCGCTGTAGCTTGCGGGGGCCTTACGAAAGGAGACACAATGGCAGTAAAGGTTGCTATTAACGGCTTCGGTCGCATCGGTCGTCTGGCTTTCCGTCAGATGTTCGGTCATGAGGGCTCCGAGATCGTCGCTATCAACGACCTCACCTCTCCCGATATGCTCGCTTACCTGCTGAAGTACGACTCCACGCAGGGCAACTACGCTCGCGATCACGAGGTCGTTGCTGGCGAGGATTCCATCACCGTTGACGGCAAGGAGATCAAGATCTACAAGGAGGCCGACGCCAACAACCTGCCTTGGGGCGACCTCGACGTCGACGTCGTTCTCGAGTGCACCGGCTTCTACACCAGCAAGGCTAAGGCTCAGGCCCACATCAACGCTGGCGCCAAGAAGGTCGTCATCTCCGCTCCGGCCGGCAGCGATCTGCCCACCATCGTGTACAACGTCAACCACGAGACGCTGACCGCTGAGGACAACATCATCTCCGCTGCTTCCTGCACCACCAACTGCCTCGCCCCGATGGCCAAGGGTCTGAACGACTTCGCTCCCATCGTGTCCGGCATCATGACCACCATTCACGCCTGGACCGGCGACCAGATGCCGCTCGACGGCCCGCAGCGCAAGGGCAACAAGCGTCGTAGCCGCGCCTGCGCCGTCAACATCGTCCCCAACACCACCGGTGCTGCCAAGGCTATCGGCCTGGTTCTCCCCGAGCTCAACGGTAAGCTCATCGGTGCCGCCCAGCGCGTCCCGACGCCGACCGGCTCCATCACCAACCTCTACGCTGTCGTTGACAAGAAGGTCACCGTCGACGAGGTCAACGCCGCTATGAAGGCCTACGCTTCCACCATCTCCGAGACCTTCGGTTACAACGAGGACGACATCGTCTCCACCGACATCATCGGCGAGACCCACGGCTCCATCTTCGACGCCACTCAGACCATGTGCTCTGACCTCGGCAACGGCCAGACCCTCGTTCAGGTCACCTCTTGGTACGACAACGAGAACTCCTACACCTCTCAGATGGTCCGCACCATCAAGTACTTCGAGAAGTTCGTTGCTTAATTTAGCTTTTAGCGAATAGCTCGTTGAGCGTCTAAAGAAGGGCGCGGCCTCATAGGGCTTACACCCTAGGGTCGCGCCCTTTTTATAGGAAATCGTCTGCCGTAATGGGAGGCAGACACGTACGAAAGGTAGAAGCAAACATGGCCTTTACCAAGAAGACCGTCCGCGACATCGATGTCGACGGCAAGCGCGTTCTCGTCCGCGTTGACTTCAACGTGCCTATCAAGGATGGCGTCGTTGGCGATACCACCCGCATCAAGGCTGCCCTGCCCACCATCAACTACCTCGTTGAGCACAACGCTCGCGTCATCCTCATGAGCCACCTCGGCCGTCCCGATGGCACCGGCTTCCAGTCCGAGCTGTCCCTCGAGCCCGTCGCCAAGAAGCTCGCTGAGCTCTCTGGTCTCGATGTTGCCTTTGTCGCCGACACCTACGGCGAGAAGGCTGCTGAGGCTGTTGCCGCCGTCGAGCCGGGCAAGGTCCTCGTTCTCGAGAACGTCCGTTTTGACAAGCGTGAGAAGAAGAACGATCCCGAGATCGCCAAGAAGCTCGCTTCCTATGGTGACGTCTTCGTTCTCGATGCCTTCGGCACCGCTCACCGCGCCCAGGGTTCCGTCGTGGGCCCCGCCGCTTACCTGCCTGCCGTCGCCGGCTTCCTGCTCGAGAAGGAGGTCGACACGCTGACCGGCATCTTCGCCGAGCCCGAGCGCCCCTTCGTCGCTATCGTCGGCGGTTCCAAGGTTTCCTCCAAGATCGGCGTTCTCGATCACCTCATCGACTCCGCTGATACCCTGATCATCGGTGGCGGCATGGCCTACACCTTCTTCCTGGCTCAGGGTCTGACCGTCGGTCAGTCCCTCAAGGAAGAGGACTGGGTCGAGCGCGCCGGCGAGATGCTCAAGAAGGCCGAGGAGAAGGGCGTCAAGATCCTGCTCCCCATCGACAACCGCGTTGCCGATCACTTTGGCGAGGACGCTGTCCCCGAGGTTGTCGCTTCCGACGCTATCCCCGACGATCGTGAGGGCATGGACATCGGCCCCAAGACCGAGGAGCTTTACGCCGAGGCCGTCAAGGGTGCCAAGACCGTGTTCTGGAACGGCCCCATGGGCGTCTTCGAGTTCGACAACTTCGCTCACGGCACCCAGGCTATCGCCGAGGCTGTCGCCGAGGCCGACTGCACCTCGATCATCGGCGGTGGCGACTCCGTCGCAGCTGTCAACAAGTTCAACCTGGCCGACAAGATGAGCTGGATCTCCACCGGTGGTGGCGCTTCCATGGAGCTCGTCGAGGGTAAGGCCCTGCCCGGAGTGGAGGCGCTTCTCGATGCCTAATCGCACCCTTCTTATCGCTGGTAACTGGAAGATGAACAACGACGTCGCCGAGGCCGCCAAGCTCGCCGACGAGCTGGCTCAGGCTCTGCCCGAGGTTCCGGCTGGCGTCGAGGTGCTCGTGTGCCCTCCGACCATCGATATCACCACGGTTCATGACCGTATTCAGGCTGCCCCCATCGCCCTCGGTGCACAGAACGTGTACTGGGAGGCCAAGGGTGCCTTCACCGGTGAGTCCTCTTGCGACATGCTCAAGTCCGCTGGCTGCACCTACTGCATCATCGGTCACTCCGAGCGTCGCGACTACTTCCACGAGACCGACGAGGACCAGAACAAGAAGGCCAAGGCCCTCGTTGCCGCCGGTCTTGTCCCCGTCTTCTGCTGCGGCGAGTCCCTCGAGGTCCGCGAGGCCGGTACCTATGTCGAGCACGTCGTGAACCAGGTCAAGGCTGGCCTTGCTGGTCTTGAGATCACCTGCCCCAAGCAGGTCGTCGTCGCCTACGAGCCCATCTGGGCCATCGGCACCGGCAAGACCGCTACCGCCGAGGACGCTCAGGAGGTCTGCGGCGCTATCCGTGAGACCCTCAAGGAGATGTTCGGCGAGGAGCTCGCCAACGGCATCCGCGTTCTCTACGGCGGTTCCGCTAAGCCCGGCAACATCGCCGAGCTCGTCGCCAAGCCCGACGTTGACGGCGCCCTCGTGGGCGGCGCTTCGCTCAAGGCTGCCGACTTCGCCTCTATGGTCGTCAAGGCAGGCGAGTAGGACATATGGCACAGCGTCATCTTCCTGCACTCCTGATCATCATGGATGGCTGCGGCCTGGCACCGGCCGATGGCGAGAACGCCGTCGCCGCTGCCAAGACGCCCTTCCTTGATAGCCTGTACGAGAAGTATCCCCACACCACGCTCGGCGCTTCGGGCGAGGACGTGGGCCTTCCCGACGGCCAGATGGGCAATTCCGAGGTGGGTCACCTTAACATCGGTGCCGGCCGCGTTGTGTTCCAGGAGCTGTCGCGCATCAACAATGCTATCAAGGACGGCTCCATCGCCAAGAACGAGGTTTTCGTCAAGGCCATGGACGATGTCAAGGTCGAGGGCAAGACCCTTCACCTTATGGGCCTTATGAGCCCTGGCGGTGTTCACTCTCACATGAACCACGTCGAGGCTCTGGTCAAGATGGCTGCCCAGCATGGCGTCAAGACCGTTCGCGTCCACGCCTTCATGGATGGCCGCGACGTTGACCCGCAGTCCGGTGCCGGCTACATGAGCGAGTTCTGCGCCTTCCTGGCCAAGATTTCTGAGGAGACTGGTTGCGACGCTCGCGTTGCCACCGTCTCGGGTCGTTATTGGGCCATGGACCGCGACAACCGTTGGGAGCGCATCCAGCGCGCCTACGACGTCATGGTCAACGCGTCCGATGCCGATACAGACCCCGTGGCCGGTATCAAGGCCTACTACGAGAAGGATCCGCGCGGCGACGAGTTCGTCGAGCCCTTCGCTGCCCACAACGAGGGCATCCACGAGGGCGACGCGGCCATCTTCTTCAACTTCCGTCCCGACCGCGCCCGTCAGATGACCCGCGCGTTCACGGACAAGGAGTTCGACGGCTTTGAACGCGAGCAGATCAAGCTTTCGCACTTTGTGACGATAACCGAGTACGATCCGACGTTTGACGTCGAGGTCGCCTTCCCCAAGACGTTCCCCGAGAACGTCCTGGCCGACGTTATCGCCGCCAATGGCCTGAAGCAGCTGCACACCGCCGAGACCGAGAAGTACGCCCACGTGACGTTCTTCCTCAACGGCGGCATCGAGGAGCCCAAGGAGGGTGAGGAGCGCGTGCTCGTCGCTTCCCCCAAGGTTGCTACCTACGATCTGCAGCCCGAGATGAGCGCTCCCGAGGTTACCGAGAAGCTCGTCGCCGCCATCAACGAGGATCGCGCTGATTTCTACATCGTGAACTTCGCGAACTGCGACATGGTTGGTCACACCGGTGTCTTCGACGCCGCCGTTAAGGCCGTCGAGGCTGTTGACGATGCCCTGTCCAAGGTTGTCCCGGCGATTCTCGCTAAGGGCGGCTTTGCGCTGATTACCGCCGACCACGGCAACGCCGATCACATGTTTGACGTTGCTTCCGACGGTTCCAAGCATCCGTTTACGGCTCACACCACCAACCGCGTGCCGTTTATCATCGTTGATGAGAAGGCACAGCTCACCGGTATCGAGGACGGTCGTCTCTCAGATATCGCCCCGACTATGCTCACCATGGCTGGTCTGGAGCCTTCCGCCGAGATGACGGGCCGCGTGCTCGCCACCGAGGCCTAAGTGAAAACTCCAAGCGTTTTCATGCGAGGGGGTTGCCCAAATTCGGGCAACCCCCTTTTTTTGATATTTCTGCCATTTCTACCCCGTCCCCGAGTGGCAGGTAGGGGAGGACAAGGGATTGTGGTACAGTACTGGAGTTTAAATTGTTCTATTAAGGAGCTTATCTATGGGTCCGTTCCAGATTCTTCTGTTTATCGTTTGGGCTATCTCTGCCGTGGCGCTGACGATTCTCGTCCTGATGCACTCCGGTAAGGGTACCGGCGTTTCGGATATGATCGCTAGCTCGCTGTATAACTCCAGCTCTGCCACGGGCGTCATGGAGCAGAACCTCGATCGCCTGACGGTAATTATGGCCGTCGTTTTTGCTGTGTGTGTCGTTCTGTGCATGTTCTTCTTCCCGCAGGGCATCGTGGGCTACTAAGCACGAGCCGCATAAAGACTTGAAAAGGGTTTCGCAAGTGCGGGACCCTTTTTGTTTACATATCTGTAACAGAGTCAAAATATCCCCACATACTTCGCCTAACTAAAGAAATTCTCGACCGTTAACCGGAATCAGCGCCAAATTGTGCATAAAATGCGCTACTGTATTGCAAAACGTTGGCCCGCATTGCATAACCAGCCATAACGGCGGACCGCGTTTGAATGGTTCGATTGGGCTGTCTCGACGTTGCCCGGCCGAATTCACTTTGTCCTATCTCATAAGGAGGATGGCATGGCTGATTCTATGTTCCACCAGCCCGTTATGGGTCGTCGCGCCTTTGTTGGCGGCACCCTCGCTGCGAGCTCCATGGCTTTTCTTGCCGCATGCGGCAAGAAGGGCGGCGACGCTTCCGGATCTGACTCCGGTTCGACGCTGAACTTCTACATCAACAACCCGGTCTGCATCGACCCCTACAATGTCCAGGAGGATCAGGGCACTCAGGTCGAGTACCAGCTCTTCGACGCTCTGACGGAGTACAACCCCGAGAAGGGCGAGATCGTTCCGCTGGCTTGCGAGTCCTTTGAGGCTAACGACGACGCCACCGAGTTCACCTTCAAGATCAAGAAGGCTAAGTTCCACAACGGTGACGACGTTACCTCCAAGTCCTTCAAGCTCGGTTGGGAGCGTCTAGTCAACACCAAGTCGGCCATCGCCACCGAGTATGGTCCTTCCGAGGTCTCCTATCACCTTTCCATGGTTGAGGGCTATGACGATCTGCTTGCCGGCAACGCTACCGAGCTCAGCGGTGTTACTTGCCCCGACGATGAGACCCTCGTCGTCAAGCTGTCTTCCGCTTACGCCGACTTCCCCTTCGTCGCCTCTCACCCGGCTCTGTCCCCGGTTCCCGAGTGCGCCGAGTCCGACGTCAAGAGCTTCTACCTTGCCCCGGTCGGTAACGGCCCGTTCATGATGGACGGTAAGTGGGAGGATGGCCAGGAGATCAACCTCAAGAAGTTTGACGATTACTATGGCGACAAGGCCAAGATCGATGGCATCCACTTCCAGGTCATCAAGGACATGGAGACCGCTTACAAGGAGTTCCAGGCCGGTAACCTCGATGTCTGCGACGTTCCCGTTGCTCAGATCGACGCCGCCAAGAAGGACCGTGGCGAGTCCAAGGACGGCTACACCATGGGTGACGGCGAGCATATGCTGCTCGGTGCCGAGCCTTCCACGTACTATCTGACCTGCAACACCACGGCCGAGCCGTTCAATAACGCCGACCTGCGCAAGGGCATCTCCCTGGCCATCAACCGTGAGGCCATCTGCAAGACCATCTTCAAGGGTACCCGTACCCCCGCCGACGGTATTGTTCCTCCGGGAATCGCCGGCTACAAGGAGGGCGCATGGGAGTTCTGCGCCTATGACGTCGACAAGGCTAACGAGTACCTCGACAAGGTCGCTCCCGCTGGCGCTAACGGCGATCGTGGCATTAGCGTGACCCTTTCCTACAACCAGGACGGTGGTCACAAGGAGACCATGGAGTCCATCATCGGCGACCTCGCCAAGGTTGGCGTTACCGCTGTCTCCGATACCCCTGAGTGGTCTGCCCTGCTCGAGCAGTATCAGAACTTCAACTATCAGTTCGGCCGTCTGGGCTGGATCGCCGATTACCCGATCATGGACAACTTCCTGTACCCGCTGTTCCACTCCGACTCCCTCGGTGGCGACAACCGCTCCGGTTACAGCAACCCCGAGTTCGATGCCAAGGTCGACGAGGCCCGCACCACGGTTGATGACGAGGAGCGCATCGCCAAGATGCGGGAGGCCGACGCCATGGTCGCTGCTGACTGCCCGGTTATCCCGGTGATGTTCTACACGCACACCATCGCTGGCTCTGACCGCGTCAAGCATCTCTATGTTGATCCGCAGAAGCACGCCGATCTGGGTACCGCCGAGCTCGCCTAAGGGTTTTGCAGCTTCCGTGAGGGTCAAGTATTTACGTAGACCTCATGGGAAACATACAGTTCTCCCTAACCTGGGGTAAACTGGCTGATGGTAATTTTGGGATGCCGGTCTGGCGATCGGCATCCCATTTAGGTTAATCCCTAGATAGGGGAGTGGTATGGGTAAGTACATCGTTAAACGTGTGCTTCAGTTCATCCCGGTGTTTTTGGGCGTTACGCTGATTCTGTTCGCCCTCCAGAATATCGTGCCGGGAGATCCGATCAAGCTGATCGGTGGAGACAAGGCTCTGTCCCCCGAGGTGGAGCTTCAGCTTCGCGTGCGCTATCACCTGGTCCAGACGGACGAGGACGGCAACGCGATCCTTGACGAGAACGGCGACCCCGTTCAAACGTCGCTCGTGGACCGTTACTTGTATTACATGAACGGCCTGCTTCATGGCGATCTGGGCAATTCGTACCAGCGCAAGCTGCCGGTTACGGAAATCTTTGCCCAGAAGTATCCGTATACGGTCAAACTTGCCGCGTGCGCCATCGTGCTCGAGGCAATCATGGGTATCGGTGCGGGTATCATTTCGGCGGTTAAGCGTTATTCCTTCTGGGATATTTTGGTAACGCTCACCACGTCGATTCTCGTTGCCGTCCCGGCCTTCTGGCTCGGTATGTTGCTGCAGCTGTTCTTTGGCGTCATTCTCAAGGACGCCACGGGCGGTGCATTCTCCATGCCGATCTCGGGTGCCGGCGGTTCCAGCTCTCAGTATCAGGATTGGATGCACTATGTGCTTCCGACCATTACGCTGGCTTCGGTTTCGACCGCTTATGCCGCCCGCATTATGCGCTCGCAGCTGCTTGACGTCATGAACCAGGATTACATCCGTACGGCAAAGGCCAAGGGTCTCTCCAATCGCGCGATCATTATCAAGCATGCGCTTAAGAATGCACTCATCCCCGTCGTTACCTATATTGGTGTCGACTTCGGCGGCATGCTTTCGGGCGCCATCCTGACCGAGACGGTCTTTAACTGGCCCGGCATCGGCTTCGAGGTCTACCGCGCCATTAGTATGCGCGACTGGCCCATCGTTATGGGCGGCGTTACGCTCATTGTTGTCGTCGTTATGGTGATCAACCTGCTCGTCGACATTAGCTATGCATTCCTCGACCCGCGCATCCGCCTTGGCGGTCCGTCGGATAAGGCCTAAGGGAGGTACGTCTCATGCAGGAAACTGATTCTCAGTCTCAGGAGCAGGCTACCGCCACCAAGGCCGCATCTGCTCCCGCCAAGTCCCGCACGCTGTGGGGCGACGCTTTTAAGCGTCTTCGTAAGAACAAGCTCGCCGTTATCGGTGTCTGCTGGATCATCATCGTTGTTGTGGTCGCCCTGACCGCCGATCTGTGGGCTAAGCCCTGGCTCGGCTCTCCTACGGCTTCTGACTCGACCACCATGGCCGAGACTTCGCTGCTGGCTCCGTGTGCCGAGCACCCGTTTGGCACCGACTCTCTTGGTCGTGACATTCTCGTCCGTGTTATCTACGGCGCGCGCGTTTCGCTTTCCGTCGGTATTATGGCCACCGCCATCTCCACGGTGATCGGTCTGGTCATGGGCGCCCTGGCCGGTTTCTATGGCGGCATCTGGGATACGATCATCATGCGCTGTGCGGACATCTTCCTGGCGTTCCCGTACGTGCTGTTCGTTGTTGCCATGATTGCCGTTATCGGTCGTGGTCTTCAGAATGTCTTTATCGCCATCGGCATTCTCGGCTGGCCTTCGATTGCGCGCGTCTTCCGATCCGCGATCCTGACGGTCAAAGAGAACGACTATGTTGACGCCGCTCGCGCTATGGGTGCATCCGATGCGCGTATCGTTATGCGCCATATCTTCCCGAACTCCGTTGCTTCTATCGTGGTCTATGCGACCATGAACATTGGTGGCGCTATTCTGACCGAGTCTGCCCTGTCCTTCCTCGGTATGGGTGTTATTCCGCCTACGCCTTCGTGGGGCTCTATGATTCAGGACGGTCAGCAGTATCTTCTGACTGCTCCCTGGATGATGATCATGCCCGGTCTGGCAATTCTCTCGACGGTGCTCGCCTTCACCCTGTTGGGTGACGGTCTGCGCGACGCCCTCGACGTCAAGATGAAGGACGCATAAGGATGAAGAAGAACAAGAACTATGTGGACCTGAAGGACCAGCCGGTTCCCGAGGGCCAGCATCTGCTCGAGGTCGATGACCTTAAGATGTATTTCCACACCGAGGATGGCGTCGTTCGCGCCGTCGACGGTGTGTCCTACACGCTCGATCGCGGTGAGACCCTGGGCGTCGTCGGTGAGTCCGGCTCTGGTAAGTCCGTGACCGCCATGACCATCATGGGCCTCATCTCGATGCCTCCGGGAAAGATTGAGGGCGGCGACGTTCGCTACCGCGGTCGTTCGATCCTCGAGATGACCGAGGAAGAAATGCAGCATATTCGCGGCAACGATATCGCGATGATCTTCCAGGATCCTATGACCTCCCTGAACCCGGTCTATAAGATCGGCAAGCAGGTGGGCGAGGGACTTCGTCTGCACCGTGGCTACTCCAAGCAGGAGGCGCTCAAGCGCGCCACCGAGCTTTTGGACCTCGTTGGCATTCCCGAGCCCGAGAAGCGCGTCAACGAGTATCCGCACCAGTTCTCTGGTGGCATGCGTCAGCGCGTCATGATTGCCATGGCGCTTGCCTGCGATCCCGATATCCTGATTGCCGATGAGCCCACGACTGCTCTGGACGTTACCATCCAGGCTCAGATTATTGAGCTGATGCAGGAAATGCAGGAGAAGAACGGCAACGCCATTATCATGATCACCCACGACCTTGGCGTTGTCGCCGATATGGCCGATAAGATCATGGTTATGTACGCCGGCCGTCCCGTCGAGTTCGGTACTGCCGAAGAGATCTTCTACGAGAGCCGTCATCCCTACACCTGGGGCCTTATCCGCTCCATCCCGGAGCAGGCCATCGAGGAGAAGAAGCCTCTTACGCCGATTCACGGCAACCCGCCTTCGCTCATGAACTTGCCTGAGGGCTGCGTCTTCTCTCCTCGTTGCCCCTATGCGACGGACAAGTGCCGCAAGCAGCGCCCCGAGCGCGTTGTTACCGAGTCTGGCCATTACTCTGCGTGCCACTACTCCGGTGACCCCGAGTTCCTCAAGAATGCTCCTGCGACGTCCCGTACGCGCAAGGATTCCGAGAAGGGAGGCGAGGCGTAAATGGCAGATAAGAACGAGCGCACTCCGCTGCTGAAGGTCGAGCACCTCTCTAAGGAATTCCCCGCCGAGTCCGGCATGTTCGCCAAGCGCTTTTCCAAGCGCGTCGTCTCTGCTGTGAACGACATCTCGTTTGAGATTTATCCTGGCGAGACCTTTGGTCTGGTTGGCGAGTCTGGTTGCGGTAAGTCCACCACGGGCCGCACGATTATGCGCCTGACCCAGCCGACTGCCGGCAAGGTGTTCTTCCAGGGCAAAGATGTTGCCGAGATGAGCAAGCATGAGATCAAGGACATGCGTCGCGAGATGCAGTTCATCTTCCAGGACCCCTATGCTTCGCTGAACCCCCGTATGACCATCGGCGAGATCGTCTCCGAGCCCATGACTATTCACGGCGTGGGCACCAAGGAGGAGCGTATCGAGCGTGTTCGCGAGCTTCTCGACGTCGTTGGACTGAACCCCGAGCACATCAACCGCTATCCGCACGAGTTCTCGGGCGGTCAGCGTCAGCGTGTCGGCATCGCCCGCGCCTTCGCTTTGAAGCCCAAGCTGATCATCTGCGACGAGCCCGTTTCCGCTCTGGATGTTTCCATTCAGGCCCAGGTTCTGAACCTGCTCAAGGAACTTCAGGACAAGTTTGGTACGGCGTATCTGTTTATCGCCCACGACCTGTCCGTCGTGCAACACATCTCCGATCGCGTTGCCGTTATGTATCTGGGCAAGATGGTCGAGGTTTCGGACTGGAAGACGCTCTATAGCGAGCCTCACCACCCGTACACGCAGTCGCTGCTGTCTGCCGTGCCGGTGCCCGATCCGGATATCCAGAAGACCCGCAAGCGTATCATCCTCGCCGGCGATCCGCCGTCGCCGCTGGATCCGCCGACCGGCTGCCGTTTCCACACCCGCTGCCCGATCGCGCAGGGCATCTGCTCCGAGAAGCTTCCCGAGTTTAAGGAAGTCGCACCGGGCCATTGCTGCGCCTGCCACTTCGCCGAGCCGTTCCCGATCAAGGAATCGCACATCGACCTGTAGTCGGTTGTTTTCGTCCGGGCCCGTGCTGGACTTAGTTTTCAGAACGTCCTCGACCATGGAAACCCCCTTATCCTGCTCCTTCGGAGCTGCGGATAAGGGGGTTTCCTGGTCTGCGGAATGTTCTGAAAACTAAGTCCAGCACGGGCCCTACGTTGCCGTTGCAGAGGGGAGCGCGATTCCTTGATCGCTCACTTAATCTAATAAGAAATTGAGCGAGGCCGGAGCTTTGGCTCCGGCCTCCTTATATAAGGGCTCGGCAAAGCCGAGCCACTAAATTCTTATCAGCCCCAGAATATGTTTGAGAACTGTGCATGAAGCATGTGCCCCTAGGGCCGGAATGAGGTTGCTTTCCAACGCATTCCGCAGGGGGCGGCATTATTTTGTAGCGCGAAGCGCGGATCAAAATAATGCCGCATGCCCGAGGACGCGTTGGAAAGCAACCTCATTCCTGCCCGAACAGGTCAGTCTACCTGCGCATTTACAAATTCGTAAACTTTTTTGAAAAAAGTGCTTGCACAGTTCTCGAATCATAGGTTATTATCTTCCTCGTTGAACGCGCGGGTCCAACAAAACGAACTGCGAATCAACAACATAGCATGTCGGAGTGGCGGAATTGGCAGACGCGCTAGCTTGAGGTGCTAGTGACCGCTTTTTGGTCATGCGGGTTCAAGTCCCGCCTCCGACACCATCGCATTTGAGAAGCCTCTTCGGAGGCTTTTTTGTTACCGATAGACGGTGAGGTCCACGATGGAAACGCTTGAGCGCAACGAGTGGGCAGACGTTGCCCAACTGGTCGAGATCACGAGCGATGCTGTCATCATTTGTGAGCTCGATGGAACCATCCTGCATGTGAATAATCGTTTGCTCGATCTGATGTGCGAGGAGCGCGCTGACGTCATCAACGGTGATGTCAAGGACGTTCTGTACTCGTCTGCCTTTGAGCGCGCGACCGAACATCGTCTGCCGTTTGAGACCGATGGCTGCGAGAGCGAGCTGATGCTCAAGCTGAGCGACGGGTCCTTTATTCCCGTCTTGGTTCGCGCAGGTTCCGTTACGCCTCCGCGTATCTTTGGACGCCGCGCGCCGCGCGTCCTGGTGGCGCTTCACAGCATCGAAGAGCAGTATTCCCACGATCGTCAGCTCAAACGTGCGCTATCGGAGCTTAGGGTGGCGAATAAACGCCTTTCGGGCACCCTTTCGGTCATTATGAGTACCGTGGGCTCCGATGAGCTCCCCAGCTTGCTCGATACCGTTTTGAATCAGCTCGTCGGAACGCTCGATGCCTCTGGAGCTGCGATTTATTTTTCTGAGAGCGGCGGTTTTAAGCTCCGCGGTGTTTCCAAGGAGCTGCATGATAGCTACCTTCCCGAATTTATGCCGTACGGCGCGGGCATTCCGACCTACGTGCTTCGTGAGTCGCGTGCCTGTCGTCTGTCGATCCAGCAGGACCTTGAGGGCGACCGGGTTGCTTCGGGTATGTTCATTGATTTGGACAATCGTTCCAAACACTTGCTGCGCGTGCAGGATATGCCTCCGTATCGCAGTGAGATCTGTCTTCCCGTGTTTTACGGCACGCAGGTGCTCGGTGTGTTGGAGGTCGGTTGGAAACGTCCACAGGCGCCACTTGCCTATGACCTTAACGTGCTCGAGGTCATCTGCGATTACCTGTCTATTCAGATGGTCGGCATGGCGTCGAGCTTACGTTCGCGCCGCACGGCAGAACTTGGTCGTTCGCTCAACGTGCTGCGCGATGAGCTTTTTACCTATCTTGATGATCCCGTCGTCGCTTCGCGCGCGGTATCGTCGGAAATTTGCGCCGTGCTCAACTGTCATTTTTGCCCCGTGGAGTATGATGCGGGCCTCGAAGCCTATGTCATCGATTTTGAGGGCGGCAGTCGCGTAGCGTTGCCGGGCGATCCGGAGTCGCTCTTCTTTTCTGTCACGACGCCGGCAGCGCGCCTGGGATCAGCTTCCGATGGGTTCGAGACGTCGGTGCTGGGCGGGACGAGCGCTGACGATCTCAAGCACGTGCGCCTAACGCGCGTGGATGAATCCACGCCTATGGGTGCATGGCTGAGAGCCCACGGCCTGCCGTGTCAGGGACTGTATGTCGACTCCGGTATCGAGGCGGGGCGCTATCGCTCGGAGGCGGATGACAAGCGAAACAACGATGCGATCGTTCACGCTGATGTCGCAAAGGGGCCGACAACGCGCGCCTTGCTGCTCCGTGATGGCAGCCAGGAACCAATCGACGACCTTGAATACGACTACATGGTGCATTTGGCTCACGATTTTGAGCTGATCTATGAGGGTGAGTCTCAAAAGCGCGAGGAGCGTCATATCGCTCAGACGCTTCAGATCGGCATGAGAAATTCGCTTGGTGACGTTCCGGGAATCGCCGCCGATTCGGTGTACCTATCGGCAACGAATTCGGCGCTGGTCGGCGGTGACTTCTATACGCTTGTTCGTCTTCCCGACGATTGCGCCGTTATGATTTTGGGAGATGTGTCCGGCAAGGGAATCGAGGCGGCGTCGATGTCGGCGCTCGTCAAGACGGCGCTGACGGCCTATGCCTGGGAGGGTGCGGGGCCTGCCCGCATGGCTCGCTCGCTCAATAGCATGCTCATGGGCTTTTCGAGAGTCGAGACGTTTGTGACGGCGTTTATCGCCAAGATCGATCTTAAGGCGGGTCGCGCTACCTATTGCTCTGCGGGACATCCTCCCACTATGGTCATTCGGCCGTCGTCGACGCCGCTTGGTGGCGGCGAGACCTGCGGGGGAGAAGTGGAGCTCCTTGGGTGTCAATCGGGCGTGATCGGTGCCTTTGAGAGCATGGTGTACGAGACGGGCGTCTTTACGTTCGCTCCTGGTGACATGCTCTTTATGTATACCGACGGAACGATCGAAGCGCGCGATCGCTCTGGTGCTTTCTTTGGCGAGCAACGCCTTCGCGATCTTTTGCTCTCTGTTTCGGGTGAGGGCGTATCGGGAATCTGCGGTAAGGTCTTGAGCGAGCTTGACCGCTTTACCGAGTCGGCGCTGGACGATGATATCGCGTTGGTTTCCCTTGAGTTTTTACGGGGCCGATCGTAGGCTGCGACGCTTGAGGGGCGAAACCTACGCGGTTGTAGATATGTGTGCATCGAGCGAGCTCTTTTGGGGAACCATGGTCGTATGAATGAGTGGAATGACATAGCGGTTTTGACGCCACCGGGTGATGTCGACATCGCCTCGGTGCCCGCGCTGCGCCGACGGTTGGATAATTTGATCGACCGGGGCGTGCGCCGCGTTGTCATCAATTGCCAGGCCGTGGGCTTTATCGATTCGACGGGTTTGGCGTTTTTGCTTACACGCGCCAGAGAGCTCATGAGGCGAGAGGGCCTGCTTTCGCTCGTTAACGCCTCCGATGAGGTCATTCGCTTTTTGGAGATTGCCCGACTTGTCGACATCCTCCATGTTGCGGGCTTCGCTCGGGAGTCGATTCCTGCCATTCCGGTGGGGGAATTGCCTCGCTGGAGCAAGAGTGTCGAGGTGCGCCAGGGTATCGAGAACCTTCCATACTATCGTCATCGTATTGCCGAGCTACTCGAATCGCTTCCCCTGAGGCGTGATGAGCGCTATGACGTCGCATTGGCATCGGGCGAGGCGCTGGGCAACGCGTATGACCATGCGGGTGGTATCGGATGCATCCTGACGGTTCAGGCCTATGGCGATCGTGTCGTGATTGAGGTTGTCGACCGTGGGGCGGGCTATTCGATCGACGGGTCGAGTGAACCGGTTACGACTGAGGAACGCGGGCGTGGAATCAAGCTCATGCGCATGTTGGTCGACAACGTGGAGGTTGCCCGTCGTACTGATGGTGCCGGTACGCGCGTTCGGATGGTAAAGCTGTTTAGCGGAACGTTGGAATCGTGCGCCTAGTAAATCGTTTTGGCATGTTTATCTGCCAAGAGCATGTGGCGAATAACTTTTTTGAAAAAAGTACTTGCGTCTTTTGGACAACTCGCGTAAATTAATAACCCGCAAGCGGACATGGCTCAGTTGGTAGAGCACAACCTTGCCAAGGTTGGGGTCGCGGGTTCGAGCCCCGTTGTCCGCTCCATTGCATTTCCGGACCGTTTAGGCGGTCCTTTTTCGGCGAAGTGGCCAAGTGGTAAGGCAGAGGCCTGCAAAGCCTTTACCCCCGGTTCGAATCCGGGCTTCGCCTCCAAGCAACATCCGGGCGCTCCGGCGCCCGTTTTATTTTACATATGCGGACATGGCTCAGTTGGTAGAGCACAACCTTGCCAAGGTTGGGGTCGCGGGTTCGAGCCCCGTTGTCCGCTCCAAACGCAGCAGCCCGACTACTACGGTAGCCGGGCTTTTTCGTACCCATCGCTTGGGCTCGAACCCGAGAGGGAGCGAGCGTTTGGGGCGTGGCTGTGGCGTTGTTTGCCGCGAATGTCCGCTTTGGGCGTATCATCGTGGGCATCTCGCAAAACCTCGTTGCAAGGGAGACTCATCCCATGGCTACAGAAAAGTCCTCTTCGCGCCCATGGATGTCCGATGCCGCGATTTATCAAATCTACCCGCGCTCGTTTAAGGATTCGACTGGTTCGGGTCTGGGCGATATCGCGGGCATTACCCAGCAGATGGACTATCTTGAGCGGCTGGGTATCGAGGCCATCTGGCTGAGCCCGTTTTACCCATCGCCTCTTGTTGATGGCGGCTATGATGTGGCGGACTACTGCGATGTCGACCCACGTCTCGGCTCGCTTGACGACTTCGATGACATGATCGCTGCGGCTCACGCGCACGGCATCAAGGTCATCGTCGACATCGTGCCCAACCATTCGTCCAACCAGCACCCCTGGTTCAAAGCCGCTCTTGCCGCCGGCCCCGGATCGCCCGAGCGCGCCCGTTATATCTTCCGCGATGGTCGCGGCGAGCACGGCGAGCTGCCTCCCACCAATTGGAATGCCAACTTTGGCGGCCCCGCCTGGACGCGCGTCGCGGACGGTCAGTGGTATCTGCACATGTTTACGCCCGAGCAGCCGGACTTTGACTGGTCGTGCCCCGAGGTTCACGCGTTCTTTTGTGACGTCCTGGCGTTTTGGAGCGATCGAGGCGTCGATGGCTTTCGCATTGATGTGGCGCACGGTCTCGCCAAGGATCTCGACCGCGATGACCTCGACCGGTGGCATCTCGCCGAGGGCGATGACATGGTTGAGGACGGCACCCATCCGCTGTGGGACCGCAACGAGGTCCACGAGATCTATCGCGAGTGGCGCCGCGTGTTCGACCGCTATGATCCGCCACGCAGCGCCGTTGCCGAGGCGTGGGTGCTGCCCGAGCGCCAGTATCTCTACGCGCGTCCCAGCGAGCTTGGCCAGACATTCAACTTTGAGTTTGCCAAGGCCACTTGGACCTATGATGACATGCACGCTGCAATCGAGGAGGGCTTGAAGGCAGCTATAGAATCCGATTCCGCCTCGACCTGGGTGCTCTCCAACCACGACGTGCCGCGCGTGGCGACGCGCTATGCCCTGCCGCAGATCAAGGCGACGCGCTACCACCAGATTGCGCTCGACTGGCTCTTACGCGACGGGTCGTCTTATGACGAGGAACGTGAACTCGGCGAGCGCCGCGCGCGGGCGGCCCTTTTGCTCGAGCTGGCGCTTCCGGGCTCGGCATACGTGTATCAGGGTGAGGAGCTCGGCCTTTTTGAGGTGGCTGACATTCCGTGGGCTGTACTCGAAGATCCTACTGCGACCAATACGCACGGACCGAAGCGCGAGAAGGGGCGCGACGGCTGCCGTGTGCCCCTGCCGTGGGTGGCGGCGGACGATCCCGCGCAGGGCGGATCGTTTGGGTTTTCACCGGCGGACGCCGATGCGGCGCCCCATCTGCCGCAGCCTGCATGGTTTTCCGATTACGCTGCCGATAGGGAAGAAGCGGACCCGACATCGATGCTTGCGCTCTATCGTGACGCCCTCTGGCTGCGGCGCAAGCTGCGCGGGTGCGCCAACGATCTCGCGTGGCTCGATCTTGACGGGCGCACCGGCCTTGCGGATGGTGCCGAGGGCGCTGAGGGCGGCGTCATCGCCTATCGCCGCGACAACGGCTGGGCGTGTGTGACGAATTTCGGTGCAGCGCTCGTGGAGCTGCCTGCGGGCAGGGTCCTGCTCGCCTCATCACCGCTTGCAGACGGTAAGCTCGCGCAGGACAGCTCTGCCTGGATCATGCTCGGTGAGATGTAGGGGTCTCTTGCGGCGAGCTTGCGTTTGCCTGCGCCTTCCGCGGCGGCTGATGTCTTCGCGAGGTTCGCGAGGGCGTCGCAAAACTTTTCAAAAAAAGTTCTTGCATTTGGGTGGATCATCCCGTATATTAAATCCTCGCAGGCGGACATGGCTCAGTTGGTAGAGCACAACCTTGCCAAGGTTGGGGTCGCGGGTTCGAGCCCCGTTGTCCGCTCCATTTGGGCGTTTAGCTCAGGGGGAGAGCGCTTCCCTGACACGGAAGAGGTCAGAAGTTCAAATCTTCTAACGCCCACCAAATGTTCGCAGCTCAGAGGCATCGCCTCTGGGC